>JBGTLT010000200.1:0-75352 GCA_041743975.1 Zeaxanthinibacter sp.
GTGGATGTCACCACCGCCCCGCCCTGTACGTTCCTGGTTGCGCCGGACAACAATGCAGAGAATGTGACCATTGTAACGGAGATCACATGGCAATACGCCCCTACGGCAACCGGTTACAACCTTAATTTAGGAACAACACCAGGCGGGGTGGAATTACTGGACAATTTTGATGCACTGAATACCCTGACATATGAACCCCCGGAAGACCTTCCACAGGAAACACGCATATATGTTAGGATCACGCCTTATAATGATAATGGGACCCTGTTTAGTTGCACAGAAGAAAGTTTCTTTACGGGATCTGCCATAGATTATTGTGAACCGTTTATTGATGAAACCACCGGGGAACAAATTACTATCAAGCCGGAAGTTAATTTTCCGGATATTGTGGGAATCTGTAGTAATGAGTTACCCTATATCATCAGCACCGGGGATACTGCCGATGGATTCAGATGGTTCCGGACGAACTCGGGCAGCGCTGAAACATTGATCTCTGTTGAACAGGAAGCGCCGGTTATGGAACCTGGCCGGTATCGGTATGAGGCTTATAACGTGCGGATCATAAACGGGAGGGAAGTGACTTGCTCCGATTATAAATTATTCACCGTTGTGGTGTCCGAGGAAGCAACTTTCCAGTCAATTGAGGTGCTGAACCTCGCTGAGGGGAAGCAAATTACCATCCGGGTAACCGGTGGCGGCAGTTATGAATACGCTCTTGACAATAGTGAAGGGCCCTATCAGGATAACCCTGTTTTCACAGGGGTCCAGGGAGGGAATCATACAGCTTATGTGAGGGACAAAAATGGGTGTGGGATCGTGGAAAGGAGTGTTGACCGGGATCTGACCCGGGATGATTTTCCCAACTTTTTTACCCCCAATGGGGATGGTATCAATGATTTCTGGAAATTCATTTCCCCTCCGGAAAATTTTGGGTTGAGGGTGGAAACCATTGCCATCTTTGACCGATACGGGATCCTGGTAACTATGCTCCTTCAAGGTTCAGAAGGGTGGGATGGGGAGTTCAACGGTAAACCACTCCCGGCATCTGACTATTGGTTTAAGGCCAATGCCTCCAATGGCCAGGAAATAACCGGGCATTTCAGCCTTAAAAGATAGCCTCAAATATTTAGCATCCGGCCAGGGCGAAACCGGAGGGGCTTTTGTATTTTTAAGGAATGAAATTTAAAGTTGTTTCAGAATTCAAACCCACTGGAGACCAGCCCGAAGCTATTAAACAACTGGTTGAAGGAATCAGGACAGGTGAATCCTATCAGACCTTGCTGGGGGTAACCGGGTCGGGCAAAACATTTACAGTAGCCAATGTCATAGAAGACGTCCAGAAACCTACCCTGGTACTGGCCCATAACAAAACGCTGGCAGCGCAGCTGTATTCCGAATTCAAACAGTTCTTCCCGGAAAATGCGGTGGAATATTTCGTTTCATATTACGATTATTACCAACCCGAAGCCTATATCCCCACAAGCGGACTTTATATTGAAAAGGACCTGTCCATCAATGAGGATATAGAAAAACTCCGGCTGAGCACCACGTCTTCCCTGTTATCCGGAAGGCGGGATGTCCTGGTGGTAGCCTCCGTTTCCTGCCTTTACGGTATCGGCAACCCGGCGGAATTTCAGAAAAACGTAATCACCATAGCCAAAGCACAGGTGATCTCGCGCACCAAATTTTTACACCAATTGGTTCAAAGCCTTTATTCCAGGACAACGGCGGATTTCAAAAACGGAAATTTCAGGGTCAAGGGTGATGTGGTGGATGTATTCCCCAGTTATGCAGACCATGCCTTCCGGATCCATTTCTTCGGGGATGAGGTTGAGGAGATAGAGGCGTTTGACCCTCTTAAAAATCAATTGGTAGAAGTGTATGAGCGGTTAACGATATATCCTGCCAACATGTTTGTAACCTCCCCCGATGTCCTCCAGAATGCTATCCATCAGATTCAGCATGACCTGGTTAACCAGGTGGATTATTTTAAAGGAATAGGGAAGCCACTGGAAGCAAAACGCCTGGAGGAACGCACCAATTTCGATCTTGAAATGATACGGGAACTTGGGTATTGTTCCGGGATTGAAAATTATTCCCGTTACCTGGACGGCAGGGAACCGGGAACCCGGCCATTCTGCCTTCTGGATTACTTTCCCGATGATTACCTGATGGTAATAGATGAAAGCCATGTGACCATCCCACAGGTACACGCCATGTACGGCGGTGACCGGTCGAGGAAGGAAAACCTGGTGGAATACGGATTCCGGTTACCGGCAGCCATGGATAACAGGCCTCTGAAATTTGAGGAATTTGAAGCCCTGCAGCGACAGGCCATCTTTGTAAGTGCCACCCCGGCGGATTACGAACTGCAGCTGAGCCAGGGGGTATTTGTGGAACAGGTGATCAGGCCAACGGGATTGCTGGATCCGGAGATCGAGGTACGGCCAAGCCTGAACCAGATTGATGACCTGGTGGAGGAAATACAACTTAGGGTTGAGAAGGACCAACGGACACTGGTGACTACCCTGACGAAGAGAATGGCAGAAGAACTGGCGAAATACCTTGCCCGGATCAATATCAGGTGCCGGTATATCCATAGTGATGTAGATACCCTGGAACGAGTTGAGATCATGCAGGACCTGAGAAAGGGGGTTTTTGATGTACTGATAGGCGTTAATTTACTCCGGGAAGGGTTGGACCTTCCGGAAGTATCCCTGGTAGCCATTTTAGATGCTGACAAGGAAGGCTTTTTGAGGAGCAACCGGTCCCTGACCCAAACCGTTGGAAGGGCCGCCCGCCATCTTAACGGGAAGGCTATCATGTATGCTGATAAAATAACGGCCAGTATGCAAAAAACCATAGATGAAACGAATTACAGGCGGGAAAAGCAGATGAATTATAATTTTGAACGCAATATTATTCCTACTTCCCTGAACAAAAGCCTTGATAACGCCCTTGCAAAAAATTCCGTTTCAACCTACCATTTTATTAAGGAAGAAATACGGGCTGCTGAACCGGATATGGAATACCTCACCAAAGATCAGAAAAGTAAAATGATCCGCGATAAAAGAAAGGCCATGGAGAAGGCCGCCAAGGACCTCGATTTTATGCAGGCTGCAAAGTTGCGGGATGAGATAAAAATGCTCCAGGCCCAGGAATAATCTGTATCAAAATCGGCGTGGATGCCCAAGGATTACCCTCGCTTCATTTATAAAGTTTAAACTTATATAACTTGATTCAAAGTGCTGGTTATTAATTTTTTACGAGTATTTTTTAGACAGGCCTAAATTAAGGATTTCAGTCAAAAGGCATGATCCGGTACCCTCCTCAGAGGTTTTTTATGTATAGTGAATAAAAGAGCGCCCTGGGCCAGAGCCGGCACTAAACCGGGACAGTGGCCAGGACGCTCCCATTAACCAACCGAAAAAACAAACAAACCATTATGGTGTACCTTCCCCACCTCCGCTATTTTATGGAAAGAGGCACACCTGTAACTCAATATTACTTCCCTATGGATATCATCCTTTTGGGCTTGGGAAGCGCTTCCTCCTTTTTAGGAAGTGTCAGTTTCAATACTCCATCCTTGTAGGCTGCTTTGATTTTATCATCGGCAATTGTTTCAGGTAAGGTAAAGGACCTCTTAAAAGAGGAATAAGAAAACTCCCTTCGGGTATAATTTTCATTTGATTCAGTATCCTCCTTTTCAATTTCAGCAGAAACGGTCATTATATTATGATCCACTTCTACATTAAAATCCTCCTTGTTCATCCCCGGCACGGCCAACTCCAATTCATAATCTTTTTCGTTTTCCTTAATGTTAACGGCAGGCACTTGTGTTGCGAAGTTGTCCATACCCCCAAACCAGTCGGGCTTAAAAATCTCATTCATCAATGATGGAAATAGTACATTGCTTCTTTTTATAATACTCATGGCTTTCAATTTTATGGATTAAACATTCATTTTTATTTTCAAAATGAAAAGAACAAATGCCATACCAAGTGAAATTAAGCGCCTTTTTGTCTGCTTATTGGCGCTTATTCATGTCAATATGTCTGCAAATCGATGAAAAAGAACGGAATGATTCCTATTGAATGGATTGACTTTTAACAAAAAAAGAAAAGGGGGAAGGAATTAGTTATAATAAACCTTGAAGATATTGATCAATACCTCCGGAGGAATGATTTTGTCGGGATACCGATGCATAATGGACAGCACCTGCTCGATGGCAGATGGTGGCAGTCCCATCCCCAGGCCTACATTGTGTAACTTGCTGATTTCCTGCTGGTCAATAACCTGGTCCACATTCATGAGCAGTACAAGCCTGTGAAATTGAAGGATGCGTTCTGCCTGGGATTTGGGAATGATCCTTTTGACCTTTTTGTTGAACAGTGAATCAAAAACTTCCCGTGCAACCCCCAAATGGCTGGCAACCCCGAGCAGGAAATCGTATTCGGCACTATTGATTTCATGATCCGTTGTGGCAAAAGCGATCATTTCCGATAATATGCTTAATTTTTCCGCGTAGGTACTCATTGCTGTTAAAGGTTGGGGTTCTTTTAATCACATGACTATAACCATGAAATCGGGGGTTTATTATAAAAATAAGGGAAAAATGGCAGCTGTTCTCCCCACTTCTGAAATTTGTAATACCTTGCAAAAAAGATCATTATGACGAATAACGATATCCTGAAAAAACTGAGGGTAGCCCTGATGTTACGAGATGACGAGATTGTGGAAATACTCAAACTGGTAGATTTCAGGATCTCCAAAAGCGAGATCGGTTCCTTTTGCAGGAGCGAAGGCCATCCCAAATATAAGGAGTGTGGCGACCAGGTACTCCGGAATTTCCTGAATGCATTGGTCATCCACCTTCGGGGGACCAAAGAAGATCCAAAAATACCCCTGGAGGTCCTTAAAAAACCGGCTCCTGAAAAGATCATAAAAAAGCCCCGGCCCCCGGCCAACAAGCCTGTCCTAGGATATGTGAAGTATAAAAACAAAAAAAAATCCTAAAAACCCGTCCGATATTTGTCGGAATGGTTCAGGATTTTTATACCACCTTCTGTTTTACTATCCGGTGATCCGAACAGGAACAGTATACAGCCTTCCTTCATGGAAATCTGACATATCCACTTTCTGATAATTTAATCTTGCCTTCACAAATGATTCCAAAACGGGATTGGATGTTTGAACATCGAGTACCACAATCTCGCGCTTCTCATTAAGCGTGAATTTGACATTGGCTACAAGGTCGAAATCCTCAACAATAAAAGGATTATCATCCAGAAGTTCACCGATCTGACTGGAAAGACTCTTGGCTGGATCTGAGGAATTGGCGTCGTTTGCAAAAAGGCTCCCCGCAGAAAGTAGCATTGCAGCTACCATAATTAAACTGATTTTTCTCATGACATTGCTTGTTTAATGATTGTTTGATGAATTGATGATTTAATAGTAAAGACGCTAACCGGATAAGAATGTTACAATTAATTGTCTTTTTAACATAATATTAATCAATGCCCCTCTTGACATCTTGCTTTCTCCATAATAAACAATGCGTCATGGATGTCAGGAATACGGGCATTGAATTCCGGCTTAGGTTGTCACCCTGACGGGAACCATGTACTTCTTGCCGTCCACCCAATTGGAAACCACCATTTTTTTATCGGTAAGTTTCCTTTTGATCAGCGTTGCAAGTTCCGGACTTTCAGAATGGATCGCAAGCACGACAATTTCCTGATCCTGGTTAAGCGTAAATACAATTTTAGCCTTCAGGTCTTTGTCTTTTACAGGAATGGCAGACCCTTTCAGCATATAGGCAATCTGCTTGGACAGCGGTTTTGTTCCCCCATTGTCCTTTTTGGGCTCCCTGGCAGAGAGGTTCCCCACAAAGAGTAGCATCGAGGCTACCGTAACGATTTTCAGTGTTTTCATGATGTTCATATTAAATGTGATTAATTGATGAATGTCTCAAAAAGACGAGCAGGCAGGAACTGCTGTTACATCCCCAGTTATGGATTAACGAATATTTAACAAAAGATCTGAAGGGACAGTGTCCTATAGGCACGGGAAGTGGAATTCATAAAAAAAAGCAGTGTGGACCCACACTGCCTGTACTACCGGCATCCAGGTAAACCTGAATCTTATGAAAGGACTGCCTTTACCTTGTCTGCCGCTTCCTGGAACTGTACCGCAGAATGAACCGCCAGTCCGGAATTATCCAAAATTTCTTTTGCCAGCTCAGCATTCGTACCCTGTAACCGCACTATGATGGGGACTTTTATGGCATCACCCATATTTTTGTATGCATCTACCACGCCCTGGGCTACCCTGTCACAGCGCACAATACCCCCAAAGATGTTGATAAGTATGGCTTTTACAGCCGAATCCTTCAGAATGATCCTGAAAGCTTCCTCCACCCTTTTGGCATCTGCTGTACCACCTACGTCCAAAAAGTTCGCCGGTTCACCACCTGCCATTTTAATCAGGTCCATCGTCGCCATTGCCAGGCCTGCCCCATTCACCATACACCCAACATTGCCATCAAGGTCCACATAATTGAGTCCTACCGCCCGTGCCTCCACTTCTATCGCATTTTCTTCCCGCAAGTCGCGCATTTCCGCATACTGCTTCCTGCGATACAGCGCATTGTCATCTATGGATACCTTGGCATCAACAGCCATAATCTTATCGTCTGATGTTTTTAACACCGGGTTGATCTCGAACAAGCTTGCATCGCTTTCCACATATGCCCTGTACAAAGCTGTCACGAAACTGGTCATTTCTTTGAAGGCAACGCCTGAAAGTCCCAGGTTAAAGGCAATCCTCCGGGCCTGGAAAGGCATTAACCCGGTAGAGGGGTTGATCTCCTCAGTAAAGATAAGGTGCGGGGTTTTCTCCGCAACCTGTTCGATGTCCATGCCTCCTTCGGTGGAATACATGATCATATTCCTGGCTTTGGCACGGTTGAGCAGGACCGACATATAGAACTCGTTGGTGTCACTTTTGCCTGGGTAGTAAACATCTTCTGCCACGAGTACCTGGTGAACTTTTTTTCCTTTAGCCGGTGTTTGCGGCGTAACCAGGTTCATACCAATTATGGATCCGGCTATTTCTTCCACTTCCTTCAGGTTTTTGGCCAGCTTTACACCCCCGCCTTTTCCGCGCCCACCGGCATGGATCTGGGCTTTGATAACGTGCCAAGCAGTTCCTGTTTCCCTTGTGAGTTGCTTGGCGGCATCGACAGCTTCTGCAGCGTTATGTGCAACAATGCCCCTCTGAATGCGCACTCCAAAACTTGCCAAAATTTCTTTACCCTGATATTCGTGAAGATTCATAATTGTCTGCTTAGGTTCCCTGCAAAAATAGGAAACAGGTATCAGTTAGACTAATGAATTAAACAATCGCCCCTAAAAAATGATCCATGGATTCAAAAATAATCACCCGGGAAGGGAATTTGGTATTTTAGAGGGTCACGCCCATTCCATCGGACATATTTCAAAGTTTGAAATCCCCAAAGTCCAATGGATCAAAATTCCTGAAATGCCCGTTCAAATCAATTCTCTCCTTGGTCTTGTTTACATCCCGCAGGACTTTGATCGTTGCCAGCAGATGTGTTCTTATAAAGCTGAGCCTTTCACTTTCCCTGGACAGCTGCAACAACTGGTATTCCTGTTCGTAGGACAGACCCATCTTATGGGCCAGAAGGTAACTATTGAATAATTCGACCGGGATTTGTGTAAAGGGGACATCCATAAGGCCATATAATTCTTCCAGATGGGCCAACACTTCAATCTTGTCTTCTTTTTCACCATCGTTGATATTATCCAGGAACTGAACCACTCCCCCTGCGTAACGCTTACCCTCCATTTCATTGTCGAAAGTCAGGACCTTAAAAACCTGCCGGGCAACACAGACGATGTCCATAGCACCATTTTCATAGGTTGTGACCACCTCCATTAACTGAACTTCAATGCCATAGGCAATGTTGTCATATATATAAACCGGGATGCCAAAAGTCAGAGCGTCTGACCTACAGTCATGGATAAGCTCCTTATAGCGTTCCTCAAAAATGTGCAGGGGAACCTTTTCCCCGGGAAAGAAAACAGACCGCAACGGAAACAAGGGTAATTTCATAAAGCCAATTTCGCATAAAAATACGAAGCGCGACAGATTATGGCAAATGCAGTACACTATGGATTGTTATATTTGTCACTTTTTGTTGTATTATTTTATATTCGGGCGTTTTTTTTTGTATGGAGAGCAGAGGAAGGTTAGCTTTGCGGGAAAGAACTTGTATATGAATGCTTCGGAGCTTTTAACTATTGCTAAAAAATTCGGGAACCCCGTATATGTTTACGATTCTGAGAAGATAGAATCCCAGTTTAACCGGCTCACAGATGCTTTCAGGGGGGTTAAAAAATTGAAATTGAATTATGCTGCCAAGGCATTGTCCAATATAACGATCCTAAGGTTGATGAACAGCCTGGGAAGCGGCCTGGATACGGTTTCCATACAGGAGGTCAAACTGGGCCTAATGGCCGGATTTAAACCTGAAAATATAATATACACACCCAATGGGGTGTCCCTGGAAGAAATTGAAGAGGCAGCCGTCCTGGGTGTCCGGATCAATATCGACAACCTGTCCATTTTGGAACAATTCGGGAGTAAACACCCGGATATTCCGGTATGCATCCGGATCAACCCACATGTGATGGCAGGAGGCAATTCCAAGATTTCTGTGGGACATATCGATTCCAAATTCGGGATCAGCATACACCAAATTCCCCACCTCTTGCGGATCGTGGAGCTTACCAAAATGAAAATAAACGGTATCCATATGCACACTGGCAGCGATATTCTGGATATTGACGTTTTTTTGTATGCTTCTGAAATACTCTTTGAAACCGCAAAAAACTTCCGGAATCTCGATTTTATAGATTTTGGAAGTGGCTTTAAAGTGCCTTATAAAGCGGGGGATATCCAAACCAATATCGAAGAACTAGGTGAAAAACTGACCGGGAAATTCAATGATTTTTGCGAGGAATATGGCAGGGAACTGACATTGGCTTTTGAACCGGGAAAGTTCCTGGTCAGTGAAGCCGGGTTCTTCCTGGCAAAGGTCAATGTGGTTAAACAAACGACCTCTACCGTATTCGCCAGTGTGGATTCCGGATTTAACCATCTTATCCGGCCTATGCTTTATGGTGCTACACATGATATCATCAATCTGTCAAATCCTGAAGGAAGGGAGCGCTACTACTCGGTAGTGGGGTATATCTGCGAGACCGATACCTTTGGAAACAACCGAAGGATCAACGAAATTTCGGAGGGGGATATCCTCTGTTTCAGGAATGCCGGGGCCTATTGTTTTACAATGGCCAGCAACTACAATTCGAGATTCAGGCCTCCGGAGGTCCTGTGGCACAAAGGAGAGGCCCACCTTATTAGGGAACGGGAGACTTTTGATGACCTGGTACGGGGTCAGGTAGTAGTAAAAGGCTTGTTCACCCCTAAAAAGGAAAAGGCAGAAGCCAAATAAACAACTTACGGGAGGCCCTTTAAAATATTCTTTCTTAATTTTCGTTAGTTTTGGAATAGTATTTGGACTGATATCCTATAAATCAAACGACTTTTTACGTGAGGACAACCCTATCAAAATACGTGCTTATTACCATTATCGGATTGGTTAGCCATAGTGCCATAGCCCAGAAAGTAAACTGGTTAAGCTGGGAGGAGGCTGCTGCCCTTGTAGAAACCGAGAAAAATCCCAAGAAGATATTTGTTGATGTCTATACCGACTGGTGTGGCTGGTGCAAAAAAATGGATAAGGATACCTTCCAGGATGCGGAGGTGGCTGCCTATATGAAACAGAACTTCTATATGGTCAAGCTCGATGGGGAAAACAAGGAACCCATCGAATTTAAAGGAAAAACCTATAAGTTCGTGCCCTCAGGCAGGAGTGGGTACCATGAATTGGCGGCTGCGCTTATGCAAGGCCGGCTCAGCTATCCGACGGTAATCTTTCTGGATTCCGAAATGAAAATTTTATCCCCGGTACCCGGGTACCAAAAGCCAGAACCGTTTTTAAACATTGCCAAATATTTCGGGGATGACATCTACAAAGTAAAAGATTGGAAGACCTATAGCGAGGGAAAATAACACTTTAGGCATCCATTCCCCCTGTTCTATTACCCTTTCTAATTACGGTCTTGTGTGGGTGAAAAAAAACCGATGTTCTTCATGCAGAAGGACATAATGGGGTTAGCATTTCACTGGCGGTATCCGTCAAAAGGTTTACAAGTGACATTATCCAGACTGGGGGTTATATTTCAAATCTGCTATGCCACAGCTTATGTAAGGAATTCACGTTATCACCGGGTCAGTGGGTTACCTGCTGTAGTTAGGGGATTCATTCGTGATGGTCACATCATGCGGATGGCCTTCAGCGATACCACTTGAAGTAATTTTTACAAAGCGCCCGTTTTCTTTCAGGGATACGATATCTTTTGCCCCACAGTAGCCCATTCCAGCCCGCAGGCCGCCAATAAACTGGAGTATGCTTTCATACAGGTCGCCCTTATAGGGTACCCGCCCTACGATGCCTTCCGGTACCAGTTTTTTAATATCGTCCTCAACATCCTGAAAATACCGGTCCTTGCTGCCTTCCTTCATGGCTTCCACAGATCCCATACCCCGGTACGATTTAAATTTACGTCCCTCATATATTATTGTCTCCCCAGGGGATTCACGGGTCCCTGCCAGCAAAGAACCCAGCATAACGCTGTCTGCTCCTGCAGCTATGGCTTTCGGAATATCCCCGGTATACCGGATGCCTCCATCGGCTATCACTGGGATGCCGCTGCCTTTGATGGCTGCTGCTACTTCCAATACGGCAGAAAATTGCGGAAAACCAACCCCGGCGACCACTCGGGTGGTACAGATAGAACCAGGCCCGATACCCACCTTGACCGCATCGGCCCCTGCGTCTACCAGGTATTTTGCGGCAGCACCAGTAGCAATATTCCCAACAATGACATCCAGGTCCGGATATTTTTCCTTTACCGCCTTGAGTACTCCCACAACGCCTTTAGTATGGCCGTGGGCTGTATCAATGACGACTGCATCTACGCCAGCACTCACAAGGGCATCCACACGTTCCACTGCATCGGGGGTAACACCAACAGCAGCGGCAACCCGGAGCCTTCCGTAAATATCCTTATTGGCCATAGGCTTCTGGGACAGTTTGGTGATATCCCTGAAGGTGATGAGACCTACCAGGATATTTTCTTTATTGACGACCGGTAATTTTTCGATTTTGTTTTCCTGAAGGATGCCCTCAGCCTGTTTCAGGGAGGTTCCCTCTGCAACGGTTACCAAATTTTTGTAAGTCATGACCTCCGCAATAGGGCGGTTGTTGTTCTTCTCAAACCGAAGGTCGCGGTTGGTTACGATCCCTATCAGTTTTTTGTCCTCGTCGACAATGGGAATACCCCCAATACCGAATTCCTTCATGCTGGCCTTGGCATCCTTTACCAATGCATTCAAAGGGAGCGTCACAGGATCCAGGATCATACCGCTTTCTGCGCGTTTCACCTTTCGTACCTTGGTAGCTTGCTGCTCGATGGTCATATTTTTATGGAGTACCCCTATCCCCCCCTCCTGGGCCATCGCAATGGCCATCTGGGATTCTGTCACAGTATCCATGGCAGCGGAAACAATAGGTACATTGATGGTGATATTACGGGTAAATTTTGTTTGGATGTTTACATCACGGGGCAGTACCTCTGAGTAGGCGGGCACCAACAGGACATCATCATAGGTTAGACCTTCTCCGAGAATTTTGTTAAGGTGGGCTTTCATGGCAATTAAGGATTAATTGCGTGCAAATATAGTACATAAAACCAAATGGTGCGCCCCTTAAGAAATGGAATTGATATCTGCCATGCCTATTGGCCTTATTCCTTTTGAAAAGCGGGAAGATCTTAAGGATTGACCCAAGTGTACCAATTGTTCTCGATATAAAACTCAGATTGTGCCAACCCGATGAAAGCGGCTCCCGGGATGCTTTGCAAATACTAGGCTCCCAGGGCTATCGCATGAATCCTGTGAAATGAATGCAGGGTCCTGTTACTATAAGCCCGCCGCTCGGAAACCCCAGGGTAAGACCTGGAGGAATTCTTTTGATTTAATTGGCCACGGATGCAAGGACCGCCCTGGCCCACCGGATCAGCATGTCTTCTCTTCCGTGCTGGTGTTGCTGTAAAAACATGTATTATGAATCAACGGCATTTTACCCTCTCCACTTCTTCTATGAGTTCCCGGTTGTGATCTTTCTTTTCCGCATTACAGAAAGCCATACAAGAGCATCAAGGTGTTCCTGACTTATGCGATATGGCCATTTATCCATAAGGTAACCGGTGCAACATTAGCATGTCAGGGAGAATACGTCTGGTTGCCGCGAAAATCAAAACATTTGTTTTCCGGGATGGTTTTGATGGATTCATTCGTATGAGTTTCGCTTTCAAATGCTGCCATCAGGTATCCGTAATCGTTTCATTTTGGTCGCAAAAAATGCATCGTTTTCTGTATTAGCAACACAGCAATAAGGAGGTATCTTAAATAATCCTCCTATAAGTGCCTGATGTTTAAAATTTAACAGTGCTTTATTTTTATTTATTCTAAATAAGCTTTGAAATAAAATTTTCACTTATTACATTTGTCAGCTGTTTTAAATTAATTTTAATTTAGTCTAAATAGAATGAAGAGACAAACCAACCAGATACTAGCACTTTTTTTGCTCAGTATTTCCAGCCTAATAGCTCAAAAAAACGATTCGCTCACCGATGCTCCTTTGGTAGTCCTGAATGAGGTGGTATTAAACGCCAAAGTAATTTTCGGAAACAAGTTTGAAGCCAGGAACCGCACAGGGTCGGCTTACTTTATCTCCCCTGAAGAAATCAGGAAGTTCAATTATACGGATATAAACCGGACTCTTAGGACCGTACCCGGGGTAAATGTCTATGAAGAAGATGGGTTTGGCCTTCGCCCCAATATTAGCCTGCGGGGCACATCGCCCGAACGCAGTGCAAAGATCAGCCTCATGGAAGATGGTGTCCTCATTGCACCAGCCCCGTACAGCGCCCCGGCAGCCTATTATTTCCCTACCATCGCTCGCATGCAATCCGTCGAAATCCTTAAAGGTTCGAGTCAGGTGCAATACGGCCCCTTCACAACAGGCGGGGCCATAAACATGTTATCAACTGAGGTGCCCGAAGCATTTGAGGCTTTCCTTTCCACTAGTTACGGAAGTTTCTCCTCTGGCAAGTTGCATACCCAGCTTGGGGACAGCCGGAAGAATTTTGGCTACTCCCTGGAGTACCTCAATTATAATTCCAATGGTTTCAAGGAACTGGACAATGGGGGCGATACTGGCTTTGATAAAAATGACCTGGTAGCAAAAATCAGATTGAATACCGGGCCTGAAGCTGCAACCGGGCAGGAGCTGGAACTCAAATTCCAGTATTCGGACGAATCTTCCGATGAAACCTATCTCGGGCTAACCCAGGCCGATTTCGACTCAGCCCCTTTCAGAAGGTATTCCTCCTCCCAGGTAGATCAAATGAACACCGAACATGTACAGTTCATGGCCACACATACCTTAAACTTCAGTGATTACTTTAGGATCACAACGGTTGGGTATCGTAATGATTTCAGCAGAAATTGGTATAAACTGGATAATGTAACCGTTAACGGGCAACGCCAAGGCATCGCAGCAATCCTGAATGATCCCGAAGGATTGTCCTCTTATTACGACCTTATCAGCGGGGAGGTTAACAGTGGAGAAGACGCTCTCTCAGTTAAAGCCAACAATCGGGATTACCTATCAACCGGAATACAAACCAAACTTGACTACCACTGGACAGGGGCAAAAACATTCCATGACCTGGAAATCGGGTTGCGTTACCACTTTGACGAGGAAGATCGTTTCCAATGGGAAGATAATTATTCCATAACAGAAAATATCATGCAACTTACCAGCGGGGGGATTCCCGGAACCGATGCGAACAGGGTTAGCGATGCCAGGGCTTTTGCCACCTTCGCGCTATATAAGATAAAATATGGCGAACTAACGCTTACACCGGGTTTGCGCTATGAGAATATTGTGCTTTCCCGACAGGATTATGGTAATGCGGATACTGGCAGGATAGGGACCAACCTGAGTGATAGGGAAAACAAGGTTGATGTCTTTATTCCGGGAATGGGTTTCAATTACAATTTGGATAACCTGTCTGTATTTGGTGGCATTCACAAGGGCTTCTCGCCCCCCGGCAACCAGTCTGGCCAGGATTCTGAGGAGAGTATCAACTATGAACTTGGCGGCAGGTTTTTCATCGGAGAAGACCTCAACGGGGAATTGGTCGGCTTTTACAACGATTACAGCAATTTGCTTGGGAGTGATTTGGCCGCTACTGGAGGTACGGGCTCCCTTGACCAATTCAACGCCGGTGAAGTGCGTATTACAGGAATTGAAGCTTTATTGAATTACAATCTACTTCCCGGCAATAAGTCATATATTCTTCCCTTAACCGTTTCCTATACCTATACGGATACCGAATTTCTTAATAGTTTTGGAAGCGCTGATGACCTATGGGGGGAAGTCAATGCCGGGGACGAGCTTCCTTACATCTCCAAACACTTGTTGAATGCGGGGATAGGACTGGAACACCGGAATTTCGAGATAAATTTCAATGCACGCTTCAATGGGGAATTCCGCACTGAGGCCGGTACGGGAACCATTCCGCAGGACGAACTGATTAGCTCCAATTTAATCCTTGACTTTGCAGGAAAATACCGCTTTAGCGAACACCTGAGCCTAACTGCCAATATTATTAACCTGCTGGATGAAACCTATGCCGTGGCAAGGGTTCCAGCCGGGCTCCGCCCCGGGCATCCGTTTGGTGCCTATGCCGGGATTGAACTGCGCTATTAGGTTTAAGTTGGTTTTATATGAAAAGCATCTGCAATCTCCATTGCCAGGTGCTTTTTACTTATATGATCCAAACAAGTCCGTTGCCTTGTTGTGTGCTGATTCAAACGCCATCCATTGAACCCCCGTATCTACACTGGCAGCATTAAAATAGGAAAGTATTTTTTCGGTGGGCATATTTCCGGTAAGTTCATCCTTAGCCATGGGGCATCCCCCGAAACCCTGTACGGCCCCATCGAACCGCCGGCAACCTGCCTTGAACGCGGCATCGACCTTTTCATGCCACTTTGAAGGATGTGTATGAAGGTGGGCACCGAATTCTATCCCCGGAAACTTCGGTATGAGGTTGGAAAAGAGGTAATCGATCACTTCCGGGGTGGAACTTCCCACGGTATCCGACAACGATAAAATCTTCACGCCCATTGCGGACAGCTTCTGAGTCCATTCCCCCACTATATCCACATTCCAGGGATCGCCGTAGGGGTTTCCAAAACCCATGGAAATATAAGTGACCACTTCCTTATCTGATGCCTCGGCTATGGAGAGGATTTGTTGCAGCGCATCAATGGATTGAGCTATTGTTTTATGGGTATTCCTCATTTGAAAATTCTCCGATATGGAAAAAGGATACCCCAGATAATCTATTGCAGGATGGGAACTGGCTTCTTCTGCACCACGGATGTTGGCCACAATGGCCAGGAGTTTGCTTTGGGAACGCGACTTGTCTAATCTGGAGAGCACTTCTGCCGTATCTACCATCTGGGGAATGGCTTTGGGCGAAACAAAACTGCCAAAATCAATTGTATCAAATCCACAGGCCAGCAAAGCCTGCAAATATCTGGCTTTAACGTCTGTAGGTATAAACTTTTTAATGCCCTGCATGGCATCCCTTGGGCATTCAATGATCTTTACCGATCTGGACATACCTTATCAATTCGCGGGTTGATGTAAAACATCCGTTACCAACAAAATTACCATTATTTATCTGATATCAACAGATAGATAGCAATGCCCAGGAAGACAATGATTTGTAACCATTTTAATGCAATCGCAATTGCCGGGTTCTTTTCAATCGAGGCTGATATGGTTCCCGCCAGTATTGCGATAACCGCAAATACACCGAAAGAAACCGTCATAAAAAGCAAACCCAAAACAAAGAATTGGATTTCCGGATCCAATTCCTTGCTAAAAAGGAATCCAGGGAAAAAGGCGAGGAAGAAAATGGTGACTTTGGGGTTCAGCACATTCATAATAAATCCCTGCCTGAATAATTGTGGCAGGTCCTTTGGGGTTCGCCCCTCGTTGGTAAGTATGATGGAAGGCTTGGTTTGCCATAATCTATAGGCAAGGTAAAACAAATAGAGTGCGCCAAACAGCTTGATCAAAAAAAACAATTTGTCACTTTCCCTGAGGATGGCAGAAACACCAAAGGCCAGCAATGCGGTATGCACCAGGCAGCCAGATATAAGTCCGGCTGTGGTAACCAGGCCCGAAACCTTTCCATTGGTGATACTCTGTGTAAGCACATAAATATTGTCCGGCCCCGGGGATATGGCAAGGGCCGCTGTGGCCATTATGAACGCAATAAGAATGTCGTAATTCAATGCCTGGTTCCAACTTTTAGGATAGTCTGACTGGGTTTAAAATTAGGTTAATTACCATAGGATCCTATAATTATTGCAAAAAGGGATTACTATTTTGCTGGATTTTGTTACTATTTAAGAATAATTCCTTTTTTTTACCTATAAATCCAGCAACCATGACAACATACAAGCTCACCATTGCAGCCATTATGGCCTTCTCCTCCATCGGTTTAATATCCCGTACTCTGGAAGATCCGGAATTCATCAAAACACCAATATCAATTGTGAAATCAGACAGTTTACTCCGCCATGTTGTGCTTTTTAAATTCAAAGAAGGTACCCCGGATACAAAAATTTCGGAAATAGCCTCGGCTTTTAGCGCCTTACCAGCTAAGATCCCTGAGGTCCATGCCTATGAATGGGGAACTAACAATAGTCCTGAAAACCTCGCAAAGGGGTTTACACATTGCTTCTTTGTGACATTTGAAAGCGAGGCAGACCGGGCCATTTACCTCCCGCATCCGGAACACCTTACATTTGTCAAGTTGCTCGAACCCCATCTTGAAGATGTCCTGGTGGTAGATTATTGGTCCAGGCAGGAATGATAAACAGAAGGAATGGCTATTTGTACTGGTGCGGCATCAAATTTTTGCCAAAATGGCTTCATTGATCTTCCGTACCAGTCCGGGGCCTTCATAGATAAAACCGGTCCACAATTGTATCAGGTCCGCTCCAGCTGCTAATTTTTCAAGGGCATCTTCAGGGGAATGGATTCCCCCCACGCCAATGATCGGGAAAGCTTTATTGCTTTTTTCGGACAGGAATCGGATCACGTCCGTACTCCTTTTCGCAAGGGGTTTGCCACTGAGCCCTCCTTTTTCATCGGCCAGGGTTTTCGCCCTGAGGCCCGGCCTTTCCAATGTTGTATTGGTGGCAATCACCCCGTCTATTGATGTATTGGCCACAATTGTGATAATATCCAGCAACTGGTTTTCTGTAAGGTCAGGCGCGATCTTTAAAAGGATTGGTTTCTCCCCAACCCCCTTTTGAATTGCTAATTTGGTATTCTCCCGCTTCAGTGCCGCCAGGAGTTCGGTCAGGGGTTCCTTGTCCTGCAATTCCCGAAGGCCGGGGGTATTGGGGGAGCTTACGTTGACCACAAAATAATCCACATGATCAAAAAGTGTTTCTAAACAGAGCAGGTAATCATTTACGGCTTCGGCGTTGGGGGTACTTTTATTTTTGCCGATGTTTCCGCCGATAAGTACATTATGGGGCTTCTTTAAACGGTTTGCTGCTTCCTGCGCCCCTTTATTGTTAAAACCCATACGGTTAATAATGGCCTGGTCTGTTTTCAACCTGAAAAGCCGGGGCTTGGGATTGCCATCCTGAGGTTTGGGGGTAACCGTCCCTATTTCGATAAAACCAAAACCAAAATCCGATAATTCATTGAACAATAGGGCATCCTTGTCAAACCCTGCCGCCAATCCGACCGGATTTTTAAACACCAGGCCAAAAACTTCCCGTTCAAGTCTGGTGTCCCTGAGGGTATACCATGTCTGGAATAAGCCGGAAAAACCAATTTTGGAAAGCGTATGGATTACAGTAAATGAGAAGTGATGTACCTTCTCCGGATTAAATAAAAACAGGAAGGGTCTGATCAGGAACTTGTACATGCGGCCGTGAAAATTTCGCCAAAAATACAAACTTAAGGAGAGTAAAGTTCCCTGATCCCGGGATTATATTGCACTATTCGGGTTCTGCAACTTCTTCAGTATAGGGAATTAAGGGTTGCCTTAAAGCTTCAGCACATAGTTCAACATACCGCTGGTATTGCTTTTCATTGAATATCCCCAGCAATTTCCTGTCATAGTTAAGGGAAAGCGCCACCAATTGGTCTTTTAAAGCTTTATATTTTGTGGCCATTGTAGTCAATTCATCCTGGTTGGCCTGGGGGTGGGTGTCAAACAATACCTTGATCTGGTCTTCAACCAGTTTGTTCTCTGTTACCAGTTCCCCAATCCAGAACTCCATTTGGGAAATTTGTTTATCATTCAGCTGAAAGACCTGCGTAATGACTCCGGTATCCGGTCCGCCCATGCCCATGGTGCAGTTATCCAATTGCGCATTCACAGTAGTACCTAAAAAAATGGTGATCAGCAGGAAATAATAAAAATTGCTTTTCATCTTATATCGGCTCTGAGGGTTACGTTCTATAACTTGTATATAAACTGTATTTTTGCTCAAAAATTATATATGCAGCAAATTATAGACAGATTCATCTCCTATGTTACCGTGGATACCCAGAGTGACCCTCTTTCAGAGACTACACCCAGTACACAAAAACAATGGGATCTTGCCCGGAAACTTGCACGGGAACTTGAAGAAATGGGGATGCAGGATGTAACCCTGGATAAAAATGCCTATATCATGGCAACTTTACCTGCCAATATTCTCTTTGATATTCCTACCATTGGCTTTATTTCACATTATGATACCTCCCCGGATTTTTCCGGGACCCATGTAAAGCCAAGGGTGATCCCGGCATATGATGGACAAGATATTATGCTCGACAAGGATCGTGGGCTGGTGCTCTCGGCCCAGTATTTTAAGGAATTGGAGCTGTATAAAGGGCAAACCCTGATTGTTACCGATGGGAGTACCTTATTGGGGGCAGATGACAAGGCGGGGATAACGGAGATTATGACGGCCATGGAGTATATGTTGCAACACCCGGAAATACAACACGGAAAGGTAAGGGTGGGTTTTACCCCGGATGAAGAAATTGGAAGGGGGGCGCACCATTTTGACGTTGGAAAGTTTGGCGCTCAATGGGCGTATACAATGGATGGGAGTGCTGTAGGTGAATTGGAATACGAAAATTTCAATGCGGCCGCAGCCAAAGTAACGATTCGCGGCACTGGTGTACATCCCGGCTATGCCAAAGGTAAAATGGTCAATGCCATCCTTATCCTGCAGCAATTTATGGTAGCAATGCCAGCGAAGGAAGTCCCGGAACTGACAGAAGGCAGGGATGGTTTCTTTCATATCCACCATATTGATGGGGATATAGAAAGTGCAGAGATGGAAATCATCATCAGGGACCATGACATGCAGGATTTCCTAAATCGGAAACAACACCTGAAGGATATCGCAAAGCGGTTAAAGGAGCGTCACGGGGATGTCCTGACCCTCGATATAAAGGATCAGTATTTCAATATGAAGCAAAAGATAGAGCCGGTTTTCCATATTGTGGAAATTGCAAAGGAAGCGATGTTATCGCTTGGCATAGAACCTGTCATCAAACCTATCCGTGGGGGTACAGATGGATCCCAGCTCAGTTACATGGGGTTGCCATGTCCGAATATTTTTGCCGGGGGACATAATTTTCATGGGCGGTATGAATTTATTGCGGTGGAAAGCATGCAAAAAGCTATTGCCGTTATCCTGAAAATTTGCGAAATTACAGCTATTAAATATATGCCATGAGTTCATTCGAGAAACTTGAAGCTTTTTTTGCCAGGGAACATCCCTTTAAGGAGGGCATTGCTATCTTGCGGGAAATAGCACACAAGACAGAGTTGCAGGAATCGGTCAAATGGGGTGCCCCGGTATATACGGTTGATGGTAAAAATGTCCTGGGAATCATGGCATTCAAAAATCATTTTGGGGTATGGTTTTTTAATGGAGTCTTTTTGATCGACCCTAAACATGTCCTTGAAAATGCACAGGAGGGAAAGACAAAGGCCATGCGCCATTGGAAATTTAAAAGCGTGGATGAAATCGATAAATCAACGGTTCTTGCCTATATGAAGGAAGCAATAGAAAATCAAAAAACAGGCAGGGAGTTGAAACCGGACCGGAAAGCCGGGAAGGTTGTAATGCCCGATTTGCTGAAGGATACCCTCAGGGAAAACAAAATATTAAAAGTTGCATTTGATGCGCTGACCCCATTTAAACAACGGGAATTCTGCGAATACCTTTCAGATGCCAAAATGCAGAAAACAAAAGTAGCCAGATTGGATAAGATTATTCCCATGATCGAAAATGGCGTTGGCCTCCATGATAGATTCCGGTAAAAACCACTTAGGTAAGCTGCCCTAAAAAGCAGTATACTTCCCCCCCCCGGCATTCCAGACTATATTTCCACCAGGCAAGTGTCCTCGCAGCATGAGGGTAATGCAGAAACCATTCCCTGTTGTTTACGCCGGTAATTCCCATCCGTTATGATAGGTGGCATCGAGATATTTGTTGGCCTCCCCATCCGTGAATTTCCCTTTCACGGCATCCCAGTACAAACGGTTGCCAGTCTTATATGCCACATTGCCCATATGGGATACCAGGGCAGCATCGTAGCCAATTTTTATCGGGGCATTCAGCTGTGAGGCATCCCTGCTTTTTACAGCCTCAATAAAATTCACGGTATGGAGGTCCAATCCATTGCCCTTATTCTGTTGTAAAGGCAGTGCTTCCATTTTGGGTATCCCTTCCTTGCCCCAACCCTGGAATTCCTTCTCCGGAATGACCTCCCAGCCATTTCGGTCCAATACCAGCGTGCCCATATTCCCGATAAATGCGATTCCATGGTTCCTGCCGTAATTGCCCCCGTCAATCCCTGTAGCATGTTCCCAAAGGATGGAGAAATCATCAAATTCAAAGACAGTCTGCAGTGTATCCGGTGTCTCTGAAGCATCATTATGATATGCGAATTTCCCCCCCAGGGCCATTACCGATTTTGGGGTAGCTGCCTGCATCCCATAAAGGGCATAATCAATTAGGTGAACCCCCCAATCTGTCATTAGTCCGCCTGCATAATCCCAAAACCACCTGAAATTAAAATGGAAGCGGTTGGCATTGAAAGGACGTAAGGGTGCCGGGCCCAACCACATATTGTAATCTACCCCCTTGGGCGCTGCAGTATCGGGTTGCGGGGCAACGGGCTTCATCCATCCCTGGTAGGCCCAGGCCTTGGCCAGACGGATAGGTCCCAATGCTCCGGAATGGACAAACTTTATGGCATCAACAAAATGGGGTTGGCTTCGTTGCCATTGCCCGATCTGTACCATCCGGTCACTGGCATTAACAGTTTGGAGCATGATATTGCATTCCTGTATGGAATTGGCAATTGGTTTTTCACAGTAGACATCCTTCCCTGCTTTGAGGGAATCTATCAGCATCAGGCAATGCCAATGGTCCGGGGTGCCGATGACCACAATATCAATATCCTTATTTTCTAATAATATACGATAGTCCCCGTACCATTTTGGTTTCTTGATACCGGCCTTTTCAAGGTCGGCACTGCGTTGCTCTAAAACATTCTCATCCGGGTCACATAAGGCAACAATACTTACTTCGCTGATTTTCAAAAAGGACAGCAGGTCCGAAAATCCCATCCCATTACACCCGATCAATCCGGCATTGATCCGGTCATTGGGCCCCACCCTTTTCCGGATTTTGCCCAGCATCTCCAGGGGGAAAATAGCTGCTGCACCGGCGCCTAATAAGGCCCGGGAGCTGTACTTTATAAACTTGCGCCGATCTGTATACATGATGTATTATTTAAATGAAGCATTAATATACAGTTTTTATAGCAAAATCCGGCCAAAAAAAAACACCGGCAATGCCAGTGTTTTAGGTAAGGTTGAAGGATTCTGCTATTTCTCCTTTGGAGGGTTTAATTTTTTGCTCATTTCCATGGAAATGGCAGTCCTGTCGAATTTAAGCCTCCCTGCCATAGTTTCTATAATGCAGGAAAAATCACTGTCATTCAGCTCCACTATTTTCCCGTGAAGGCCGCTTTTGGTAATGATCTTATCCCCTTTTTTCAATTCCTGCGCAAACTTCTTTTCATCTTTTGACCGTTTCATTTGCGGACGAATCATAAAAAAATATGCTACTACAAAAATCAGCAGCATTGGTAAAAACTGGCTTATATCACCCATAATTCCTTTTGTGTCTTAATTTTTAACCGGGCCAACAGCCGCGGTACCTGCAGCGGGTTTTGGATTTACAAATGCTTTGATCCTCAATATTTCAGTGCCCTTTTCAGTGTTGGCATTCACTGTAATGCTTTTGGTTACCTGATTTTGTCCTGTCCCGTTAAATTTAACCAGTAACTCCCCTGTATCACCTGGGGCTATTGGGGTATTTTTTGGATATTCGGGTATGGTACAACCACAGGAACTGGTTGCATTGGTTATAATCAGCGGAGCATTTCCCGTATTGGTAAACTTAAAAACAGTTTCCTGCGGGCTTCCCTGGGCAATTGTTCCAAAATCGTGTTCCGATTTATCAAATGTCATTACGGGGAGGTTCTTCGCCGCAACATCCCGATCCTTTGCAACTTCCACATTGGCTGTATCAATTTTGCTGGACGCCTTTTCTTTACAGGAAACAAACGCGAGAACCGCTACCACACTGAATGCTAATACTATTCTTTTCATTTTATCAAATTTTAATAATTCGGAGCAAAATTAAACAATAATTTTTTATAATAACCCGCGGCCGGTTTTTTTAAGTTTTCCTTCCGTTTTATATTCCTTTACAAGTTTATCCAATATCCCGTTAATAAAGATGCTGCTCTTGGGTGTGGAGTATTCCTTGGCAATTTCAAGGTATTCATTAATGGTCACCCTTTCCGGGATGGAAGGAAAATTCAATAATTCACAAATGGCCATTTTCAGCAGAATGGCATCTATATCAGCTATACGATCCTTGTCCCAATTTGGTGTCTTCCCTTCAATTTCAGTAACCAGGGCGGTATTGTTGAGCAGGGTCTTTCTCAGGAGTTTTCTCGCGAAATCAAGGTCTTCCTGGTCCTTTAGCAATTGTGGCAGGAAGAAGGATTCCGGCTGATTTTTCTTCAGTTTTTTTAATTGTTTCAGGATAAAGGTATTGACGAGTGGGATATCGTCTACCCAGGTAAGCTTATCATCCTCATAGTACTCATATATTTTTTCGTTGGGTGCGATCACCTCTTTGAACAAATCAACAATCAGGTTCTTATCCTCCTCGTACGTACTGGAAGCCTGGGACATATACCGGTCATATAGGGTACTGGAAACTATCTCCTTATATACTATTTTTACATATTCTTCATTGAGGTACCAATTCTTCAATTTCCGGCGTTTCAGCTCATCTCCCAATTGGCTGTTGCCGGCGATTTGCAGGAAAACCCTGTTATTCAAAAACTTTTCCTGGTCCGGGTAGCTATCGGATGCCGTGGCGACATATTTCTTGGAGGAGTGATTTACATGCTTTTCCGCCATCTGGTGGAGTTCACGTAATAGACTGAGGATGAGGAGATATAATGTAAAGGTGTTCTCAATGCTTAATTTTAAAAATTCTTCCTGCTTGTCCAGGGAATCATCTGCCGACTGTGTAAGTGCATATATACACTGCATTACTTTTACCCGGATATGCCTTCTTGTAAGCATTTTAAAAGAACATTAGTTTCATCGAATGAATATAACTCCGCAAAAATAGTATTATATTTTATATCCGAAAGGTTTTAGGGAGTTCTTTGTATGCAATTAAAGGTATTGCCTACCCGTTTGTTTTACCTTTTTTTGACCTTCCATCTGAGGGTTAAGCAGGGTCACTACTTATCAGTTTTATAACATTTCGTTTCGGGCCAATCCGCTATCTTTGCGCAACCCGGTATTATCCATCCAATTGCTGACCAACTGAATGAAGGAGCTTAAACATCTCAATAAATACTTTAAAAAATATTGGTTTAAACTGCTGATAGGCATCATCATTACAATAATTGCCCGTATTTTTCAGCTGGTAATGCCCTCGTATGTTAAAAAGTCCATCGAGGTAGTTGAGAACTATTTTGCCAATAAAATAGAGGAACCCGCGGCCCGGGATCTTTTAATGGAATATATCCTCATCATCGTCGGAGCAGCACTGCTTTCAGGATTTTTCACTTTCCTGATGAGACAGACCATAATCAATGTTTCCCGCTATATTGAATTTGACCTCAAGAATGAGATCTTCGACCATTACCAGTTCCTCAACCTCAATTTTTACAAGAAGAACCGAACCGGGGACCTCATGAACCGTATCAGTGAGGATGTCAGCCAGGTGCGGCAATATGCGGGTCCGGCCATTATGTACGGGATCCAGACACTGACACTTTTCATTTGCCTTATCCCACTAATGTTCATCAAGGCACCAACCATAGCGTTTTATTCCTTGCTGCCCCTCCCGGTGTTATCCGTCCTCATCTATATGATCAGTAAGATCATCCACAGGAGAAGTACCAGAGTGCAGCAATTCCTGTCAACCCTTTCCACTTTTGCACAGGAATCCTTTTCCGGGATTTCGGTGATAAAGGCATACGGACTCGAACCCAATATCAATGTGGAAATGAAGGCGCTTGCCATAGATGGAAGGAATAAAAGTATGGATCTTGCCAAAGTGGATGCCTGGTTCTTCCCCCTGATGGTCCTGCTGATCGGGATCAGCAATATTTTCGTGATCTATGTCGGGGGCAGCCAGTATATCAATGGTGAAATTGATTCCGTCGGCACCATTGCCGAATTTATATTATATGTCAATATGCTGACATGGCCGGTGGCCATTGTGGGGTGGCTCACATCCCTGGTACAGCGTGCGGAGGCATCCCAGAAAAGGATCAATGAATTTTTAAACGAACAACCATCAATTGTAAATAACAGGGCGGAACACACCCCCATCAAGGGGAAGATTGAATTTAGGAACGTGACATTTACCTATGAGGATACCAATATCACGGCATTAAAGGATATCTCTTTTACAATAGAGGCCAGGGAAACCGTTGCCTTTATCGGAAAAACCGGTTCCGGAAAATCCACGATACTGGATTTGGTTGCCCGGCTCTATGATGCAGGTTCAGGGCAAATCCTGATAGACGATACTCCCATTGAGGCATTGAATTTAAATAGCCTGCGCTCCGCTATCGGGGCGGTTCCACAGGACGCTTTTTTGTTTTCAGATACCATCAGGAATAATATCAAGTTCGGGAAGGAGAATGCAACGGAGGCTGAGATCATTGCAATGGCAAAACAAGCAGTGGTTCATGAGAATATCATGGGGTTCGCCAACCAATACGATACCATCCTGGGCGAAAGGGGAATCACTCTCAGCGGAGGCCAGAAACAACGGGTCTCCATAGCCCGTGCCCTCCTTAAAGATCCTGAGATATATCTCTTTGATGATTGTTTGTCCGCGGTAGATACCGAAACTGAAGAAGCCATCCTCAATAACCTCAAAAAAGCATCCCGAAACAGGACAACACTTATCGTAAGCCACAGGGTTTCTTCCGTCAAAAATGCGGACAAAATAATTGTCCTGGCAGATGGCAGGGTTTTACAGGAGGGTAGCCATGAGTCATTAATTACCATGGATGGCTATTATAAAGAGCTTTATTTCAATCAGCTATCTGAGAAAGAAAACTAGAAAAATGTTGTTACATTGGCTTTTTTTTCACATTTTTGGAGTTACAATGCATATAACTAAGAACTAGAACCAGACGAAATGAGTGAAAAAGAATTAATGGATCAGGAAGAGATTTTCTCCAAAGTTTTAAGGGCAGGAAGACGGACCTATTTTTTTGACGTAAGGAGCACCAAAGCCGGTGATTATTACCTTACGATTACCGAGAGTAAAAAATTCACCCATGACGATGGTTCCTTCCATTATAAAAAGCACAAGATCTACTTATATAAAGAAGATTTTCAATCATTCAGGGAGTATATGGAAGAAATGATGGATTATATAATTGATGAGAAAGGAAGGGAAGTCATCTCAGAGCGGCACCAAAGTGATTATAAGAAAGAGGAACCATCTGAAAATGGGGAAGTAACCTCAACAGGGAGTTTCACGGATGTCGATTTCGATGATATATAGTATCGTACAAGCCGGTTAACAAACGCAACGACCTTACAAAAAGAGGTCGTTTTTTATTGCCCACATTACCATTACCTCTTTCCGTATGTGTGCTGAAAAAAATCTGTCTAACGGTGTTCAAATACCAAACTTTATTGCCATTTATGAAAAATATCCCTTTGCTGCTATTATTCTCAGCCTTTCAAACCCTTATCGGACAGGATTCCCTTGACCTCAGTTACTATCTTCCGAAAGGGATCAGTTATGATGAAAATATTCCCAAACCTTCTGAAATCATCGGCCATGAAGTAGGGGAATGGCATGTTACACATGATAAACTGATGTACTATATGCAGACATTGGCCACGGTAAGCGACCGTATTACCCTGGAAAACAGGGGCACTACTTTTGAAGGACGGCCCATTTTATTGCTTACTATTACTGCCCAAAAAAACCATGGCAACCTGGAACAGATACGGCAGGACCACCTCGCCCTGTCTGAAAAGAACGGTGGCAACTCTGGGTTGGAAACAATGCCCATTGTAGTGTACCAGGGCTTTTCAATACATGGGAACGAACCCAGTGGTGCCAATGCAGGATTGGCATATGCCTATTACCTTGCGGCAGCCCAGGGCCCGGAAATTGATGCTTTGCTTGAGAATGTGGTCATTCTTATGGATCCTTCCTTTAACCCGGATGGCCTTCAAAGGTTCGCATATTGGGCCAACACCAATAAAAGTATCCACCTCAATTCGGACAATAACGAACGGGAGTACCATGAGGTCTGGCCGGGCGGAAGAACTAATCATTACTGGTTTGACATGAACAGGGACTGGCTTCCCGTGCAGCTGCCGGAAAGCCGTGCGAGGTTAAAAACATTCCACAAATGGCTTCCCAATATTTTGACAGACCACCATGAAATGGGTACCAATTCCACCTTTTTCTTCCAGCCCGGGGAACCTACAAGGGTACATCCCTTAACCCCTCAACTAAATCAGGAACTTACGGCAGAGATTGGGACCTACCACGCCACAGCATTCGATAATATTGGTTCCCTCTACTATTCGGAAGAAGATTATGACGATTACTATTATGGCAAAGGATCCACTTTCCCGGACATCAATGGAAGCATTGGCATTTTGTTTGAACAGGCGAGTTCAAGAGGGCATATCCAGGAAAGTGAAAACGGGTTGCTCACCTTTCCCTTTACCATACGGAATCAATTTACAGCCGCATTATCTACATTGGAAGCCGCCCGGAATATGCGCACCAAATTACTGGCCTACCAGCGCGACTTTTACAAGGAGGCACGAATTGATTCACAAAAAAGCAAGACCAAATCAATAGTTTTTGGCGATAGCAAGGACGCTGCCAAAACGTGGCACCTGGCGGAGATACTGGACCGGCAGCATATTCAATTTAATGAGCTGGCCGGCGACTCGGTAATCAATGGGAAAACATTTGCAAAAGGTTATAGTTATGTAGTACCCATGGACCAGAAGAACTACAAACTCATACAGGCTATGTTTGAAAAAAGGACCACCTTTACAGACAGCCTCTTCTATGACATATCCGCATGGACGTTCCCGCTTGCATTCAATGTGGATTATGCTGAAATACCATCAGTGGCAAATGCCGGGGAAGCCATTTCCGATCTTAAACCGCTTACGGGTTCTATTACAGGGGCTTCTGCGTATGCGTACCTTTTTGAATGGCATGAATACTATACCCCAAAAGCCCTCGACAGGATCCTGAACAAAGGGATACGGGCCAAGGTGGCCAAATCCCCGTTTATACTGGACGGAAGAACCTATGATTATGGAACCGTTATGATCCCGGTCCAAAACCAGGATATGGCCGGGGGGGAACTACACAAATTCCTCCAGGAGGTAGCGAAGGAATGTTATTTGGATATTGTCTCGGTTGGCACTGGTTCGACAAACGGGATCGACCTGGGCAGCAGTGACTTCGACCCGCTTATAAAACAGAAGGTAGCCCTTATTGTCGGAACCGGAATCCAGGCCAGTGATGCAGGAGAGATATGGCATTTATTCGATACGCGTTATGATATGAAGATCACAAAGATCGATACGGAATATTTTAAAAATACCGATATCAGCAGTTATACAGATATTATCATACCCAACACAAGGGGCAGTTCGGCCCTGGATAAGAAGGATGCAGAAAAATTAGGTGCATGGGTAAAATCCGGCGGTTCGTTAATTGGCTACACTGGTGTGGCCAACTGGGCCGATAAAAATGAAATAGTGAAGCTAAAATTTAAAAAAGATTCCCTGGTTGCCCGGAATATATCCTATGAACAACGCCAGGATTTTCTGGGGGCACAGGAGACGGGAGGGGCCATATTTGAAGCCAAACTGGATCGCTCCCACCCTATTAACTTTGGGTATAAGAATGAAAGGCTGGCCCTCTTCAGAAATTCGAATGTATACCTGGAACCGGACAACAACAGCTATAATAATCCCATTCAGTATACTGACAACCCATTGCTCAGCGGCTATATTTCCGAAGAAAATGCCCAACTGATCAAAAACAGCATTCCCTTTACTGCCAGGCGGGTCGGGAAAGGCCGTGTAATCCTTTTTACAGACAATACCAATTTCAGGGCTTTCTGGTACGGAACGAACAAACTTCTGATGAATGCCATCTTTTTTGGGCACATGATGTAAGTTTGAAATGACCCTGTTTCGCGCGGTTGCTTTTGAAGGGTGGCTTAATTACAGCTGCCTTCAGGATGCGTCCATCTGTTGCGACAGCCTGTATTGCACCATCCGGGTTATCAGATCGAGCGGCATGGGAACCCCCAATGGGAATTGTACGGATCCCTTTCCCGTTTTGTAGGCAGACAGTTCTTTCTTAAAGGCCTCCGCTGCCACCGGGGTAGGATAAAGTCCGATATGGTTCTTAAATCCGGCAAAATGGACCAGGTTCCTGCCATTGAGTTTAAAGGTCGGGATACCATAGCTGATCGTTTCATCGGCCTGCGGAACCAACTTGCGTATGGTGTGTCGGACCGCTTCCAAATCCTTTCGAACAGGTTCCGGAAATTCCGCGATATAGGCGTCAATAGTTATAGGTTTGGATGTTGCCATATACTTTTATTCAGCGGCAAGCAGGAGCTTGTAAATTTCAAATTTTTTCATTTTCAGGAAGGCTTGCACCACACCCTCAGCCTTTTCCGGATCACTCATAAGTTTAGGGAGGACGGCCGGTACTACCTGCCAGGAAAAACCAAATTTGTCCTTTAACCAACCGCATTGGCCTTCACTTCCGCCTTTGGAAAGTTCATTCCAGTAGTAATCGATCTCCTCCTGGGATTCACATTCTATGGCAAGGGAAATGCCCTCCGTAAACGAAAGATCAGGGAATTGACCGCTGTCCATCAGAATAAATTGGTGTCCCAGGAGATTGAATTGTGCATGTGCTATTTTACCAGCTTGCCCGGTATCGGACTGGGGGTAGCGGTAAATGAAAGGCCTTTCGGATGCTTTAAAAATATTTGAATAATGATCCAATGCTTCATCGCCCTTACCAAACTGTTCCCCCACGAACATGAACGCCGGGGTGATATGCTGCCCGAAGGAGGCAGGTTCACCCAGGGTCAGTTGCCATGAAATCCCATATCGATCCTCCACCCATCCGTAACGGGGGCTCCATTCATAGGCATCGAGTGGCATCATAATCTTTCCCTTTTCCGAAAGTTGCTCCCATGTTTTGTTCATTTCTGTTTCAGATCCAAAGATCGCATAAAAGGAAACGGTGGGATTTGGCTTAAAGTGCGGCCCCCCGTTCAAACCCATAAACCGGATGCCTTCAAGTTCAAAAGTTACCACCATCGACGTATTGGACGTGATAACGGAATCCGGGAATACGGTACTGTAGAAAGAGGCTGCATCGGCAGCATTGCCATCAAACCAGATGCAGGGATAAATTTTATTCTTCATGATGATTACAATTTAGCAGGGAATAGGTTTTCCTGGTTGAAGGCAAAACCCTATTTCGTATGTTAAATATACTGCCAAAATCAGAGTTCTGAGGTATGCAATTACGCCAAGTTAGCGGGCTGATTTCGCCACGCGGTTCCCGCTGTGGCAGGTCGGGTACGGAAATCAGGCCTGCTTTACATAGTACAGGTTGAAAAGGAAAAGGCCCATAACACCGCCAAGGGCTGCAAGGTAACCCTGCAGGGCCCAGAGGATCAGCAGCAGCAGGAGATAATACAGCGGAAATACCATGAAAGCGTATAAAAACCGGTAGCTGCTCTTAAACTCCGGTTCGGGCACCTTTTTTGAAACATAAGCCCGCCATGGCCAAAGCAGCGGGAAATTTAAAATGGAAAAGAGGGTTGCCATCACGGAAGATTTTTTTGTACGCGATCCGGCGACCCGGTTTAATTCCATTGAAGGCATATGGCGGATCCATTCATTGACCTTTTTTGGTTCCAGGTAATTGGCGCCAAGCCTGTTCAACGTATCCCGGATTTCCTCATAATTATCCACATCGCCTATATGGGTGGTCACCTGTTTTAACTCGGTGGCCACTTTTTCCTTTACAGACTGAACGAAAATATGTTCTTTCCCCGGCTCATAATAGTCCTGTACCGGAATATCGGCTCCGAAATAAAAGGCGGCACTATCCGGAAAAGAAGCAGCATCCTGGTAATTGATGCCCAGGGGTACTAAGCGGATATCGAGGTGGGGATGCCGTGAAAGGGATGTTAAGATGATACGCGTAAACCCCTTGTTCAGAGGCCGGATACACCGGGCCAGACTGTGGTTACCCTCCGGGAAAATGAGGATGGATTGGTTTTTTTCCAATAAGGCTGCACATCGATCAAAGGTCACTGAATTCTTCGCCAATTCATGAATCCCATCCCGGATGCGATAGACAGGCAGCATCCTTAACAGCTTGAAAAGTGCACGAAGGCATGGGTTGCTGAATACATCGGAACGTGTCAGGAAATAGGGCCTGTGTTTCGAGGAAACCGCAACCAGCAGGGCATCGAGTAGGGCATTCTGGTGATTGGCAAGTATCAGTATCGGTTTTTTTTCAGGAATTTTGGCCAGGTCATGCATTTCAATTTTTTTGAAGTAACAGTAACACCCCAGCCGGATGCTCTGCTTTATAAGAAAATAGGCTATATCTTTCAAGCCAGTTCTTCTTTTTGAAGGGGTTTGAAACCCCAGAACCCTGCCAGTAAAAGTCCGGATATCAAGTGCCAGATACCCCAAAAGGCTGCGAGGAGGGCCATTCCGCCTAAGCCATTAAAAAATGTGAAGATCAGTATCAATCCCAGGCCGGAATTCTGGATCCCGGTTTCAATAGCGATGGTTCGGGTGTCCCGTTGGCTGAGCCCCATGAGTTTTGCAATGGAGAACCCGGTAATTACTGCCAACAGGTTGTGGAATAAAACAATCCAAAAAATGTAATCCAGATAATCTGCGAATACCTTCCGGTTGTCAAACAGGGCTATAAAGACCAGCGCAATAAAAAAGGTCAGGGAGCAGGCTTTGAATACGCCCGAAAGCCGGTTGGCAAGTGAAGGTTTCCAATAATTCACCAACATACCCAAAACAAGGGGGAATCCCAATATCAGGGATACCAGTTGCACCATTTCCAGGGGTGCAATGGAAACTTGTTGCAGAATAGAAGCGGTAGGCGGATAGAGAGAACCCCATAGCTGCAGGTTCAAAGGGGTCATCAGCACGGCCAGTAAAGTGCATGCCCCAGTAAGGCTGACTGAAAGGGCCGTATTTCCTTTGGCCAGCTGGGTCATGAAATTGGAGATGTTCCCCCCGGGGCAGGCAGCCACCATAAACATTCCAAGAGCAATGCTCGGAAGGGGTTCTATTAGCCAAACCAGGGCGAATGTGGCCAAAGGAAGTAATAGAAACTGACTGAGGATCCCGGTAAAAAAAGCTTTGGGTTTTCTAACCAGGATTTTAAAGTCGCGCACCGTGATTTCCAGGGCCACCCCGAACATGACCAGCGCCAATGCTGAATTCAGGACCCAAAGTGTTTGGGAATCAAATTGAATGGGGATCGTATCGAGACTATGTTCCAGCAAGGATCAGGAGATTTTTATTTCGTTGGGCACTGTGTACCGGGGCTTCGGGAGCACAACATCTCCCCCCGCCACAGCTCCCAAGATAAGACATTCGCTCATAATGTTGGCTATCCGTTTCCCTGGAAAGTTGACCATCGCCCCTACCTGCCTTCCCATTAGGGGTATATCGATTCGTGATCCGGGCAGAGGATTTCCGGACGCCGGATTCAGGGCCAAAATCGATATGTAGCAGGTATGTCGTAACACGTGCCAAACAAAAATCGGTCACCTCAATGATGGTTCCAGTATTGTCTCCCGGGTTGCTCAACCCCTCAAACGGATAATAACGAAGGACATTCAATTCAGTTGTATTGCAATACCCTACCGTTTATTTTCCGCGCCAGCTGCACAAAGATTGGGATCTACAGTAAATCCTTCACCCTGCAGCTTATTGATGGCCACGGCCAGGGATGGTAAGAATTTTCAATACTAAATCTGTTAACCTCATTAAATTAACAATTGCCCTACCAAAAAACAATAATTTTTGGATACTTTTAGTTATTCAGTAATGTATTGAAAAGCACATAAAATGGCCAATACGCCCAGCAATATGATCCCTTTAGGCACCCAGGCACCCGTATTCAGCCTGAATGATGCAGTAAGCGACAAGACCCTTGAACTTGACGAACTTAAAGGGCAAAAAGGTACTGTGATCATGTTCATTTGCAACCATTGCCCCTTTGTAAAGCATGTCAATCCACAAATCGTACAGCTCGCCAGGTTATATCTCCCACGGGAGGTAGGCTTTATCGCAATCTCCAGCAATGATATTCTCAGGTACCCACTGGATGCCCCCGAACTTATGAAAAAGACAGCGATACGTGAAAACTACCCTTTTCCATATCTGTATGATGAGACACAAGGGGTTGCCCGTGCCTATGATGCGGCGTGTACCCCGGATTTTTATGTATTCGACGCAGAACTTCGCCTGGTTTATCGTGGGCAGCTGGATGATTCTCGGCCGGGAAATGGTGTCCCCTGTACCGGAAAAGACCTTCGGAATGCACTGGATGCACTGTTGAGCGGCAACCCCATCAATCCCGAACAAAAACCAAGTATCGGTTGTAACATCAAATGGCGGGAATAAACCTACTGCGCGAAGTGCCGCTGATTCCCTTACACCTGCTTCTTATTTTATCCAGCCTTTGCGGTAGAGCAGGTTCTCAATGTGTTTACAGTGGTGGTAACCATGCCAGGCATAACTGCCTATATTTTCCTCAACCGTGGTAACCTTATTCCCAACCGGATGTATAAATGATTTCATGAAATCTTCCTCCGACAGGTTTTTGAAAAGGTAGATCATTTTAGCGTGAATGGCACTTAGGTGGTCCAGGGATAAAGATATGGGTCCGGAGCGGGAATCATTGAGCAAGGCCCAGGCCTTCTCATTATACGGTTTTATGATCGGCTCGACTTCCGTCAGTGCCCACTTAAACCTGGTGTAACTGTGATGGTGGCTATCCGCAAGGTGGTGCACTACCTGCCTTACCGTCCATCCATCAGGGCGGTATGGGGTATTGAGTTGCTCTTCAGACAGGCCAATGACCAAATCTGAGAGTTTTACTGGCAGGGCCTCCATTTCTGCTATCCAATCGGTTCTGATAAGACTCGTTATCTTATCCGGACATACAAAATGGCCTATCGGGTATTTCATTTGTTCCAGCGTACTCTCTCTCATGGTTCAAAAATAAGGTGAAATTGTAGTATCCGTGTCTTAAAGTTACACACAATTCTTAAATCAAGCTGGGATAAAATTGATTAACTTCGGAACGGAAATGTGTTCTCATTTTACCGGTATCTCCCAAAAGGGGATTCACTCCTCCAAAGAACTATTCTGCTTTGCTGTGTCAGGACCCCTTTGTTTCTCTCCTACCCTTCCCCCGGGAAATTTTAATACTTTTTTAACTATGGGCGGATCGCATAATGAGTTTAATCTGATAATTTTATAGTGTAACTGATTTAAAAATCTAAAGCTAAAAATATGGCAACAATACGACTGGGTGACAAAGCACCCGATTTTACAGCGGATAGTTCCGAGGGTACACTTAACTTATACGAGTACTTAGGCGACAGCTGGGGGATTTTATTTTCCCACCCCGCAGATTTCACGCCTGTATGCACCACAGAACTGGGAACAGCTGCAAAATTCAAGAAGGAATTTGACAAACGAAACGTAAAAATGATCGCCTTGAGCGTGGATGGCCTTGTCTCACACGCAAAATGGATAAAGGACATAAACGATACGCAGCAAACTACCGTTAATTTTCCGATCATTGCCGATGAGGACAGGAAGGTATCCAATTTGTATGATATGATCCACCCCAACGCCAATGATACCCTTACGGTACGATCTGTCTATATTATTGCACCGGATAAGACGGTAAAACTGATATTGACCTATCCTGCTTCAACCGGTCGGAATTTCCATGAGTTGTTGCGTGTCATCGATTCTTTGCAGTTGACAGCCTACCATAAAGTTGCCACGCCCGCCAACTGGGAAAATGGGGAAGATGTGGTGGTCAGTCCTTCTATACCTACTGAAGAAGCCAGAGGTATGTTTTCAAAAGGTGTAACTGAAATAAGACCATACCTTCGGATGACTCCGGACCCCACAGCATAAAAAGTATGGGATAGTGGAATTAAGCCTGGCTGCTGACAGCCGGTTTTTTTGCCATACCGCGTTCTGTATTCCGGAGGATAATTATGCTGTCAGTTGCTACAAACCAATCGGTCGGGAATTTCGCGTTCGTGCGGGCAAAATAAAACTTGAAGACTAAGCAGAAGCAGATGTTTCAGAAAGCTGCCAATCAGGGTTCAATCCTTATTTTATATGCCATTCTTTGTTGCAGTTGCGTGAACCTCAAGGCAGTTGGGAACTACTCGCATGAAGCTGTTGCAGGGATGGAACAGTTTGAATGGTTACCCTATGGTTTTGAAATGCATTGTGAAGCAAGCTGCCTGGACAAAAATATTAGGGACCGCAATGTCAATCCGGGTCCCTGCGATTGTTCCGCTGATAAGAGGGCCGACAGTATCAACAGGGTAATCTATTCGGCAGCCCATGATTATTTTCAAGGCCTGGCAATGCTGGCCAATAACGGGAAAGCACAGCTCAATACAGCTGGACTTACAGGGACGCTGGTAGCGGGCGACTTTGGCCCAGTTTTTCTCAATACAGAACAGGCGGAGGCCTACTCCCTGCTGAGCAACACCCTTATAAGGGCGCTTACCGATAAGTTCAGGAGCCGCAAGCTCAGCGTTCATGTAGCACGGGCAGACAGGCCAATTGAGGTCATACTTGAATACCTGGACCTCAACCTGGCCGGTAACCTATACCAAAAACTGGAAGTTCGGAAAAGGAGGCTTAAGGGTTTCTATTTTGATCTTGCACGTAACCCGGAACTATCTCTTTACGAGCGAACCAAATTTGTTGAAGATTATTACCGGCACCTGGAGGATGTATCTGTAAGGCAGGAAACGTTGCAAGCGTATTCCGAGATCATTAAGGTAATACAGGAAGGGCATAAAAAATTGGCGAATCAGCTCGAAAACCCGAAGGATTCGCACACACGGCAGGAATTGTCGCAAGCTGGCAGCAGACTTCACGCAACCATTAAGGATTTTAAGGCAATCGGGGGATGGGACAATTGAATGCACACCAGGCAAACGACCTGGCAAACCACTTTCTGGCCATGGCCACAGCTATAGGGGATTACAGATATGGGGAGATTAACAATCTCAGCTCGGATGAAAACCAGCAATTAAAAGAAATACACCAGGTATTGCTTGATATAGCTGATGAACTTTATACCCGCTCTGCAAACCTGGTAATGGACGAGGTTTCGGCATCGCTTCGTCACATCAATGACATCAGCACCAATATACAGGAGACGTTCCAAAGCATAGTTGATGTCCAGAAGGCAATAGACCGGGCCACACAGCTTGTAAGTCTTGGGACCTCGGTATTGAACCGGGACCCCCTGGCGATCAAAGACTCACTCACATCCATCCTTACTACACAAGACACCTGACAATTTATAACGATGGATGCGGACCTGCAACAAGTGGCCTCCCCGTGCAGCAGTTAATTTGGTGCACACAGGTCATCTGAAGAGATTGTTTATCCCTGGCAAACAGATGTAGAAAACAGGGTATTTGTTAAAATAAAATCTCAAAAAGGGAGACTGTTAAAATTTTTAAATGTACTTTTGCTCTTTATTAATTATTTAATTTTTATTATGAGTAAAGGAACAGTAAAATTCTTCAATGATTCCAAAGGTTACGGATTTATTACAGAAGAAGGTTCAGAAGAAGATCACTTTGTACACATTTCTGGCTTAATTGACGAAGTACGTGAAGGTGATGTTGTAGAATTTGAACTACAACAAGGAAAAAAAGGATTGAACGCCGTTAATGTTAAAGTAATAGACTAGGTACGAAACGATTTAATTTTTTTTTAGCAGAAACCCTGACAGCAATGTCAGGGTTTTTTTTGGCTACCAGGATTAGTATGGGCATTTGTTCCTGAAATTATCCGGACGTGTCCTCCACGGAGCCATAGTTGATATTGTAGGGTTATCCTTAGGAGGGTTATCATACTGCCAACGACAAACAGGTTTAATGCTTTGAAAATTTCAGGATGCAACTTTTCTTACTAATCTTTTTGGTGCTGATAGCCATAAATTTCATCCTTCTGGCAATGTCTTCCAGGAAGACCGGATAAATAATCTGAAAGCTTGTAACTGGTGGGCATCCTTGCACTAAGCATAGGATTCCCGGCCTATCCGGTGTTGAAATAGTCAATTACTCAAGGGAAATACCGGGTAATGCCTATGTTACTTTCAGCAGTTCCACATCAAAAACAAGGGTCGCATTAGGGGGTATTACTCCTCCTGCCCCGGCACTGCCATAGGCCAGATGCGGCGGGATCACAAAACGGGCTTTGTCTCCTACCTGTAATAGTCCGATTCCTTCATCCCATCCGGGGATGACTTGTCCTACACCCAACTGGAAATCTATAGGTTCCTTTCTTTTATAAGAGGAATCAAATACAGTACCCCCTGTAAGGGAACCTTCATAGTGGACTGAAACTGTAGCGCCCTTCCGTGCCTGGTCACCTTCACCTTTTTGTATAATCTTATATCGCAAGCCACTTTCGGTATTCTCAAATCCGGCTGCCACCTTATCCAATTCTGTGGCCGCCTTTTGTTTTTCTTCAGTAAGCCTCTTTTCGGCAGCGCCCCTGAACGTTTCGAAAGCTTTTCTGGCGTCCCATTTTTTGGCCTGTTCCCCAACACGTATAATTTCAACGGATGAAATCTTATCGCCCTGGGCAATGTTATCCACAACATCCTGACCCTCTTCAACATATCCAAAAACCGTGTGTTTGTTATCTAGCCAGGGTGTTGCAACATGCGTGATAAAAAACTGGCTGCCATTGGTTCCCGCACCTGCATTGGCCATGGACATTACGCCCGGACCAGCATGTGTTAACGATGCATCAAATTCATCATCGAACTTGTACCCCGGGCCTCCGGTCCCTGTTCCCTGTGGACATCCCCCCTGGATCATAAAATCAGGAATAACCCTGTGAAATTTTAATCCGTCATAATAGGGTTCCCCCTTGCCTTTGACCGTATTATCCTGCATGCCTTCGGCCAAAGCCACGAAATTCCCCACGGTCCCGGGGGTTTTTTCATAGGTTAAGGTCACCAGTATTTTTCCTTTGGAAGTATTGAATTTAGCGTATATCCCGTCTTGCATGGTATTTTTATTAAATGAGGTGCAAAGGTACTAATTTTCAGAGGGAATCCGGTCAGGGCTTTTGTTGTTCTCTGCCTTTGTGGTTCATGCTTCCTGCAGTGCCATATTTATCAAATAAATAAACCAAACTGGCCATTGTTGCGGCTCCCAGTTCCAATTCTCTTTTATTGATATGTTCGAAAGTATCATTTTCGGAATGATGGTGATCAAAGTAGCGCTGGCTGTCCGGTATCAATCCGGCCAGGACCATACCATCATGCTTCAGCGGCCCGATATCCGCGCCACTGCCACCCTTTGTGAAGGAATGTACCAGGTAGGGTTCGAACAGGTTTTTCCATGAAAGGACCCTTTCCATATTCTCATCTGAACAATCAAAGGAAAACCCACGTGGTGTAAACCCACCGGCATCACTCTCCAGTGCAAAGACATGGTTTTCCTGTTTGGAGTTAGCTTCTTCGGCGTATTTTGTGCCACCCCGCAAACCGTTTTCTTCGTTCATAAAAAGCACTACCCGCAGCGTTCGCTTGGGCTTGTAACCGATCAGTTTCAGCAATCGAAGGACCTCCATGCTTTGTACACAGCCGGCACCATCATCGTGTGCGCCATCCCCAAGGTCCCATGAGTCCAGGTGACCTCCAACAACCAGGATCTCCTCCGGGAGGCTGCTACCTTTCACTTCCCCGATAACATTATAGGAAAGCACATCCTCCAGTTGTTTGCAATTTTGTTTAAAATAGAATTTAAGGTCCGGATTTAACCGAAGTGTGGTACTCAATAACTCCGCCCCTTTGATACTGACAGCAGCAGCCGGTATACGCTGCGATTCCGGGAGGTCGCCATATGTCATGGATCCGGTATGGGGGTAATCATCAGACCGGAGGTTCATAGAACGTACTATTACACCAACTGCTCCGTACTCTGCTGCTTCCATAGCCCCTGAATGCCGTTGGTCAACGGAACCCGAATAAGCCTGGAAGGTATTGATCAGGGTGGGGTCCATAGGACGGTTAAAGAAAACAATTTTGCCGGCTACTTTAGACTTGCCAAGAGTGGCAAGTTCCTCGTTGCTTTTTACTTCGATGACATTTGCCTTTACACCGGTCAGCGGTGTTGCCACGGACCCACCCAGCGCACATATGGGCACATTGCTTGTTATTCCGGGTGCAGTCTCCAGGTATGCAAATTCCGGGGTTCCCCTAACCCATTTTGGCACCATAACAGGCTGAAGCCAAACGCGGTCCAGGCCCAGTAAATCCAATTGCAGTTTTGTGTAATCAACCGCCTGTTCGGCCTGCACCGATCCGGAAAGCCTTCCGCCTATCTGGTTAGACAAATAATTCAGCCAGTCATAAGCTTTACCCTGGGTAAGTGCTGTGGCATATATCCTGCTTATCTGTTGCTCGTCTGTTTGTTGCCCAAATCCCTGGCTCATAACAAACAGCAACAGTATCCCTATTCTTTTCATGCTTTTCCCTTTTCCAGTTGTGCCCGGTAGGCTTCGATATTTCCCTTGATCTTATCGTCCATTTCGGGCTCCCGGATATCCGTATATTTTTGAAGTTCTTCCAGTAAAATGGAGGCCACAATTTTACGGGTTGCGTCTTTGTTATCTGCGGGTACCACATACCACGGAGCATAGTTCTTCGAAGTGCGGTTGATCGCCTCTTCATAACAGTCCTGATAGGCATCCCATAGTTCCCTTTCTTTGAGGTCGCCAGGGGAAAACTTCCAGTTTTTTTCCTTTAACTGCAACCTCCGTAACAAGCGTAGCCGCTGTTCATCCTTTGACAGATGCAGGAAGAATTTGAAGATGATGGTCCCGTTGGAGGCCAGGTGGCGTTCAAAATTGTTAATCTCTTCAAAGCGCCGGTCCCAAAATTCCTGATCGATGTCGGTCACACTATGTATCCCAGGGATATTTTCTCCGAGGATATATTCAGGATGAACCCGGGTAACCAATACATTTTCATAATGGGTACGGTTGAAGACTCCTAATTTGCCCTTTGGGGGTAAAACAAGATAATGCCTCCACAGGTAATCATGGTCCAGTTCCAATTCCGTCGGTACCTGAAAACTGTGTACCTCTACCCCACTTGCATTGCAATCCTTAAAAACTTCACGAATAAGGCTATCCTTACCGGAAGTATCCATCCCCTGGAGGCAGATCAGCACGGCATACTCTCCATGGGCATACAGGGTATTCTGAAATTTGCCCAATTCCTTACGTACATCCTCAAGGGCATCCTCCAGCTCATTTTCGGATGCATCCAGGTCCTCCCTGGTGTCCATTTCAGACAATTTAATCCTGTTTTCAGCCTTATATGCTGTTATTATTACCTGCTTCATGGGCTGAATATAAAATAAATTGTCGGTGTATGGTAACCACACGGACAAAAAATGTCCATTTAACCCGATATGAATGCCCTTTATCCAATATAAGCAGCATGGCCTGCTGATAGTCGAAAAAATAAGGAGGCGCGGCTCCTGGTTCGTATCTTTATTATACCTGAATTTTACCTAATCACTACGTTGTGCCATGAGAAGACATCACCTGCTATCCGCCATACTCGCAATTGGGATCTTTAGTTCCTTTACCAAATGGGATTCTTCTGCCTGTGATTATGCCGGCTCCAATATCCATTATATAAAGAGTCAGACCCAGAATGCAATTGCTGCATCGGATATCAATAATTCCCGCTACTTTGCTTATAAGGCTTTGAATGCTATTGAGAATTCAGGTAAACAGTTTGAGGCTTGCGGCTGCGATTATGCGATCGAAAGCATAAATGAAGGGCTTCATAATTTGAAACTGGCAACCAGGGTTGCTTCGCTGAGTGGTACGCGGATACTGCTAAAAAGGGCCCTTGAGAATACATCAGGCAGCCTGGAAGCCCTGGACGAGCATGATGAAATGCACCAGAGTGAATATGCCAGTGACGTGTTGGCTATGAACACCAAGTCGGCAGATTCCGAAATAATAGGTATGAAACAGCCCGAGGGGGAAATGCTGCATATGAGGATAGACCAGTTTCTGGTGAATTACCGGAATTCCCTTGCCCAAATGATGGAAACCGTGGAATGCAAGGAAGCGCATGCATTTGCGCTCAGGATTTATAACCACTGCGAACAGGAGTTACTGAAACCAGACCTTACAGAGCCCAAAAAATACTACCACCTGAAAACCAAGGAAATCACATTTGAGGCCCTGCAGCAGCTGAATGGCTGTGCTGTCAATAGATAGCGATACATACATTCGGATAGATCGGAGGGCAAAGCTGGCAGTTAATCCGGACTATGATTATTTACTGGCAAAAAGCGCAACGTCCTCCTCTGTAATTTCCTCACTCCCCAGAATAATAAGCCGTTCCACCACATTCCTGAGTTCCCGTATGTTCCCTGTCCATTCATAACCTTTTAGCAGGGCTATGGCCTTGTTTGAAAAAACCTTTTGGACGGTACCCTGTTCCATGGCAATCTTCTCTGCAAAATAATCGATTAACAATGGGATATCTTCCCTCCTTTCATTCAGGGAAGGTACCCGTATAAGGATGACGGCAAGTCGATGGTAGAGGTCTTCGCGAAATTTGCCCTCTGCAATTTCCTTGTTCAGATCCTTATTGGTAGCGGCTATCACCCGTACATCCACTTTGATATCTTTATCAGACCCGACCCGGGAAATGGTATTTTCCTGGAGGGCACGAAGTACTTTTGCCTGTGCAGAGAGACTCATGTCCCCGATCTCGTCCAAAAAAATAGTTCCTTTATTGGCGGCCTCAAATTTCCCGGCCCTGTCCCTGACCGAAGAGGTAAATGCCCCCTTTACGTGGCCAAAAAGTTCACTTTCGATCAATTCAGACGGGATAGCGGCGCAGTTAACTTCTATGAACGGGGCGTAGCTCCGTTCGCTTTTTTCGTGCAACCAATGGGCTACCAGCTCTTTGCCTGTTCCATTGGATCCGGTAATCAGCACCCGTGCATCGGTAGGAGCCACCTTGTCAATCATTTCCTTGATGTTGGATATCTCCTTGCTCTCCCCGACCATTTCATAATTCCTGCTCACCTTTTTTTTGAGGATGGTGTTTTCAACAACTAATTCCTTTCGATCCAAGGCATTGCGGACAGTGGTCAGCAACCTGTTCAGGTCGGGGGGTTTTGAAATATAATCGAAGGCCCCAAGCCGCATGGTGTTCACCGCGGTGTCTAAATCCCCGTGTCCGGAAATCATGATAAACGGGATCTCGGGCTTTAACTTCCGTGCAGCTTCCAATACCTCAACGCCATCCATCTTCGGCATTTTTATGTCGCAAAGTGCCAGGTCATAATCATTTTTGCGGATCATTTCAAGGCCTTTGAAACCGTCTTCCGCCTCTTCCACAGTATAGGCCTCATTCTCCTCAGTCAATATCTTTACCAAAACCCTCCGGATGGAAGCTTCATCCTCTATAACCAATATTTTTGACATACATTTTTTTATTAAATGAAATTACCGGACCTGAGGATACCCGAGGTCATATTATGCTCAATATAACAACTATCATGCAATACTCAATTTATTGCTTTCAGGCACGCTTTTATTTTACCTTTTCGCAGTTCACTTCAGAAACATGAAATGGCAGTTACCCTGTAAAATACCAACTTGCCTCCGCAGGGATCCGGCAGGAGTTCATCGCTTAGCTCCGGGGTCCGGGGGTCAATTCCCTATGTTCACCGGCAGCATGTTGAAAAAAATGAACATCCCGTTGCGGGAACGGAATGGTAACATTATTTTCACGGAACCTGGAATCTATAATGTACCGTATCCGGCTCTTCAATTTTGGGTCTGAAAACGAATCCATGATAAAAAAATTCACTGAAAACAGTAAAGCGGAATCCCCAAAATCTTCAAATAGTACAAATGGCTCCGGGGAATTCAGCACGTCTTTTTGTGCAGCAACACACTGGAGCAACAACTCGGTCACCAAGGCTACATCACTGCCGTAGGCTACCCCGACTTTTACGGATTCCCGGGTTGTGTTGTGATTCTGGGTATAATTATAAATAAGGTTCGTAAGAAAAATATGGTTAGGGATCACAATCACCTTGTCATCCCTTGTAATGGCCCTGGTGGTGCGTAACCTGATCTCAAAAACCCGGCCCACTTTATTATCAACCTCTATGATGTCTCCCACACGGAGGGACTGATCCATGATCATCAATATCCCTGAAATGATATCCTGGAAGAGGTACTGCAAGGCAAAACCAAGCCCGACAAACAACGCGGCGGATGCTGTGAGTAAGACGGTAAGGTTCACCCCGGATGAGCTCAGGACCGTTACTACGATCAGAATATATAACAGGTATTTCAGGAACACAAAAATGCTTACGAACCGGTTTTTGTCCGCTTCCGGCAATTTGGCGGTTACTACCTTATGTATCCATTTAAGGAGATAGGTTGCCAGTACCAGCGCTATGACTATGGCGAGCATAGTAGCTACCGTAATGTTTATCTTTTCGCTGTCAAAGAGATTGTATGACATAAAATCCCTGATAGCCCTGAGGATGTTCTGCAACTTTTCCATATCAGTATTTTAACCATTTATAAATTTCCCGGTAGGTGGGTTTTTTGCCGTACATCAAAATTCCAACCCGATATACTTTGGCCGCAAGCCAGACAATACCCAGAAACGTCATGACCAAAATGGAAATGGAGGCGATCAATTGCCAAATGGGTACTCCCCCATAGCCAATACCCCCGGGGAGCCGCATCATCATAACTATAGGCGAGGTCAGGGGGAACAGGGAAAAGCCTACGGCAATGGGGCCATGCGGGTTGCTGAATACCGAAAAAAAGCCCACATAGATTGCCAGCATCAGCGGGAGGATAATGGGAAAAATAAATTGTTGTGTGTCTGTTTCATTGTCAACAGCCGCTCCGATAGCGGCATAAATGGAACTGTATATCAGGTACCCCAGGATAAAATATACCACAAAAAACACAATGAGTGTAAACCAGGGAATGTTATAGAGTTCCTGGGCATACAACATCATTGTATCGGAGGCGGATGGGATGGGTGTCAGTTGGGTCATAGCGTTGGCGGATGCCGGGCCTTTACCGGTTATTTCTACCGGGTTGATCCCAAAGCTATAGCTGACGACAGCCAACAGCAGCAAGCCTGAGATAATCCAGATAGCAAATTGCGTAAGTCCTGCCAGGGAGGTTCCAATGATCTTTCCCAACATCAGCTGAAAAGGTTTAACGGAGGAGATGATTACTTCAATGATCCTGCTCGTTTTTTCTTCAATCACGCTCCGCATGACAAACCCACCATAGATAATTATGAACATCATGATAAGGTATCCAAATCCACCACCAATGATGGCTTTGATCTCATTGATCCCTTTTAAATTCTGTTGCCCTGCGAAGGTGGCAGTCCCAATTTCAAACTTGTCATCCAGGGAGGCATATTCTTCGGCTGATACCCCCAGGTCCAGCAGTTTTCGCTGTCTGAGCCTTTCCTCAAATATATTTTCAAGCCGCTCCACAACAGAATTACTGGGGGTTTCCTTTGTATAGAAAAAGGAATTCCCGGCGACTTGTGGTAAATCGTTTTCAGCCGGAATGAATAACAGGCCGTATAAGTCGAGTTTCGCGGTAGAATCCTTGGCGGCTTCCAGGGACATTCCCTTGAATTGAATATAGGAAATGCTTCCGGAGGAGGCAAAATCAGTGGCAAAATAATCGCTCTGGTTCAATACTGCGATCACCCTGTTCTCATTGTCGTTAATTTGGGTAAGGAAGGTTATAAGAACAATCATTCCCACCATGAGTATCGGACTCAGGAAGGTCATGATTACAAAGGATTTATTCCGGACCTTGGCGAGGTATTCCCTTCTTATGATCAGGCCTAGTTTATGCATCGAAATCATTTTTTTGGATGGTCCTGATAAAGATATCGCTGGCAGAGGGAATGGTTTCTACAAAGCTGCTGATATTGGCCAGGGAAGATACGTGGTTTAAAAATGCCCGGGTATCGTTTGACGGCAGCTGAACCAGGAAATCCAGGCGTTGTTCCGGAGAGTCGAATGCCGCATCCGAGATACGGAACTTATCCATGAGTTCCAGGAGAAGGCTTTCCCCGTTTTCAATATCCAACCCTACTTTAAACATATTGTTTTTATACTCTTTTTTAATATCGGAAAGTTTGCCATCCAGGATTTTTTCCGAATTATGCAAGAGGGCGATATGATCGCATAATTCCTCCACTGATTCCATCCTATGGGTTGAAAAAATGATGGTAGTTCCCCGCTCCCTTAAATTGAGGATCTCTTTTTTGATGACATTGGCATTGATAGGATCGAAACCTGTGAAAGGCTCATCGAAGATCAGCAACTTCGGTTCGTGGAGTACAGTAACTACGAATTGTATCTTCTGCGCCATACCTTTGGAAAGCTCCTGTATCTTTTTGTTCCACCAATCCCCGATTTCAAGACGCTCAAACCAGAACGTGAGGCGCTTTTTAGCTTCAGCTTTACTAAGTCCTTTCAATTGTGCAAGGTATAATGCCTGTTCGCCTACCTTCATGCTTTTATAAAGCCCGCGTTCTTCCGGTAAATAACCGATCATACTGATGTGGTGGGGCATAAGTGCTTCCCCGTCAAACCACACCTTCCCGGTATCCGGGTAGGTGATCTGATTGATAATTCTAATGAGGGTGGTTTTCCCGGCACCATTTGGACCCAAAAGGCCGTAGATACTGTTTTTTGGTATTTCCAGGGATACCTTGTTCAGCGCAAAGTGGTTTCCGAATTGTTTGGTAACCTCTTTTGCAACCAAAATAGTATTCATTCACGCATTTTTGTCAAAGATATAGAAATGCCCTAAAAGAGTATGTGCAGAGCGGTATTTTGTTCGAATATCATTTGGTTTTTGTCCGGTGGTATTACTTCCTGTCACCGGCATCACAGATGAAACGGATAGTAACAATATGGCCCTGTGGGTAAGCACCGGGAAAGCATGACCCCACAACAAATTGGGTGGTGGGCCCAGCTAAAAACAAAAACCCATCCTTGATCTGGATCAAGGATGGGAAAAAAATTGCTATGAAAAAGAAAATTAATATTGGTTACCCAATATTAATTCAAATATACGTTTTTTATTTAAAAGTCAAATTTTTATTCACTAAGAGAACATATCTTTAACCTTCTCAAAGAAAGATTTATCCGATTTTTCGGGCTTTGGCTCAAAGTTTTCATCTTTCTGCATTTTCTCAAAAAATTCGCGCTGCTCCTTATTGAGTTCCTTTGGCGTCCATACATTCACATGTACCAGTAGGTCACCAGCCCCATAACCATTGATATTGGATATACCTTTGCCCCGGAGGCGCAATATTTTACCGGATTGTATTCCCGGTTCCAGTTTAATCCGGACCTTTCCTGTAACCGAATCAATTTCACGGGAGGTACCCAGTACAGCTTCTGAAATGCTGATATACAAATCATAATGCAAGTTGTCGCCTTCCCTTTTCAGGGTATCGTGTTCGGTGGTGTCTATAGCTACAAGCAGATCCCCTGGTATCCCATTTCCGGGGGCATCATTCCCTTTGCCGGAGACCTTTAACTGCATCCCGTCCTCTACCCCGGCCGGGATTTTAATGGCAACGGTTTCTTCCAGTATTTTAAGTCCGTGGGCATCGGCGTCATGCGGGCGTTTGTCAATAACCTGCCCACTGCCTGAACAAGTGCCACAGGTAGCCGCCGTTTGCATCCGCCCCAATATAGTGTTGGTGATTTTGGTAACCTGGCCGGCGCCGTTACAGCTGGGGCAGGTCTTGTAAGTTACGCCATCTGCCTGCACTTTTCGCCTGACTTTTACCTTTTTTTCAACGCCATTGGCAATTTCTTCAAGGGTAAGCTGCACATGAATCCGAAGGTTGCTTCCTTTCATCCTCCTTTGGCCTCCACCACCAAAACCGCTGAAGCCCCCTCCAAAGGCACTTCCGAAGATATCCCCGAACTGACTGAAGATATCTTCCATATTCATGCCACCTCCGCCAAATCCTCCGCCTTCAAATGCTGCATGGCCGAATTGGTCATAGCGAACCCTTTTATCAGGGTTGCTGAGAATTTCATAGGCCTCTGCTGATTTTTTAAAAAGCTCTTCCGCTTTGGCATCACCAGGATTTTTATCAGGATGATATGCTATTGCCTTTTTGCGATAGGCCTTTTTGATATCCGCTGCGGTAGCCTTTTTATCAATGCCTAAAATTTCATAATAATCCTGCTTCATCCTGTAATTTTAATTTCCAACAACAACCTTCGGGTGGCGAATGACCTTATCGCCCAGTTTAAAGCCCTTTTCAACCACATCGATCACCTTTCCCCTCAGTTTTTTGTGGGGTGCGGGGATTTGAGTTATGGCATCATGGACCTCAGCATCAAAAACATCCCCTTCTTTGGCTTGGATCTCTTCCAAACCTTTCGATTTTAGGGTCTCTTTCAACTTATTTCCGATAAGTTCAATCCCTTTGACCATTTCCTTGTCCTCAGATTTGGAAATTTCCTTTATTGCCCTCTCAAAATCGTCAAGTACCGGAAGCAGTGAAACGATCACCTCCTGTCCGGCTGTCCTGAAAAGTTCAATGCGCTCCCGGTAAGTGCGCTTTTTAAAATTTTCAAATTCTGCAAAAAGCCTCAGGAATCTATCCTTTTCCCGGGCCAATTCTTCTTTGAGATGTTCTTCAACCGAAACTTCCATATTTACAGTAGCTTCAGCATCTGCCGCCCCTTCCTGGGATTCGTCCTGCATCTGCTGATCTACATCTTCCCCGGGATATATATCGTCTAATTGTTCTTCTTCGTTTTGCTCTTTCATCTAGTACACTTTTAAATACTCCAAAATAGGATGGCAAAAGTACTGCCAAATCTTTAAAAATGTCAAATTGTCACCTAAAAAAAACATCCGGGCTGCGCCGGATATATCAGAAAAAGATAATTGTTAGGCTACTGCACAAATTCCTCCGAATAGGGTTCCTCCGTACTATCTGATACAGGCCCCGTATGGTAGAGGTTTTCCAGGGCGGTACAGATATTACGAAAATTGAAATCAAAACCATGGGCTTCGATTTTCTTACTGCTTACCCTTTGGCTTACAAATAGGAGATACGACATTTCACCGAGTATGACTTTCATGAGAGTTTCAGGAATATTGGGCAATAGGAGGGGCTTGTTCAATACATCTGCCAATTGCCGAAGCATTTTGTTTTGTGTGACGGGATTCGGGGCGACCCCATTGAATACACCTTCCATATCATGCTGGATCAGGTACAAATATATGCGGGCCAGATCCCGGATATGGATCCATGATTGCCATTGTTCCCCTGTTCCGAAGGCTGCTCCCAGGTAATTTTTTACCGGTTTTGCCATTTGGGGCAGCATTCCCCCAGCCCGGGAAAGGACCAAACCGGTCCGGACCTTCGATACCTTTAAATTAAACCTGGAGAACTTATCGGTCTCTTCTTCCCAGAGCCTGACCAAATTCCCTAAAAAGCTATCATCTACGGCTGGTTCTTCCTCCTCATAATAACGGGAGACTGAATTGGGATACATACCGATGGCCGAAGCGGAAATAAAGGAAGTGATTTCACCCGTACCCTGTTTAACAAGGGCCTGTTCAAGTGTATGCAAGGGATTCAACCTGCTTTGTACTATCCGTTTTTTGTTTTTAGCGGTCCATCTTTTGGATATTGTAGCCCCGGCGAGGTTTACAATAGCGTTAACTCCTGTAAAACAGGCCATGTCAATTTCATTCCTGGCCGGGTCCCAGTAAAAACCGTTGTAATTGTTTGATGAAGTTATTTTGGCGCGCTGGGTGGTAAGGTAGTTAACAACGATGTTTTTTGTATGGCATAGCGCAACCAGTTCACTCCCTATCAGTCCGGTCGCACCCGTTATCAATACCTTCATCGCTGTATTTTTTGTAAAGGTATTGGAATAATATGGGGTGGCCTTTAGGTTTAATGTAGGTTTAACACTCCCTGAAAAACCAACCCCGGCGAGCTAAATGGGTGGATGAGTCCGGGCCGAACCCGGTTTTACAGCCCGGAGCATTTCTCGCTTTCCGGGAGGCCCAGGTAATCTTTCAACTTCAAATCCCACGGCTTGCATGGCCCTCCTTACACTACCTTTGGCTGCATAGGTCACTAAAATACCTTGTGTTTTCAGGGCACTGAACATAATATTAAAGATCGATTCTGTCCATAATTCCGGTTGGACCCTGGCCCCGAAGGCATCAAAATAAATAAGGTCATAGCAATTTTCGTCGCGGACGTGCCGAAAATCCTGCTGCCGTTTTATCAATGTGAAATTTTCTGTGATTAAGTGAGGGATCTCCCAGGAGCAGGAATGCATTTTGTCAAAATCCTCATGGTGCTGCGGTACATCGAGCTTATCGATATAATTCAGCAATGGCACTTCCCTATCAGGGACCGGAAAAGCATCAATGCCCGTATAGGAGACCTTCAGTTGCCTCCTTTCAGCCTCCAGGAGTGTGATCAAAGCATTCAACCCGGTTCCAAAGCCTATCTCCAGGATGCATGGAGACTGATTCTTACAGAAGGACAAACCCATATCTATAAAGACATGATATGCTTCAAGGATAGCCCCATGCCTTGAATGATAATGTTCATCCCATTCCACCAGCTGGATCGTGGTAGAACCATCAGAAGTTGTTATGATCTTCCTTTCCACTATCAGTTTGTTAACAATACCCCGTCTGCCTCAAAGCTGTACGACTTCCTGGGCTTTTCTATGCCTGAGATCGCATCCTCATCCATTCCGCTGTCCCGGGCAAAATGCTTTTGGTCTTCAATGCTCATTTCCGAAACAAATGCCGATCCATTCACCACGATGTGTTTACCGGCAATATCTTTTGGAACAAAAAAGGCATAATCCTTAAAAGTTATCATCACCTCCTGTCCCTTTTCGAGAGCTACTTTCATCCAACATCCTTTGGCCTGGCATACCTCCGTGACCTTCCCGGAGAACTTCACAGGGATGGTATCTGAAGCTGCCAGCCCCTGGTACAGGTCGAACATTTCGGATGCCGACCTCCTGTTGCCTGGACCAAGTTTCTCTCCATACAGGCTGGAGTTTAACGGGGCAGAGGCATTGTCTCCGGACGGAATTTGTTTATGCTGTTGCCCGCAGGACAGGACTCCCAATAATAACACAAGCAAAATGTTAAAGCCTTTCATACGTCTCGTTAGTTAAGAATCACTTGCAAAACTGGTGATTTTTAAGCTAAAAAAGAAGGTTGAACAGATGATAATTGTTTAAATTTATGCCCAGATTAACGGCAAATTCAATGGAAACAACAGTACACAATGTACCAGTGGAAAAGGTGAAAGCATCAAAATTGGACCAGGTAGATTTCAATAACCTGTCCTTTGGGAAGGTATTTACGGATCACATGGTTGTATGCGATTATAAAAATGGAAGCTGGGAAGCACCGAAAATTGTTCCCTACCAGCCAGTGGTCCTGGACCCTGCTGCCAAAATATTCCATTATGGCCAGTCCATTTTTGAAGGGATGAAGGCATATAAGGATTCAGACGGTGGGATATGGCTTTTCAGGCCGCTCGATAACCATAAGCGACTTAATATTTCCGCTAAGCGCCTGGCCATCCCGGAATTGCCGGAGGCTTATTTTATGGAGGGACTAAAAGCGCTGCTCCAGGTTGATAAGGAATGGATCCCCAAATCGGAAGGCAGTTCATTGTATATTCGACCATTTATCTTTGCATCCGGAAAAGGCTTCCATGCCTCCCCGGCTGATGAGTATAAATTTATCATTGCCTGTGCCCCCTCCGGAGCCTATTTTTCCGGAAAAGTAAAAGTCCTCATTGAAGAAAAATATTCCAGGTCAGCCAACGGGGGTGTAGGATATGCCAAAGCCGGTGGTAATTATGCCGGACAGTTCTATCCTACCCAACTGGCTGCGGAGAAGGGATATAACCAGGTCATATGGACGGATGACAACAAGCATGAATATATTGAAGAGGCCGGTGCCATGAATATTTTTGTGCGTATCGGGGATACGCTGATCACAGGTCCGGTCAGTGACCGTATCCTGGATGGCATCACCCGTAAAAGTATTTTGGAAATCGCCAGGGATGCAGGTATCCCAACCGAAGTTCGCAAAATAACGGTAAGTGAAGTGGTGGAGGCTGCCAAAAATGGTACCCTGAAAGAAATGTTTGGTGCGGGTACAGCAGCGGTGATATCCCCTATTACATCCTTTGGATTCCGGGACGTCGATTATGACCTGCCGGTATTGGACGAAAGTTATGGGGCCATGCTAAAGGAACGCATCACCGATATACAGTACAACCGTGCTGAAGACAAATTCGGGTGGCGCTACCCGGTAGCTTACTAACCAATACGGGTATCCCTTGCTGATAGTTGTACTACGCAACAGTCCGTAATGGAACAGGAAAGCAGCCCAAAACAATGAGATCAATTATAGTACTGCCCGGGAGCTAACTTTCCAGGATCCCCTTTATATTGGGTTTAAAATAGTCGGGGCCTTTGAGGACCTTTCCGTCTTCACGGTAGATCGGTTTCCCATTTGTGTCCAGCTTGCTCATGTTGCTGCGCTGTATCTCCTCAAAGACTTCTTCAATCTTATATTGCATACCATGCTCCAGGATGGTACCACACAAAATATACAGCATATCGCCCAGTGCGTCCGCTACCTCCACAAGATCATTGTTTTCAGCGGCATCCAGATATTCCTTGTTCTCCTCGTCCATCAGGTTAAATCGCAACCTGTTCTTGCTTTGTCCGAGGCTGGCCCTGGGAGAATCATTAACCCCCAGTCCGAACGCTGCATGGAACACTGCCACTGCGGCAATTTTGCTTTTCATTTCCTCTCTTTTAGATTAGCTTTACGCAAAAATAATGAATATGTTCAGCACTGGACAAATCCTATTCGCCACGATTTTTATAATTGCTTTTGCAGCAGTTATTGCCCTGACTTACCGGAAGGACAGAAAATTGCACCGGCGTAATTATGGCGGGGTGCAATGGATTGGTATAATCTTTATTGGTTTCATAATTATTCTCTTCCTAATTAAGTATATACTTAAAAATTGAGGGCGAAATGCGTGGTTAAAACAATTTTCAGGCTCCAGACAACAATATTCGGATTTAAAACGTATACTATTACAAAAGACGTACTTTTGCGTCGTAACGTTAATTAATCCGATAAATGGTAACTTTTTTCACCATATTACTTATCCTGGTAGTTCTAAACCTGGCACTTTTAGTATTTAGTGCGGTTGACTCGGGCCAAAAAGTCAATCAACTTCCCAAAAGGTAATCCCCAACCTCAACGGCCAGTAACTATCCCTTGATTTGATCCCTTACAAGTATAAAAAAGCGATATAGTTTGTACCTTTAAGGTATGAAATATCAATTATTGCTTGTTTTTTTAGGCGGTGGCCTGGGAAGCTGCCTTCGTTATTTTATAAGCAAAACGTACAATCCTTTCTCTCAGCATTTTTTTTTCGGCACCTTCGCAGTCAATATGGCCGGGTGTTTATTGATCGGCTTCCTCTTAGGGCTGAGCCTTCGACACAATTACCTGAACCAAAGCCAGACCCTGCTTCTTGCTACCGGGTTTTGCGGGGGTTTCACCACCTTCTCGGCCTTTGCGTTTGAAAACCACGGTCTCCTCAAATCCGGCGACCTGTTCCATTTTACCATTTATACTTTCTGCAGTATTGTTATTGGGATCCTGGCCGTATCCCTTGGCCTGTGGCTTTCTAAATTGATCTGAACACTGTTCTCCCTCTATTGGGGCTTCCTGACCTATACATTCAATAAGCGGTGCACAGGTTGAGGCCCTCGGGTGAACATTTCTGTTCAATTTCACTATTGAGATTCCATTTTTAATAAAGTTATATTGGTTATACCCATAAAATTATAGGGTGTAAATTATGTATTTAATAAAAATGACGTATAGACCCCTATATTTTTTAGGGGTGTAACTCATATAATATATATTTACCGCCATAATAAACAAAATCAAACAAATGAAAAAAATCGAAGCAATCATTCGAAAATCGAAATTCGATGATGTCAAGAAAGCACTACATGAAATTGAGGTGAATTTTTTCAGTTACTGGGATGTCACCGGTGTAGGCAATGAAAAACAGGGCCACGTCTATAGGGGGATCTCCTACAGTACTGCAGATATCCAGCGCCGATATCTTGTGATCGTCATTTCCGATGAATTTCTGGAAAGGACATTGAACGCCATTTTTGATTCTGCACGTACAGGAAATGTGGGCGATGGAAAAATATTTGTTTCCGATATGCTGAACGCCTACAGGATTCGGACCGGCGAAAATGGACACGCAGGAATCAACTAATTATTTTAACAACCTAATACTTATATCTAATGGACGCAGGATTATTCACAGCAAACAATGTCTGGATGATGATTTGTACCGCCCTGGTATTCTTTATGCACACAGGGTTCGCATTTCTGGAGATTGGGCTTACAAGACAAAAAAATACCATTAACATCCTATTTAAGAATATATTTATAATTACAGTCGGACTGCTGATGTACTACATAGGCGGCTTCAATCTCATGTATCCCGGTTTTGAAGAGGGCTCCATGGGGATCCTAGATTTTGCAGGTTTCGGCATTGCCGCCCCGGAAAACGGGATGACAGCAGAATATGCAGACGGCGGATATACCTGGTGGACGGATTTCCTATTCCAGGGTATGTTTGCGGCAACCGCAGCCACCATTGTTTCGGGCGCTGTTGCGGAACGTATTAAATTAGGGCCCTTTATGATCTTTACGGTCCTCTATGTCGGCCTGGTTTACCCCATCGTGGGATCCTGGCAATGGGGGGGTGGATTCCTATCCACCCTCGGGGGGGAAAACGGAGGGTTTTATGACTTTGCCGGTTCTACCCTTGTCCATTCTGTGGGCGGATGGGGAGCACTTGTAGCCATTTACCTCCTCGGCGCACGGATAGGCAAATTCGGGGAAGGTGGCAAGGCACAGGCCATTCCGGGACATAGTATCCCAATGGCGACCGCCGGGGTATTGATCCTTTGGCTGGGATGGTTCGGATTCAACGGGGGCTCCGTTCTGTCTGCAGACCCTGCAACCACATCCCTCGTGCTGGTGACTACCTGTCTGGCGGCGGCAGCAGGTGGAATTGGCGCCTTTACACTCTCCTCATTGTTATATAAAAACTATGACCTTACCATGTTCCTCAATGGGATACTTGGAGGCCTGGTTGGTATCACAGCCGGAGCAGACCTTATGTCCCCGAATGAAGCAGTAGTAATCGGCCTGATCGCAGGGGTCATCATAGTACTTGGTGTAGCACTTATTGACAAACTAAAACTCGATGATCCCGTTGGGGCTGTAGCCGTCCACCTTATTTGCGGGATGTGGGGCACCCTGGCAGTCGGGATTTTCGGGGCCAAGGCAGGGATGGACCAATTGATTTATCAGTTGGCCGGTATTGGAGCCGCAGGGGCTTTCTGTGTGCTATTTGCCTTCCTGATCCTCTTCACCCTCAAGAAAACAGTGGGAATACGGGTGCCCAAAGAAGAAGAACTGGAAGGGCTGGACATACACGAGCATGGAATGGATGCCTATGCCGATTTCAGGATGAACCAACATTAAACTATAAATATGAACGGAGCGTTCTGCCAAACGCTCCGTTCTATAACCTTTTCACTAAACTGTTTTACATCGTCTAACACCTTCCCCATAGGGAAGCCTTAAACATTGAATTATGAAATCGATTACATTCACAAATTACATAAAATTTCTTCTTTATTCAATACTAATATCAGTATCCGTTTCGCTGTCGGCTCAGGATGAGCCTGAAGACACGGAGAAGAAATTCACCATCACCGGTTCGGTGGATGCCTATTACCGGGTTAACTTTAATTCTGCCAATTCCGGTGACAATTATTCAGCACCTGGCAGTTCCTTTGCCAACCTGCCCGGATTTGCCCTTGGGATGGCCAATGTCATAGCCAGTTACCAAGGGGAGAAAGTGGGGTTCACCGCGGACCTGGTATTTGGGCCCAGGGGGACAGATGCCATATTTGCATCCCCAATGTATTCAGCAACCGGCAATATTGTCAACCAATTATTTGTGTTCTGGAATGTCAGTGACAATGTAAAACTCACCTTTGGCAATTTCAACACCTTTTTGGGGTATGAAGTCATTTCGCCCGTGCCCAATTTCAATTACAGCACATCCTACTTGTTTTCATACGGACCCTTCAGCCATACAGGCCTTCGAGCAGATTTTGATCTTGGGAATGACTGGTCTGTCATGCTGGCCGTGATGAACCCCACGGACCTTACTGAGTTAAACCCAGCCGGCACCTATGCATATGGAGGACAATTGGGATATAGCGGCCAGTATTTAAACCTGCTTGCTGATGACGGTGCTTTTGAGATCGACTATACAGGTGGTTTTGATATCACGGATTCGTTTTATCTGGGGATCAATGCAGCTTATTTTGATGGCTCCGATGATACCGGCTTTGCAGGCGGGGCACTATATCCCCAGCTAAAGACCTCCGAAAATTTTACAATCGGACTTAGGGGGGAATACTTTGTGGAAACAGGTGATTTTGGTGCCATTGGCACCGATGTAGAGGATTCGAGCGTTTTAGCAGTGACCCTGACAGGCAGTGCCACCATCGGTGACCTCATTATAAAGCCTGAATTACGGTTGGATAGTGCCTCTGATGATGCCTTCCTTGATACGGACGGAGAACCTGTCAAAAGCCTTTCCTCCTTCCTGCTGGCGGCGATATACTCCTTCTAGGAGCAACCATAGTAGTTTGGTTTTTTTAGTTTAGTTTTTAATAAGGTTCCGATCTCCCGGATAAGCTATGGATTGCTCCTGGTTACTCTGTTCATGGTGTCTGGAGAAGGTCGGAACCTTTTAATTGCGAAAAGCTTTAACACCAGCCTTGACGGGTGTTTTCAATTCATTTACGGCAGGGACCAATGGGCATGAATATTTTTTATTGTAGGCACAATACGGATTATAAGCCTTGTTGAAATCAATTATGATCGAATCCCCCTCCGGGATCCGCAGATCAATATACCGGCCCCCGCCATAGGTTTCCTCCCCATTGGTTGCATCTAAAAATGGCAGGAATAAGTAGTCTGCATATTCCTCCTGTAGCATCAACTCCCTGTTTTGATACACTTCCAGTTGCTGTTTAACGCCATTAAGCGTAAAGTGCGCGATCCCATATAACACTTCTTCAGATTTCCGGTCGGTAGAGGTTGGCATCAGGAAGGGCAGTGCATCCGGTGTCCTGACCAGGGTTGCGACCACCCTGAAGTTTGTGTCCGGCTTAAAAAATTCATGTCCGTTAAAATCTTTCCGGAAGCGATCTGGCAAGGGAGATGTTTCCGGATCCCGAAACTCGGAATTCAGGTTGGACTGAAACTGGAGAATTTCGGCTACCGGGTCTGAAGGATCTCCTGAACCCGCAGCCCCGGCCATGTCATGGTATTTCTTTTCCTGACAGCCGATCAATACCAATAATAAGATCACCAATAGGTTTTTCATATGTTCCCTGTACCTTTCAAAAATACAACATAGCGCAATTTTAAGTAGCTTTGGGAACGATTAAAAAAAAGTGCTATCCCCTACTTCCCTTCCATAAGGCCCTGGCAGGTTAAAGGCTGGCGATATACTATACTGAATAAGGCAATGCCCTGACGACCCTGTCAGGCTTTATAGCTGACAGACCACCCATGCGGCAACTCTACCAAACGTATCTCAGCGCATTCAAAGGACTTTCTGCCGAGGTTTGGTGGCTTGCCCTGATCACGCTGATCAACCGGGCCGGTACCATGGTGATCCCCTTTTTATCGTTGTACCTAACGCAGGAACGGGGGTTTACCCTGGAGAATGTTGGGTTTATTATGAGTTGTTTCGGGTTCGGCTCTCTTTTGGGTACCTGGACCGGTGGTAAGCTTACAGACCTCTTTGGATATTACCGTGTGATGCTTATAAGCCTGCTGTGTTCCGGGATATTATTTATGGTCCTACAATTTCTTACCGCCTATTGGGCAATTTGCGGCGGAATATTCATCCTTATGATCTTTAGTGATGCATTCCGACCGGCTTCCTTTGCAGCCCTCATCGCATACAGCAAACCCGAGAACAAAACGCGGTCCATTACGCTAATCCGGCTCGCCATAAACCTGGGGTATTCCGCGGGGCCGGCAATGGGGGGCCTGATCATTGCGGCTGTGGGCTATTTTGGCCTTTTCTGGGTAGATGGGATCACCTGCATTATGGCTGGGCTTTTGTTGCTCTTTATCCTGAATCCCAAAAAAGCCAGGATCCAGGATCATTTTGCCAATTTAAAACCCTTGTCGGCCTATACAGATCGGTCCTATATCATCTTCATTGCAGCCATGGTGATGTTCGGGTTTATTTTTGTCCAGTATTTTTCCACCATTCCCCTGTACTACAATGTGGTACATGCCCTTAGTGAACTGCAGATAGGCCTGTTGCTTGCCATGAATGGTTTCCTGATCTTTGTATTTGAAATGCCGCTGATCAAATTCATGGAAAGCAGGACCTGGTCAAAGATTACCAATGTTTGTGTGGGATTGTTTTTAGTAGGAATGAGTTTTTTGTTGTTGAACCTGAGTTCCTGGAGCGGGGTCCTGGTTTTGGGGATGCTTTTGATGACGCTCGGGGAAATGATAGCCTTCCCGTTTTCCAATTCGTATGCCATGGACAGGGCACGGCGTGGCAAGGCAGGCGAATATATGGCGCTGTATAGTATGGCATTTTCCTTCTCACATATCTTTGCCCATAACCTGGGGATGCGCTCCATTGCCTCCCAGGGTTATAGCACAACCTGGTATGCGGCTGCGGTAATCAGCCTTATAGGGATTTTGATGCTGATGCACCTCAGCAATAAAAATAAACGTATAAAAGAAATAGCACCATGAAAAACCTGTTAATCGGCTGTCTGTTTACCCTCCTGCTCCCCGGCCAGCAGGAGGCGGACCCAAAAAGTAGGCCGAAAAAACAGCACTTTGGTAGCCGGCAGATACAACGTTGCCTTCCTGATCATGGATGGCACTTATAATACAGAGTTCACGGCGCCTTATTATATTTTCCAGCATACGCAGTACCGCGACAGCATCAAAGCGATGAATGTGTTCACAGTTGCCAATACAAACGGACCTATTACCACTTTTGAAGGTTTGCGTATCCTGCCCGATTTCAATTACACCACTGACAAACTGCCCCCGATAGATATCCTGGTAGTCCCCAGTGCGGAACATCACCTGCATACCGATACAGGATACCGTAATGCTGGATTTTGTAAAAAGGACGGATCAAAAAGCGCTGTTCATCACCTCCCATTGTGACGGGGCTTTTGTCCTGGCCAGTACCGGAATTCTCGATCAGGTTGTCTCAACCACCTTTCCGGCTGATATTGAGATATATAAAGCACGATTTCCACAGTTAAGAGTTGCTGACAGTGTGCTTTTTGTTCATGACGGAAAGTAAATCACCTCTGCCGGCGGTGCGAAAAGCCCTGTATCTTTGCGAATACCTGTATGGCAAGGAAATTGCAGAATCCCTGGCCAGCGGGCTCGTTATAGACTGGGACCTGGACAAAGTACCGCACCTCATTCATCAATAAGGTCATAACGGGCGTCCTTCAGGTATGTATCCACGATTTTATTAAACTCCGGGGCAATCCTCAATAAGGCTGTATGCTCAAGGCCATACAATTCTTCCTTATTGGTATACCCGTTCCTGAGTAATTCCTCCAGATAAAACAAGGCCGTTCCGTAATCTTCAAACCTGGCACTATCAGAAATAATTTTGAGATAATAGCTATAGTCCGCAGGATCCGATATGGTCTTGAGCATCCAAAGGAAGTGGACCGCATCGACATTGATCTGGTTTTCGGCCATTTCGATATCCAAATTATCTTCCACAAGTGCATTGATATACCCCAGGAGGCGCTTTCCCATCTGCCGTTCAGGCGCTATCGTTTTTTCTTCGTATTTTTTCAGTTCCCCCATTTGGTAATTCCACCAACCCAGGTTATTGAAATTTAGACTCTCGATATCTTCCGAAAGGCTAAACCGGTAATCCTCCCTGATAAAGGATTCATTGAACAGGAAGGTGTTTTCCTGTCTGCGTTGGGCCCGGAAGAGTTTATTTTTTCCCAGTATCTTCCTGCGTTCAACCAGGGAGCCTACATCCATATGGGTCCGGAAAACCGCTATCATCTGGTCCAGCTGTGCATAGCTGCCCGTCAGGTCGTTTTTGGAATACAAGGTGTTCAGCAATTCTAAATTCCGCTGGTAAGCAGCCTGTATGAACTGTTCATCCCTGACAGCATTGCCTTTGGCCACCGCTGCCAGCGTGAACAGTTCCATTGCCTTCTCCAAATAGGATTGCTGTGGCCAGGTGTGGCCACCGTCAAAAACCAATAGGTTATTCGGAAATTTTAACTTGTTCAGGATGGTCTCTGCATCCAGCATATCTGCATAACTAAAGTCCTCATTCCCCACAATTCCAATGAAATGAAATAGGTTTTTACTGTTCAACAGCTCTGTGTTGGGTATGGTGGCCCCACAGGATATCACACCTTCAATATTCTTTATAAAGCTCGGCAGCAATGATGCCATCCGGGCACCCGAAGAAAATCCTGCAGTGTACACCCTGTTGGCATGGATCGGAAAAATGGAAAGTACTTCATTGAACATGCGGTTAGCAATCAGAATATTCTTGGAAATGGAGAGGCTATCATACAGGTTGTTGGATGCCGCGAGTATATAATGCTGTTTTTCAGCCGCTTCCTTAAACATCCGTAAGGCTTGCTTCCCGCGACCCCCCATGTCAAAAACAAATAAAACCGGCCATTTTCCCGTATTTTCGAAATTGGTGGGTAGATAGAGGGCCAAGGTTTCCGGAAGGGAATCGTTTACGCGGAGGGAATCAATGATCAACCCCTTCTTTAATTTTAGCTGCTCCTGGGAATGTCCAATAAAAGCCCATCCCAGAAAGAGCAGGCACATTAGTGTTTTTTTCATACAATTTTTTTCATCAAAAATCCGGCCAAACATGCAATCCAAACCCAATGGACTTCCTAGGCCTTCTGCTCGCTAAAGTTAAACCCTGTAACTGAATTAAGCAATTTTACTGAGCTGCCAAAATATTGGAGCAGGACTCATCCACAAAGGGACCGGACTTCTATACCTTAAATTTTGGCCATACCCGGTACACCAAGGCCATGGCCCTGGACATTTAAATGTAAGTAGCCTGGAAGCCCGACTGTTTCCGCATTAATCCATCCGCTTTTTAATGGCTGCATCAGAAATGACATGCGATAAGATTATATGGGTGCGGGTTTCCCCATACTGAATCAGTTTATCGATAAATTTTTCCAAATGGAACTGATCCCTCAGGATAACCTCCATTATGATATTTTCATTCCCCGTGATCCTGTAGCAATTGACTACCTCGCTATAGTTCCTGACGGTTTCCAGGAATGGCTTTAATTTCCCCATAAAGGCCCTCAGCGTGATGATGGCCTGCAACTGATATCCAACCATATTATGGGCCACTTTGGCCTTATACCCGGTTAGGATTCCGAGATCTTCCATTTTTTTGACACGCTCAGCAACCGCCGGTGGGGTGAGGCCCACTTTCCGCCCAATACTGGCCATCGAAAGCCGGGAATTTTCCTGCAGTAAATTGAGGATGCTCCAGTTCAATTCATCAATCTTAATATTCAAAACTTTTTTGATTTTATAATTCGCTTATTAAAGTAAATATACTATTTTACTTTCGTTTATAAAGACAAATTTTACGATTTGACCGTAATTTTAGTAGGGTAAATTGCTGAATTAGAAAAATGTCATCTAAAAATATCAGAACCGTTCCTGTTTACAGGAAAGCATTGGAACTCTGCCACATGAGCAGGGAATTTGCCTCCTATGTCAGCTATAACAAGGACCTGTTGCAGCTATATAAATCCAACAGCCTCAGGGACAATATTGCCGATTCCCTACTGACCGATACGATCCTGATCCCACAACAAATAGCAATGGCCGAATTTTCACGGTCCCTTACCGTCCGCATTAAAAGTGCAAAATTTATCAGTGTCATGATCCGCAACATCCTTTCCTATTGTAATGGCCTTGAAAAGGACGGCCTAAAAGAGAAGGAATACTTGAATTTATTGAGGGGAGAGATCCAGAGTTTTCGAAAATCCTTTAAAGTTTGGAGAAAATCCATCGGAAAAAGCAGCGGTGATCCCAGCTGGGGATTCAATGATTATCTGGGATATTAAGACAATACCTCAAAAAGCCTTGTAGATTAGGACATCACGGCCCTCCTATCCAAAACAGTTTTATCCCTGATTCGCAGGCATCGACTGCAGCTTTGCTTTGTCTCAGCTGCTCCCAAAATGCAACAGGACTGCGAGATCCCGCCAGGGGGCGGGATAAGTGATTCGCAAGCTTCGACTGCAGCTTTGCTTTGTCTCAGCTGCTCACTACTTACATGTTGCGGCGGTACTGCCCGCCAACATCAAAAAGCGCCCGGGTGATCTGCCCCAGGGAACAGACCTTTGTGGCTTCCATCAAATGGTGGAATAAATTCTCATTATGAACTGCGGCCTCTTGTAACCCTTTCAATTGAATGCGGCACTGCTCCCTGTTCTTCTTCTGGAGTTGTGCCAGTGTTTTGATCTGGGTCTGTTTTTCTTCCTCCGTTGCCCGAATAACCTCATCGGGAAGTATGGTTGGAGATCCTTTGGAACTTAAAAATGTATTAACTCCAATGATCGGATAATCTCCGGAATGCTTCAGGGTTTCGTAATATAAACTCTCCTCCTGTATTTTGGATCGCTGGTACATGGTTTCCATAGCACCCAGGACACCCCCCCGTTCCGTAATCCTGTCAAATTCTGCGAGTACGGCTTCTTCCACCAGGAGGGTCAATTCCTCGATTATAAAAGACCCCTGCAATGGATTTTCATTTTTGGACAAACCCAATTCCTTATTGATGATCAATTGTATAGCCATGGCCCGGCGCACAGATTCTTCCGTGGGGGTTGTAATAGCCTCATCATAGGCATTTGTATGGAGCGAATTACAGTTATCGTATATTGCATACAGGGCCTGCAGGGTGGTCCGGATGTCGTTGAAATCAATTTCCTGGGCATGCAGACTTCTACCGGAGGTCTGGATGTGGTATTTCAACATTTGCGCCCGGGGATCCGCTCCGTATTTTTCCTTCATTGCCTTGGCCCATATCCGCCGGGCCACCCTGCCGATCACGGCATACTCGGGGTCAATCCCATTGGAAAAGAAAAAAGACAGGTTGGGCGCGAATTTATTGATATCCATACCTCTGCTCAGGTAATATTCCACGTATGTAAAACCATTGGAAAGCGTAAATGCCAACTGGCTTATGGGATTTGCACCTGCCTCGGCAATATGGTACCCTGAGATGGATACGGAATAGAAATTACGGATACCGTGATTTATGAAATATTCCTGAACGTCGCCCATTATCCGGAGTGCAAATTCGGTTGAAAAAATACAGGTGTTCTGTGCCTGATCCTCCTTTAGTATATCGGCCTGTACCGTCCCCCTGATCTTGTGAAGGGTATCCTTTTTGATCTCTTCATATACTTCCCCGGGAAGCACTTCCTCCCCGGTGACCCCGAGGAGCATCAGGCCGAGGCCTGTATGGCCTTCAGGAAGTTTCCCATGGTATTGCGGCCTTTCCGTACCGGACTTCCTGAATAGCTCCTCTATCCTTCTCCCCACTTCAGTTTCGAGGCCTTTTTCCTTTATGTACTTCTCACAGTTCTGGTCTATCGCAGCATTCATAAAAAAGCCAAGCAACATGGGTGCCGGACCATTGATCGTCATACTTACGGATGTCAGGACGTCCGAAAGATCAAATCCGGAATACAATTTTTTGGCATCATCCAGGCAGCATATTGAAACACCGGCATTTCCTATTTTTCCATAGATATCGGGTCTCAAGCCAGGATCATTACCATAGAGGGTAACCGAATCAAAAGCTGTGGATAGTCGTTTTGCCGGGGTATCCAGGCTCACATAGTGGAAGCGCCTGTTGGTACGCTCCGGACCTCCTTCGCCGGCAAACATCCGGGCAGGGTCTTCTTCAGTCCTTTTAAAGGGATACAGACCGGCGGTATATGGGAACTCCCCCGGAACATTCTCCTGCAGGTTCCATTCAAGCAGGTCACCCCATGCTGTATACCCTGGTAAAACGACCTTGGGGATCTTAATATGGGAAAGGGATTCGGAATGGGTCTCGATGCTGATTTCCCGCCCCCTGACCTTAAATTTATAGAGGGGATCCCTATAGCATTGTATTTTGGCCTTCCAGCTATAGATGATCTGCCAGAAATAGGGATCCAGATTTAATTTGACCCGGTTGAACTCCCCGCATAGCAATCTTATAAAGACTGTATCAATTCCTGCATCCATGGAACCATTAAGGGAGTTTTCATCCAGGCCCTGTTCCGATAAGAAGGGCAATTCCCGTGCACGATCCGTATCAATTCCCATTACAGAAAGTATGGTTTGGTAGATCCCGTACAATTTCTGGGCTACCGCCGCTTGTATTGCGACACGGGCGTCATAGGCCCGGTTGCTTTCTGAAATCTCCGAGAGATACCGGATCCGTGCTGGGGGGATGATAAAAATCTTTTCGTCCTGTTCATTTCCAGCCTGGAACGCGGATTGCAGGGCATTATCGGTCTTGGCGGCCAGCTTTTCCATTACTGCTTTATAGAGCCGGTTCATCCCAGGGTCATTGAACTGGGAGGCGATGGTCCCAAACACCGGAAGCGTGTCCGTGTCGGTTTCCCAGAGGCCGTGGTTGCGCTGGTATTGTTTCTTTACATCCCTGAGGGCGTCCAGGGCCCCTCTTTTATCAAACTTGTTGATCGCTACCAGGTCGGCAAAATCGAGCATGTCAATTTTTTCCAGTTGGGTTGCGGCCCCGAATTCCGGTGTCATCACATACAATGCCAGGTCACTGTGTTCAATAATCTCTGTATCGGACTGTCCAATCCCTGAAGTTTCGAGTACTATCAGGTCGAATGCAGCCGCCTTTAACACATCTACCGCCTCAGAAATATGTTTGGACAATGCCAGATTGGACTGCCTGGTAGCCAGGGAACGCATATACACCCGGTCATTGTCAATTGCGTTCATACGGATCCGGTCTCCCAGCAAAGCACCGCCAGTCTTCCTCTTGGAAGGGTCCACTGAGATGAGTGCTATGGTTTTGGTTTCAAAATCAGACAGGAAGCGACGTACCAGTTCATCTACCAGGCTCGATTTGCCGGCCCCGCCTGTACCGGTAATGCCCAGTACGGGGACCTCTTTTCCATTGCTGGCCACTTTGGAGAAATGTTTTTCAAATTCATCATGCCGGTTCTCGGCCAGGCTGATCAACCGGGCAATCAGGGCAACATCCTGTTCCCTGAGTGCCGCTGCCAGCTCTTTAGCTTCAGGCAATTTCAATGGCGGTACCTTGAAATCACTCTGCCGGACCAGGTCGTTGATCATTCCCTGGAGACCCATGGTCCGGCCATCATCAGGGGAATAGATCCGCGTAATCCCATAGTCGTGCAACTCCTTGATTTCTTTTGGGAGGATAACACCTCCCCCACCCCCGAATATCCTGATATGGTCAGCACCCCGCTCCCGCAGCAGATCATGCATATACATAAAATATTCCATATGCCCACCCTGGTAAGAGGTCATCGCGATCGCGTTAGCATCTTCCTGTATGGCACAATCCACCACTTCCAATACACTCCTGTCATGGCCAAGGTGGATGACTTCCACCCCTGTAGCCTGTATAATCCGGCGCATGATATTGATGGCAGCATCGTGGCCGTCAAAAAGGGATGCAGCGGTAACGATGCGAATCTTATTTTTAGGGATGTATGGGTTATAATGTTTCATTGATACTGAATAGTCGATTAAGACGATGCAATTTACGGGAAATGCAATATTTTTCCGATAATAATCAGAATTTTATAATAATCCGATGTACAGGTACCCCGGCTTAGTGAATATGTTAATTTTGCAGCATCAAATACATTCCTTTGAAAACGACCATTCTAATACTTTGTGAAGACAGATCAGGGATTATCAGCGCTGTCACGGGGTTTATTCATAACCGGGGCGGCAATATTGTCTACCTGGACCAACACGTTGATAAGGAGGCCGGTATATTTTTCATGCGGCTGGAGTGCGAATTTGCAGATGGGCAGTCTGTACATGAGGAATTTGAGGAGGTTTTCAGGAATCAACTAGCCATTCCCTATAAAATGAAATTCAGTATCCATCCCGGTGATGAGAAGCCGAGGATGGCCTTATTTGTATCCAGATATAACCACTGCCTTTACGATTTGCTGAGCAGGTTCCATTCCGGGGAGCTGCATGTCACCATCCCTTTTATACTCAGCAACCATAACGACCTTGAATATATATCGGATCAATTCAATATCCCCTTTTACCATATCCCCATTGACCCTGACAACAAGGTGGAATCGGAAAAAAGACAATTGCAGCTCCTCGAAGAATACCAAGTGGACTGTATTGTCCTGGCGCGTTATATGCAGATCATATCCCCGTGCATTATTGAACGATACCCCAATAAGATAATCAACATCCATCACTCGTTTCTGCCCGCATTTGCGGGGGCTAAACCGTATCATGCCGCATTCAAAAGGGGGGTCAAGATCATCGGTGCTACCAGCCATTATGTGACGCCGGAACTGGATGAAGGGCCCATCATAGACCAGGGTGTTACCACTGTGTCCCATACCCATACCGTAAAGGATCTGATAGCGAAGGGCCGGGATCTGGAAAAGATTGTGCTTGCCAGGGCAGTACAATTGCACCTGAACCGCAAAACAATGGTTTATAACAACAAAACCGTTATTTTTTCATAGCAGCAGTAAGGGCATGGCATTATTGTTGCCCATAACCCTATTGAAGTTGCATAGAAACCTTAAATAAACCGATATGTTACGAAAACTAATACTGTGCCTGGCCATCACCCAGGTTGCCGGCTGCGCAGAACTTCAGCAGGTGGTGAACCAATTGCCGGGCGGAACGGGCATTACCGATGAAGAAATAGCCGGCGGGTTACGGGAAGCTTTGAATATGGGTATTGAAAAACAGGTTACAAAGCTAACGAAGGAAGATGGTTTTTATAAGAATGACCTGGTAAAGATCCTCCTCCCGGCAGAGCTGCTGAAAGTAGACAGAACCCTGCGTGATATCGGCCTGGGCAATCTGGCAGACGAGGGCCTGAGGATTTTAAACAGGGCAGCCGAAGATGCAGTTGGTGAGGCCACCCCGATCTTTGTTGCTGCTGTGAAAGGAATTACGTTCAATGATGCCAGGAATATTTTATTGGGAGAAGACAATGCAGCTACCTTGTATTTGACCAGGACTACCGAAAAACCGCTTTATGACAAGTTCAATCCCGTGATCCAAAGGTCATTTGAAAAAGTTGGTGCAGACCGTGTCTGGAGCAACCTGATCAACCGCTATAATAATTTGCCGCTTACAACAGATGTGAATCCTGATTTAACCGACTATGTTACCCTGCAGGCCCTGAACGGTGTCTATACAATGATCGCTGTTGAAGAAAAGGAGATACGGGAAAAAGTGGGTTCCAGGACTTCAGCCTTGCTGCGGAAGGTATTCTCATTGCAGGATTGATCGCCGGTGGGCCCGTAGGGAAATACATGCCCCATTGTCAAAATAGTACCGAAATAAGTTTCAATTTTTGAAGTCAAATAGTCTTCCTGCCGATTGTTGGAAAGGGTAAATTATTATCGGGAATTACCATTTTTAAGATTTTTTTAAGATTCGTGATTTATTTAATGGCTAACTTCAGCATAGCTAATTCATCAATCAAAAATCAATCATGGGACGGACAAGTCTGGTTCTGCTATTTCTGTTAACCAGCTGTTTGTGTTATCCTAATCATTCTATCCGTATAACAAACAGTATGGCACAGCCTTACCCGCTGGCTGTTCAAACTTACCTTGATAAGGCGGAGGTCCTGTTTCAAAAAGGCCATTATTATAGTGCCATGGAGGCCTACGGCGCTGCCTTGGGTACTACTGATTCGGACAGTGCCTATATATACAGGAAACTGGCGCTGTGTGCCGCTGCTTTGGGAAAATCCTCGGAGGCTGCCTCCCATCTGGAAGCCTCTTTACAGAGGGATTTCGATATATCTTTCCTGTTGAATGAGGGCCTGGATGTCATTCGGAATTCAAAGGAATTTCAAAAAGTTGTTGATACCTATACCCCTAAGCACAAATATTGGTCCTTTGGCTACCTCTATGTTTCCCTTATCGGATTCTATATCGCTTTTATTATTAACTTTAACAGGAAGATCGATAGGATAGCCAGGCTTCTGATAAGTTCCTTTGTTTTTATGCACTCCTTTTTTATCCTGCATATTTGGCTGACACTGACAAACTATCAATTTGAATTTCCGCATTCCTATTTGATGTCCACCTGTTTTTCCTTCCTGTATGGGCCTTTGCTTTACTTTTACTTCAAGCGGATTACCCAACAATATCAATTCAAATGGCAGGACCTGGCACACCTTATTCCTTCACTGGTCTTCCTTATATATATCATCCCTATCTACGCCTTACCCGCTTCTGAAAAACTGGAATTGATGTTCAATAGGCTAAGTTCAGGATTGAATCCTTCAGATTCAGCGTTTATTTCCCTTATAGTAAGTTTAAAACTGGCATCCCTGATAGTTTATGCCATTTTCATCTACAAATTATACCAACATAGCCGGGTAAAAGATGAACTCAGTCATCAGAACAGAGTGTGGCAAAAGTATATTATTGGCATTCATTTGTGCTATATTGGCTGTTACTCCATTTATGGTTTTCTGATCAGCAATGATATCAATTTCGGGGTTCTCTATCATTTACAGGTAATCTGCATGGCCTTAATGGTCCTTTATATCGGGTATTCCGCTAATGTGCAGCCCCACCTGTTCAGCGGTATTTTTTCTGATGACAATCAGAATTTTTTCAAGTATAAGAATTCGGGGCTCACCGATAGTTTATCCGAGGAGTTAAAGGAGAGCCTGATCCGGCTTTTTGACCAGGAAAAAATATATAAGGAAAGCGATATCAGTCTTGACATGCTCGCGTTGAAGATGAATACAACCCGCCATAATGCCTCCCAGGTCATCAACGAGCATTTTAACCTTGGTTTTCATGAGCTTATCAATCAGTACAGGATACGGGAAGCCAGGTATATCCTGGATACGGATTCTCAAAAGAATCTCAATATCATTGATATAGCCTATGAAGTTGGCTACAACAACAAGGTTACCTTTAACAAGGCATTCAAAAAAAACACCCGGCTAACACCGAGTGAATATCAGAAAGCGTACGTTCATACGGATGCGTAAAACAAGCGTAAACTTTCATCGGTAAAGTAAACGTTTATAAGGCTTTCCTACAATTCTTACCATAGCCTGTTACTTTGATTCCATAACTAGCTAATGTAAATAATGCAGCTCTGAAAACAACTTCTGAAGCAGACACAATTTCAGTCTCATTTTTTTTGGTTTATCATTGAATTAGTCATCAATAATTTCAGGGCTGCTATTTACATCCTGACACAAACGGTAATACTATGAAAAAAAAATGCATATGGCTGTGCACGCTCTGTTTCCTTGGAATCTCAGTCGCATTCTCGCAGCAGGAAAAAACGATATCCGGCCTCGTCACGGATCAGGATAATATCCCCTTGCCAGGAGTTAATATCCTGGTTAAGGGCACTACTACCGGTACACAATCCGATTTTGATGGGAATTACCTCATCAATGCTAGTGAAGGCGATGTACTTGTATATTCCTATCTGGGCCAGAAAACCACGGAAAGGACCGTAAGTGCTTCCAATACCATTAATGTACAGTTGGAGCTGGACACCGAGGAATTACAGGAAGTAGTGGTGACCGCTTTTGGAATAGAACGGAATTCGCGCGACCTGGGGTACGCGGTCAGCAAGGTGGAATCAGAAGAATTAACGGAAAATTCCGAACCCGATCTGATCCGGTCACTGGCTGGGAAGGTTCCGGGTGTTAATGTCAATTTCTCCACGGGGGTGGCCGGGGCTTCCAACCAGATCAATATTCGTGGGGCCACTACCATAGGTTCCTCCTCACAGCCCCTCATCATTGTGGATGGTATAGCCTATGATAATTCACAGATTACTACATCAAGCCAGACCACTGGCGGTGGCGGATATGGGTCCGGCCTATCCTCTCTGGATCCCAACGATATTGCCTCGGTCAATATCCTTAAAAGTACAGCAGCAGCAGCACTATACGGCTCCCGGGCAGCTGATGGTGTGATTGTTATCACTACCAAGTCGGGCGCCGGGGCCAGTACGGCGGAAAAAGTGAATATAAATGTGAGTTCGGGTACCTATTTTGAGAGCATTGCTAACCTGCCTGAATATCAGAACAAGTATGGGGCGGGGGTCAATTACGGCTACGTAAATGCCAATGGTTCCTGGGGGCCCAGTTTTGATTCCCTTTCTACCATCCCTACCTGGCCCAATATGTTGGCTGCCTTTCCTGATTTGTTTGGCCCTACCATCCCCTATGTAGCACAACCTAATAACGTAGAGAACCTTTTTAAAACAGGGACGGTCTTTGATAATTCTATAAGCCTGGCCTATGGCGGGGAAGTGGGAAGTTTCAACATCACCATCTCTGATCTCAATCAGGAAGGCTATATCCCCTATAATACCTTCGACCGTACATCTGTTTCCATGGGGGGAAACTACAAACTGGATAATGGTATAACCATCGGGGGGACCATGAGCTTTTCGGATACCAAACAAATTGGCGGGTTCTTCGGAGAAAACCAGTTCGCAGGCTCAGCATCTTCCTTTGCCAGGACATTGTGGATGGCGCGGGACTGGGATACAAGCCTTCCCTTTGAAAATCCGGTAACGGGGGCTTCCGTGACCCACAACAATGGTTGGGACCACCCATTGTGGTCCTGGAAGCACGACCAGATCATAACCAATACAGACCGTACGGTGGCCAATGTAAACGTTGGGTACGAATTTGATGAGCACATTTCCACATCCCTGAGGGTGGGTATCAACCGCTTTGGATTGGATAGGAAGGAGATCCGCGATATTGGATCCAGGGCCAATAATGGACTGGGAGGAGTGACCACGGACAAATTTACAAATGAAGACATTGAGTCCACCTTCCTGGTGAACTTTGATTATGATATTACAGAGGATATCGGCTTTACAGCGATCGTGGGAAATAACGTACTTCAAAATACGTCCAACCGTTCTGCGATCATTGCCAACACCTTTATCTCGCCTGGTATTTTCACAGTAGAGAACAACTTGAACGTCACCCTTTTAAATCCTACTCCAACCAATGGTATAGGGAGTGCCCGGAAAAGAAACGTCGGGGTCTTTGGGGAAGTCGGTCTTTCCTTTAAGGAATTCTTTTTCCTTAATGCAACAGGGCGAAACGACTGGAGTTCCTCCCTGCCAAAAGGCAATAACTCCTATTTTTATCCGTCGGTATCCGGCTCCTTCATATTTACAGATGCCTTTGATATAGGAGGGGATATCCTTACATTCGGCAAGTTACGGGCCGGTTATGCCTCTGTTGGCCGGGATGCCCAGCCCGAATTCCTCAACAGGACATTTGCCGTTGGCAATGCCTTCTCCGGTGCCCCTGTGATTGCGAACAGGTCTGCCCTGGGGGATACCCAGCTGACACCGGAATTTACGGATGAAATTGAAGCGGGGATCGACCTTGAACTTTTTACCAGGCGCATCATCCTTGATCTTAGCTGGTATAGAAAAACCACCACAGACCTCATTTCACCTGTAAGCGTACCCTCAACAAGCGGATTTTCAACATTCAACACCAACATTGGCGAAATCCAGAATGAAGGGGTGGAAATTGGGCTTACACTCGTACCATTTCAGTCGGAAAATTTTAAATGGACCGCCTTTACGACATTTACCAAAAACACCAATGAGGTCACCGAATTGGTGGAAGGGCTGGAACGAATACAGCTTGATGCAAACCAAGTAGCCCATGCGATAGTAGGGGAACCGTTCGGGGTATTCTTCGGATCCCGTTTCGCCCGGGATGACAATGGGAATTACCTGATCAACCAGGCGGGCGGTGGAATCGTTCAGGACCTGGAGAATGGGGTCATCGGGGATCCGAACCCGGATTTCAGAATGGGGTTTATCAATACATTTACCTACAAAAACCTTTCCCTGCGGGCCCAGTTTGACTGGAAGGAAGGGGGGGATATCCATTCCTCCAGCATACAGGCCCTCCTGGGACGTGGGGTGACCCGAGACACGGAGGACAGGGAACGAACCTTTATCATTCCCGGATTTTATGGGGACAATACCGGAAACCCAATCGAGGATGCTAATGGCAACCAAATACCCAATACCACCCAGATTGATATGAATGAACTGTATTTCTCACCGGCCGGTGGTAATACCTTTGGTATTAATACAGTGAATGAAGGAGAAATTTATGATGGAACAGTATACCGAATAAGAGAATTGAGTTTATCCTACGACCTCCCTTCCAAATGGCTTGATAAAACCCCCTTCGGGCAGGTGAGCTTCAGCATACAGGGGAATAACCTGTGGTACTTCGCACCCAATGTCCCCAGGTATACCAATTTTGATCCGGAGGTCACCAGTTTTGGTTCCACCAGGTTGCAGGGGATTGAAGTTTCTGCGGCACCTACTTCAAAACGGTACGGGTTTAAACTTAATCTAACTTTCTAAATGAAAAATAGCATGAAAAATAGAAGATATAGACACTACCTGAAGTTCTGTGTGGTCTGGTTATTCCTGACTGTTCCCTTTATGGGATGTGAAAAATACCTGGATGTGGATACCGATACGGACAGCCCCACTGTCGCACCCCTGGGCCAGCTGCTGACCAATATTGAGGTCACTGTCAGCCTTACAACCGACTTCCGCCTGTGGAGCGGGGATATATTGCAGGTATATACTCATCAGTTTACGGCTCGGGAAGAACAGGACCAGTATGGCGCCAAAGCTGACAATATAAACGTCAACAACGACTGGGACAATATCTATTTAACGCTAACCGACATAAAAACCCTTACCGATCAGGCGACCGAAAGCGGTGATATGGTGTATGTGGGGATAGCAGAAATTTTAAAAGCCTACCTGATGTCAGTGGCGGTAGACCTGTGGGGTGATGTTCCCTATTCCGAAGCAGCCTCACTTGAAGATGGGATCGTAAGCCCGACTTTCGATGAGCAGCAGGCCATTTACCAGGAGGTGCTGGATCTTCTGGAAAGCGGGAAAGCGAATGTAGCCAGTGGCCAGGGATTATTATTTCCTTCTTCGGATGACCTGTATTATGGCGGATCCACAACCCAGTGGGTGAAATTCGCTAATACCTTTACCCTGAAATTATACAATCAGATCCGCTTATCCTCGCTTTTCAGTCAGTCCGATTTAAATGCACTGGTAGCGGAGAATAATTTCTTTACCTCCATTGCCGATGATTTCCAATTCAATCATACCATAGCACAGGCACCTTCCGATGAGCGGAACCAGCTCTTTCAGGATGCCTATGGCGGGGCCCAGGTCACAAAATATATCAGCCCCTGGTTCTATGAGATCCTTATGGGGATGAACCCGGATATCCATACCGGGAACAGGGATCCAAGGATTCCTTATTACTGGGCCAACCAATTGGTGCCAGGGCAATTCCCAAGGGACCAGGGAGATGCTACAACGGGAGATCCCAATGCGGATTATTGGGATGCATCCACCGGTTTTTTTTCGATTCGTTTTGGGAGCATTGGACCGGACAGGGACCATGCGGTACAGTCGGATGCCACATTTCCGGGAATATTTCCATGTGGCGGCAGGTATGATGACGGGCAGGGGTTTGCCAGGACCATTGCAAGTGGAACCGGTGTCGCCCCCAGGCGGATGCTTACCTATGACGAATTCCTCTATATCCAGGCTGAACTTATGCAGGCTGGCCTGATAAGCGGGGATGCAGGGGCCAAACTACGGCAGGCCATGGAAGCCAGTTTTGCCAAGGTTGACCAGGTGGTTGCCGGGACTGGCACCTCCCAGGAGGTACCCATACTCAGCGGTTCTGCAGAAGTAATTGATTTTATGGATTCCTTAGATGCGGAATTTGCAGCCGCAAGCGCGGAAAAGCAACTGGAAATAATCATGACCCAAAAATGGGTTGCAACCTATGCAGATCCCATGGACCAGTATTCGGATTACCGGAGGACGGGCTATCCAATTCTGGCCGATCCCAATGGCCCCTCCCCTGAATACCAACTCAACAATATGGATGGGTGGCCCCTTATGGATAACCTGACGGTCTTAAACAATGACTATCAATTCTCCTTTTTCTGGCCGCAGCCCGAACTGAACCTGAATGAAAATGCGCCGCCGCAAAAAGACCCTACCACGTATAAAATATTCTGGGACAACTAAAAAAGAAAATTATGAAAAGAATTCAAATCCTGATACCGGCGATTGCCGTCCTGCTATTCGCCTTTTCCTGTGAAAAAGACGGAGGGACATCGGTTATCCCCCTCGATGAAGGCGCCGCTCCCAATTTTGTGATAGCGTCTGACAGTGACCAGTTTATAGATCTCACAGATATCAACAACGGCCAACCCATCAGTCTGAGTTTCAAGGCAGAAGTCGCACAAGGGAAACCTTCCCAGACAGATATCGTAGGGGTATACACCAAAGTAACCGGAGAGGTCTACTATGGAACCCTCTTAAGCGATGTCGACCTGCCACAGGACATCGTCCTGGATGTAGAGGATATCATCGCCGCCTTTGCGGAAATTACAGGGGCTGCAGATATTGATGTTGGTGATACCCTCAGCATTACGGCCCGTTTTACAATGCTGGATGGTACCGTGTTGAATATTATCAGCACGGACGGCATAACAGGAGGTACAGGCACTAATATCGCCACAACCGTATTATTAACAACAGTGATCAATTTTCCGGTTTCCTGCCCTTCAGATCTGGGAGGTACCCATTCCTTTGTAAGCACCAACCTTGTTGCGGGAAACAACCCCGGGGCATGTCCTTCCGGAAGTGTCAGCGGCACCGTGACCTGGACGGACCTTGGCGGCGGTACCTACCAGACATCCGACCTTGGATTTGGGCAATATGAATCATCTTGCTGGAATGATACCCCTGCGACCAGCGGTGGGGCAACTTTTACGGAAATCTGCGGGGAGATTTTTTCCGGGGGTGCAGATCAGTATGGCCTGACCTATACCTGGGTGATAACCGATGTATCCGGGCCGACATTGACCATGACATGGTCCAATAACTATGCCGACTCCGGAACGGTAGTAATTACCAGGGAAGGTGGGGCCGATTGGCCAGCACTATTTACCCAGTAACATGGCGGTAGACCATGGCAGCAAGCTCACCTACCAGTGCCGCCCGACTCTGAAAAGCGGGAGGCCACCGGATGTTTATACGGGTTATGTCCTGGCTTTATGAGCTATAAATAAGTTGAACCTCTCGATTAGGTAAATCGGACGTAAACTTTAATTGGAATAGTAAAGTTTGATAAGCCTTTCCTGAAAATCATACAGGAGTGTGTTACTTTGAAAATAGAACATAAAATAGTATGTAAAGCAGCCCTGAGAACTTACTTCTAAAAAAAACTTCAATCTCATTTTTTAGACTGTAATTATTTGAATTAGCTATCAATAACATTCAGGGCTGCATTTTACGCCACTCATCTCAGGGATACTGATAATCAGAATTGCTCCGGAAGGCATCCTACTTTTTACCCACCTTGG
>JBGTLT010000201.1:0-3835 GCA_041743975.1 Zeaxanthinibacter sp.
TTAAGGTACTTCCTGACACCGCAGGAACCAAGCAGGATAAATGATTGAATATGTTAGATCCCAGGGATAGGTGCGGTTTCGGCTCTTGTCTTTTATCCCTGTGATACCTCCCGCCCGACTGAAGTCGTTCGGGCAGGCCCGCCCGACTGAAGACTCTCCGACAGGTCCGCCCGGCTAAAGACGTTCCTAAAGCTCCGCTCGCCTGAAACCGTTCGGGCAGGCCCTCCCGTCTGAAAACTCTCCAACAGGTCCGCCCTGCTAAAGTCGTTCTGACGGGCCCGCCCGGCTGAAACCGTTTCATCCTTATCTTTCAGGTACTTCCAACAAAAAACAAACTCCGGGCAATAGCTTGCCTGCCACAGCCAACCAACATCCCATCAGTCTCTTCTTGTGGTAGGATTTCATGCTTCGGACAACCGTAAATGATCTTTTTTGTTTATAACTCCTTACATTTAAATCTTCTCAAATGTTTTAGAAGATTTATTTAAACATTTAAGGGGGCTAAAACAATCGACTGATACTCTGTATCTCAAAAAAAGTAAATCATGTTACAAGCGGATCTGAATGGCTACAAATTCAAGTATACTGAAAATGGAAATGGCGAAACCCTTGTACTGGTCCACGGTTCTGCCAGCGATTCCCGAACCTGGGAGAAACAGGTACCGGAGTTCGGAAAGTATTATCACACCTTGGCTTACAGCAGAAGGTATCATTGGCCCAATACACAAATAGACGCTGCAGCAGATTATTCCATGATGGAACACCTGGTAGATTTGGAGGAATTCATCAAATATCCTGTTAATTCTAAGACCGTACATTTAATCGGACATTCTTATGGTGCTTTTCTTTGTCTTCTGTTGGCTATAAAAAATCCTGAATTAATCCGGACCTTGACATTAGCAGAACCCCCGGCCATTACCTTATATGTCAGCAATGTTCCGAAGCCATTGGAACTACTGAAACTTTTGCTCACCAAGCCAAAGTTGGCAGCAGCCATCCTAAAATTCGGGGCAAAGGGTATTGCACCTGCAACCAAGGCCTTACATCAAAATGATTTCAATACGGCATTAGAGGTTTTCGGAAAAGCTACATTAGGGGTTCAACCCTATCTGAATTTATCGCTCGAAAGACGAAAACAAGCAGAAACAAATCTCATAAAAGCAGATTTGCTGGGGTCCGGATTTTTACCATTGTCGAAAAATAAAATCAAAAAATTAAACCTTCCGACTCTATTGATTTCTGGGCAGAACAGTCCGAAATTATTTCAATATTTACTAAAAGAGCTGAACAAATTAATTCCAGGTTCAGAACTCCAGATAATTCCGGATGCCTCACATATAATGCACGAAGACAACCCATCCTATTATAATGCCACCGTCCTTTCGTTCTTAAAACGCACCTCAAATGATTGAAATCAAAAAGCACACACGCACAAAGCTGCATTGATGCGAAGCAAAGCTGGGGTTCAACAGCGCTATAACGTATAAAGCGGAAGATTCATGTTTTTTCGCTTTGATCCCGGGTGACAGAAAAGTGCTTCGAAAACCGCTACCAATCATAAGCGTAAGCCGGGAACTGTTGTCAATAAGCTATGAATAATCAGTATAATCCACCTATGTAATTATTACTTTTATACGTTCCTGCCACACAAATTGACCATGAATAAAATAGACACTATCCTGATCAATCAGGTTGAAAATCACAAAACACCTTCCCTGCAGTATGTGATTTTCAACAAAGACAGTACTATCCATAAATTCCAATATGGGTTTTCCGATATAAAAAAGCAACAAAGGACTACTGAAAATACCACCTATCACGCCTATTCCGTAACAAAGACTTTTACCGCTTTGGCAATCCTGCAGCTGGCAGAACATAATAAACTGGATATTGAGCATCCCGTAAAAAAGTATGTGCCCGAATTTCCATACATCCCGGAAATTACAATCAGGCACCTACTGTCACATGCTGCCGGTATTCCCAATCCTATTCCCTTAAAGTGGATACATCTGGCTGCCGAACATCAATCGTTTGACAGCACTACTTTTTTCGAACAAGTATTTATCAAATACAATAAGACGAAATCAAAACCGAATGCAAAATATGCTTATTCAAACCTTGGTTATGTGTTGCTGGGCCAGGTTATAGAACGGGTTTCCGGCTTCCGCTATGAAGATTACATCCGTGAAAATATTTTAATCCCACTACATTGTACCCCCAGGGATTTAGGTTTCACAATAGCGGACACTGCCCGGCACGCAAAAGGGTATCATAAGAAATATAGCCTTTCAAACCTCATTTTGGGGTTGCTAATCGACAAATCGAAGTTTATGTACCCTGCAGAAGGGAAATGGATCCCTTTTAAGAATAGCTATGTGAATGGTCCATCATACGGTGGATTAATTGGTACCCCAGGTGCATTTGTAAAATATGTCCAGGAACTGCTGAGGCCCGATTGCAAACTGATTTCAAATGAATACAAGAAATTGTTGTTCACCGAAAATTATACCAACAATAACAAAGCGACCGGAATGTGTTTGTCCTGGTTTAGTGGAGAATTAAACGGGAAGCACTATTTTGCACATGCAGGCGGTGGCGGCGGATATTATTGCGAAATCCGGATTTACCCGGATTTGGGAATTGGGAGTGTACTCATGTTTAACCGGACAGGCATGTCCGATGAAAGATTCCTGGACAAACTTGATAGGTATATAATAATTGAAAAATAACCGACAGCTAAGCATACTGCGGGTTGAAAACCTGGAATGGAGTATTTTGATATTTATAAATTTGCAATGTATGGACGGTGAATTTCGCAACAATCCTGTACTACTCCTCTTCTTGACCGTTACCTTTAATACTGACCAAAATTCAAAAGTTTCCATATAATTCAACTTTTTTATTTAAATTTGTTTGGTAAATTGACATTTAAATCGAATGGAAAGAAGATTTGATGTTATTTTTCTTGAACAGGCAATTGACTTTATGTCAAAGGTTGGCAAGAAAGCCAAAGCAAAAATCTACTATAATCTGTACAAGGCGGAACTGGGTCTCGACGCAAAACTGTTCAAAAAACTGACGGACGATATTTGGGAGTTCAGGACAGCATATAGAGGACTTCAATAACGACTTTTCGCATTTTGGGACAGGACCGGCAAAACCGAAACGCTGGTGATTACAACACATGGAATAGTCAAGAAAGCGGACAAGGTACCAAAAGCATAATTTAGAAGGCAAAACAGATTAGGACAGCGTATTTCGAGCAATAAAAAAGAAGGTTATGAAAACAACAAAAAAAAAGATGAAAATGATAACCCTTGACCAAATGAAGGACAAGGACATCGGGGAAATCGGAACAGCGGACCGCGACAAGTACGAGTTCGATTTGCGAATGGAAGTTCTTGGAGACATGATAAAGTCGGTTCGAAAAGAACGGAAATTGACCCAACAACAATTAGGTGAATTGATAGGAGTCCAAAAATCCCAAATATCAAAATTGGAACGCAGTGCCAGGAACGTAACCATCGAAACGATCTTAAAAGTCTTCAACGCCCTGAAGGCAGACATAAAGTTCAGCGTTCAAATAAACGATGCGGAATTCAAAGTAGTGTAGAAAACGCTGTAGATAATCGTATATTAAAACCATGGTAATACCAATTTCAAATCGAAATGCTTTGCTGGCTTGCCAGGTCTTATTTTGCTGTGCTCTTCCCTTAGGATAATTGCCGGTTTTTATCCGGGACGGTAGCGGGAATTTTAGACAGACCCTAAACATTAAACAACTTACAATGAATGTATTTCTTAGCTACAATTCTAAAAATGAAGACTTTGCTGA
>JBGTLT010000202.1:0-3939 GCA_041743975.1 Zeaxanthinibacter sp.
ATTGCGAAGAGAGGTGATAATGGGCGGAGCTTGAAGTGATGTAATTTAGAACTTTAAAGTACAAGACCTTGATGTTTTATCGTAGATATTTTTCATACCATTAAGTATGTAATGGGAAGGTGTTGGAATTATTTTTTACTATTCAACGTCTTTATCTGAAAACAAAACAGGCAGAAATGATTTTACTATTGGCGGAACAGACAAGAATTTATTTTTCCTGAAATAATTATTTACAAAGGTTGAAAATGGAATCAATTTATCCATTTCTTTGTGATTTTTCTCCCTTTCAGACATAAATTTCGAAATATGCTGTTGAGAAATAAATTTTGTATATAAAACTAAAAGTTCATGCAAATGGATTTTATTTCGAAGCCCTACTTGATTATATAATAACGAATCGATATTTACCACAATTAGTTTATTTACATTTTTTATTTTAAATCCTTCTTCCTGTAAAATTTCTAGTTCCTCCTGGAACCAATAATTAAGCAAAAAATTAAATCCTGGTACATCAAATTGTCGATCATGAATAACAACAATAGGAAATATCTTCACTTTTGAAATAATCAAATCGTTATCTTCTAAAAACTCTTTTTTGTATAACTTACGTATAAAATTAATAAGTTGTAAAATTGCCTTAGGTTTTTCTTTCCCATTATCTTTTGTAGTAAAATACAATATCTTCTCAAACTCTTTTTCATATATTTTATAATCGAAGGACAATTTTTTTTCAGCGGTAATCAAAAAATCCTTAGACTCAAACAATAAAATATTATTTCCATGTCTTAAATAATAATCTATGGCTCCTGGAATTTTTCCATCTAATTCTTTGCCAGTAAGTACTTTTGCAGCTTTTATATATATGTTCTCTAATGCTCTTGATAATAATATCTGTTCAGAGAATTTTAACCCAATAATACTTTTAAGATTAATTCCATTATTTTTTAAATACTCTTCATTCAAATTTTTTATCATAAAATATAATCCCTTATAAATCTTTTCAACCACAAATAGATTAAATATTATTCGATATTTTCCGGGTTCAATTTCATAAATAGGCTTAGACCTTAAAGTTAAAAAATCAGAATTAATCAATTCATCATTATTTTGAATCGTCAGTTTATTAATAAAGTTAATATTTGATATATAATCTTCATTTTTTTCAACTACAATATCATTTACTAAATCGTTTTTATAATCTGTCGCAGGCAATGTCAATGGCAAATATTTTTTTAAATAAATTTGCCAATTTAAGCAATCAAAATTATTTAAAAATTCTCGTAATATTATTTTTGTTTTTGTATTGTTTTCTAAAAATTGAAAAAAATATATTGCTTTAATAAACTCGGTAATCCAAATAGGAATTATCTCAAAATTAGTTTTATCAGCTACCGGATATGTCATACAGAATAACATCATTGGTGCTTTAAGCTCTGAGTCTAATCCTAAGACTGATGAGATAGCCATTTTGTTTTTTTTATTAAATTCTGAGTTAATAACTAAATATGCTTTAAATAAATTGATTTCAAAATCAGGATTTATATGTTCGACATTTTCTTCAATCTCTAATTGAAAAAAGTATTCAAATAGCATTAAACTGCTATACCTATTAATTATAATTTTATTTGAACCTGATTGTGCTATTTTCAAATACACATCCCTTGAAAACTCGTTATTTTTATTTCCAAAAATAATTTCTAGTACTTTTTTATTGTCGTTAAATTTAGAATTAAAAGATTTTGACCCAAGAAAATAAGATGCTATGTCTAGCATCTTATTTTTTGTACCACCTTTCAGATATTCTCTTATTGAAAGTGGGTATTCATTAGGGAATAGCTCCTCAAACCCTAATACTTCTTTAATATTTACGTATGACATGATTAATTAAATCTTTTATTCTTCTGTTTCTCCTCTCCCTCACCCAAATACCTCCCCCAAGTCAACCCGCAACTTAGGAAATATAGCGGACTGCACTACCTCCGTGGCCGGCCGTAGGCCAATGTAGCGTTCGTTTTCATTGAGTACATAAATGAGCACCACTTCATCGGTAGGTTGCACCAGCCAATATTCCCGAACTCCGGCTTCTTCGTAGAGTTCAAACTTCTCGTTCATCTCGCGTTTGCTATTGCCCGGCGATAAAATCTCGATTACCAGATCGGGCGCGCCGTTGCAGCCTTGCTCGTCGAGTTTGGTTTCATCGCAGATGACGCACAGATCCGGCTGCACCACGGTAAAAATTTCCTTGCTGGCTTTCCGCGACTTTTTACGGTTATAGAGCCGCACGTCGAAGGGAGCAAAATATACATTGCAAGGTTGTTCCTGAAAAGCAGATCGAACATAATAATATAAATTGCCCGCAATCCGTTGATGCCGAACGCTCGGAGCGGGGGTCATTTCAAGAATTTTGCCACGCAAAAGCTCTACCCGTTCTTTAAACTGCCACTTTAAATAATCGGCATAGGAATAGGTAGCATTTAGGTCAAGTTGCGAAAGGTCGGTGATGGTGGGCATAGGAATAGGGAATTGATTACTCAAAAATACAATGAATAGTCCTGATTGACTGCATAAACCGCTTCTTTATCCTGACTACCTGTCAATAAGAACGGTATAGCTACCTACTTATCCTTGCGCCACAATCAATTTCCCACTATCTTCGTTCAATCAATAAAATAAAGTATCACATGATACCCGCTACCAACACCACCACGGAGCATTACCGGAACCTGACCAAGCTGCTGGGTAAGGAGTTCGTAAAGGGCAAAGTAGAAAGTTCGTTCGACTTCCTGCTCATCGCGACCGAGGGGGTCAATGCCAATGTAATCAAGAATTTCCGGGATGGATTCAACCTTTCGCTGGAAACCACGGCCCGGATGCTGAACACCTCAGAGCCAACAATTTACCGCTGGACGCGCGACAACCGGAATCTGGATCGGAACTTTACAATCAAGCTTTTCGAAGTAGCCGATCTGTTTTTGTACGGCTCGGAAGTATTTGGCAGTCAGGAGAACTTCTTCAAATGGCTTAACCTACCCAACGCCGCTCTCGGCGGTATGGAGCCGCAGGCCTTGGTCGCAATTCCCGAAGGAATCTCCAAAGTGAAAGACATTCTGGGCCGCATCGAGTATGGCGTGTACAGTTAGGGATGCTGGTGTACCGCATTACCGGAAAAAAGTACGCCCATGACCTGTCGGGACCGGGTGCGGCGCTGTTCGGAGGCCGCTGGAATAAGAGGGGTACCCCCGTGTTGTACACCGGCGAGAACCGGGAAATCGCGCTGCTGGAAACGGTCGTCCATACGCCCCCCTTACTGATTCCGGCGCTGGATTTGCTGATTCTGGAAATCCCCGACGATTCCATCACCGAACTGACGGAAAAGCAGCTGCCCAAGAACTGGCAGGGGTACCCCGCCCCGGCTATTCTGGCCGAACTGGGCGAAAATTGGGTGCAGGCCGGGAAGACCATTGCGCTGAAAGTACCGAGTTGCATCATTCCAGCCGCTCACAACTACATCCTGAATTGCCGCCATCCCGAGTACACCCGAGTGAAGCTGATCGAACGTACCAACTTTCACTTCGACGGGCGGCTGGTTAAATGATTTATTCCACACTAACTTTTTGAGTGCAAAAAGTGCCCGCGTATACTTCATTTTCAAATTTTTATCCTCGCGCTATTTTCTGAACCCTTCAACTCCTTGATCATGCAAAGCCAGGCCGATACTCCCGCTGCCTACCTTGAATCCCTTCCTGACGGCCGTAAAGCAGTGATGCAAAAAATACGGGAAGTGATTACTAAAAACCTACCCGAGGGCTTTATGGAAACCATGAGTTACGGCATGATCGGCTACGTGGTACCGCATCTGGTGTACCCCCCCGGCTATCATTGCGATCCGATGCTCCCGTTGCCTTTTATGAGTATTGCATCGCAGAAAAATTTCGTCGC
>JBGTLT010000203.1:0-1825 GCA_041743975.1 Zeaxanthinibacter sp.
GAAGATGACGGAGTCATTGATCAATTTCCTGCATCCGGTCCTGCCGCCACAGAATATACCGTTACCAGCCCCAATTCCGGGCGGTATTATGTTGAAATTGAAACGTCCATGGGTACATATATCCCTGATGATATCCTGATTACGTTTTATGGGATCCCGGTACTGGACAGGATTGATGTATTGGATGACCTGTCCGATGCCAATATCATAGAGATCTTCGTGGAAAGTGATGGTGTGTATGAATATGCCATTAATGGAGGCGATTTTCAGGATTCAGCCATATTCGTGGATGTCCCCCCCGGTATTAACAGCGTGGTCATCAATGATAAGAACGGTTGCAGTAGTACCAATCCCATCCCTTTTTTGGTGGTGGGCTACCCCAAATTCTTTACCCCCAATAGCGATGGAATCCATGATGCCTGGAATGTCCTGGGGATCGAAACATTGTCAGATCCGCTCGTTTTCATCTTCGACCGCTATGGAAAATTGTTAAAGCAACTGGACGAGACCACGATTGGCTGGGACGGGACGTTTAACGGCAGGCCCATGCCTTCCTCAGACTACTGGTTTCGGTTGGACTATGCCCGGGATGAGTCAGGGATACTGGTGGCAAACAGGTTGCGTAACCATTTCAGCCTGGTGCGATAAAGAAAAGCCGGATGACACCGGCTTCCTTACATCTTATCGTATACTTAAAAATTAAGGGTATACCCCAGGCTAATGTTGCTGTTGGTATATTTTACCAGTGCTGCCGGGGTAGCCAAACCTGCATCGAATAATTTTTCATTGACATCCTGCTCGGACCTGCTATAGGCAAGGTCTAACCTGCTGCCCCCGAAATTATAACCAATCCCTGCAGAAAATCCGGTGAGGTCCCCTATGGTAAGGCCATCGGCATAAGGACTTTGTTCAAACCGATATCCCCCCCGTAGGCTTACCGCTTCTATACGGTATTCCCCCCCTATACGGAAGGAAGAAACAGCCCCGAGTTGATTGGAGATGAATTCATTTTCAGAGGAGAAACTTGGATCGGAGGAAGGCCGCAGTTCAGCCTGGGACATATCCTGATACCCATAATCAAAGCTCAGCAAGCCATCCCTGCCAAATATGATGGCCATACTCCCTGTTAATTTCCCGGGGGCCTTTATGGTATAGGCCTCAAAAAGGTTAACAATATTGAAATCTATAAAATCTATGTCGTCATCTGCCAGATCTGAATTGATCCGCTGGGAGGTATCATCCGTCAACCTGTACCAGGTTGGCGATTGGTAACTACCCCCAACCCTGATATGATCATTGAGTCGGGTAATTGCACCGAGGCTGAATGAAAACCCCGAGCCTTCCGTATGCAATAAATTATCAAAATCAATAAATTGAACGGCAGATGCCGGCTCATAGCCGCTCTCACTGAATTGAGTCAATTTATCATAGCTTACGGAATGAAAATTAAGGGAAGCTCCAACGTACAGGTCTTCCCTGTATTGTGAAGCAAGGTTTACCGTAAACTTGCTGTTATACCCTGAAGTGCTCTGGAAAAAATCCTGGTTTACCGAAGTATAATCCGCGTTGGAAACGTATTGGGTATTGTTGTCATTCGTATCGTCCACAGGATCGATCACCCCGCCGAAATAACCTAAAAAAGCCTGTTGGGCACCGAACCCCAGACTGGAACCGATATCGAGGTAAGCTTCTTCAATGAATTCGCCCTCCCGTAAAAGCAACGAACCGAACGGAACCCCCTGGGCAAAGTTCAGGAAATAGGCGTCGATCCCCTGGTTGCTATTTCCTGACACACGGAATTCCCCATCAAAATTCTGAACCAGGT
>JBGTLT010000204.1:0-21326 GCA_041743975.1 Zeaxanthinibacter sp.
AAAGCGGCCGTGATGCCCGACACCCCGGCTGCGGTGGATGTTGCAGATTTTGTGGATCATATAGATTACATGGTAAAATTGATCGGTATTGACCATGTAGGGATCAGTTCTGATTTTGACGGCGGCGGCGGGATTGAAGGATGGGCAGATGCCTCAGAAACGTTCAATGTTACCCTGGAACTGGTAAAACGCGGTTATACAGAAGAAGAAATATCCAAATTATGGGGAGGTAACCTGCTCCGTGTTATGGATGAGGTTCAGGAAGTGGCACAAAAAATAGCCCGGGAGGGATAAGATAGCGGTCGCCGGACAGCCCGATTTCATGCATCATCTGCCAACCTGTCCCTTACGTACTCTATCTTGGTTTTGCCATGAGGTGCAGGTTTGCCATCCGGGCCGAGATTGACCATGATGATATTATCCACCGTTAAAATGGTCTCCCTGGTCATTTTATTTCGTACTTCGCTTTTTAAGGTTAGGGAAGTAGCCCCAAATTTAACCACCTCAATCCCGATCTCAATAATGTCCCCCTGCCGGGCAGTACTCATAAAATTCAGTTCGGACATATATTTGGTGACGATCTTTTTGTTCTCCAGTTGGATGATGCTGTAAAGTACAGCCTCCTCATCAATCCAGGCCAGCAAAGCACCACCAAAAAGTGTTTCGTTAGCATTGAGATCCTGGGGCTTAACCCATTTCCGGGTATGAAATCGCATGTTCATGGTCTTATTCATTTAACAAGATGGTGTTTTAAACATCCCCTGCAAAGGAAGGCATTTATCCAGTATGTCCGGAATCAGAATGAAGAAGTGCTTAATTCTGAAAAATAGAAGCCTAAAATTGTTGAACTCCCCAAAAATTCAGGTACCATCTGAAAAAAATGAAATGGTATGACCCATGTTGTTGCACAGCTTTACAATTCCGGGATTTTTTTGAAGCTTACTATACGGGGCACCGTACATACGAAGCTGGTTTACTAAAAAAAGGTTAATCTTACAATAAACTTTTCTTAATTCATGTCCAGGTTGGGGGTTAAAAAAATAAATTTAAGTAAGAATCCAAAACAACTCCCATGCAAACAATCGCCAGGTATTTCATCGGTTTCCTGCTATTACTGATTTCACATGTAATCCATACCGACCCGGAAGGTGACAAAGAAATCGTCCGGAATACCATTAGGCAAGGCAGCAATTGTGATCAAATTTACAGCATACCCCTGAAAAATTATATAGCAGACCTGGAAGATACCAATTTGATATTGGAAACGGTGAGGCGCACACCAGGGGACTCTCTCTGCGGAACATACCTGCTCTGAATATGGAAAGCCTTGCCCGTAACGACTATTATTCCGATCCTCAATTTAAGGTGTCCAGGCTACCGGATTGGCGCGCTAAACTTTATAAATTTCTATCTGTCTCCGTATGGGGCAAGATACCTGGTAATCTCCAAAAACGCTTATCGTCACTCTATGCCTCCCATTATGACAAACCGTATTCCAAATGGATCATTGGCCCTTATATCCGCTTAAATTACAGGGATAAAAATTACCTCGACCTCTTCGAGCCTCCCGGGGGCAAAAGCGAATATGAATGCTTTCAGGATTTTTTCATCCGCAGGTTTAAAAAATTACCACAGGTTGCCGACCCATCAGTCTGGCCCTGTGAGGGACTGCTTTGCGATGAAGGTCCGGTGGGAAGCTTTGCCTCCGTCACTGTTAAAAATGACTCCCGGGACATTGCGGGCATTTTTGGATTATCGCCAGGGGACATACCCGCGGATTATTTGTTCAATAACGTATTCCTCCACAACAAGAATTACCATCGGATCCACGCCCCGGTCTCTGGAACTATAAGCCGTATCCAGCATGTACCAGGGGACCTTGTTGTACTCCGTCCATGGATATACAGCCATGAACCTTCCTTGCCGGCGTTCCGAAATGAACGTTATAATATCGATATTGTGGATGGGTCCGGAAGAAAATGGTTTCTTTCAGTTATCGGTGGTCCCGCTGTGGGAACTATAATAGTGACAAGCCGATTAAAGGTCGGGGCAGGTGTGGACAAACTGGAGGAAATAGCCGTTTTCTACCTGGGTTCCAGCTGTTGCATGGCAGCCCCCACACGAGCCAGGTACCATGCCCGGCATTCGTTTGTGGAAGTAGGGGCCCCGTATTGATGTATAACGTCATCACTCGTCGGAATCAGAAACATCCAGCTGAAAGTATAGTATAGCAATACTTTAAATTACCACTAATATATTATTGTATATCAAAACCCTAAATCTTATAGTTACCTGTTACTGTACATTTTTAATGAATACTGTTTTTTTATTGACGAATTCCAGGATACCATGCCGGGAAAGCTCCCTCCCATACCCTGAATTTTTGACACCCCCGAAAGGAAGCCTGGGATCGCTTTTCACCAGTTCATTCACAAAGACGGCACCTTCATTGAATTGGGGTACCAACCGCGCTGTCCTCTCAGCCGAGGAAGTGAAAACCGATACGCCGAGACCAAAATCAGATGCATTGGACAGTGCTACAGCTTCCTCCTCCGATTCAAAAACTGTTATGCCGATAGCAGGTCCAAAGGTTTCTTCCCTGAACAACGGCATATCGGGGGTGACCCCCCCAATAAGGGAAGGTTCAAAAAACGATCCTTTTCGCTTCCCTCCCACCAATATTTTAGCCCCCATGTCCACGGATTCATTTACTTGTTTTTCCAGGTCTATGGCAAGGTCCTCCCGGGCGAGGACACCTATATAGGTATCCTTATCCTGGGGGTTGCCTGCTTTCAGGGCAGAAACCATATCCGTGAATCGCGCTGTAAATTCTTTCGCTATCCTTTTTTGCAACAGCAACCGCTTGCCTGCAATACAACTTTGACCGGTATTCTGAAACCGCGCCTCTAAACAGGTTTCAAGGGTGGATTCCATTTCTGCATCATCAAAGACAATTAGGGCATTGCTGCCGCCAAGTTCCAGTACCGTTTTTTTGATTTCCCTGCCTGCCGTGGCTGCTACAGAAGACCCGGCAGGTTTGCTACCCGTTAACGTAACCGCCTTAATGATTTTGTTACGGATGAGGGCTTCAATTGCTTCACTGCCTACGATTAAATTTTGAAAACATCCTTCCTGGAAACCGGCAGTTTCAAATATTTCCTGGATATTCCCCGCGGACTTCATGACATTGGATGCATGCTTAAGGACAGCCACATTACCTGCCATCAATGCCGGTGCTGCAAACCGGAAAACCTGCCAGAAGGGATAATTCCAGGGCATAACTGCCAGAATTACCCCCAGAGGTTCATAGGAGACATAACTCGTATCAGCATCTGTGGCAATTGGCTCGGCGCGGAGGTGACCTTCAGCGTTTTCAGCATAATAATCACAGACCCAGGCACATTTCTCGACTTCAGCTATAGCCTGTGTAATGGGTTTTCCCATCTCCAGGGATATCGTCTTTGCATAGACCCGGGATTCACTCCTTAATTGATCTGCAACATTTCGCATCAGTTCCGCCCGATCTGCAAAGGTGGTGCTTCTGGTGGCCTCAAAAGCCTCTTGAGCCAGTTGCAACCTTCTATCGATCTCCGGGTCCCGCAATTCATCGAATTCATAAAGCACTTCCTGATTATAGGGATTGACAGATTGTTTCATGGAAAATATTTTTTTATGGCCCACTCAAAGGCAACGGATTACAGGTAATGGGTTCAGCTGAAATTTATATAAAGATACGGCCGGAACAGTTTAAAAACGGTCCGGATTGCAATCATATTTAGCTTTCAGGATAGGAGTACCCTTCTTTTATACTGTTACTTGAAGACTTGATTTCTCCTTCTGGAATAAGAACTTTACCATTAATTGTATTGCGTTACCAAATTGTCCAATTCAGTCCATCCTTCCGGGTTTACCTCCTTATTTTTGTTATACGCTTAAACTCCTGAATCATGAAACATCGTGAATTGATCCAAAGTTTAATGGATTGTGTTATAAGTTGCAGGCACTGTGCAGCCGCCTGCCTGGGTGAAGAGGCCGTTGATATGATGGCCAATTGCATACGGACAGACTTCCTGTGTGCTGATGTCTGTGAAACAACCGCTAAAGTTTTAATTGCGGACGCCGGTGATGCTCGTGACCTTGTTTCATATTGTATGACCATATGCAGGAATTGTGCAGAGGAATGCAATAAGCACGATCATGAACACTGTAAGGATTGTGCTGAATTCTGTATCAATTGCATGGAAGCATGCCGGAACTTTGTAAGCTTGTAAACGGCTCACTATATATGATCAGGCATCCGGACAAGGAACAGGTTTCCTGTAAAATGTAAGTCAAATTTAAAATCAATGATAATGAAAACAATAGAAATAAGTATAACAATGGTAGTTTTTACCTTGTTCCTTTCCTGTAAATCTTCCATAAATCCTACCACCACCCTCGGCGGGGGAAATGAAGGTGTACAGTCGGGAAACCAGGAAAGTACCCAACAGCCGGAGTCAACAGGTGAAATGGCCCAGGCTTCAGAATCAACGTATGACACCACTGATCCATCTATAGCCCAACCTTCCGAATCCGAAAACATTGAAGAGGCGGCCGAACAAACCTATGACAGCACTGATCCATCTGTAGCCGAACCAGCCGAGTCCGAAAACACGGAAGAAATGCAATACAATGGAAGTACAGGAGCCAATAGCAGTTCAAGGGATTTGGATATGAGTGCTGCCCCGGATACTGATTATGAACACATGTTTACCTATCTGGAGATGACAGATGATCAAATACAACAATTTAATTCGGCAATGGAAACCTACAGTAACAATACCAATTCGGGTGCCAATAGTGGTATGGATGATTCAATTGAAGAAAAGCAGGATGATGTGCTGTCAGTTATTTTGACGTCGAATCAACAGGAATTGTATGAAACCTGGAAACGGGACAATTAATTATCCGGATGTATTCCCCCCTGTTGTAGCTGTTATAGGGTGGGGTACATTAAGTTCCCCCAAATTTATTGACAGGGTTATCCCCTCTTCCCCGAACAAACCCCGGTTATATATCCGGATAGGTTAGTTCAACAAAGATCCCCCGGGGAGGAGGGGATTTTCCTTTTTTAAATTTTGCTATATAAAAGACTACTCTTCCATATAAGACCCCAGTAGATCATCACATTCAAAGCAGGCGATCAGGCCCGGATGCCCCGCCATTTTATCCGATCCTTTCAGTGGTTCCGTCAACCATTCCCGTTTATCCAGTTCTTTTTTGAAAGCCAGGGCATAAGCGACCAAATTGTCCCGTCGTTCTATTATTTTATTTTTAATTGCCCTGGCATCCAGATCATAGATTGCCTTCGGCCAGGTATGCAACGCCCTGTCAATGGCCTCGTCGGTCAAGGACGCCTGGAGTGCCCGAGCCTGTTCGCTAAACACGTTTCCCGGGGTCTTTTTGAGGAAATAAACATCAAAATCCATGACCAGCCCTGGCAGGTAGTCAATATCCTTTTCGAATGGTTGCAGGTCCGGGGTAATATTTTTATCGGAAACTATTGTCGGAATGGCGCCATTGATCTTAAAAAAAGCATTGTCCCGGTCTGAAGGCAGGGGAACCCCCCTGAAGTTATCGCCGACTTTTTGGATGATCCAACCCCATTGTTTAGCATGCCGGTCCCAGTCACCGATGATAAAGTCAAGGAGACGTGCACGTACCAGGGCTTCCTGGTCTATAGAAACCCGGGGCCCGTGATCCATTTTTAATTGCTGCAGGCCCTCAGTATCCAGAAGGGCAACCACATTTTTTAAAAGGGTCCAGTTCACCTTACCTTCTGTCTCATATTCCAGTTGATAGAGGCGGTTACCGTATTTTTCGTTCAGAGTGCCTAAAGTGGCTTGCCTGGGCACAAAAACGGTTTTAGGATGGGTATGGAGTACGTTGGCTGCATCAGACAGGGCGGCAACGACCTCGGAGGAATAAGGGTGCTGGGCTGAAACCCCATCTATCACGATATTTTCCAATCCCAGTGTACGGGCAAACTGGGGAACAAGCGCTTTTGGGTCCTTATTGACACCCCGAAGGGTATAGCGTAAGCCGGACCTGGATTTCAATTCGAGGGAATGTGTCTGTTTACCACCCCCTTCCTCAACAATGGTAAGTCCACCGAAAATAGTATCGAGAAACACAATAGGTACCCGTACCGGCGTAGCCCAGGCCTCCCTGTAATTGGTACCCTGCATCATGTTCTTTATAAAATTGGATTCATACAGGGTGCTGGCAGCAACCCATACAGAATCGTGCTTTTTAAAGTTGATTGTTTCCAGGTCCGATTTTCCAACAATCCTGCACGTTGCAAATTCTTCGGAGGTGGTTCCCAGGGACCAATAGGTAAGCGCAATAAAGACCAAGACCAAAACGAGGATGAAAGCGAATATTTTCTTCATAGTAAAGTATTGAAACCCGAAAAATATCCCGGGAATTGCCAGTGGCACTTAGTCATACCGGGTGAAATCGGTACCCCAAATCTATGGATTCAATAAGAAAATAATGAACCATATCGGAACTTATTTTAACCAAAGTGTCCGGCAACGGATTCTGTAGTAAGCGGGGTAATCAGGACACCCTGAATCCCGGAATGCAGCCCCCCCAGCGTCATTTGTAGGACACGGTCTTTGATGGGCCAAGAGCGGTAATTTTTCGGCAATAACCGGTTGTTCACCCCGGCAGTACGGTCCCCTGCCAGGGTATAAGAGGACCTCTACCAATCAAGGAAGAGCCTGCCTTTATCTTATTCATCTTCAAGGTAGTAACATTGGTATGCCGGGTAACTTTGGGCATAGATCATCTACCCGGATCCATCTATGACTCTAAGAGTAAGAGGAACCGATAGTTCCATTAGCATATAAATCCTGTGATAGGACCAGCGGCATTGAACTGTTTGACATAATACAGTATTCCATCAATGGCAATCGGGCCGAATCCCGGGTTCTCTTCAGGAGCCTGAAAAATGTGATGTCTCATTCCTGGCATATCAGAATTCCAGTTTGCCGGTTTCGCTGATATCAGGTTGTTTCCCTGTGATGGCCCCGACCCCCATCTTTAAGAGGGTAATGAACTTATTGTTCTTATTGTCCCAATACTGGGCTGAGACCGGCCGGAACTCAAGGGCACTTACATTGGGGTCATCCTCTCCCTCAAACCAAAGGTCGTCCGTCTTTCCATATAACTCTCCTATCACAGCCTTGTCCGTATGTATTTCCACATCTCCGAACAGGGTTAGGAATTCCATATCACCCGGATCGGAGTAGATAAGCTGCGCCTGTTTATCTGCAGCTACATCTTTATTGTGTGCACTGTCGCGTCCACTTAAGAACCAAATATTGCCCAAGGCATCCACTTTTTTAGTACTCATGGGAATGGCGTGTAGGGGCCTCTCGCCTAACCTTGTAACCAGCATGGCAAAGTCAATAGACTCAGCCAAATCCTTTATTTTATTAATCGCATCCTGATTGTATAAATCTTCTTTACTCATAATCTTTATTTTTAGTTGAGCACAAGGTATCCGATTGCCCCCGACTTTATGAAGTGCATCCGATAAATTATTAATACTATTAAGCCGGTAATGTTTGATACAATTCCTATGGCCTAAAGGGGTGAATTTATTAGTAGAAAATTAACGTAAACCGTATATTTACCGTTACCAGGACAACTATGAAATTGAAGATCTTCCTTAGGATATTTGCCGTCATTGCCATTGTATTGACCTTATTGCCTTTTATAGCTGTAGATTATTGGTTTGTCAGGATGTTCGATTTTCCACATGTGCAATTAACCCTGCTGACCATGATAGCATTCCTCACCTATTTTCTGAGGTTCAATATTAGGAAGGTCAGTGATTACCTGTTCATTTTTGCTCTCCTTGGTTGTTTCTTGTTCCAGGTCGGGAAAGTATACCCCTATACAGCTTTTGCCAGGTATGAAGTTTATAAGGGCCGGGAGGATGCAGCAAGCAAATTGCGGATATATGCGGCCAATGTCCTCCAAAAAAATGACGATGTGGAAAAATTAATGGCCAGTATGCAACAATATGATGCCGATATTGTATTGTTAACCGAAACCAATGCTTTCTGGAGGGACAGGATCGCCCCACGGCTCAGGGCAAGCCACCCTTATTTTGAAGAGGTGCCTCTGGAGAACACCTATGGCATGTTGCTTTTTTCCAGACTCCCGCTTTATGATAAGTCGGTCAAATTTATGGTTGAGGATACCATCCCCTCCATACATACCAAAATAATTCTTCCCGGGAAGGATACGATACAGTTGTTTGCCATCCACCCGGCCCCGCCAACCCCCAGTCACAACCCCACCTCGGTAGACAGGGATGCGGAAATGATGAAAATTGCCAGGTTAAGCAGGGAATCCGAATTACCGGTCATAGTTTTAGGCGATTTTAACGATGTGGCCTGGTCTGAAACCACTTCCCTTTTTCAATCGGTCAGCGGGCTTCTTGATCTTCGGAAAGGGAGGGGGCTTTTTAGTACATTCAATGCGAAAAACTGGCTGCTTAGGTGGCCCCTCGACCATATTTTCATATCCCCGGCATTCCGGGTACTGGATGTTCAGAGGGGTGGCCAAACAGGATCTGACCATTTCCCCTTTTATACAAAATTGAGTTTTGAGCCGGATGTAGCCCATGAACAGGAATTGCCGCCTCCCACTAAGGAACAGCTCAAGGAAGCGTATGACCAGATAGAAAATGAAAAAGAGCAAAAAAACGATTAACAATGGTTACTTATCCTTTGAGGCACAGGTGACAGACAAGATAACGCGATGAGGCGGATACTGGGAATAATGGATATTGTATACGGTCCTGAGTTCCCCGGGCTGAGTCAGGCATCCGGCTTATATCAGGAGTTGGGCAATATTGTGAAAGGTATCGCGGTTACTATATTATTTCTTATGACGCTTACTGCGATACATGCTCAACATAAAGCTCCCGTCAGCATTCATGAGGAGGCGCGGATAGCGCTGTCCCATTACCCCCAATTGCGGGATACTCCTATTACCTTTAAGTTTAAAAAGAGTATCCGAAAATCAGTAATGCTTGCCCAACCTGATTTCTGGAGTTTGTTCCGTCCCCGGAAAAAAAGAAAATACAAAGTGCTGATCAACAAGGAGGTCCGAATATCGGATAAGTCATTTACCACCCGTGAAATACCGAAGGATGTGCTGATCGGATGGTTAGGGCATGAATTAGGCCATATTATGGATTATAAGGGAAGGAGTAGTCTAAACCTTTTGTGGTTTGGGTTTCGGTATAAATTTTCGGGAAGCTACCTGAAAATAGCGGAAAGGGCAGCGGATGCCTATGCCGTTACAAATGGGATGGAAGACTATATTATAAGAACCAAGGAGTTTATTTTAAACCACGCCAAAATTGGGGAACCCTATAAGAACAGGATTCGAAAATATTATTTATCCCCTACGGAAATTTTACTGCTGGTAGAAGAACGGGACCAGGAAGGAAAATCAGATGGCCTTTAAGGTGTTGCCCTGGCAAATTTCTCCCATTCCTCAAATTTTTCAGGATTCATGACCTTCTCCATTTTTACCTGCCCCCCTTTCTTTTTTTGTTCCCCGCTCCATTCGTAGAAAATTGCAGGGGGAACCGTCTGAACTTTTACCCCTTTGAGGGCTTTGGATCGTGCCACCGCATAATTTTTATTTGCTTCCTTCAAAAACCTGTCCAGTTCCTCCGCGAGTTCGGAAGTATCACTTTCATCCTCCGTGCCCAGATACCAGCAATGGTAAAACTCTCCATCAATCCTCCTGGCACAGATGGTGTATTCCGGGATAATCATGGAAAAATGTTTTTCCAGATTCTGCACTGCGTCATCCATTTTATCAACGGATAATTGGGAGCCCACTGTATTCAGGAAAAATTTCGTGCGGCCGGTTATTTTGATCTCCGCCCTTTCCACATCTGTGAAGACAATGGTATCCCCTATTATATAACGCCAGGCACCTGAGACCGTACTGATGATCAGGACATAATCCTGTTCCGGATGTACCTGGGAAAGCGTCAGCGAGGGTGCGTTTTCGGCAAGGGAACCATCCGGTTTGATATATTCAGGCTTAAACGGCACAAATTCAAAATAAATACCGCCATCTGTTACCAATTTCATGGCTGAAGTTTCCGGCCTGCTTTGGAATGCTATGAAGCCTTCAGAAGCCAGGTAGGTATCTATTACCGTTATGGGTTTCCCGAGAAGTGCATTAAAGCTTTTCTCATAGGGGCCAAAGGCCACCCCCCCGGTAGTATAGACTTGCAAATTGGGCCAGATATCGTGGATATGGTTGAGTTTTTGAACGGATATCACTTCCTGCAACATCAGTTCCATCCAGGAGGGGATGCCACTTAAGGCCCCTATATCCCAATTGGGGGCTTCCTGTGCTATCTTCTGCACCTTTTCATCCCAGTCATCGATCCTTGCGATTTCATCCCCCGGTTTGTAGAAACCCCGGAACCATCCGGGAATATTACTGGCACTTATACCGCTTATTTCCCCTTCCTCATGGTCCGCGACCGTCTCCAGATCGGTGGAACTCCCCAGCATCAGGATTCCCTTTTCAAAAAAATCCGGAGAAAGGTCAAAATTGCTCAGGGCATACACCTGCTTGATCCCCGTGTTCCTGATGGCTCTCAGCATATCATCTGTAACAGGGATCCGTTTGCTGGATTTTCCAGTTGTGCCCGAACTCAAGGCAAAATAATCCGGTTTGCCTGGCCACGTCACATCCGACTCCCCTTCATGCAATTTCTGCCACCACTCCCGGTCCATTTTATCGTATTCAAAATAAGGTATACGGGTGGCGAATTCCTGTTCTGTATTTTCAGATTCCAGCAGTTCACTAAAGCGGTAATGCCGGCCAAAATCGGTATCCTTTGCCTTTTCCAGCAAATGTATGAGCATCCTGTGTTGTGCTTCCAATGGATCGGTTTCCGGGGCGAGCTTGTCCCGTAAATCCAGGAACCCCTTTATCATTTTACCAAGTATTGCCATAGAGTATTTTGCGCTAATGTACCGCTAAGGTAAAACTAAGTGTGTTGTATGGAATATTTGTTTGATGGGATTGATCCGGTTATGGGACCCCTATCCCACTTTGGAATCTAAATCCACGATAGGTATCAGTTGAAGTGTACATCAGGCGATTAACAAACCCGGATGGGTAAAGTGATTTTATTTTGGGTTGTAAATGTAACAATACACTTATATTTGATACTAAAGGACAAATTCATTCATTATCTAAAAAAACATAAAAATGAAAGCATTAAAAATATGGATCGCACTGGCAGTATTTGCGATTGCGTTGCCAGCACAGGCACAAACCGCAGACGAGATAATCGATAAGTATTTTGAAAATATCGGTGGCAAGGATAAGCTGAACGAACTTGAAGGGGTAAAAATGACGGCCAAAGTGAACCAGGGGGGAATGGAAATCCCGTTGGAGATCTTTCAATTAAAAGATGGTCGCCAGATGACGGTTATCAACTTCCAGGGAAAGGAACTGAAACAAGGGGTGTTTGACGGAGAGACATTGTGGAGCCATAATTTTATGACCATGAAGGCCGAAAAAAGCGATGCGGAAAACACCGAAAACTTTAAACTCAACGCCAATGACTTCCCGGATTCCTTTATGGATTACAAGGATAAGGGCTATACCGTCGAATTTATGGGCGAGGAAACCATTGACGGGGCAAAGACCTACAAGGTGAAATTGGTAAAGGAACCGGTGACAATTGACGGGGTCAAAAAGGAAGATGTTTCCTATTATTTCTTCGACACCGAGAATTATATCCCCATCGCAGTTCAATCTGAAGTAATGTTTGGGCCGCAAAAAGGCATGACACAGGAAATTACACTTAGCGACTACCAGGAGGTGGATGGCCTCTACTTTCCTTTTGCCATGACACAGGGTTTAAAGGACGGGCAATCATCGCCAATTACATTTGACACCATCGAATTAAACCCCACAGTGGATGACATTGCCTTCACATTTCCCGAAGAAACCACAGAAGAGAAAAAATAATTGAACAGTGACATAGCCCCTTAATTTTGGAAGGGGCTTTTTTTTTAACCAATCGATCATAAGATGAAATCATTTCTTCCCTTACTCCTATTGGGTGTATCTTGCCAATTCCAGGCAGCCGCCCAGAACGAAACCCCAACCAACGGCAAAGAACTATTTGGAGACTTGAGCGCCAGGCATATTGGCCCGGCTATAATGAGCGGCCGTATCAATGACCTTGAGCTGCACCCTGGCAACAGCAGGATACTCTATGTAGGTTCCGCAGGGGGGGGCGTTTGGAAATCAAATGATGCCGGGGCCACTTTCGCCCCCATATTTGATGACCATATCCAGTCTATAGGGGCAATTGAACTGGACCCGAATGATCCGGACAATACGATTTATGTTGGCACCGGGGAAACCTGGACCCGCAACAGTGTTTCTGTTGGTGACGGCCTCTACAGGTCGGTAGACGGTGGTGCCAACTGGAAAAAAATCGGGTTGGAAAAGTCGGAGCGGATTGCTAATATCCTGGTCAACCCTAAAAATTCCAGGGAGATCTATGCAGGGGTCCTGGGGGCCTTATGGGGCGATAGTGAAGAGCGTGGAGTTTTCAAATCAACTGATGGCGGGGAGACCTGGAAGAAAATGTTGTTTGTGGACCTGAAAACAGGGTGCGCGGACCTGGCAATGGATCCCAATGACCCCAATACATTGTATGCCTCTATGTGGGAGTTCCGGAGGACCGCCTGGTCCTTTACTTCCGGGGGAAGCAACAGTGCTTTGTACAAATCTACGGATGGCGGCAGCAGCTGGAACAAGATCCACACAGGATTCCCGGAAGGTGACCTCGGACGCCTTGCAATTGCGGTGGCACCTTCCAACCCCGATATTCTGTACACGGTTATTGAAGCAGAAAAGGATGAACGTAAGGGACTTTATAGAAGTGATGACGCCGGTAATAGCTGGAAACAACTCAATAATGATTTTGGGATCACTGTGCGGCCCTTTTATTTTTCCCGGATTGTTGTGGACCCCAGGGATGAAAATACCTTAATTAAAGGCGGCCTGAGTGGATCCATATCCAGGGACGGTGGCAAGACCTTCAAGGACCTCGGGCCTATGCATGCAGATATTCATGATATTGCATTCAGCATCAGGGATTCAGACATTATGTATGTGGGAACGGACGGTGGGGTTTACCGCAGCTGGGATGGAGGTACTACTTTGGAAATAGTGGAAGACCTTCCCCTGTCACAGTTCTACCATGTAAGTGTGGATGATGCAGAACCCTATAATGTGTATGGCGGGCTTCAGGATAATGGTTCATGGTATGGCCCCTCTTCTTCGCCAGGTGGCGTAGAGGCAAGGGATTGGAACCCGGTGGGGTTCGGTGATGGCTTCCGGGTTTTAAAACACCCCGGCAAGAATATAATATATGCCGAAATGCAGGGTGCTGAAAGTGTATGGCGCTATGATGTGGACAACAGACTATCCAAAACTGTTCAGCCACAACCCAGCAAAGGCATTGCGAAACTGCGGTTCAACTGGAACGCACCGATGGCGGTGAGCACAAAGCAACCCGACCGGTTTTATATGGGCAGCCAGTTCCTGCATAAATCAGAGGATATGGGGGATACCTGGGAAATTATCTCCCCGGACCTGACCACAAACGATCCTTCAAAGCAAAACCAGGAAGATTCCGGTGGCCTGTCAATGGATAATTCAGGGGCAGAAAACCACACGACCATCTTTACAATTGCCGAATCACCCCTTGATGAAAAACTCATCTGGGTAGGGACAGATGACGGCAACGTACAGCTAACCAGGGATGGGGGCAAAAACTGGACCAACACCACAGCTAATATTCCCGGGCTTCCGGCAAATACCTGGTGCTATCATATTGAGGCCAGCTCCATCGACAAGGCGACTGCCTATGCAGTTTTTGATGGGCATACACAGAATGATATGAATCCCTACGCCTATAAAACAACCGATTATGGTACTACCTGGACCAGCATCATTACAGGCGATGTGAAAGGATTTGTAAGAAATATACAAGAGGATTATGTAAATCCGGACCTGCTTTTCCTGGGTACGGAATTCGGGCTCTATATCACCCTTGACGGAGGCAAAAGCTGGAGCCGGTTCACCAACAACATGCCCCCAGTGGCAGTGCATTACATAACCTTACAAAAAGCCACAAACGATCTCGTGATGGCTACCCACGGCCGGGGGATCATCATTATTGATGACATTTCCCCTTTGCGTGCCATCAATGATGAAGTATTGGTTAAACCGGTCCATTTTTTCGGGAACAAACCCACTGTGATCAATGAAGAGAGTGATTTTGGCGGAACTTCAGAAAATACACAGTTCGTAGGTGCCAACAAAACACAGGATGTTCAGATCAAATATTTTTTAAAAAGCAGGCATACCTTTGGAAAGATGACCCTGGAAATACAGGATAAAGATGGCACTAAAATAGCAGATCTGGGACCCGGAAAATCTAAGGGCATCAATATTGTAAACTGGGGTTATACCCGGAAGCAACCCAAGGTAGCCAAGGGTAAAACCTTCAGTTTTGGTGGGTTTACAGCACCAAAAGTCCCTGCCGGTACCTATAAGGTTGTGATGACCAAAGGCAAGGATACCTATGAGCATACATTTGAGCTGGTATATGACCCGAATTCACCTTTAACGGCGGAAGACAGGGTTGTAAAAAATACAACTACCATGGACCTGTACAATATGACACAGGAACTCGCCTATCTTGTCTACGAACTCGATGCCCTGATAGCAGCTCAAAATAATTCCAAAACCCTCGCAAAAATGAACGCCTTGCGTGAAACCCTGGTGGTGACCACCGGAGATAACTATGTAGGGGCTGCAGAGCCGCAATTACGTGAAAAAATGGCGGATCTTTACAGCAAGGTGGCAAACAGTTATGATAAACCATCACAATCCGACATGGATAATATACAGGTGATTTCAGAACGGTTTACCAGGGCAAAAGCTGAATTTGAACAACTAAAAAAGAAGGTTAAGGATACTGGCGATACGCAGTTAAAAAGTTTTGAAGAATTCCTGGCAAGTAACTGATATGGTTAGATCCCACAGAAAAGCTACCATCACTGGTGGATTTTCTGTGGGATTCTGGTGCTGCTAATGTAGCAGCCGGAAATGGACTGGGTAGCACCCTGGTAGATCAGCTAACGGCCCGACATTTATAATAGTTCCAACCGGGACCATATCCGGTGTCCTTCCAAATGCTCAATAAACGTACTGGCCATGTCTGTGGTGGCGGTATCGGCAAATACGATTCCGCTTGTCTTGCTATCCTTTTCTACTGACGCTGCGAACTGGGAATTTTGGAATAACTTCCCTGCTTCCCCCGCACCGGCAATGGGTTTAAGGTGTTCAAAGGCTTCATTCAGCATCTTGATGGCCTTTTTTTCCTTTAATAAGGCAGCTATACTTTTCTGGCCATCCGGCACATAAAAGGCATCATATAGAACGGATGCTGTTGTCAGCAAACTGGCATCCACCATTATTTCCTTTCCATCAATTGATTTAATAAATCCCTGGTGGGGCGCTACAATGTTAACATAGGCACCTTCCTTTTCAAGGGCTTTTTTCATCCTATCCAGCGATCCCAGGTCTACCCCATCTGCACAGAGGAAGGCGATTTTACGGGTCCTGATGGTTTTAGGGTTATCATAAAACAGGCTCAGTGCTTCGGAGGAGGTTGTCGCCGGATTGGACGGCACAGGCTGGTATATCTTGGGGTCGGCGTCGGGAGGAACCCCTTTGTTTATAGGCTTTTCCGGATTGGGAACATTAGCCATCCCAAGGCCGGTAGCCACTTTTTTGGCCAATTGGCCGTCAATACAACTAAGGATACCCACCATACGCTCCCGAATGGCTATGGTTTCCACTTTCCCCAATTCAAATTTCAGTGCCTCGCTGATATGTTGTTTTTCAATATCCGACTGACTGTTATAAAAAAGTGTAGCCTGGCTGAAATGGTCGTTGAAGCTTTTGCTCCGTTCCCGGATCTTATTACTGTCTATCCGCTCCGGAAAACTTGAAAAACCTCCTTCGCTTATTTTGGCCTGGAAAGGGCAGCCGCCCCCCAGGGAATTAGGATGGTAGTGTGTCTGTCCCTTATTGATCTGTTGCCGCATATGGCCGTCGCGCTGGTTGTTGTGTACCGTTACAACCGACCTGTTGATAGGAATTTCATGGAAATTAGGGCTCCCCAACCGTGATAATTGCGTGTCGGTATAGGAAAACAGCCGGCCTTGCAGCAAGGGGTCATTGGTAAAATCGATACCCGGCACCAGATGGCCCGGATGGAATGCTACCTGTTCGGTTTCTGCAAAAAAGTTGTCAGGGTTCCGGTCCAGGGTCATCTTCCCGATAATTTTCACCGGAATCAATTCTTCCGGGATAAGTTTTGTGGGATCAAGCAGATCAAAGTCGAACTTGTGTTCATCCTTTTCAGGAACCAATTGAACCCCCAGTTCCCATTCAGGGAAATCACCTTTTTCGATGGCATCAAACAGGTCCCTCCTGTGGAAATCAGAATCGGCCCCGGATATCATCAGAGCCTCTTCCCAAAGCACCGAATGGGTTCCCAACATGGGTTTCCAATGGAATTTTACAAAATGCGCCTCCCCTGTTTCATTGATCCACCTGAACGTATGTACGCCAAATCCTTCGATCATCCGGAGGCTGCGGGGAATGGCCCGGTCAGACATGATCCACATAATCATATGGGCCGATTCCGGCATCAGGGAAATAAAATCCCAAAAGGTATCATGGGCGGAAGCTGCCTGCGGGAAACCTTTGTTCGGCTCCGGTTTTACGGCGTGGATCAGGTCCGGGAATTTAACGGCATCCTGAATAAAGAAAACGGGCATATTATTCCCGACGAGATCATAAATCCCCTCCTGAGTATAGAACTTAACAGAAAACCCACGCACATCCCTGGCGAGGTCTGTTGAGCCCTTTGAGCCAGCCACGGTCGATATCCTGCAAAATACCGGGGTTTTGCCGCCAGGTTGTTGTAGAAATCCTGCTTTTGTAAACCGCGACATGGATTCATAGCATTCAAAATAGCCATGAGCGCCGGATCCCCTGGCATGGACAATCCTTTCCGGTATCCTCTCATGGTCAAAATGGGTTATTTTCTCCCTGAGGATAAAATCTTCCAGGAGGGATGGGCCCCTGCTTCCCGCCTTTAGCGAATTCTGATCATCATTGATCCTAAGCCCCTGGTTCGTTGTAAGGAATTCATCCTTCCCGGATTCCGTGTTCAAACGGAGATCTTTTATTTTATCCGATGGTCTGCCTTTGGCATCCCTTTTTTCTTTTCCGGCCATACTCTAAACTGTTTTAGTACCGTCCAATTTAATTTCAATCACAGGGTAATATTGCATTAAATGAATATAGTTTTAGCCCGTTTAATTCCACATGTGGCTCCCCTCGCGATACTTCTAATTTTTATTTCAATCGGGATAACCTGCGGCGGGAGATTAGGATACTTTGCAGGAATAAATACCGGGTAGGCTGGCCGGGTAAAATTGATCAGATGAAGTCTATATGGAATGGGTCGTTGAGTTTTGGGTTGGTATCCATCCCCATTAAAATGTATTCGGGTTCCGAAGAAAGAACGCTCGACCTGGACATGCTCGATAAAAAAGACCATAACAGGATCCGGTATAAGAGGGTGAATGAAAAAACAGGCAAGGAAGTACCCTGGAAACAAATTGTAAAGGGTTTTAAAACCCCCAAAGGATATGTGATACTGGAGCCTGAGGATTTTGAAAAGGCCAACGTTCGAAAAAGCAAGACCATCGATATTGAGGAATTTGTCAAGTCCGATCAAGTCTCCGATGTATTGTTCAAAAAACCCTATTTCCTGGAACCTCAGAAGGATGCCGGTAAATCCTACAACCTGCTTTGGAAGGCGCTCAAAAAAACGGGGAAATTAGGGGTCGGGACTTTCGTCATGCGGGAAAAAGAGAACCTGGCATTGATAGGGATTTATAAAAAGGCCCTGGTCCTTCATGTAATACGTTTTTCTGATGAAATCCGGAACCCGTCAGAATTAAAGCTGCCCGGATCTAAAGTTTCGGATAAGGAAGTAAATATGGCCGTTTCTCTTATAGAACAGTATTCCGAAAAATTTGATTTCAGTAAGTACAAGGATATATACAACGAGCAGTTACAAAAAATCATTTCTGCCAAGGACAGTGGCAAAAAAGTGGTAACAGACGCATATGAAGCCGAAGCAACCCCTGCCAGGGACCTGATGGCGCAACTAAAAGCCAGCCTGGAACGAAAAACGAAAAAAATTGCTTCATAAGCGATGACCCTCACCGATTACAATGCCAAGCGCAATTTCAAGGATACCCCGGAGCCTGAAGGTACAGTAGAACCGGGGAAACAGCTCCGTTTTGTGGTGCAGCGGCATGCTGCCCGCAGACTGCATTACGACCTTCGCCTTGAGATGGACGGGGTGCTTAAAAGTTGGGCGGTTCCCAAAGGTCCTTCCATGAACCCCGTTGATAAAAGGCTCGCCATACATACAGAAGACCATCCGGTGGGGTACCTCACTTTTGAAGGGGTCATCCCGAAGGGCAATTATGGGGCTGGGCAGATGCATATTTGGGACCAGGGGACTTATCAAATAAAGGAATCAGGAAAAGGTATCAGCTCCGGGGACCTGAAAATCATATTTTTCGGCACAAACCTTAAAGGGAAATTTGCACTGGTCCGCACCCAAAGGGGGAATGATTGGTTGTTGATCAAAAAACAGGACGAACATGCATCCTCCCTTCCCTATGACCCTGAATCCCTGCTGCCGGCAGGACTCCATAAAAACCTGCCTGATGAGATGAGGCCCGGGATGTTTATTAAGCCAATGCTGGCCGGGACAGCAACAAAGGTGTTTAATGACCCGGCTTGGATCTATGAATTAAAGTGGGACGGATACCGCGCTTTGGCGCATATAGAAGACCATAAGGTGGCGCTTTACTCCCGCAACGGATTGGGTTATAATACCAAATTCCCGCGACTGGTAAAGGACCTGGAAGAGATTGAGCATTCGGTTATCCTGGATGGTGAGATCGTAATCCTGAACGAGGACGGGTTGCCGGAATTCAGTAAACTTCAAAAGTATGACGGGGGAAAAAAGGAAGTATTGCGGTACTATATTTTCGATATGCTGTTCCTCAATGGCCATCCGATGACAGGGTTGGCCCTGACAGAACGCAAAAGCCTTATCCCGGAGGTAATTGAGAACCTGATTCTTACCGTGTACTGCGATCATCTCGAGGGGCTTGGGTCTGCATTATATACCAAGGCACTGGATGCGGGTATGGAAGGGATCGTAGCCAAAAAAAGCAATTCTGCCTATCTCCCTGGACAGCGTACTGAGAATTGGTTAAAGATCAAATCAGTCCAGACCATGGATCCCTTTATTTGCGGTTATACCGATTCCCTATCCAAAGGGCCGCCCTTTGGTTCCCTGATATTGGGAATGAAAATCGAAGGGAAGCTGAAATATATTGGCAATTGCGGCACAGGGCTCTCGGCAACCATAAAAAAGGGATTAATGCCGCTTATGAAACCCTTATTCAGGGATGATAGCCCCTTTGAGGAAAAGGTATCACTCCGGGGAAGGACGCCCCAGTGGATGGATCCTTACCTGGTATGTGAGGTTTCCTTTAATGAATGGACCAGAAACGGGGTTTTGCGCCACCCGGTCTATAAAGGTTTGCGAATGGATAAAATCCAGGAAGTACAGCCTGCAGATGCAAAACCTTTTAATAAGGACGCTTCTGCACCTTCCGAAAACAAGGATTCCCTGATAATCGATGGGACCCGGGTTCCTTTCAGCAACCTGGACAAGATCTATTGGCCGGAGGATGGCCTCCGGAAGTATGACCTTATAGACTATTATATAAAGGTTGCTGATACCCTGCTACCCTATCTTAAAGACCGGCCCCTGAGCTTGCACCGCCACCCCAACGGGATTGCATCCTCCGGCTTCTTTCAGAAAGACGGTAGCGACCTCCCTAAATGGATACCAACCGTACCGGTTTATTCAAAATCGGGCGACCGCATCATAAACTACCCCCTTTGCAAAAACAAAGCTTCGCTATTGTACCTTGTCAACCTGGGAAGCATTGAATTCAATACGTGGAATTCCACAATGGATTCTCTTGATTCCCCGGATTATACGGTCATCGACCTGGATCCATCTCCAAAAAATTCCTTTGAAGAGATCATAGAAACCGCATTGGTAACCCGGAAAATACTGGAAGATCTCAGCATAAGGTCCTACTGTAAAACCTCAGGGTCCAAAGGGCTGCACATCTATATTCCCCTGCGGACGGGATACACTTATGAGGAAGCCAGGGATTACACTAAACTCCTGTGTATACTGGTAATGGAAGCCCTTCCAAAATTAACAACCATGGAACGCAGCCTGGCCAAACGCGGCGGAAAGATCTACCTGGACTATCTGCAAAACCGGAGGGGGCAAACCCTGGCAGCGCCTTATTGTGTTCGGCCTCAGCCCGGTGCACCTGTATCCACCCCTTTACAATGGAAGGAAGTGAAGAAGGGGATCCGGATACAAGACTATACCATCCACACGGTTCCGGAGCGTATTATAAAAAAGGGCGACCCATTCACAGGGGTTTTAGTGAATGGAAATGATATCTCAGAGACCCTCAGGGTTCTTGAAACAAAAGGAATGTAACCATTATACTAATCATAAATCCCAAGATGATGATCATAAAAGAGAAGGAAGAAAGAAAAAAGCAAAAAGCGCAGCCCGGAAAACAGCATAAAATGGAGCACCAGCCAGAGACTATCCGGTCTGATTATAAAGGGAGCCAGAAACTCAGGGGGAAAGTTGCACTGATCACCGGGGGAGACAGTGGAATCGGCAAAAGTGCAGCGATCCACTTTGCCCGGGAAGGTGCTCAAATAGCCATTGTATATTTCAATGACGACAAGGATGCCCTGGTTACCAAGGCAGAAATAGAGGCAGAAGGCAGGGAATGTTTGCTGATCAGGGGGGATGTTAAGAAGGAGGAATTCTGTAAAAGCGCAGTAAAGAAAACCAGGGCCCATTTCGGGAAACTGAACGTCGTGATCAATAATGCTGCAATGCAGTTTCCGGAGGACAGCCTTAAGGATATCAGTACCAAAAACCTGCATACCACTTTTGAGACCAATATATATTCTTA
>JBGTLT010000205.1:0-10833 GCA_041743975.1 Zeaxanthinibacter sp.
AAAACCAATCAGTTTCTCCCCGGCATATGCGTTACAAACCTCTGCAAGATTTGATTTTTCATATCCGGTTATGAACATCAGGTAATCCTTACCCACCAGTGGAACACCGGTCATTTCAAAGTTCAGCATGGTATAAAGTGCAAGTCCCTCCTTCTTCAATTTATCAGCCAGCTGCCTGGAACCCAATAATCCTTTTTCTTCTGCTGAAAAGAGGACGAATATCAAACTCCGTTTATTGTTGCGTTTCAGGCCGAAATACCGTATTATTTCAAGGACTGTTGTAGTGCCGGAGGCATTGTCATTGGCGCCGTTTGCAATAGCGTCATCCTTCTCGGGCCTTATAATGCCAATATGGTCGTAATGAGCCCCTATGATTATGAATTCCTTCTTCAGGGACTTATCTGTTCCCTCAAGGTACCCAACCAGGTTGTATGCCGGTTTGGAAAAATTACTCAGGGTATCCCTATAGGAAGCAAAGTAGGGCGGTATGCCATTTTGCCGAAAGGAAGCCTCGATGAACCGGGCGGCCTCCTCAATCCCTGGACTTCCCGAATCGCGGCCACCCAGTTCATCCGATGCCAGGAAATTAAGGATACCCTTTACCCGGGTTTCGTCTGAAAAGGAAGGTGCCGGCATGGACACCGTGGCTTCCGTTCCGGAGGGAAGACGTGTGACCGCAGGAACCGTTATCCCTCCAGGGACGTCTTCAGGAGCCGGCGGTAATTCGGCCTGGCTGGTCTGCCGCAGTCGCGAAGCACTGCATCCCAGTAATAGCAGGGAGGCGATAAAAAGGATATGGAATCTCAGGATATAAGCGTACATCCGCAAAAAAACAAAAGGCATCCTTTTTAGGGATACCTTTTTGGATTGGACTAATGGGGTCAGCTTCTCAGGATATCCAGCCATACTTTCAGGCCAACATGGTTACAGGGTTTTCTATAAATGACCGGAGGGTCTGAAGAAACTGGGCGCCGCTGGCCCCATCAACAGTCCTGTGGTCACATGCCAGCGTTAGTTTCATAGTACTACCCACCACAATTTCCCCATTCCTGACAACGGGTTTTTCAACAATGGCACCTACGGACAGGATCGCAGAATTGGGTTGGTTTATTATGGAAGTAAATTCCAGGATCCCAAACATCCCCAGGTTGGAAACGGTAAAGGTACTCCCTTCCATTTCGGCGGGGGTCAGTTTTTTATTTCGTGCGCGTCCGGCGAGGTCTTTAACCGATGCTCCGATCTGTGTCAGGCTCAACTGATCTGTAAATTTCAGCACTGGTACCACCAGGCCATCTTCCACTGCGACGGCCACGCCAATATGAACATGATGGTTGTACAGGGTTGTATCTCCTTTCCAGGTGGTGTTTACCTGGGGGTGTTTTTTAAGGGCCATTGCACAGGCTTTTACAACCATATCATTAAAGGAAACCTTTGTATCCGGTAAGTTGTTGATGGTTTCCCTTGAAGCTTTCGCGCTTTCCATAGAAACCTCTATGGTAAGGTAATAATGAGGTGCGCTGAATTTGGACTCGCCAAGGCGCTTGGCGATCACCTTGCGCATCTGAGAATTTTTGACCTCTTCCGTACTTTCTTCACCGGCAAGAAGCACCGGAGCAGCAGCGGGGGCGGCAGGAGTTTTGGACTCCGGGGATTGAGGTTGGGCCTGTTTTAGGGAAGGCTGGTAATTTTCCACATCGCGTTTTACAATCCTTCCATTGTCACCGGTACCTTTAAGATCTGTAATGGCAATCCCTTTCTCTTCCGCAATTTTTTTCGCAAGGGGAGAAGCAAATACCCGTTTTCCGTCACGGGCGGCCGGTTTCTCTTCCTCCTTCGAACCCTGAGGCTCCCCTTCCGGTGACTTTTCCGCTTTCGGGGGTGGCGTTTCTGCGGCTTTCGAATCTGCCGGTTTGCTTTTCAGAAGTGCCTCCACATCCGTACCTTCCGGCCCGATTATAGCTAAAACCTCATCTACAGGAGCTGATTCACCTTCCTTGATACCCACATATAGCAGGGTTCCCGAATAGAATGATTCAAATTCCATGGTAGCCTTGTCCGTTTCAATTTCGGCCAGTATATCCCCTTCTTCTACGGTATCCCCTACTTTCTTGATCCAGGCAGCAACAGTACCTTCTTCCATGGTATCGCTTAAGCGTGGCATTTTAATAATTTCCACACCATCCGGGATACCGGCTGCAGGGGCGGCGGCGGCTTCGGTTTTTTCTGCTGTTTCCTTCGCGGGTTTTTCTTTGGTTTCTTCAGCAGCGGGCTTTTCTTTAGTTTCTTCAGCAGCGGCCTTTGGTTCCTCCTTTTCAGCGCTGCCGGAGGAGCCATTCAACAGTCCGGATATATCCTCTCCTTCTTCCCCTATTATGGCCAGCAGCGTATCAACAGGGGCGCCGTCTCCCTCCGCTATGCCGATATGCAATAGGGTCCCTTCATGGAAAGATTCAAATTCCATGGTTGCCTTATCTGTTTCGATTTCTGCAAGGATATCGCCTTCTTCAATTTTATCACCTACCTTTTTCAGCCATTTTGCCACGGTACCTTCCTCCATGGTATCACTTAGCCGGGGCATGTTTATTACTTCTGCCATCTCCCTATAATTTGTGTTGTAAAAATGGATAGTCCTTTTGTTCATAGACCATATCGTACATTTGTTCCTTTGGGGGATACTCAGAATCTTCGGCGAATTTTTCACACTCACTTACCATTTCCTTTACCCTCTTGTCTATGGATTTTATCTCCTCGTCTGTAGCATATTTTTTTTCTTTGATAACCTCCAATACCTGACTGATAGGATCGATTTTTTTGTATTCCTCCACTTCTTCCTTGGTACGGTAATGTTGGGCATCTGACATGGAATGTCCCCTGTACCGGTACGTTTTCATCTCCAGGAAAGTTGGGCCTCCCCCGCTTCTTGCCCTTTCTATGGCCTTGCTCATTTCTTCCGCTACGGTAACCGGGTCCATGCCATCCACCGGGCCACAAGGCATTTCGTACCCCAGGCCGAGTTTCCATATTTCAGTAGAATGGGAGGTTCGGGCCACAGAGGTACCCATGGCATATCCGTTATTCTCGCATATAAAAACAACAGGAAGCTGCCAGAGCATCGCCAGGTTGAAGGATTCGTGCAGGGAGCCCTGCCTTACAGCCCCATCGCCCATATAGCAGAGGGTAACCGCATCCCTTTTAAAATATTTGTCTGCGAATGCCAAACCGGCACCCAGGGGAATTTGCCCCCCTACAATCCCATGGCCACCATAAAACCTGTGCTCCTTCGAGAAAATATGCATGGACCCTCCCATTCCCCTGGAGGTACCTGTAACTTTTCCGAACAGCTCTGCCATCACTTTTTTAGGATCCACGCCCATACCGATTGGCTGCACATGGTTTCGGTAAGCGGTGATCATGCGGTCCTTGGTGAGGTCCATCGCATGCAGGGCTCCTGCAAGCACGGCCTCCTGTCCATTATAGAGATGCAAAAAACCCCGTACTTTTTGCTGGATATATGCCGCGGCGAGCTTGTCTTCGAATTTTCTCCAGAAGAGCATCTCCTCGTACCATTTCAAATAGACTTCTTTCGTAATCTTTTCCATTAACATTCACGTATTTAGCGTACCTGCCAATCCTTTGCTCAGCCTCTGCTAACCGGGATTTAGGGCAACGTCGAAAAACAAAAATACACATTATATCAATAGTGAAAAAAATTTGATTCAATTCCTTACCGAGTTGGACAGGGCTGTGGGTACCGGCCTGGAATGGCCATAAAAAACGAAGCAGGAACTTAAAATAAAGAATCAGCTCAACCGAAACCGCGTAGGCTGTTTCGCCCTCTCCGGAGGTGATGTGCCCCGGGGCAATAACCCCCAGGTATTGTTTTGGTTAAAGGTAGGTCTTCCCAAAGGCCAAAGGCAGGAGATCAGCGATTGATTCACAACTGAAAACCTCTCCTGTTTCACCCATCATGAGGATCTTAATGGGAGAATTGTAACGTTGTTCATATTCGTATAAGGCCTGTCTGCAATTACCACAGGGAGCTGCCGGTACGCGTACTTCATAATTCGCCGAAGCCGCACTAATGGCAATAGCCTTTACAGGGACCCCGGGATATTTTGCTCCTGCCTGGAATACGGCCACCCTTTCTGCACAGAGCCCGGAAGGATAGCTGGCATTTTCCTGGTTATTGCCTATTACTGTTTCCCTGTTATTCAACAAAACAGCTGCACCCACTTTAAAATTGGAATACGGGGCATAGGCATCGCCCCTCGCCACAACGGCCATTTCCATAAGCGACCGCTCATCGACAGGCAGTTCTTCCATCGATTTGAAAACAGATAATGTAAACTCTAATTTGCGATGCTGCATAGGATATGGGATAATGCCTGGGGCCTAAATTAATAAAACCTGCGATGCTGCAGGTTTTATCGTTATAAATATATCAGTGCCTTTTAATCATTATAAAATTCTTCCCCCAGATTGAAGGTAAGGGAGAATCGCAAGGTGTTTTCCAATGGGTTCCTTACCTGTGAGGTTGAAAACAGATAAGAGAGGTCTACCTGTGCCGATTTAAATTTAAAGCCGGCACCGAGGGTAAAGAATTTCCTGGACCCCTTTAGTTCACTTTCATTGAAATACCCGGTACGCAGCATAAACGCATCCTGGTATACGTATTCAGCACCCAATGCCCAGGTAAACTCCTTCAGCTCCTCACTGAAACCATCAGGGGCATCCCCCATGGATTTAAACAGCCCGTTAAAGAAGGTAATTTTCTGGTATTCTGCATTATCGTCTGCATCCACATCTCCGTCCCCGTCAAAATCCTTTGGGGTGGGTACGAGCAACTTGTTGAATTCAGTGGTAAGCCCCAATACATTATCCTGGTCGATGATAAAATCAAATCCACCCCCAAATTTGAGGTTTGTGGGAATAAAATTCTCCTGGCCACCCTGGTCATATTTGATCTTACCCCCCAGATTGGAAAGGTTAAAACCCGCACGCCACCTGCCATCAAAATTATTATAGGCTACCTCCCTGGACCGGTAATAACCCGCTACATCTACAGCAAAGGAACTCGCTGCCTGTGAATCAACACTTTCATCCTGCGGCAATTTAAGGTTTGAACTGATAAACCTTCCTGCAACTGCCATGGAGAACTGGTCGCTTAACTTGAGGGAGTAGGACCCGTCCACTGCCAATTCATTTGGCTTGGCTATCGTTCCCGGGTCATTTGCAAACTGCCGCAATTCAATTTCGCCAAGGGTAAAATACCGGAGACTAACTGCAAAGGCACTCCTTTCATCGATCTTGTTATAAAAACTCCCGTTTAGCAGGGCTATATCGGTGATAATGCTTTCCAGATAGGGCGTATAGCTTACACCAATTCCCATTTTGCGTTCTGCAAAGGCATATTTTGCCGGGTTCCATTGTTGTGAAAAAGCATCTACAGATGTAGCTACCCCCATATCCCCCATCCCGGCGGATCGTGCATCTGCAGCTATTGTCAGGAATGGGACTGCAGTGGTAATGACCCTGTCTTCCTGTGAAAATGCCTTACACACAAACACAAGCACTGCCAGCAGCATTAATTTTTTCATTTTTTTCATCTAATGTTTAATTGGGCAAAAATCTTAATTAATAATCAATTACGAAAATAAAATAAGCTGTATTACATGTAAACGGGCATTTTAAAAATATCTTATGCAAGGGTAGGTATTATTTTAACATTGTATGGCAAAATCAGTTATATTCCTGGAAAAAGGGGAGGAAATACGGCTCAAATTTATTCCTGATCCCCCAGAATTGAACCACATTCCCAGAGGGAGTTTTTCAGCAGTAAACTTGTCGGGGTACAAGAATGGTATCAATCCATACTATTCCGGGCTGTACAGCGTTATAATGGGATAGTGTATTCCTGAAGTTCCTGGCCTGCCCGGGAGGGCGAAAATATTTGTCCAGCCATAAAATATTATACGCAAAACGCCGTTTTATATGCCGAAAGCGACATAAAAATTATTTGAAATACAATCGACATTTCCACAAATGGAATACCTGGATTTGTTTTTGAACTTAAGTCCTAAATACAGATGAAAAAACAATTGATCAAAATTGTACTCTCTTGTGCAGTGATAGGAGGAACTTTAACAGCCACCAGCTGTAAAAAATCTTCCTCGTCAAAAAATGTTTCAAGGGCTACCGGCTGGAAGATTAATGCCAAAGAAGGTGGCTTTCAGTACAATTCCGACTTTAAGGAACAGGAAACTGCCCCTGGTCTTGTATTTGTTGAAGGAGGAACATTTACAAAAGGGAAGGTACAGGATGATGTGATGCACGAATGGAACAATACCCCCACATCGCAGCACGTTCAGTCTTTTTATATGGATGAGACCGAGGTTACCAATGTGATGTACCTGGAGTACCTGGATTACCTTAAAAGCGTCTACCCGCCTGAAAACCCAAAGTACTCAAATATCTATACGGGTGCATTGCCAGATACCCTTGTTTGGAGAAACCGATTAGGGTTTAATGAAACAATGACCAATAATTACCTTCGGCACCCGGCCTACGCGGAATATCCTGTTGTCGGTGTAAACTGGGTACAGGCTGTTCAGTTTGCCGAATGGCGGACAGACAGGGTTAACGAAGCCATGCTCGAGAGGGAAGGCTACCTGGCCAAAGATGCCAAATATGAAGCCGCTAGTGGCGAGATAGCCGGAACCTTCAGTACAGAAGCCTATTTGAACAGGCCTGAATCTGTTTATGGCGGGCAAATAGATTCCCTGCAGGGGAAAATGAAAAAGGATTCCGTTTCAGCTTTTGCCAAAAGGAGCAGCGGGATTATTATGCCGGAATACAGGTTGCCTACTGAGACGGAGTGGGAATATGCTGCAGCTGCACTTCAGGGTTCAAGGGAGTACAACAATTACAGGGGAAGGAAAAAATATCCCTGGGAAGGGGAATATACCCGAAGCGGACAACGTGTGGGAAGAGGGGACCAATTGGCCAACTTTAAACAGGGGAAAGGTGATTATGGCGGGATAGCAGGATGGTCTGACGACGGTGCTGATATTACAGCTGAGGTTAAATCCTATAAACCCAATGACCTGGGCCTTTATGATATGGCCGGTAATGTTGCAGAATGGGTTGCAGATGTGTACAGGCCTATCGTTGATGATGAAATAAGTGATTTTAATTATTACAGGGGAAATATTTATATGAAAACCGCTATTGGAGAAGATGGCAAGGTTACTATTCTCCGGGATAGTATCGCCTTTGATACACTTCCAAACGGTAGAATCGTTGCGGTAAACCTCCCCGGGGAAATTAAAATGGTACCCGTGGATGAGAAGGAAACCTACTTAAGGACCAACTTCTCAGACAGCGATAACAGGGGGTACCGGGACGGTGATCCGGGATCATCCAGGTTCTTTGACCGTTTCAGTGAAGACGACGATAAGAGTGCCCGTAAAATGTATGATTCCCCACAGCACACGGTGGAACTTGATTCTACCGGCAACCTTATGCGGGAATATGATAAGTCGAACAACCGGACTACCCTCATCAATGATGAAGTACGGGTCTATAAAGGAGGTTCCTGGAGAGACAGGGCCTACTGGCTTGATCCTGCACAGCGAAGATACCTGCCACAGTATATGGCGACGGATTATATTGGCTTCCGATGTGCCATGTCCAGGGTCGGTTCCAAATCCAAAACCAAAAACAAGACCATACGCGGTAAAAAGGTCCGATAAGGCCTGATTATTGAAAATAGCAAAAGAAAGCCCCGGCCCTGTGCCAGGGCTTTCTTTTGATTAAATGCAGCCCCGGACGTATCCATTCCAGCGGGTAGCCAGGGAATCCATTCCTAACTGTATTATCGATAAAGAGGTTATGGGGAATCAGGAAACCAATATAGCGGGATTCCCCTTCAGATCAACACCACAACGGATACTTCAACCCTTGATCCTGGACATTTTTGGAAGAAAACCTTTCATCCCTTTTTTCTGCGTTTTATCGAATAAATCCAATAAATCATAAGAATATTCCTTCTAGTAAAATCCTATGGAATATAGGGAGACCCATACAATAGAAACCAGTAAATACGGATCAGGAATTATCCCCAAATCCAGGTAAACTTGAAAAGTTTTATGATATCTAAAGACAACACTCAGGCAGTATTCAGGGAACTCGGCAACAAAATAGATAAAGCATACTTCCGGATTTTTTACCGGTTTGTCTTTGTAGTATACCTGATGGTACTATGTGCATTAATATTCAGGGCAACATCGGGTTTCGTCAACTGAAAAAAAATAAGAAATTGTGTAGGGTTAGCAGCGTTCATTCTTTAGGGGGGCGCTGTTTTCTATTTTTGCAATATGCCGTTCTCATAAAATGGATTACTTTAGTTCCGGAGAAAGCCGTTGTAATTTTTGTCCTTTATTAAAACCATAGTTTATCGAATATCAAAAAACGTCATACATAAAATGTTCTCCAGTATCCTGATCAGTAAATGAATATAGCACAGCTGCACAAACTTTTTCTGGAAAATCCAATAGCCTGCACTGATACCAGAAAAATAGTTCCGAAATGTATCTTCTTTGCCCTCAAAGGTGACAATTACAACGGTAACACCTTTGCTTCCCAGGCTTTACAAAAAGGCGCGGCCTATGCCGTGGTGGATGAGCCGGAATATGCAGCGGATGACAACATAATTGCAGTAACCGATGTCCTGGAAACACTCCAGCAGCTTGCAACCTACCATAGAAAACACTCAAATGCCAGGGTGATCGCCCTTACGGGGAGTAACGGAAAGACCACCACAAAGGAATTGATCCATGCCGTTCTTTCCCAAAAGTACCGGACCATTGCCACCCCTGGTAATCTAAACAACCATATTGGAGTGCCCCTTACCCTGCTCTCAATACGGGAAGATACCGAATACGCTATCGTGGAAATGGGTGCTAACCACCCAGGGGAAATCGCCTTTCTGGCTGAACTGGCACAACCGGATTACGGGTATATCACCAATTTCGGAAAAGCACATTTAGAAGGATTCGGGAGCCTGGAAGGCGTCATAAAAGCCAAAACTGAGCTCTATAACCATCTTTTACGTAATAAAAAATATATATTTCTGAATGCTGATGATCCCGTGCAATCGGAGAAACTGATATCATATATCCCCAAAGTAGGATTCAGCACCTCCGACCGGCAATTTTTTATCATTCGTTTTCTGGGTGCTCAGCCCTTTGTTTCCCTTATGGTTGAAGGGACAACAATCCATACCAGGCTGATAGGGGCGTATAATTTTTCAAATTGCGGTGCCGCCGTACTTATGGGCAAATATTTCAATGTCCCCCTGGAGGCTATTAAGCATGCCCTTGAATCCTATGTGCCCTCCAATAACCGGTCTCAGCAGATTGAAAAAAATGGACATCATATCATCCTGGATGCCTATAATGCCAACCCCGACAGCATGAGGGCAGCCCTGGAAAACTTCAGTACCATGCAGGGTTCCCCTAAAATTGTTTTCCTGGGAGATATGTTCGAGCTGGGCAGTACAGCCAGGGAGGAGCATCAGCGCATAGCAGATTTGGCCCAAAGCCTTGTTCTTGACACGGTGTTCCTGATCGGGGAAAATTTTAGCAGGGCCAATACCCCCCTGCACCAATTTTCATCCTATGAAAAACTTTCGGACTATCTCATGCAACATCCCCTTGCCCAAAGTTCTGTTCTAATCAAGGGTTCAAGAGGTATGGCACTGGAACGGGTGCTGGATCTCCTGTAGCACCATAATGGCACGGCCCATTTATAATCAGATGCAATCGGCCTAATAATTTAAGTTATCCTGTCCGGGTGTCTACGGGGCGTTGTTTACATTCAGGCATACATAACTTTCTTCAGACATGGATATTTCTACGATTACTGGTACGGACCTGGCCACCCTGGGTACCATATTTTTAAGTACAGCAGGCATTTATTTGACTATAATCCTGATGACCCGTTTGTTTGGTAAACGGAGTTTTTCAAAAATGTCGGGGTTCGATTTTGCTATGACTATTGCAGTTGGTTCTATTGTAGCCACCACCTCGCTTAGCAACACTACCCATTTTACGGAAGGGTTTTTTGCGCTGCTCTCACTGTTTTTGCTGCAATTTCTGATTGGTTGGGCGCGGAAAAACAGCAGGCTTGAAGCAGTAGTAGACAATGCCCCGCTTTTATTGATGAAGAATGAACACATTCTGGAAGAAAATATGATGAAAGCAAGGGTAACCATAGCCGACCTGAGGGCCAAGCTGCGGGAGGCCAATGTTACCCGCCTGTCACAGGTAAAAGCCGTGGTTTTTGAAACAACAGGGGATCTTTCCGTATTGCATGGGGAGGATCCTGATATGGTGGATGACTGGCTACTGGAGGATGTAAAGTCATAAATGCCCGGGGCAAATATTCGCGTTCCCGGTTTCCAGGGTGGTAAAACTGCGTTTTACACTTTCCGAAAAAAATCCAATCCATCCACCAGGGCGTAGTGGATTTTTTTTGCTGTATGATATATCCCGGATTACATGGCGGTGATCCAGGGCATCGGTCACGACTGCAAATAGAAAATCCATAACGGGCAGACACACATTTCTGGATTACCTGGCGGTGATCCAGTGGATCAGTCACATCATGCAGAAAATCCATCCGCCGGGGCGGATGGATTTTCTGCATGATGTGAGATATACTGGATTCGAACCAGTGACCTCTGCCCTGTCAAGGCAGCGCTCTAAACCAACTGAGCTAATATCCCTTAAAAGAATTGCAATATCGGAAAATTATCGGGATCTTTTTAGTCTG
>JBGTLT010000206.1:0-9418 GCA_041743975.1 Zeaxanthinibacter sp.
ATATGTAACAAAATGGGTAGTGGTATTGAAAGAATCTTATTGGTTCACCACTCAATTGAAATAGGATTAACAATTTCCGTTTCAATTTTATAGGCAAAAGGGAGAATACTGAAAAAAGAAACCCCACAAATACCGACTCGTTCCATGAATGTCCCAAAAAGTAAAATACAAGTCCGGCTATAAGTACCGTAAGCCCTACCTGAATAAATCCGCCAATAAAAACGGTCTTTTTGATCGAGATTAACTGCTTGATCGATAATTCCATACCAATAACAAAGAGCAGCAGAATTACGCCAATTTCAGACAGGATTTCTACTTGTTCTACTGCATTAATGAGGCTTAATCCATAAGGTCCGATAATTACCCCTGTTAGCAGAAAACCTATTATAGAAGGAAGTTTGAGTTTTTGCAGTATAAAAACAATGGCGACCGAAAAGCCTAAAAGGATGAGTATGTCTTGTAGTAATGGTAAATGCATTAGGTTTTTTGTCTTTTGGTTTTTTTATTCGTTTTTCAATATACTCCCTTTTGCCCATACAGTTGAAACGGCAATTGTTATTCCTATTGCAGTAAAGTGATGAACCATTCATTCAATATCAATACACGTTATGTTATATATCACAGTTCAAACATCCAGGGTTTTGTATTTTTCCACTATGAGTCACAACGGTTTTGTATTATGGTTTTGTGCAATGTAAAAATCGGAGATTTTTCCGCCGCAGCAATATTTTTATTGAATGTTTCACTAAATTAAAAGAATTCCCCGGGGCTTTTGCCCCGGGGTAACTCTCCTCTGTAGTGGTCGGGACCCCCTTAGGGGTTTCGGGTGAGGAAATTCTTTATTTTGTTCGATGGGGCTATAAACCCCTCCCCGGAACCAGGTACTTCCTGACACCGCAGGAACCGAGCAGGATAAGTCTATGAAAATGTAAGATCCCGGGGGATCGGTGTGGTTTCGTCACTTGTCTTTTATCCCTGTGATAAATCCGGTGCGATAGTTGCAAGGATTCGAAAACCTGACCGCCTTTGGAGGATCAGCGTGATGGGTTTCCATGCCAAAAACATTCCATGGTATACTTCGCACGGATTCGGAAACCTGCCCGCCCGGCCAAGACCGTTCCTTTAGATTTGTATCATAAATATTATCTATGATAATGATGTTGAAAAGAGGGGGTGCTGGGGGAGACTTATAACTTATAAAAATGTTAATATCTTTAAATGAAAAAGAACGGGGTGAACTCTCAGCCATTTCTAGGTTTGTGACCTAATATCAGGCCAGCCTGTTACAACCACGTCCCATTTATGTAACTTTCCGATAGCTCACCACCTTCAATCCGTTCATGACCAATACAAAGGTGTACGTTCATTAAAAATTCACCTGGAATTAGAGGTAATCCCTTAATCTCATAGAGCGAGACAATCCATATCGATATATGGAATCAAAAAACGCCCCTTCCGTCGAGGATACTAATGGGATAATTATTGACTTGATAGTGACAATCGATTTCATTTCGATCTAATTATACTACCTTTAAGATAAATTCAGTTGGAAGGCATTACACTCCAGCACCGTATCCTTTAGGATCAATCTGGACAAAATGGGAAAACCAGACAAAGGAATCGAAGTTCAAAAGTTATACCAAACCGTGGATATATATTGCCCTGTTAGGCATTAGGCTATCAATTCCATTTAAATAAACCTGAAGTTTTTCTTTATCTCAACATTCCAATATAATTGTTGTAATTGCCGCACATCCGTAGTTTAAAAGTCTGGAGCTTCTTACTAATGCCCGGATGCCAGCGTTCTATATGAAAATTTAATAGGAATTATTCATTTGAATCCCAAACCCCATTCATAATTACTTCGTATACTAGTATATGAAACTGATTTTGAAGTACAAAACCCTATGGATCTGAAAGAAAATTTGGTTAGAATGAATGTTTTTCTGAAAGACAAAGACAAAAAAAATCCTTTTAAAATGTCGAAAGAGGTTATTTCGCTTTGGCTGAAAAAAGGGAGATTTCCGATGCATTATTTCGGAAGGTTTTTATACAGAAATGAATTCAGAGATCCCGGTCAATTCCTGGATATGAAGGAATATAATTCTTTGATCGACTCGAAAAAATACAATGTTGAAGAATATGTGCATCTACTGGGAAATAAGCTTTTATTCTCTCTAATTTGTGAAAAACACAAACTGCCCGCTGCTCCGGTGCTGGCCTACAATCTAAAATCAGATTTTTTTGTCGGGAATACAATACTTAGGGTACAATATGATGACGACCTTATTAATTCCCTGGAGAAAATATTTGAATCAGGAGGCACTGAGCAACTCTTCGTAAAATCCCTTTGCGGTTCCGGTGGCAAAAATGTAATGGTATTAAGACGGAACGCCATTAAAGGTCAAATACAGAGATTGAAAAATATCCTGGTGCAAGACTCATTTGTCTACCAGGTACCCATTGAGCAACATGAGAAAATAAACAGGATATATGGCAATAGCGTCAACACTATGCGCATAGATACCTTTATAGATATGCTGGGAGGCACGCATATTTTGGGGATAGCTATGCGGTTCGGATCGAATGGAGGTGAGGTGGACAATGTTTCCTCCGGTGGATTTTTTGTACCCGTTAACCCAAAGAATGGAACCCTGGGTAAAAAAGGGACCCAGGCAATGATACACGGTGGAAAAGTATATTATAAGCATCCGGACACCGGATTTGTATTTGACGGTTTTAAAATACCCTTTTTTAAGGAATCCTGTGACTTGTGCCTGAAATTTTCAAGACATATTCCCAATCCCCTAGCCGGATGGGATGTTGCGATAACCCCAGCGGGCCCTGTAATGATTGAAGGAAACCACAGACCCTATTTGTTCATGGGGGAAATTGGATACGGGGGCTATAAAAAGCATCCCTTGTACCGCCAGTTGATGTCAGATTTATAGCAAATTGATGATTGGGATATACGAGATACTCAGGAGATGGATTTATTGGATGGTCGATTTCCTGAAAGGGGGAAAGATCAGAGGGCATTATAATGATATAAAATTCATTATGGAAAAATATCATTCCCCTGAATCCACTGATAAAAGAAGATCATACCTGGATAAACTTTTGGAACATGCAGTAGCCACTTCAGAATTCTATAAGGATTATAAAAATTTCAAATCCCTGGAAGATTTTCCGGTAATAAACAAATCTATTATTCGCGATAGGTTTAATGATATCCAATCCGGGGCGTTCAAAAACAAATCGAATTACAGCATGTCTACCAGCGGCTCTTCGGGAACGCCATTCACCACCCTTCAGAATAAAGGGAAACGATCAAGAAACACTGCTGATACTATCTATTTCAAACAAAAGGCAGGTTTTGAAATTGGATACCGGCTCTACTATATCAGAAAGTGGTTCAGAATGCATCAAAAAAGCAGGTTGACTACCTGGGCACGAAATATCAGGATGGTCAATGTCACTGAATTTACAGACAGTTATTTACAACACTTTATCGATACGCTCAGGGAAGACAAGTCCACAAAAGTTTTGTTATCCTATTCTTCTGCACTGCGGGATATTTGCAACTATTTGCGGCGATCCGGTTGCGAACCGATCCAAACAAAAATATCATGTATTATCGCGATGTCTGAAGGGCTTGGCGATAATACCAGGAAAGACCTGGAATATTTTTTCAATACAAGTGTCCTTTTGAGATATTCCAACCTTGAAAATGGTATACTTGCACTTCAACTCCCAAATGCTGGTACTTGCCTGCACATAAACTGGGCAAGTTACCATATTGAGATCCTTCATCCAGAAAAAGACATTCCGGCAGCCGTTGATGAAATGGGCCGTGTAGTTGTGACCGATCTTTTCAACTATTGCATGCCATTTATTCGCTATGATACCGGGGACCTTGCTATCATGAGCAAGGATAATGACCATTTCAATAAGGCCCCCTGCCTTCTTGAAGTACATGGGAGACAAATGGATGCCATCTTCGATACCTTAGGAAAAATTCAATCGACATTCATTATTTTTCACCTGGAATCATATCCCCAGATCAAGCAATTTCAGTTTATTCAGGAACACAAAAGAAACTACACCCTCAAACTGAATGTGGAGGAAACCTTTGATGCAGAGCAGGAAGTTATAGATATATTCAAGAATTATTTAGGCGGGGATGCCATCATAAAAATAGTGTATGTCGATGAAATCCCGCAATTATCCTCCGGGAAAAGAAGGCTCACCATCAATAATTATAGCAAGGAAACCGGCATAATGTAAGACACGTTACCATTATTGGGATAGCACTATTTTATTTCATCATTGTAAAATAGTACTGTTGCGTTCATAATTGATTGTCTCTAAACAAGTTAAGTTGTTCTTTGTTATTTTGATTGATAGCTTTTTCTGTAAACAGTTAATTTACAGGTGTTTTGGCAAAGGTCGATATTCCCAGAATTTGCGTCATTTCATAGACTGAGTACGGACTTCGGATTTGTTGTTTTGAGTAAGCTACGATCAGGTAGGTACATATTGCTATCCATAAATGGGTTTTAACTGCATTTTCAGAGTGGCCCCGGAGAGTCTTTACCTGAAGGTTCTGTTTTATCCATTTGAAAAAGACCTCTATCTGCCAGCGGCTTTTGTAAACAGCTGTCACCTCCAGTGTTTCCATGTCAAAGTTGTTGGTCAGAAATACAAGGGCAATGTTCTTCTCGCTGTCATAATATTTGATGCGCCTTATTTTTTCAGGGTACTGTTTTCGGCTCTTGGCCACGGTCAGCCTTATCGATTGATCGCACCGCAACCCGGTGTGTTTGTCCACTTTCCTTGATTCAACGGCCCTGAATTTCAGGTTGCTCTTGGCGCGCACGACAAAGAACGCATTGCTTTGATCCAACCTGAACAGACGCCCAAAATCAATATAGGCTTTGTCCATCACATATATGGCTCCCGAGACAACCTCTATCTCATCCATCGCATTAACATCGTGATATTTCCCGTCGGTTATATGTATGAACGTTGGTATGCTGCCCCTAAGGCTCAACAGTATGTGCATCTTTACAGCGCCCCGCGAATACTTGCCGTGCGCCCAGTCCATCAGAATCAAACTGACCGATATGGTGGTCGAGTCCAGCATAAAGACATCTTTGTCGATGCCCGATAGAAGTGGGTGGTTTTCCGTATACAACGGCTTGACAAGGTTTATGAGATAGTGGACAAAATCTGCGTAAATACGCCAGTCCCTGTTCTCATTTGCTCTTGCAAGGGTGGAGTGTTCCACGCTCTGCTTTATCCCCAAGTGGTACAATTGGCTCTTGTGCGCACTTAAGCAAAGGCAGATGTCACGGATCCCGTTTCTACCAGTCAGCTGGCCGAAAAACAATTGTACGAACTGGTTCCAACAATTCAACCCGCGTGTCCGGTAATCACCATTGTAACGGTCAACACACTTTCCAAACTCATAACGGTTAACCAGAGAAAGCACCTGGGCAAAACATATTTACCTGTATTCATAACTCGGTTTAGCCAAAGTTATGTGCCAATTCAAATCAAAAAATCAAAGAACGTTCCGTATGTACTGTATTTATTATACTTTTAAAGGATTGAACATTTCTTAACGCAACAGCACTAATTGTATAATAAAATAAACGAAACAGGAAATGTACAGATCTATTTTCAAGCCCATATTGGATTTTTGTATTGCCCTGACGGCATTATTGATTCTTATACCACTGTTTATAAGCATCTATATTCTTTTAGGATTGGCAAATTGGGGCCAACCTCTGTTTTATCAACCCAGGCCAGGTAAAAACAACCATATCTTTTCCATTATAAAATTTAATACGATGCTGGATACAAGAGATGGCAATGGAAAACTTTTACCCGATTATATGCGAATCACAAAACTGGGTAATTTCCTTAGACGAACATCCCTGGATGAAATACCGCAGCTCATAAATGTGGTAAAAGGCGATATGAGTTTAGTAGGACCCAGGCCATTGCGTGTTCGATATCTCCCGTACTATACTGAAAGGGAAAGAGTAAGGCATACTGTGAAACCGGGAATTACCGGCCTGGCGCTGGTCTCCGGAAGAAATAGCATCAGCTGGGACAACAAATTGGAAAAAGATGTACAATATGTAGAGAACCTTTCTTTTTTACTCGACATGAAAATCTTAATGATGACGATTCAAAAAATCTTTATAACAGACGAAATAGACCTGGATAAGGAGGCGGACTCGCTGGATATTTTAAGATCCTGCGAGTAAAAAACGAGTTTCTTATTACTTTCGTCCATTTAATAGGTGCCGGATAAAAAAAATTTCCGATACAGCCAAACCTTTAGTTCAAATGATCGTAAATATCAACAGTTATCCTTTGGATGTGCAAATCATAAATACCTAGCCTTCGAGATGTATGCCGAAATCCATGAATATTTTATTTACGTGTGCGGGAAGAAGAAATTATCTTATCAATAAATTCAAAAAGGAACTGGGCAAGGATGGAAAAATCATCGCCATCGATAAGAATTATTCCTCTGCTCTGGTAGAGGCAGATGTTTCCATTGTGGTTCCCGGGATATATGAACCGGATTATTTACCCATCCTGAAGGCTATCATTCGGGATTATGAGGTTGGTGCCCTGATTTCCTTAAATGACCTGGAATTGCCCATAATAGCTGAAAATAAAGAAGAGTTGCAGAAACTTGGGGTACAAGTATTGGTATCAGATAGTACAGTAGTGAATATATGTTCTGACAAGTGGAAAACCTTTAAATTTTTGAAGGTGACCAAAGTCCAAACGCCAAAGACCTATGTTTCACTGGAAAAGGTCCTGCAATGCATTGAAGATAAAGAACTCCGGTATCCTCTGATTCTGAAGCCGAGATGGGGAAGCGGTTCTGTTGGTGTTGAGACTGTCCATTCCGAACAAGAAATGCTCCTTACCTATGCTTACTTAAAATTTAAGGTAAAAAACTCGATCTTGAGAAAAATCAGTTCTATTGATCAGGACCGAAGCATCCTGTTTCAGGAAAAAATAATGGGAACCGAATATGGAATGGACATACTCAACGATTTTAGGGGAAATTACCATGGATCCTTTGCGCGCAGAAAATTATCGATGCGTTCCGGTGAAACCGAAAAGGCCTGTTCTGTGATTCATGAGGCATTCTCCGAAATAGGGGAAACAATCGGCAAGGCTACTGGGCATATTGGTACAATGGACTGCGATTTGCTACTTGCAGATGGCAAACTCCATTTACTTGAAATGAATCCCAGGTTCGGGGGTGGGTATCCTTTTTCACATGAGGCTGGTATCAATACCCCAGCAATTTATCTGAATTGGTTGAGAGGGATTCAGGATGTAGGTCAACATAACAACTACAGGGACAACGTGACCTTTTGCAAGAGCGACAAGATGTTGTTTGTCCCGGACAAAAACCCTGAGAACGTAATCCATACTCCGGATATTACAGGATAAAAACCCATTGGTTGCGGAAGGGCTTCGAGCCCCGGCCTGGTCGTCCTAAGGTTGCCGCTTCACCAGCAACAAGACCCATTACCGCCTCGCGGATCCTGATGTCAGGATTAGCGTCAAGCCCGGCAAGTCAAGAAAGCTCAACTGTTCCTCACAATTAACCGTAAATAGTGCGCACCATGTGTGATCACAGAGATCGGGGCTCATACAGTTGACGGGAAGGCTATCCAGCGCCTGGCCGACATTGTGAGGCGTGTAGGGGGGCGGTGGAGGGAACACTGGCCACTATGGGAGAACCTTCTGGCGCCTAACGCCCCACTAAACGCAATGACGTCCTGGGTTTTAAATTGTTGTGTACCGAAGGTACATATAAGATTTCTAAGACGATAGGGACGTTGCCAAATTGCCTTATGTGATTGTTGGGTCGTGGCATCACGATAGTGGCGGCTACAAGCTTTCGTTCCATACAAGCCCCCAGGGCCATTTGGTTTAGCATTGTGTGCGCACAGCATAGTCGACGTGGCGGCGAGCATTGGCTTTGCTGGTTAGGCTTTCACCGCCATGTACTCCTATTCCCTCGATATCCACAATGCCGCGCGGACAGCGTAGTGGCCACCACACATTGGCACCTTTGCTTGCCGCACCGAGACACCAAAGCAAGTTAAAGAGCCGATCTTAACTTCTCGATTTGGAAATAGTAATTACTTCATCATAATACCAAAGAAAAGTTCTAATCAATTCTGTATATTCAATTGACCAATTCCTTGAACTATGGCAGCTACCATTCGAAATTTCTTTGCGAGTTTAATGATTGTCCAGGCTTTTGCCTTTCCTCTCAGGAGTCAGGAAATTATCTACGGATCAAACAATGGAAAATATGTTGAAGTGTCCGGGAGAGACATATACTATGAGGAGTATGGTGAGGGTGAACCAGTTCTTATGCTACATGGAGGGCCGGGTTCCATTGCTAATTTTTCCAACTTAATTCCTAAGCTATCCAAAAACTATAGAGTGATTGCAATGGACACTCCGGGGCAGGGACGTTCGGAACGGGCAAGTGATGTGAGTTATCAGCTCCTTGCGGAAAACGCTTCTGCCTTCATTGATAAGATGGAGATCAAAAAATGCTATGTCGTTGGTTGGAGTGATGGAGCTTGCACAGGTCTTTTGTTGGCAGCCAATCGGCCAGAAGTAATTTCCAAGGTCTTTGTGTCGGGGGGATTTTCCAATATTGATGGATTTACGGATGAATCTAAAGCCTTTTGGTCTACAATCACACCGGAATCATGGGGAGGTTGGCATCTTGAATATCAACAACTATATCCGGAAAATGATTGGAAAACCCTTATTCATGATCTCCGGGACATGTTCAATACTAAAATCTATATTACAGAGGAGAAATTAAAAAGCATTACCAGCAAAGTCCTACTTGCTTACGGTGATAATGATTTATTTACTTATGAACATATAGTTTATCTCTACAGAACGATTCCTGATACCGAGCTCATGATCTTGCCAGGGACAAGTCATAGTACCTTTGACGAACAACCGGAAATGATGTCCCTGGCGATCATAAACTTTTTTAAAAAATGAGAGTTTGTTGAAGCGGCATTTAATTTGACAGCCCTTTCATTCAGGCCCCAAAAGGAGCATAAGCTACCTACGGTCCTGTTGTTGGAAGAAGTGGCTCCTCCTGGCGAAGATCAAGAACCTAAAACACAGGCTAATGGTCATGACCTGAAATCTGCCGGGTTACGGTTGAGAGAGGTATTGAACTTGAAAATTACCAACATATATTATGACCGTATGCAGATAGTGGTACGGGGTTCTAAGGGAAACAAGATCGTTATACGTTGCTTTCAGAGGTACTGCTTCCGGTATTACTGTAGTATATTGAAGCGTACAGCCCGACGCTATTTCTTTTCGAGGG
>JBGTLT010000207.1:0-3404 GCA_041743975.1 Zeaxanthinibacter sp.
CACGGACTTTACCGTTTGTTTTCTCTAAAAAACCCTCAATTTTTATATGGCCTAAAATCATTTATTTTTATCAATCTCATTTCCTAATGTTGTAATATAATAGCAACTTTCATATTGAGCATAATTCATCCTTATCTTTTACTCACTTTACTAAGATTAATAGATGGTATACCATTGAAATCTCCAGATTCCATATAGCATTTGTTATTTGTATGAATTAAAACACACCCTCAGCCAACTGGTCCTTTTCTTCCTGGCTTGGCTTTGTATAGCGGAATACCTCTTTCATTGAGATATTCCCGCTCATGTCCTGGGCTATGTGAATCCCGTATTTATCCGCTGCCCCTTTCAGAAATGTGTGACGCAGCTTATGCGGGGCTAGGTCCACCTGCTTGCCTTCCGGCAGATTCACGGATGCCTGTGCAGCAATCCTTTTACACAGTAACCAGATAGCTTTGGTACTGATGCGCTCGCCGGTACGCGAAATAAACAGCGGCTCTTTGCTCTTCAGCCCCCCTGCCCTTTCGCTTCGCTGCGCCAGATACCGATCCAGCCACTCCCTTGCTTCTCCTGGCACCGGCACCTTGCGTGTTACCTTGTTTCCTTTACGTCCCACGTCATGAAACCCCCGATGATGGTATTGTCCAATATTTAGGGAGGCGAGTTCCGACCGACGCAGGCCTGTCCAGAGCAGGCAATGAAATACCGCAGCTTCCATCAACGGGTCCTGGTCCTTGCGGGTAGCCAGCTTCATGCGTTGCTCACAGGCGCTTTTCAGGCGCAGGCGATCCCGGTCGGATAAACCGTTCCAGGCCGGTTCTTCTACGGCGATATCTTTTAATCCGGCGAATGGATTTCCGGCCAGTAACGGTCGCTGACCATGCAGGAACTTGGCAAAATGCCGAAGCGTGGCCATCACCCGGTTAATGGTCGTAGCGGCCAGGGGTTTATTCTCCCCCTCTCCTACTCCACTGTTTTTCTTTTCACCCGCTTTCCGAGGCGCGGTTTGCATATGCCGCTGAAATGCTTTGGTGACAGTGGGTGTCCAGCTGTCTACCTGGTCATGCCCGAAATTGCCTTGATAAAAATTTAGGAACCGGTCCAGATCATTGCGCTTGGCATTTTGGGTATTGTACGGCGATCCCATGACATGCACCTGGAAATAAATATTCCCCCAGGTAACTAAGGAATGCTTCTGATTTTCGTCCGGAAGGACCTGTAAAATCTTATAGTCACCAGTTGCGGGGACTTTTACGAGTTCGGTGGATCGGGAGGATTTGCGGGAATCGGACATATTGGATTTTGGTTAAGGTACATCTGGTGACTATAAGGTACGTTATTTTCCAGAGTTAGGTAAGGCTCACCCTTGTTTTATTGAGCGTATATATATACAAGGGGATTGAATTTTTACTAGAAATGTCTTACAACATTCCTTAAAAACGAACATCTGTAAGCACCTTTATTTTTGTAAGGCTTAATGGAAAATGAGTGAACAAACTCCACTTCACAATATTGTCTGGTAAGAATAGTGTTTATACTTTTACCCGACAAGTTTATTGACCAATATTGTTTGAGAAGATTGAGTCCACACCACGCTTTATTAATCCAGAAAGATTGTTTGATGTTACGATATTAAAGTTTGAATTACCATTTTCATCAACCCCACGTCCACCTCCGCCACTGCCCTGATTGCTATAACAATGGTTGTTTGAAATAATGTTTTGGCTGGAATTCAAAATATTGATACCTGCGTAGCCTTTACATGATTTGTTGAATTCACGTATACTGCATGATGTAATGGCAACACGATTAGAGTTTTCCAGATTAATCCCGCATTGATGTGGTTCTATTATTAGCCAACTCGACAGTATTATGCCATCAGCTCCTTGAATTTGGACACCGTGACCTTGTGTATTTCCAGCCCAACAATTAGAAAATTGTATTTCCTTCAAGTCTCTTGCTTGACCTTTGATAATTCTCCATCCGTCACTACTTGTTGAATCTGCTAGACAATTGGTAAAATGTCCCCAACTGATTTGGGTATCACCTTTTGTTGGATCACCCAAATACCAGCCACATTCCATTTCGCCACCTGCTTCGCAATTAACAAATTTTGATCCTTGAAAATTAATCAAACGATATCCAAATTTTTCGACATCTTGAACGTAACAGTTAACCGCTTGGACAGCATTGTCAATATGTTTTTCAGTTCCATTCTGCTCGGTTTCATGCATATACCAACCGATATAATTCTGATCTGTGCCTTTCCCTTCTACATGAACATTTATGCAGAACATTTGCCAAGCGTGTGTAATATCCAAAGCGTGGCGACAGCTACGAAAAGATAAATTTTCAAAACGAATGCGATTGGAATACACTGTTACTATTCCATGTGCATTAGAGTTTTCCTTTCCTCCACCTACTATGTTCATATCCGATACACCGCTATTAATAGGGTTTTGTGGGGGACGAATCTCTTTAAATACTGGGAAATTGCCCAGGCTTTTCAGTGTAGTACGATTTATACCATTGCCTTTTATAAATACACCATTGCGAAGCGGTAATGATGAACTGATGACAAACGGTCCTCCAGGAATTCTAACTAACCCAATATTTCGGTTAACCGCAAAATCTATAGCTGCTATAATTGCGCTGTATGAATCGGTTTTCTCATCTGCGACAGCACCGAAATCTTCAATATTAACGGAAAGTAAAGTCATCAAACTTTAATGATTTTTCTCGAATAGGTTTATCTACTTATTAGACTGCGATTTTGCATTCTATCATGCATTAAATTTTAAACAAACCTTTTGAAAAATAAAGTGTTATGATTATACAAATTTTTAAGAATTAAAAATATTTTGATTAAAAATTATCGAACTTTATTTATCATAATAATAATTATAAAACATTCAGGCATTTTTCACGGAAAAATTCAAAATTAGCGGGGCAAAAATTGCCACGGGAACGGGTAGAAAAAAACCTTAAAATCAGGTATGATTTTATGAGCGGCCGAGGAAAGTTTTACTTGGCCGCTCAAGAAAAAAGCACCCGAAAAATCGCTTTATTTACTGACGCAATCCGGGCGAATAATTCCCGATTGTCATAAGTCAAGTTTTTCACTTCCCGAATATTTCAAAATCTTTGTCATATTGGGGATTATCACTATTATATCTCAACGGGCACTTCTTTAAATTCTGCTTGGCCTGAAGAACCTTCATGAAAAATTATCTCACATTTAGGTAATTTTTTTCTAAGTACTTCAACTTCCTTTTTATTCAAAGGATTGCCGACCAAATCAAGCTTACTCACATTAGGCAATTCCGGCAGCCCTTCTAAACTGCTGAGCTGGTTCCTGCTCAAATCAAGCTCACTCACATTAGGCAATTCCGGCAGCCCTTCTA
>JBGTLT010000208.1:0-24073 GCA_041743975.1 Zeaxanthinibacter sp.
CATAGCGGTTTTCGGGGACTCTACCATCTCGGCGGCCACGGATGCCGGGCTCCGGATAGATATCAAGGCCCCCACGCCGGACACCCCATCCATGACGATGGCCCTTCAGAAGTATATCACCAGCGTAAACAGAAAATAAAAAAGGCCTCCTTCCGAGGCCTTTTTAAATTAAAATGCATATCGCTGAGGGCCCCCTCGCCGGATCTCCTCATTGGCATAGGATTCAAACTTCTTGAAATTTTCACGGAATGCATTGGTTAGCTTAAAGGCTGTTGTATAATAGGCCTCATCATCGTTCCAGGTCGTCCTGGGACTTAACACACCGGTGGGAACACCTGAACATTCCCGGGGCTGTGCCACTCCAAATACGGAATGGATATGGTATTTGTCATAGGAATATAATCCAAGTTCCCCGCTCAGGGCCGCATGGATCATGGCACGGGTATATTTTAGTTTCATCCTGGTACCCACCCCATAAGGACCTCCCGTCCAGCCTGTATTGACCAACCAAACATTGACACCGGACTCCTTCATCTTCCGGCTGAGCATTTCAGCGTATTTGGTAGGGTGGAGTGGCATAAAAGGTGCGCCAAAGCAGGCGGAAAAGGATGGAATGGGTTCTACTACCCCTGCCTCGGTACCCGCCACCTTGGCAGTATATCCGGAGATAAAATGGTAGGCAGCCTGACTCGGGGTTAATTTGGAAATGGGGGGCAGGACACCAAAGGCATCCGCTGTGAGGAAAAAGATATTCGTCGGGTTATTTCCAATGGATGGCTCCTGTATATTCTCAATATGGTAAATGGGGTAACTTACCCGGGTATTCTCCGTTATGGAAGTATCCTCATAATCCACCACCCCCTGGGGATCCATCACCACATTTTCCAGGATGGCTCCTTTTCTTATAGCGTTATAGATCTCCGGTTCGTTTTCAGCAGAAAGGTTGATCACCTTCGCATAGCAGCCCCCTTCAAAATTAAATACGGTGTTCCCGGCGGTCCATCCATGTTCATCATCTCCGATAAGCCTTCGGGTAGGATCTGTAGACAAAGTTGTTTTACCTGTTCCCGAGAGGCCAAAAAAGATGGCGGTGTCACCCTCTTCCCCCACATTTGCGGAACAATGCATAGGGAGCGTATCCTTATAGACGGGTAAAAGGAAATTCAATGCAGAAAATATTCCTTTCTTTATCTCTCCCGTATATCCCGTACCCCCAATCAGCGCAATTTTGCGGCTGAAATCGAGAATGGCAAAATTATGCTGCCTGGTACCATCTACAAATGCATCTGCTTTGAAACCCGGAGCATTTATCACTGTCCATTCCGGGTCGAAATGCGGAAGTTCCTCCCTGGTAGGTCTTATAAACATATTATAGGCGAACATATTAGACCACGGGTATTCGGTAATCACTCTTATATTCATACGATGGTCCTCATCGGCACATGCATAGCAATCCCTTACAAAGAGTTCCTTGTCATTCAGGTATGCAACAACCTTCTCATAAAGCGCTGCAAATTTATCACTCTCAAACGGGATATTGACTTTGCCCCACCAAACCTTGTCCTCCGTGATCTCATCCCTTACAATAAATCGGTCTGATGGCGACCGCCCGGTAAATTCCCCTGTATGTACTGCAAGGGCCCCGGATGAAGCCGTTTTGCCCATACCTTTCTTTACCGTGATTTCATGCAATTCTGAGGGTGTTAACTGGTAATGGATATTGTCACTTTGTATGCCATAATCCTGTAACGAAATCGTTTTCGTAAAGGGTTTGGAAGTATTCATAGTACAAATTTTGGTTCTGTAAAATTAAGGAAATTATAGCCCATAACTGATCATATCCGTAGTAGATTAGTCCATCTGATTAAAAACCCGATAACCTAACACAGCCCAACCCATAAGGAACAGTACTCCTCCGATGGGAGTGAGAATCCCAATCATTTGAATGGACATACCGGTCAGTTCCCTTGTGGCAATTAAATAAAGGGAAAATGAAAAACAAACGACCCCGGCTGAAATAAGGTAAAATACCCACTTCTTGTGAGCCTCCCGTATCCCGCCCATGCTGCCAACAAGTATGAGCAGCAGGGCATGATACATTTGATAGTGAACACCGGTCTCAAAAACCGTCAGATCCCTGGGGGTGATAACCTCCTTCAACCCATGTGCACCGAAAGCACCCAGTAAAATGGCCATCATGCCCAGCAGGACACCCGTTCCCAATATTGTTTTGTTCATAACTTAAAGGCCTAATTATTTTACAAATGTAACAATTTGATACCTTTGCCAACTGTATTCATCCTAACAAATTCCCTACATGTCACGAAATATCCTTGTGGTTGGCGCTGGTAAATCCACATCCTACCTACTCGATTATTTTCTGGAAAAAGCAGCTTCAGCTGATCTGCAATTAAGCATTGGCGACCTCAATCCTCATGCACTTCCGCCATACGTACGGGAGAACTCCCGCTGCACAGTCTTCCAACTCGATATATTTAACGATAGTGACCGAAAGAAGGCCGTCTCAGCGGCACATGTTGTGGTCTCCATGCTGCCAGCCCACCTTCACACTAAATTGGCGGTGGATTGTATCACCTATGGCATACACCTTGTTACCGCTTCCTATGTCAGTGATGAGCTTAAAGCACTGGACAGCGCCGCTAGGGAGAAAGGATTGATCTTTATGAACGAAGTGGGGTTGGATCCGGGGTTAGACCACATGAGTGCCATGCAGTATATAGACAAGATCAGGGAGGAAGGGGGCAAAATGCTTCTGTTTGAATCTTTTACAGGGGGGTTGGTAGCCCCAGAGAGCGACACCAACCTATGGAACTATAAATTTACATGGAATCCCAGAAATGTGGTAATAGCCGGACAAGGGGGTACCGCCAAGTTCATACAGGAAGGGACCTACAAATATATACCCTACCACCGGCTTTTCAGGAGGACCGAATTTATGGAGGTTGAAGGGTATGGAACCTTTGAGGCATATGCAAACAGGGATTCCTTAAAATACAGGGAAGCATATGGCCTTACCGATGTCCTTACCCTCTATAGGGGGACCATGCGACGGGTAGGGTTTTCCAAAGCATGGAATATGTTCGTCCAATTGGGCATGACAGAAGACAACTATCAGGTTCAGGACTCGGAAGGTATGTCGTACCGGGAATACACCAACCTCTTCCTCCCGTATTCCCCTACGGATTCAGTGGAACTTAAATTGCGCCACTATCTTAAAATAGACCAGGATGACATCATGTGGGATAAGTTATTGGAACTGAAATTATTTGACTCCAAAAAGGTGATACCCTTGAAGAATGCTACCCCCGCCCAGATCCTCCAGTGTATTTTGGAAGATAGCTGGACCCTCGATGAGGACGATAAGGATATGATTGTCATGTATCATAAATTCGGATACGAGGTGGGCAATAAAAAAAAGCAAATAGATGCCAATATGGTCGTGTTGGGTGAAAACCGGACCCATACCGCCATGGCCAAAACCGTCGGGTTGCCGGTGGCCATGGCTACGCTGCTTATCCTTAATGGAAGCATATCCACACCGGGGGTCCAGATCCCGATAAAAAAGGAAATTTACGAACCAATACTATCGGAATTGAAGGGATATGGGGTTCATTTTAAGGAGTACCCGGTTCCATACCTGGGATACAATCCGCATTCGGTGGCAGGTTGATAACTTTGGGGAATTTGGTATATTTATGGGCTATTGACATGAGCTTATGAAATCATCAGATGGTTCCCTGAACATTGATGGGATAGACAAGAAAATTCTCCGGTTCCTGATGGAAGATGCGCGCAGGCCTATCCTGGAGATTGCCAGGAATATTGGAATTTCAGGGGCGGCTATCCATCAACGCTTGCGAAAACTTGAAAAATCGGGCCTGATTGCAGGCTCCAAATTTATTATAAACCCCAAAAAACTTGGCTATACCACCATGGCCTATGTGGGGATCTTCCTGGACAAGGCGATGAGCAACCCCAAGGCAGTGAAGGAACTGGAAACGATCCCGGAAGTCCTGGAATGCCATTATACCACCGGGAACTGGTCTATACTGGTCAAAGTTTTATGCCGGGACAATGAACACCTCATGCATGTGCTCAACAAAAAAATCCAGCAAATTGAAGGGGTATCCCGTACAGAAACCTTTATTTCCCTCAATCAACAGATAGACCGGCAAATCAGCATCTAGAGGCCTCCCTTTGCGGGGTCTCCTCCGTATCCGGTCCATATTGCCCATAAAAAACCAGCCTGCAGTAGCAGACTGGTTATACCGCTTATTATAAATCTCTTTAATCAAAGGAATTCCTTAGGGCATTTGCCCCGGGGTTTCCAATTTAACCTCCCCGCCGGAGAGGTCGGAACCGCCTAAGCGGTTTCGGGGGAGGAAAAATTCATTATTTAATCCCTTCCTCCAAAAACCTGCAATGCAAAATAGAACAAGGTTGCGAGCGAGCCGATTGCGGCTACCAGGTAGGTGCGGGCAGCCCATTTCAAGGCATCTTCGGAACCTTTGTACTCCTGCTGGGTTACCACGTTCTTTTGCCGTAACCATGCAAGGGCACGGTTGCTTGCATCATATTCCACCGGAAGGGTGATAAAGCTAAACAAGGTTGCAAGCCCCATCATCACCAAACCTGCCACAGCGATATAGAACCCAAAACCTATCCCTGCAGCGGCCCCTAACATCAAGCCTCCAAATACCACCCACATAGACATGCCCGAAGTAATACTGACCACTGGCACCAGTTTGGAACGCAGCGTAAGCCATTCATAGGCATGGGCATGCTGTACAGCATGGCCGCATTCATGCGCGGCAACGGCAGCTGCCGCTGCATTGCGCTGGTTGTAAACCCCTTCGCTGAGGTTGACAGTCTTATTTTTAGGGTTGTAATGGTCTGATAACATCCCTGCAACCGAGACCACTTTCACGTCCCTGATTCCATGATCTGCCAACATTTTGGCTGCTATTTCCGCTCCACTCATCCCATTTTGAAGGTGTACCTTGGAGTAGTGGCGGAACTTATTTTTAAGCTTGCTGCTCACCAACCAGCTGACCAGGGCAATGGCCCCGATCAGTATATAATATCCCATCATAATTTATGCTGTTTTATAATTGTAAAATTACACTTTATAAATCAAAAATCCGGCCAATATCATTACAGGGGTGCCAAAAAGTGTCAGGTGCCCTGAAATCCTGACAAAATGTACTGTACCGTCAGTTGAATTTCAATTTAAGGGCAATCATCAGGATTGCCAACAAAGCAGTTATAGCATTCGCAAGGACAATCGCAAGGCTTTCATGGTAGATACCATAAACCAGCCACAACAGGGTTCCCGCAACGAGGACCAGATACATGACCAGGGAGATATCACGGGTTGATTTCTGAACCCACGCCTTATAGACCTGTGGCACAAAGGCTGAGGTTGTAAAGGTTGCTGCAATAAGGCCTAAGATCTCTATGTTCTCCATGGTTGCTTATCCCATATCTGCTTCCGGGCTGGTGTTTGGATTATTCCGGGAATCGTCGTTATCCTACGATATTCACAATTTTTCCCGGAACAACGATTACTTTTTTCGGGATCCGCCCCTGCAACTGATACTGCGTTTTCTCGTGCGCCATAACAGCAGCTTCAATTTCTTCGCGGCTGAGGTCCAGAGGAAGGTCCATGGTAAAGCGCATCTTTCCATTGAAAGAGATAGGATATTCCTTGCTGTCTTCCACCAGAAATTGCGGTTCAAACCCGGGGAACGGGGCCGTAGCAATAGAGGTGGTATGACCTAATTTTTCCCATAGTTCTTCCGCGATATGGGGTGCGTAGGGCGAAACCAGGACAGCAAGCGGTTCCAGGATCTCCCTGCTCGAACATTTCCGGGCCGTCAGTTCATTTACACATATCATAAACGTTGATACTGTGGTATTAAAGGAAAAGTGCTGGATATCCTCCTCTACCTTCCTGATGGTCCGGTGAAGCGTTTTCAAAGATTCCGGGGATGCGGATGTTGACGTTCCGGGAGCAGGGCCACTGACATGGAAGGAGTTATCCGGCCCGGAATGGTACAATTTCCACAGCTTTTTGAGGAAGGAATGCACCCCGGTAATCCCTGCGGTATTCCATGGTTTTGCTTGCTCCAGGGGGCCCAGGAACATCTCGTACATTCGAAGGGAATCGGCGCCGTACTCCTCACAAATAGCATCAGGGCTCACAACGTTGTATTTGGATTTCGACATTTTTTCCACTTCCCGCCCAGTGATGAATTTCTGCCCTTCCTTAATAAATTCGGCATTCTCAAATTCGGGCCTCCAGGATTTAAGGGCGTCTATATTTAATTCATCGGAGGCATCGATCAGGGAAACATCCACATGTATGGGGTCTACCGCCAGGGTGCCGACCATCCCTTTGGATAGCAACCTGTTGGTGCCTTCCTGCCGGTATACAAAGGCACTGGTCCCTAGGATCATGCCCTGGTTGATAAGCTTTTTGGCATATTCCTCCACAGGTACAAGCCCCAGGTCAAACATAAATTTCTGCCAGAAACGGGAATATAACAAATGCCCTGTGGCATGTTCTATTCCGCCTATGTAAAGGTCTACCTGTTGCCAGTATTGGACAGCCTCATCAGAAAAGATCTCTTCTCTGTTGTTAGGGTCCATATACCGGTTAAAATACTGGGAACTTCCTGCCCATCCCGGCATCGTATTCAGCTCCAGGGGGAAAACATGTTCATCATCTATCCGGGAAGTACTCACCACTGCCAATTTTTCGGTGTCCCATGCCCATTGTGGGGCATTCCCCAATGGGGGATCACCTGTTTCCGTTGGCAGGTATTTCACCACCTCCGGCAATACCAGTGGCAAGTTGGTTTCATCGATCATTTGAGGCAGGCCATCCACATAATAGACGGGAAAGGGTTCGCCCCAATACCGCTGCCTGCTGAAAACGGCATCCCGCAGGCGATAATTGACCTTCCCTTTACCAATTCCCTGTTTTTCCAGGGCTTCAATTATCTTTTTGGTGGCCTTTTCATAGCTGAGTCCATTTATAAAATCGGAATTCGCAATGATGGTGTGTTCCTTATCCGTGAACGCTTCTTCTGATATATCCACCCCCTCAAAAATAGTGGGGATAGGGATATTAAAATGCCTCGCAAAGTCATGATCGCGTTGGTCCCCGCAGGGAACAGACATCACTGCCCCGGTTCCATAACCGGCCAGGACATAATCCCCAACCCACACAGGAATCGCTTCCTTTGTAAACGGATGTTCAGCATAAGCCCCGGTAAAGACACCTGTAATCTGGTTTACATCCGCCAGCCTTTCCCTTTCGGAACGTTTGGCAGCCGCTGCAACGTAAGCCGCTACGGCATCACTTTGTGCAGCTGTGGTAACCTGAGCTACAAGGTGGTGCTCCGGTGCGAGGGTCATAAAGCTAACCCCAAAAATGGTATCAGGGCGTGTGGTGAAAACTTTGATCGCCAAATCCTCTCCCTCAACGGGGGAGTGCGGTTCTGCCGGGAGGATGGGGAAAGTAACTTCTGCCCCGACGGAACGGCCAATCCAGTTGGCCTGAGCGTCCTTCAATGGCTGTGGCCAGTCAATGGCCGCAAGGCCATCAAGCAGCCGCTGGGCATATGCAGTAATGCGCATGCTCCATTGGGTCATCTTTTTTCGGATAACGGGGTGGCCGCCTCGTTCCGAAACCCCATTTACAATCTCATCATTGGCCAGCACAGTACCCAGTGCCGGACACCAGTTGACCTCTGAATCCGCCAGGTAGGTGAGCCGATAGTTAAGCAATAGCTGCTGCTGTTGCGCGGATGTAAAATTATTCCATTCCCTGGAGGAGAACTGCGGGGTATCATCATCACTAACCGCTTGCACAGTTGCATTCCCCCCCTTTTCAAACATTGCAACCAGCTCCCCGATCGGAGCCGCCTTATCGGTGGCTCGGTTATACCAGGAATTGAACAATTGAATAAAAATCCATTGGGTCCATTTGTAATAGCTGGGGTCTGAAGTCCGTACTTCCCGGCTCCAGTCGAATGAAAACCCAAGCCTGTCTAACTGCTCGCGATACCGATTGATGTTGGTCTCCGTAGTGATGGCAGGATGTTGTCCGGTCTGGATGGCATATTGCTCCGCCGGAAGGCCAAAGGAATCAAAACCCATAGGGTGCAGTACATTAAAGCCTTTATGCCTTTTATACCGGGCATAAATATCACTGGCAATATAGCCCAGGGGATGCCCTACGTGAAGTCCGGCACCGGATGGATATGGAAACATATCAAGGACATAGAATTTTTCCTTCTGTGAATCATTAGATGCCTTGAAGGTCCCATTCTCGGCCCAATACCGTTGCCATTTGGCCTCAATTTCCCTGAAATGGTAACTCATGCAAACATTATTGAGAAGACCTACAGGGAAATAAATACCCTGCAGGCCTCATGAAGTCACAAAAATAAGTTTATTCGATTTACTTTCCTATTTTTACCCATTGTTTACCTGCTATGGGCAAATCTTTTGAAAATTTTCAAAAACGCAAATTAATTTCGTCCTATTTCTCGGTTGTGTTGAGTATTGGACTTGTTCTTTTTTTGATGGGCATCCTGGGAATGCTCGTATTGAATACCAAAAAACTGGCAGATCATTTTAAGGAGCAGATCACCATTTCTGTCTTTTTGAAGGACAATGCCAAACAGGTTGAAGTAGACCAGTTACAAAAAAGCCTTGCCATGGCCGATTATACCAAATCGGCTACCTATGTTGCCAAGGAAGAGGCAGCAGAGCAACACAGTGAGGAAATAGGGGAAAATTTTATGGACTTCCTGGGCTATAATCCTTTAAAAAATTCCATTGATGTTAACCTTAAGGCCGATTTTGTTTCAACCGAACAAATTGAGGAGATTGCTGCAGACCTGGCGTTAAAAGACTATGTGGAAGAAGTAAGTTACGACAAACCATTGATCACCTTGCTGACGGACAACGTAAAGAAATTGAGTCTCTGGATATTGGTAGCGAGTGCCATCTTCACCTTTATTGCAGTGTTGCTCATCAACAGCTCCATAAGGCTCTCCATTTATTCCAAGCGGTTTATAATCAAAACCATGCAAATGGTTGGGGCTACCAAAACATTTATCAGGCGCCCATTTATCTGGACCAATATAAAATTGGGCATGTTGGGCGCACTGCTGGCCATTCTTGCGCTCGGTGTGGTATTGTATTATGTAAATGAGAATTTTCCGGAACTCAACCTCTTCCAGGACCCTGTGGTCCTTGGGATCATTTTTACAGGAATCTTTGTCCTTGGGGTACTGATCTCCCTTATCAGCACCTATTTTGCCACTCAACGCTTCCTGAATCTTAGGACAGACGATTTATATTACTAAATTTGTAACATGAGCAAAAAACTTAAACAGCAATCCGATCAAAAACCTAGATCAGAATTTATTTTTCAGCGGAAAAATTATATCTGGCTGTTCATCGGCCTGGGCTGTATGGCACTGGGTTTTATTTTGATGAGCGGCGGGGGGAGTGATGATCCCAATGTCTTTAATCCGGATATATACAATTTCAGGAGGATCCGCCTGGCCCCCACCCTTGTCCTGATAGGACTTGGTATTGAGGTCTATGCCATATTGTTGAATCCCCATAAATCCAGCTAATTGGATATTGTAGATGCCATTATCCTGGGTATTGTTCAGGGTTTGACAGAATTCCTGCCGGTCTCCTCCAGCGGGCACCTCGAACTGGGGAAAGCGCTATTGGGCGACACATCCGTCCCCGAGGATAGTTTATTGTTTACGGTGGTGGTCCATTTTGCTACGGCCCTCAGCACCCTGGTGGTATTCCGGAAAGATGTGTGGGAAATCCTCAGGGGTTTGTTCCGGTTTACATGGAATGAAGAAACCCAATTTGTTGTAAAAATCATTCTATCCATGATACCGGCGGCGTTCGTAGGCCTTTTTTTTGAAGAGGAGATCGCCTCTTTTTTTGGAGGGGGGATCCGGTTTGTAGGATTTATGTTATGGATTACAGCCCTCCTGCTTTATCTGGCAGACAAGGCCCGGGACACCGATAAGAAAGTCAGTTTCACAAATGCCTTCATTGTAGGCATTTCACAGGCCATCGCTTTGCTCCCGGGGATCTCCAGGAGCGGTGCCACCATTTCTACCAGCGTCCTCCTAGGGGTTGATAAATCAAAAGCAGCCCGTTTTTCGTTTTTAATGGTCGTTCCGCTGATCTTTGGGAAAATTGCCAAGGATGTCCTCGGTGGGGAGCTCAGTTTTGAGGGGGAGAACAACATGGCTATGGGAGCGGGGTTCCTGGCTGCTTTCATTGCAGGCCTCGCCGCATGCACCTGGATGATCCAACTGGTTCGCCAAAGCAAGCTTACCTATTTTGCAATCTATTGCATCATTATCGGAACAATAGCAATTGGGTATAGTTTTTGGGTTTAGGTTGGTTGCAGCAGTACAATTCGGTAACGAATGGAATTGAAAAAAAAAGAAGATTTTTTAAATGGAGAAGTGCTCCTCATTGACAAACCCCGGGGATGGTCTTCATTTCAAGCAGTCAACGCTGTTCGGTGGGCTATACGGCGGAAATTCAACCTAAAAAAAATCAAGGTGGGCCATGCCGGAACCCTGGATCCCCTGGCGTCCGGATTGTTGTTGATATGTACCGGGAAATTTACGAAAAACATCCATGAATATCAGGGGCAGGTAAAAGAGTACATCGGCAGTTTTAAAATCGGTGCCACCACTGCCTCTTACGACCTGGAAACCGGGATAGATCAGGAATACCCGGTATCCCATATAAGCGAGCTTCACATCAGGGAGACAGCCATTCGTTTAACCGGACAGATAGAACAAATGCCTCCTGTTTTTTCGGCTATTAAAAAAGATGGTAAACGGTTGTATGAATATGCCCGGGAAGGCCTGGATGTTGAAATTAAACCAAGGCTTGTTAAAATTGAGGAATTCGAGATAGTGGAAATAGCCATGCCTGTAGTGAGGTTCCGGGTAGTTTGCAGTAAAGGGACCTATATCCGCTCCCTTGCGCATGATTTCGGCAGGGCTTTGGATTCCGGTGCCCATTTATCGGCACTCAGAAGAACCAAAATAGGGGAGTTTCACGTAAATAATGCACTGGCTCCCAGTGTTTTTCAGGAAATCATGCTTGCGGAAGACCCAAAAGCCGGATTCTGAAGAGAAGGGCAGTGCAGTTAATCGTACAACTAAAATAATTTCCTGAAAATTAGGTTATTAAACTATGAATCTGAATAGGAAGCAGTTATCGCTCTTAATAACATTCCTTTCCCTGGCCACTATGGTATTGCTCTTATACAATATCCATCTGGGGTCAGAGGAACAGGATGAGTATGTTATTGAGATGAGCCTGGCAGACGATGACCTGGAGGCAATCCTGGAGGAACAGGATAAAACGCTTAAGGAAATTGCGAATGCAGACCCTATTAAGAGCCATATGGCGTACAATGAGGCGGCCAAGCCCAGTTTTGGCAATCCGGAACCCCTGAAGACACTGGATGAAATACTAGAGGAAAAGGCCGCTTCTGAAAGCGAGGAATCTAACGATCTGCTCAGCTCCGAGACAGGTTATGAAGCTTCCCTTAAGGAATTGACAAAAAAACGGGAAGAACAAAAACAAATGCTGGGGGAAAAGGAAGCCCAGAAAAAGCAGCCGACCAATAACCTTGCAAAGCGGAGGACCTCCGTCTCCTATTCCCTGGTAGACCGGTCCAATTATAGGTTGCCACCGCCTATATATACCTGCATCGAGGGGGGTAAGGTTGTGATCAATATCGTGGTGGACGGCCAGGGGAATGTAACGGCAGCAGACTATAATAGCAACAGTTCCAGGACTTCCAATGGTTGCCTGGTAGACAATGCCATTGCATATGCCCTCAGGGCCAAATTTAGTGCTTCCTCAAAACCTTCCCAGAAAGGTACAATTACCTATTTGTTCCAAAGTAAATAAACCAGGACCCAAATACCCGCAGCTTCCCGTCACTGCTCTGCATCTTTTTTAAAATTTTCTGATATCTTTAGCCCTTAAAAAGCAATATATGGTACAGCACAGATGCGGCTGGTGTTTAGGGGATGACCTGTATGAGGGCTATCATGATCTGGAATGGGGGGTTCCGCTAAAGAATGATGCTTCACTTTTTGAATTCCTGGTCCTTGAAACCTTCCAGGCAGGCCTGAGTTGGCTCACTATCCTCCGCAAACGGGAAAATTTCAGAAAAGCCTTTGACCAGTTCGATTATAAAAAAATAGCCGCGTACGAGGCCGCCAGGATACAAGCCCTCCTTCAGGATCCGGGAATCATCCGCAACAAATTAAAGATAAATGCCACCGTAACCAATGCCAGGGCGTTTCTGAAAGTGCAGGAAGAATTTGGGAGTTTTAGCGATTATATATGGGGATTTGTTGATGGGACCCCCATCAGGAATTCGGTTGAAAACCATAAGCTCGCTCCCGCCACCTCCCCCCTTTCAGATGCCATAAGCAAGGACCTGAAAAAAAGGGGATTCAAGTTTGTGGGCAGTACAGTAATTTACGCCCATATGCAGGCTACGGGAATGGTAAACGACCATGAAGTTACTTGTTTCCGCTATGATGAAGTATAGATTTGCAGTGGTAGCTGCCCTGGCAGGGGTGGTATTGGGTTACTCACAGTCAGGCTATGAAAGGGAATACCGGATCCTGCGATCACAATTTCCCCAAAAAGCCCATCAATACCTCGCTGATAATCTTACCGGCATCCGGAAAACACGATTCTATAAGGAAGTGGATAGTACGGGGGATAATTTTACGGCCAGGTTTAAAAGAGACCGGCTGGATTATGATATCGAATTCGATACGGATGGGGATGTGCGGAATATAGCCTTCAGGATCCGGCAACCAGACCTGCCTGGCGAGAGCTGGGATTCCATAACGAGTTACCTTACGACCTATTTTACAAAGTTCCGGATCAGGACTATGCGGCAACGGTATACGATTTCCACTGTAGAAACGCCGGAAGTTACCCTGAGGCATGCCCTGCAAAACCTTATTTTACCTACGATTGATTATGAAATAACGCTGATCGGCAAAAGGGGAAAGCACCGGGAAGGTTTTGACATGCTGTTCGACGCATCCGGAAAACTGCGCTGGAAAAGGAAGCAGCTTCCAGCAGATAATGACCATGTGCTATATTGACAGCTCATTTTTTTTAAGGAGGCTCATAAATTCTTCCCGGGCCATTTTCTCAGCCCCCAGACTGGCAAGGTGTGGCGTATAGACCTGACAATCAATCAAAAGATATCCTAGTTCAGCAGCATCCCGCGCCAGTTGTATAAAGGCATATTTTGAAGCATCATTCCGAAGGCTGAACATGCTTTCCCCACAAAACATATGGCCCAGATCGATCCCATACAAACCGCCTACCAGTTCATTATTCTCCCAGACCTCATATGATTTCGCGACACCCATTTGATGTAATTGCAGATAGGATTCCTGCATGCCCTTCGTAATCCAGGTACCCCCCTGGCCATTTCGGCTGATGTTGGCACACTGCAGCATCACTTCCGCAAAACACTGGTTTTGGGTATGTGTATAACGGCCTGAAGCCAACACCTTTCGCATGCTTTTGGAGATCTTTATGTTTCCCGGGAACAGCACCATCCGGGGATCTGGGCTCCACCATAGAATTAATGCATCTTCACTGAACCAGGGGAATATACCCATGCGGTAGGCTATCAGAAGCCGATCCGGGGAAAGGTCCCCGCCAACGGCCAGAAGGCCTTCAGAGTTAGCGTTTTCCACAGGGGGAAAAACCGGTTCATCCGAAAGGAAAGCTATGCTGGCATGCTTCTTTTTCAAGGCGTGGATTTTAAGGAGAAACCAGGGTTTTTGGAATGGAAAAAACTGAAATCACAAAGGAATGGTGTATGAAAAACCTCCTCCTCCGACAAACCTTTGGGATTTACAGTTACCATCAGAGTGCCTTCCTAAAAAGGCAAATCGTCATGGTCTTCCTCATTCAGATTATCTGCCGGCTCAAAGGTATCCATCGGTGCAACAGGAGGGCGGCCCCCGGCCTCACCGGATTCCACCAGGCTTTCTATCCTCCAGCCCTGAAGGGAATTAAAATATTTGGTTTCACCCTGTGCATTGGTCCATTCCCTGCCCCGGATATTGATACTGATTTTAACAGGTTGGCCCACTTTGTAGCTGTTCAGCAGCTCGGTTTTGTCCTGGACAAATTCCACCTGAATATGCTGTGGATATTGTTCATCGGTTGTGATCACCACTTCCCTTTTCCTGAAACCATTGTTGCCGAATGTCTTGGTTTCATCAATCATTTTAATTGTTCCTTGTACTTCCATTTCAATTAGTTTTTGCGATAAGTACTTTCCATGCTGAAAGTACATCATTAGTAATTAAGTAATCCTGTGCTCTCTTATGCAACAATTCTTCATCATCTGCACTGATGATGGATTTAATCTCAAAATTGGCGTGCAGAAAAGAATCCACTTCTTCCCGGGAAGGGATCCTTTCCACATTGCCCAGTTTGCCAAGGTCATTTCCAGTGAGGACCTTGCTGAGCCTGATATGTTTCGGGATCTGGTCTACTCCGATCCCCCTGGTGGTTAAGGGTTTGGGCACTTCAAATAACCCCATGTTGGCGCGGCTGTACCAATTGCCACCCATTCGGGCCACCTGGTCGATTTTGTGCTGGTCAATGGTCCCATCCCCCTGCAGTATCGATTGGTGGATATGCAGTTTCACCACCTCTGAGAAAATCAGGTTTCCTGCTCCTTCATCTGGCCCCAGATGCTCAACCTTCGTCACCTTACATTCAAACTGTACCGGGGACTCACCAACACGGTATGGTTGCACCAGGTCTGATTTCACCATGGTAAATCCGGCTTTCTCAAACTCGTTTACTCCCCTGGCATATTCGGTACTGGCGAGAGACATTTGTTGCACCATCTCATAAGTAACGATATTGATGACCACTTCCCGGGTTTTCAAAACATTTTCCAGGGTGTGCTTTGTGGTATTGTCCCTTACACGCCGGGCAGGGGAAAAAATGAGCATGGGGGGGTTGGCACTGAAAACATTGAAGAAACTAAAGGGGGCCAGGTTAGGCTTTCCGCCCTCATCCACCGTACTTGCAAAAGCAATGGGCCTGGGTCCCACAGCGCCCAGTAAATAGCTGTGCAATTTACCAGTTGTGAGCTCAGCGGGGAGGTAGGAAACCGATTGTGCCATAGGGTGCAAAGGTACATAAAATGTCCCCAAAATTGAAACTCCGACAGGAATGCCGGGCACAACATTTTGGGCCAAATTGAGTTATCTTTAAAGTCAATTAAAACATTGGATGAACTTTAATCCGAAACGTAAAGCCTCCAACATCATTTTATTGATAGCATCCTTTGTTATCGTAAGTCTGATCCTTTGGAACACCAATACTTTTTTTAGGAAATTCAAGGAAGAAGAACGCTTTAAAATGGAGATCTGGGCCACTGCACAATCCGAATTCCTGTCTCTTCCGGCAGATGCAGACCCGGGAAACCTCCCCCTGAAGGTTTTTCAAAATAATACCTCCACGCCAATGATCCTGGTGAACCGGGATGGTTCGATGAAGACCAACAATATCCCACCGGAACTGGCGGGGGATACCACCTACCTCCGGCAAAAAATGGAACAATTTAAAAATGAGAACCAGCCTATTCTCATGAAAGATAAGGAGGAGCACCTGGCAACCCTTTATTATGGCAATTCAGAGGTATTAAACAAACTTAAGTATTATCCCATTGCATTACTGTTGATCATCTTCCTTTTCGGGGCAGTCATCTTTTTCTTTTTCAAGACCAACAAAGCCTCTGAACAAAATAAATTATGGGCAGGAATGGCTAAAGAAACGGCACATCAGATCGGAACCCCCCTAACCTCGCTGCTGGGATGGAACGAAATCCTGAAAACGGAAAAAATAAATCCGGAAATCACCACGGAAATAGAAAAGGATATTGGCAGATTGCAGACCATTACGGATAGATTTTCCAAAATTGGCTCCCTGCCGCGGTTAAAAGAATATGATATCGTGGCGGAAACTAAAAATGCATTTGAATATCTTAAAATAAGGAGTTCCAAACTGGTTCATTTTTCGTTTAGCTCCAAAGTTGAAAAATTGCCGGTCCTGCTCAACCAATCCCTGTACAACTGGACTATTGAGAATCTGGTGAAAAATGGAATCGATGCCATGAAAGGCAAAGGCAGCATAGCGATAGAGATCATCCCTGAGGGGAAACATGTTCGCATCCTGGTGAGCGATACCGGCCACGGTATATCCAAAGGGGATTTTAATGCCATTTTCCATCCGGGTTTCACTTCCAAAAAAAGGGGTTGGGGCCTGGGGTTATCCCTTGTCAAAAGGATAGTGGAAGAATATCATAATGGGAAAATAAAAGTGCTTTCCTCCAGTAAGGAAGGTACTATCATGCAAATCACTTTAAAGGCGCTTAATTAGATATGGCTACAGAGAAATTAATTGTGATTAAAGAGGCGGATATTACCAATAATTGCCCCGAGTGCTTCAATCAGGATATGAAAATTACTTTTTATCAGAAACATACCCATGGCCGGTTTTTTCACAGGACCACTTCCGAAATAACGCATGAGATCAGGTGCAATACCTGTGAATTAATAATTTATCCGGTGAAATGGACCACTGACATAGAGCGGATATTCGAGTACTACCAGAAGATGGTCCAGCCAAGGCCATCTTCCACAGGGTTCACATCTTTCTTCTTTATTCTCATCCTGTTATTGGTGGCAGTGGCAGGCGCTGTGGCTTATATGCTATTTAACGGGCTCATTTGATCTTAGCCTGTATTTTTCGCGCAATCTCCTCAAACTGGGTATCAGACAAAGAAACTTTATGTTGGAAAGTGGCCTCTTTCATCGCATTCAGGGGGATCAGGTGCACATGTACGTGCGGCACTTCCAGTCCGATGACCGTCAGGCCAACCCGCTTGCAGGTGATTGCCTCCCCGATAGCACGGCCAATTTTCCGTGCGAAGGCCATCAGCCCGAGATACGTTTCTTCATCCAGGTCCATTAGTTTATCGACCTCTTTCTTCGGCACGCAGAGGGTATGTCCTATTGCGTTGGGATGGATATCCAGAAAAGCAAAAAAATCGCTGTCTTCCGCTATTTTATAACAGGGGATCTCCCCCTTTATAATTTTGGTGAATATACTCGGCATAAATTAGTCTTTAAAGGCTAAATATAGTTAAAAGACAGGGAGGTGCCGGCCTTCCCTCAATATTTTGGAAGTTTGTATGGGCGAAAGGAATATACTACCGGAACAAATAATATAATAAGGACAAGTACCATAAAAAGTATAAAATAAATTTGTCCTCTTAGTGCCAGGGGGTTACTACCCTTGCTATATCCCCTGCTTAAGTTTTACAATATACTGTAGTACTTCTTCGATAATGGTAGTATTGATAGCATAGGAAAAAAACTGTCCTGTTCGCTCACTGGTGACCAACCCGGCCCTTTTTAAAATATCGGGAGGATGCGAAATACTCGGTTTCGAAATGTGAAAATGGCCAGCAATTTGTCCGGCCGTCAGGTAGCTTTCTTTCAGATGCCCCAGAATCTCCTGGCGTGTTTGATCATTGAGCGCTTTAAAAATTGAGTTCAATTTATTTTAATATTCAGCTAAATATCTGAATTATAGTTGAATCACAAAAAAACCCATGTTTCCAAAGGGGTTTAGAATCTATTACCGTGTACTATTTCCGGGTATTACCTCCGGGTTATCTCCAGGATATCAACTTTCAGCATGCCATTGGGTACTTTAATTTCAGCCGTTTCCCCTACCTTTTTTCCAAGCAGGCCTTTCCCTATCGGGGATGTAACGGATATCTTACCCGCTTTCAAATCTGCTTCGCTCTCGGCAACCAGGGTGTACTTCATTTCCATACCATTCTGTTTGTTTTTGAGCCTGACAGTCGACAATACAAGGACTTTGGAGGTATCGAGCTGGGATTCATCTATAAGCCTTGCATTGGACAAAACCTCTTCCAGTTTGGCTATCTTCAGTTCAAGCAAAGCCTGGGCGTCCTTGGCTGCATCGTATTCTGCATTTTCAGACAGGTCTCCCTTATCCCTGGCATCAGCAATTGCCTGTGATGCTTTCGGGCGCGCCACATCCTTGAGCTGGTTGAGTTCATTCCTCAGATTCTTCAGGCCTTCTGCGGTATAATAAGATACATTGCCCATAACTTCATGATAAACAGGAAAATCCTCTATTTACCTATTTAAGCCTAGGTTTTTAAAGAGGATTTAACGCAAATATACAGAAATTTTGTTCAATTTTGTTTATGATTTCCTAATTCCCCCTCCAAAATGCATCGGTACAGCCTCGTTTTTTTTTCAATCATATTGTTGGGATGCAGCAAGGATCGGTCTACGCGCAATCCATACCTTCAGGAAATCGGGTTCCGGTTTGACATCAACCTTAACCTCCCCCTGTATAGCCCCCTGACCAATCCTGGGAATGCCGTATATGTTGGCAGTCAAGGCGTAGGTACGCGGGGTGTTTTTGTTATCAATACGGGGTTCAATGTTTTCAGGGTCTTTGAAGCCAGCTGCCCAAATCATGCCCCCAATGCCTGTTCTACTATGAACCTCAACGGACAGACCGCTGTGTGTGATTGTGAAGAATACGAATATAGCCTCTTTACCGGCCAGCTTTTAAACAGGCCGGAGGGTGGCAACCGTTTTTACGACATGCTGGAATACAGGGCCACACAAAGTGGCAATGTGGTTGTGATTGCCAATTAGCAAACCTGATCAGGGTTTATGGCTCGTTCCTGTATTGGGCCATTATCTTTTTGAACAATTCTCCCGTGCTCGGCGGGGTATACGAAATGGCATTGGCTCCGGCTTCTATTGCTTCCCTGATGGTTTCCTCAGTTTTACCCCCTGTGGCAATAATGGCTATATTTTCGTCAATATCCCTGATGAGCTTGATGATATCTGTGGTTTTATCTGCCCCTGATACATTGAAAATATCAATTCCAGCAGCGATCCGGCCTTTTATGTCATCCCTCCCGGAGACAACAGTGATCGTAACCGGGATATCGATTTTCTCCTTTAACCTGACAATCAAACTGTTAGGGGTTGGTTTATTCAATACAACCCCAAGGGCCCCCTGAAATTCAGCATGGATGGCCAGCTCAACAGAACGATCCCCTGAGGTAACACCGCCCCCTACACCACAGAAAATAGGTTTGTCCGCAGCCAGGATCAACGCATTGGAGATGGTGGGTTGTGGGGTAAACGGATAAACCGCAATGATGGCATTTGCATTGGTATTCCGGATGATTGCCACATCCGTGCTGAAAAGAAAGGAGCGGATCAATTGGCCAAAGACCCTGATTCCCGAGCACTCATCTATAATTTCAGGAACCGTTACGATGGATTTTCGCAATCTGCTGCCAAAAGTGGGTATTTCCTTCATAGTCAAAAATGTTACACTTTAACAGCATACCCAATAAACCGGTACCCCGGGTTATATAGCCTGCCGTTTCTCCGGTTACTAAAATTTCAGGGTCGCTCCCAAAAGGAAATTTATACCGGCCTGTGGATAATATCCTGCTGCCTCCCTGGTAATGATGCTGCCAGGGTTGGTAAAATCGTCTTCATATGTATAAAAATAACCATTTGAGACATAGATTGCATTGAAAATATTGTTGACCAAACCGGTGATCATCACCTGCTTCAAAAAGGAAAGGGGACCTATTGCATACCGGATATTAAGATCGGTCTGACTATATGCTTTGAGGTAAGAGCGTTCCGAATCGATATTTCCCATAAATTGCTTGCCCACATGTTTGGTCAGCAGGGAGACCTGCAGGCCTCCCACTGGTTGAAAGGTAATGATATTGCCAAGGATGATACCTGGTGAAAAGGCTATATTCGTATTCCCAAGATCTTCAACACTCCCGTCCCGCTGAAAGATAAAATCCACATTCTTATTAGTGCTGACTGCTATATTCGGTTGCCATGTAAACCAACTTCCGATCTTAAGGTAGGCATCGAGTTCAATCCCCAGCCGGTAACTGTCCCCTATATTGGCCCTTAAGGGTGCCCCAACGTCGTTTAGTTCCCCGGTCAGGACCAGCTGGTCCTTATATCGCATGTAATATACATTGGAATTTATGCGGAAATCCGCAGTTCCATACCGCCACCCCAACTCAAAATCATTGAGTTTCTCGGGTTTGGGGTTCCCATTTTCATAGTCATTCCTGTTTGGTTCCCTGTTGGCACGGGCAAATGAAAAATAAAAATGCTGATATGGGTCCAGCAAGTAGGTGATCCCTGCCTTGGGGTTAAAAAAACGGAAGGAATCATCCACCAAACCTGTTTCTTCACCGTTAGCCTGATATCCTATAGTCCTGAATTGCAGGTCACCATAGATCTTCCAATGGGGATCCAGATCATAATTTAGCTTGGTAAAAAAGTTAAAATCGGATTTCCTGGAATCATCTTCGTAATAGCGGTCCCTGATATTTTCCGTGAGTGCCAGCCGGGCCCAGATGACTTCCCCAAAATGATCCCCGGCATAGCGGTTGTATGCGCCTCCCAGTGTAAGGGTCAGTTGCGGCCTGGTCAGTATGGCAGAAAATACCGTCCCGTAAAAGTCGTTGTCCAGCCACCGCCTGCGAACCAGGTCTGTCGTGGATATGGTTTCCCCATTTACCGTAATCGGTTCATAGCCATAGGTCTCAAAACCATCGTCCTCCCTGAATTGTTCAAAGTACCCCCTTCCCCTGGTATAGTGGAGGGCGAGGGTAGTGCTCCACTGATCCGATACCTTTTCGTTCCAATGAAATTGTGCGTGATCCTGCTTATAATTGTCCACCTCATTATCATAAAAGCGGATCTGCCCGTTTTCATCGGTGAACATGCCTGCCGGGTTGTGGGTACGGTCTGATGCCAGGGTTTCCGCGTCAATACCAAACCAGGACTGGTAGGTCACCTCGTGGCCGCCGAATAACAATGCTTTAAACAGGGAGGTACCGTTGCTGTAGGCCCCCTGCAGGAAATAGGAATCGAGTTTAGAGGAAGCCCTGTCTATATAGCCATCTGAATTAATCCTGGATAATCTACCGGAGAATTCTATTTGGTCATGCAGGAGCCCTGTGCTGAACTTGATGTTGTTTCGCAGCGTGTTATAGCTCCCGAAGGAAGTGGCAACCTGCCCATATGCCTCCTCTGAAATACCCTCCGTTAAAATATTCAAACTGGCACCAAAGGCACCGGACCCATTGGTAGAAGTTCCAACGCCACGCTGCAATTGGAGGTTTTCCATTGAAGATGCAAAATCGGGCATATTCACCCAAAATGTCCCATGTGATTCAGAATCGTTATAGGGGATACCATTCAGGGTAACATTTACACGGGTGGCATCGCTCCCGCGTACGCGGATCCCTGTATATCCTACCCCGGCACCCGCATCGGAAGTGGTCACCACAGATGGCAGTATATTGAGGAGAACGGGGATATCCTGCCCCAGGTTACGGGGGCCTAATTCTTCCTTGTCGAGGTTGGAAAAGGTTACAGGGGATTCACCTGTTACCCGGATAGCGGAGACCAGAACCTCATCCAAAACGATCTTTTTTCCTTCTATGGTATCCGTAGGTTGCACCTGACCCCATACTGTTTGCGCAAAGGCAAGAAGCAATGGCAATGAGCATTTTGTATTCATCCGTAAGCAGCTTACGAATAAAAGGGGTTTCTATTCGGTGTTTATATGATTTTAATGAGCAGTACCGGAATCTTTGACGGGGATTGGAAGGGAATTGCTAACTATGCCACCTGGTTACTAAAGTCAAAAATTACCGGACATTTTAACAACGCTCGGTCCCTTGGCGGCATTACCCGCCCAGGTTCTTTGGGTATGATCTCAGCTTATCCGGATATAGCTTTTTTATTCGGTATTTCCGGAGGTCGCACCCCTGTGAGATAAGACAAAGATAGTACAGAGTTTTGGTATTCATAGCGATAGGGATGAATTAATTAACTTTTACTTATATTATTTTTAAGTGAAAAATACGTATCTATACAAGACTTAAAAGGCAGAATACATGGGGAATGAACCCAAAAATAAGTTCACGCTAAAAATTGTCCTTAGCTATGCCGTACTTGCCATTCTTGCTTTGGTGGCGGGTTATTTTATTGTGTCCGAAATAAGGGTATACCTCTCCCAGGATATGGTGGATAAGAATGACGCAAAACTTTTAAAAACGAACTCGCTGCTTACCCAGTTATACGAGGCCGAGAACCTTTCCAAAAGAGCCTTGCAGACAAAGACAAAGGATAATTTCAACGCCTATGCTTCCAAGATCGATACGATATTAGTTGAAATCGATTCGTTGCAACAATTAACGGACAACCCCTACCAACAGGGGCTATTAGACAGTGTACGGCAACTGCTGGGCAGGAAGGTAGCCAATAGCAATATTTTGCATAACCTTAAAGTAAAAAACAACAGTAATAGCTATTCTATAGAAAATGCCCTGAAGGAATTCGACAAGATCGAAGAATCTATCGGGAAGTTTTCAGCTGAAAACCTCTTTCCCAATTTCAACCAGTATTCCCCAAAAGTCCAGAATTCACTGCGGGAATATGCCGACCTGATCAGTAAAAATACACCGACCAACCCTGATGGCCCAGCAGAAAAAGGATATATAGATTCGATCCTGAGCGTTTCTAAATCCCTGTTGACAAAAGCCAAGCTCCAGGATACCAGGACCCAGCGTTCGCTGGCAAAAAAAGAGTTTGAAATAAGCCAGAATGACCTGAAGCTTTCCCAACAATTACGCAGTATAATTTCTGCGTTTGAAAAGGAGGTGATCGTGAATACCTATAACGACAATCTTAAGAAAAAAGCCGCTGTAAGAAGGAGCATCCGGTTGGCCGGTTTTGCCGCCCTGCTGGGATTTATTATAGTGGGCATTTTCACCTTCCTCATCAACAGGGATTTTTGGAAAATTCAAACCTACCGCCAGAAACTGGAGAAGGAGAAAAAGTTCTCCGAGTCGTTATTAAAAAGCCGGGAGCAGCTGATATCTACTGTAAGCCATGACCTGCGCACCCCCCTCAATACGATTACCGGCTATTCCGAACTTATAGAGAATACAGAACTCACTGCCCAGCAGCGGTCCTATTTAAAGAATGTAAAATCTGCCTCGCAGTATGTGGACAGCCTGGTGAATGACCTGCTCGATTTTTCCAGGCTTGAAGCCGGTAAGATCAAGATTGAGAAAATCCCCTTTATTTTCTCGGAATTGATCCGGGAGACTGTTGAAAGCATGAAGGAGCCTCATAAAAACAAACCCATTGAACTGATCCTGGATATAGAGGCTAAGCTAAATTCAGCTGTCCTTGGCGACCCGTTCCGTGTCCGGCAGATCCTGACCAACCTGGTAAGCAACGCGTATAAATTTACGCCGGAAGGGTTTATTAAGGTAACGGCAAGTGTAAAAAAGGAAGTGAACGGCCTCTACACGATCCAGCTTAGCGTTGAGGACAGTGGAATAGGCATCAGACGGGAAAAACAGTTTATGATCTTCAGGGAATTTACACAAGCCGATGATCATACTGAAAAAAGATACGGGGGATACGGCCTGGGGCTAACTATCTCTAAAAAGCTCACGGAACTCTTGGGGGGTACCATACAGGTAAAAAGTGAGGAAGGGAAAGGAAGTATTTTTACGGTCGTCCTGCCCATGGAAATTTATAAAGGGGCCTTCCCCGAAGCGAATCCGGCCCCGGTGAGCACGACAAGAAATTTGCAACTCCTTATATTTGATGACGATGCATCCATGTTGCAATTACTGGAGGAGGTATGCGCAAGCATGGGGATTAAAACCCATGCATTTTCCGATTTTACCGACATCGATAAAATCAAGGAATTGCACTACGATGCTGTCTTAACCGATATACAGATGCCTACAACCGATGGGTTT
>JBGTLT010000209.1:0-10242 GCA_041743975.1 Zeaxanthinibacter sp.
CCTTAAGGCCAAGTGACTGATCACCTTAGAATTTAGAATCTTTATTTTAGGTTCATTTGACTCTTTTAAAAATGGCTGCTGTTGAAAAGGAAAAGACAGTTGGGTATCACTTAAGATGTCCAGTGCTTCTTTCACTGTTCCTTTGGTTATCAGCACGACCAGGTCTATGACATTGCCCCCCATCCCCACGCCATGGTCATACCACCTGTTTTTTATCTTGGATACCTTGAAAGATGCTTGGTTTTCTGACCGAAAGGGACTCAAAAACCAAGCTTCTTTTTCCGATTCCCTGGTGGGGAAGTGCCCGAATTTTTCAAGCACCTTAGCTATTGAAAAATTACGGGCTGTTTCACACCTTATTTTTTTCTCTTTCATAAGCCAACTCTTTTTTTACTTTTTCTATTACCTACTTACCTAAGTCTTTGTTTATGGGGGTTCAAGGCCTGGGTGGGTTTAAAATTAATGTTACCCATCTTACCCTAATAGGTAGGATTGGTAATACCTAGGTAATTAGTGGTTACTACATCTTACCTTAAAGTAGCTCCCGCTGTTGTGGCAGTCCAGGTCCATGAGGTAAGTAGGTAGGTGCGATTGCACATTTTTTATCGCTCCACTTCCCAGGGGTTTTGCACAAAGACCGGTTTGGCCAGATATCCATAAACTTGTCGTTTCGGATGTTTCACTCTTTGAAAGTTGAATCCCGACAGGGCGCGTCCCAGATTAATCTGATTCAGTCGAAGGTTAAGGGGACTGAGTTTTATCAATACATCCGAGGCCGTAACAAAATCATCGATGTCGTTGGATTTCTCAAAGTATTTGGAGACCAGCTCCTCCTCTGTGGTCAATTTGGTATATTTCTTGTTCCGCTCCTCATTCTCCTGGATATCCTTTATGGATAGTTCAGGGTTGAAATTGGCGTCAGTGTAAGCCAAATAAAATGCCTGTGACCATACCCCGTTTATATCCACTTCCTTTGAATACCCAAAATTGATTTTCCCTTTGAGCTCGAAACAGAGCCAACGCACTGATCCTGTTTCATCATTTAAAAATGAGGGCATATTGGTAGAACCTATAAATGAACAGATCCTTGGTAAGGTAGTGTTCTTGCGATCATATGGCAGTCGCTCATTGATGAAGGTCTTGGAGAAAAATGCTTTCAGGGCATTGACATCCTTTTTGGTCAGTACCGCCAGTTCATCCAGATTGTACAGAAAATTACGACACAGCTGTATGCGTGCATCTTTATCGTTACTTATGTCCTCAGCCATATACTCCGATAGTTCAGGAGGACAGATAAACCGGCACCAGGTGGATTTGCCCGAGTTCTGTCCCTGATGGGAAAGCACAAAGGCCTGCTTGTTGAAGTAGTTCTTTTCCAAAGCGCACTTTATGGAACGCACCAGCCATTTCTTGACATGATAATTGAAAGCTTCTTTCTCATAGGTCGGTACATAGGAAGCCAATTTCAAAATATGGTCCATCCCATCCCATTTTGGCAGATTTTCAAAATATTCCTTAATGGGATTACATTTGGGTATCCATTCCGAACGGATAAGGGTTTCCAATTTCCCGTTGGGAATATCGATACCTGCTTTGGCAAGTTCGATGATCAGAGAGTTCAGGTTCAAATACTGCCATTCCTTCGAAGCTTTGAAGGCAATCTGAAAGTCATGGGATATCTCGTTAAACGTAATATCATACTTGGCCTCCAGGTATTCCATCGTATAATCGTATACCGTCTTCCTCTTGGCATCCTTTACGAGGTAGAGCCTATCGTTCGGTTTTGCCAGATCCATTACCTTTTGTTTTTGAACGTATATTCCAGTGCCGCTTCATCTATCTCTGATTGGGACTTCCTACTGTTCTGGAGCAGCCATTCATTAAGCTTTCTACGTTCAAAGAAGATTATTTTTCCATTGGGTTTGGAGTGGGGGATGTTTCCCGAGGCGGTCAGCTTGTAGAGATAGCTCCTGGATATTCCGGTATAGTCACAGGTTTCCTCAAAAGTCAGTACTTCCTTATTGGCTATTAAAAGCCTCTCTAAACGATCCAGTCGTTCAAGGATTAAAAAATTGTCCATTTGTATTTTTTTTAGGTTACTAAATGAACAAAAGCGCTTTTGTCTTCTTTTAAAGAATTCTTTGGATAAAGATAAATATAAGGAAGTGGTAAAGCCTGATTACTATGTTATTTTTATTCACATAAATCTGATATACAGTATGTTATGTCAAATTAGTTTAAATGAAACCAAATATAATATGGTGAATTAAATTTGGATTGAAATCGATTCTAATGATACCAATTGATTTTTATTGATAATGGAAGAAATTTGAGTTATTAACAATTGAAAGTGTGGGAATCAGAAAATAGGAGGTTAAATTGTGTCGATTGTAATTTTTCAGGCTTGGATATCCAGAGAATTAAATTCACAAAGAATATCCAGAGGTAATCTAAAGAGCTAGCCTCAGATTATTTTTATATCAAAAAAATAGCTATTCCTTCCTGAAAACCGTCACTTTACCGTCACTTTAATAAACATAAAACCCTGTAAATCAGTATGTTTACAGGGTATTCAAGTACCTCGGGTGGGAATCGAACCCACACTCCCGAAAGAACTGGATTTTGAATCCAGCGCGTCTACCAATTCCGCCACCGAGGCATTTTATTTCAAATCCAATCTTTTATTCCAGCGCCTGCCTGCCGGCATATCTACCTCCCAAACCCTAACAGGACCGCCACAAAGTCATTCTTTTAAAATCGAATCTCGTAACTTACTAAGATATTCTTTTCCGACGCCCGACTTAAAATATTTTTCTCTCTTCCTGCCTTCTATTCTGTCTGAGCAGGATTCTTTATAGATCAACCTGAAAGGTCTATAATTCCTGGTAACTCTTTCCCAGCCTCATTGGTGCCTCCTCAATCGGGACTCCAGGTCTTTGGTCATTCCTACATAAATATAGTTATGACCACAACTCGCTATTGCGTATACCCAAATCACTTTATCAATTGCTGATTCCAGCGCGCCTGCCTACCGGCAGGCAGGTCTACCAATTCCGCCACCGAGGCAATTCAGGATCCTGTTTGCCTATCAGCGCGTCTCCCTCCCGGTCCCGGATGGCTAAAACAGGACTGCAAAGCTAAAAAATATTTTCCATCAGCTACTTAAATTTCTATACATTTATCCCTTTCAACCCAAATAAATATTTAAATTTGCACCTCCTTTACAGAAAAGTCTGTAAAGCCTTTGTCCTGACATCCGGGGAAGGAACGAATACAATTCAGCAACTATGTCCTATACAGTGCCCGAGCCCAAGATTTTTGCCTGTACACAAAGTGGTGTATTGGCGGAAAAGATAGCTCAGGCCTATGGGGCTACCATGGGCAATGTATTGTTTTCCAGATATAGTGACGGGGAATTCCAGCCTTCCTTCGAAGAATCCATCCGGGGGGCCCGGATTTTTATCATCGGATCCACCAATCCCGGACCGGAAAACCTGATGGAAATGTTGCTGATGCTCGATGCCGCCAAAAGGGCTTCGGCAAGGCACATCACCGCAGTGATCCCGTATTTCGGGTGGGCCAGGCAGGACAGGAAAGACAAACCCCGGGTACCCATAGCTGCAAAACTGGTGGCAAAAATGCTGGAAGCCGCGGGAGCAACCCGTATCATAACCATGGACCTGCACGCGGACCAGATCCAGGGATTTTTTGAAAAACCGGTAGATCATTTATTTGCCTCCACCTTGTTTTTGCCGTATTTACGCAAGCTCAACCTGGAAAACCTGACCATCGCCTCTCCTGATATGGGCGGTTCCAAACGGGCCTATGCCTACTCACGGGCCCTGGAAAGCGATGTGGTGATCTGCTATAAACAGCGCACCAAAGCCAATAAAATATCCCATATGGAACTTATTGGCGATGTAGTGGGTAAAAATGTCGTAATGGTGGATGACATGGTCGATACCGCGGGGACGCTTACCAAGGCAGCCGACCTGATGATAGAACGAGGGGCGCTAAGTGTCCGGGCCATTACCACCCATGGATTGCTGTCCGGAGGAGCCTATGAAAAAATCGAGAAGTCACAGCTGATGGAACTTATCGTAACAGATTCCATCCCAATAGCGCCAAAAAGTCAGAAAGTAAAAGTACTGAGCTGTGCCGACCTCTTCGCGGATGTCATGCACCGGGTACATAATAATACATCAATTGCTTCCAAATTCCTGATGTGATCTGCAAGGGTCACGGGAACCTGGACATTGTGAATACTTAATTTTTAAATTTGAACAAATAAAATGAAATCAATTACAATTAAAGGATCAGAAAGAGAAAGCGTGGGCAAGAAGGCAACCAAAGCCCTACGTAATGCTGGAAAGGTTCCTTGCGTGATATACGGAGGGGAAAAACCATTACACTTTTCAGCGGAGGAATTGGCATTCCGGGATTTGGTGTATACCTCCAATGCGCACATGGTTGTAGTTAAACTCGATAAAGAGAAAAAATTACGGGCAGTAATGCAGGATATTCAGTTCCATCCTGTAACCGATAAGATAATCCACGTGGATTTTTACCAGTTATTTGAGGATAAACCCGTTACCGTGGCCATCCCGGTAAAACTCCACGGTAGTTCTCCCGGGGTTCGAAACGGGGGCAGGCTGCTGTTCAGGAACCGCAAATTATCCATAAAGGCATTGCCAGACCATTTGCCCGATTCATTTGATATTGATATCTCCGAATTGAAAATAGGGGACAATATCCTCGTTGAATCGTTATTGAATGATGATTTCACCATTTTACACCCGGATACCACGGTAGTCGTACAGGTTAAGACAGCCCGTGCAGCGCTTGTAGTAGAAGAAGCAAAAGATGTTGAAGGCGCTGAAGAAGGAGAAGTTACCGCGGAAGGAGGAGAAGCTGACGAATCAGGGGGCGACTCCGGGTCAGATAACAAAGAATAAGTCTTATTATATACCTATATCGGCATCCCCTGTCCAGGTAAGTACCAGGATTGGGGATGCTTTCGTATTTTTAGGTAGTCATTCCATAACATGCATCATTTTATAAAGTATCTTTTTGGGAGGAAAAAATCCATTTTATCAGAAGAAGAATCTGTGAAAAAGTTTTTGGTGGTTGGCCTGGGCAATATTGGGGCGGAGTATGCCGGGACAAGGCATAATGCCGGGTTTGAAATAGTCGATTCCCTTGCCACTATACGGGGTTTTACATTTACCACTGAAAAACTGGGAGACATCGGTTCCTTTAAGATCAAAGGCCGGCATATTCTGTGCCTGAAACCCTCCACCTATATGAACCGGAGCGGCAAGGCCCTTAAGTATTGGTTGGAAAAGGAAAAGATTCGGATGGAAAACCTTCTTGTCCTCACCGATGATATCAACCTGCCGTTTGGAACATTACGCCTGAAGACCAGGGGCAGTGATGGCGGACATAATGGGTTGAAAGATATACAGGACACCCTGCAGACAACAGAATACAACCGGTTACGGTTTGGGGTGGGATCGGAATTCAACAAAGGCCGGCAGGTTGACTATGTATTGGGGAAATGGAGTGAGGAAGAAAAAGCCCAACTCGGGGAACGGCTGGAAATTACCGCCAAACTCATTGAATCTTTTGTCCTCGCCGGGCCAAAACCTACCATGAACCAATTTAATGGTGCCTGACCCTCCCTTCAATGCACTTTAAAGGAAAATATGCCGGAATCTGAAGTATTTCCTTCACTGTCCGTGGTGGTGATCCTCCAGTAATACAGGGAATTGGAGGACACCGTTACATTAAGGTTTGTATTTATCATCGGTCCGGATATAGCCAGGTCGAGAGGTGGTGTTTCCGTTGCGAAGTATATCTCGTATCCCGTTATATCGTTATCCACATCTGCACCGGTCCATTCAAGCCTGACTTCATTGTTGATGTCTGCTGATACCGTAGAACCCGATAGGGGTGCTACAGGCTGGGCGGGAAAAGGCGCATGTGTAAAACGCGACCCTGCATTGTAAAAAAACCATTTGGCGCTACTGGCTGATTCCTGGGTTTCGGAATTTCGCGTGATAACAACCCAGGAATAGGGCGCTCCCTTCTCCAGGGGCAGCTTCGCGGAAAGCGCTTCCGTACTAAGGGTTTGGATGGTGCCCTTAACCAGGTGCGTAACCCGGAGTTCGTATTTCTGGGAATTATCGGCCTGTAGCCATTTGAATTCAACCTGGCTTGTGATACCATCCAGGTCTACTCCTGTAGTACATTCGGAATTCTGCAGGGGAAAGGATAGAACAGCGGCTGCCGGTGGCTTGGGGGAATCCTTCCGACAGGCCACAAGCATTAAAACACAAAACGCAAATAGCAGTCCTTTCATCGCTTTATCACTTTAAAGGTAGCTTTGATATCCTCCCCGGTTAGATGTATAAAATACAAACCCGACTGTAAGCCGGTTAAATCCAGCGTTGCCTCAGTCCCCTTGGGATGCAGGGTCTCCTGGTTTATCAGCCGGCCATTACCGTCGTATAGTGCCAGCTGCAATTCATCCAATTCCCTCCCCAGAAATACCTGGGTGACATCCATAAATGGATTTGGATAAAGGATTGGTTTATCAGAAAAGAATAGCTGTTCCTCATAGACTCCCTGGCAAGGAAGATCCGTACTGACCTTCAGGGAATTGGTGCCGTTTTTAGCGGTCAGGGTGACCTCCGGCCCCGCTACGATCAGCAGCTCTCCATTCCACTCCACCTTGTAATGGTCCGACCCTGTAAGCGAAAGCGTAAGCTCAGTGCCGTCCGGAGAAACCAAAGAGGTTACCGCAAGTGGGTCGGGCTGCGTAACAATAGCCTCAAAACAGATTTCTTCAAAAGCATTCGTGCCGTCAGAGCCTGTGATACAGACAGTATAGGTCCCCGCATTTAAATTATTCAGGGAGTAGGAACTCGTGAAATTGGCAGATGTATCCACCCCGGCTCCCTGTATGGTTACACTGTAATCCATGGCTTCGGAGGCTGTTAGTACGAGGCTTCCATTATTGCCTTCCCTGCAGGATTCGCTTTCGATGGCCAGGGTAAAATTCGCGGGATCAAATTTGAAAACGGGACATCCATTCGTATCTACCTGTGTTCCCGGGGGGGTGTTAAGGCAAAGATCATCTCCGTCATCAAAAACACCGTCATTGTCGTTATCCACCTTGAATACACCTTCCACACATAATTCCAGGGTAAACACCCGGAGGGCGCCACCATCAGCAGGGGCTGTATCCCTGACTTCAAGGATCCAATCCCCCAGGGTGGATTCCCCGTTCAGGGAGGCCAGAGAGCCCAACGGCCTTACACGGCCGCTTAAACCGGGATTTCCCCCACAGCTAAAAGCACTGCCATCATCGTCAAAGGTGGCTTCGATATTTTGAAAGTCCCCGCATGAATTAGCCGTCAGTGTAACAGTTGTGCCGGCAGGTGAAGTGAGGCTTATATACAGGTCTGACAGGAATGAATGATCCAGTTCCAGGGTCACATTGACATCCGAAACCACCAGGTCATTAACGAAGGTTATCCTGGAAATCACCGTAGGGGTACCAGTGGTAGAGATGGGCATTGGCAAATCACCCGCAGCTATGCTTTTACAATTCAGGGCTATGGTGGTAAAACTGAAAGGGGGACCAAAGACCCCCTGTCCACAATCATTTTTGGGCCTCACCCTCCAGAAATACCGTGTCACTTCCAAAATGTTTAAGGGCACATAAGAATTTGTAATGACAGAAGCTGTTTCTATGATAGTATTGAAGCTGGCATCTGTGGCGATCTGAACGTCATATCCTGTATACACTGTATTGGTTTCCCACAGCAGGGCCTGATTGATGCTTACTTCCACCGCCCCGTTGGCCGGGCTGCTAAGCGGAACGGGTGAGAATGCATCGTTGAATATTTCAACCATAATTGCCACCTCTTTGGTAACGGAAGCGGAGGTACCTACAATGTTTAGGGGGTAACTGCCGGCCGCAACCCCGGAGGTATTTGAAAATGTAATATTAACCGCAGTGTTGTCTGCCAATGCGGAAACCGGACTGATGGCTACATCCAATCCGGGAGGGGAGCCGCTGACCGTAAAGGTTACTGCCTCGTTAAATCCCCCAAAGGTGTTGTAGGTAAATGGAACAACAAGGTCATCAGGCTGGCATACATTGAAAGCCAACGCCGCGAAATCCATTATAAAAGGAGATTCCGCAATGGAAAAATCCGACGCATTCAATGCAAAAAAAATATTATCGCTTGCCTTTACCATGATCCTTGCGCTTGAAGTTGGGATGGCAGGAATGAGTATTTCCTGTTCCCCATCATTGGGGACATCCTGGGCAAGGATGATGGGGAAGGTTGCTCCCCCGTCAGTGGACAGGTATACTGTAACCCTCAGCGCATTGACAGGTTGTATATCGGTATTGCCTACATCCCAGGTAATGGTTTGGTTGCTGCCGGTTGCATACATTAAAGGGGTGCTTTGGGAAGTAACCGTAAAGGGCCCGGAACTGTTCAATACGGCTACCAATACCTCATCAGAGACCACTTGTCCGCCCCCGGGCGCATTATCGCGGACCGTGAAGGCAAAGTTCAGGTCCCTTTCCACATCAGATACGGTTTCCCATGCCGAATTGGTAGGGGGATTTACCTGGGTGAGGTTCCCTTTCAGGACCTCCGTTAATTTTGGAAAGTAGCGAACCGGGGACAGCGATGGTTTTTGCGATCTGAAATTGGCGCCACTGGGATTCTGTGGGCCAAATGAACTGGCGGTAACCACCCCATTGTCTATCTGTTCCCATGTATAGGTAAGCACATCGCCGGCATCAGCATCGGATGCTATGCCATTTAGCACAAAAGCGGTAGATTTTGGGATGATAAAATTCCCGATGGAAGTGATGACAGGCGGCCTATCGGACAGCCGGGCTTCCTGCCCGCAGTTTGTGGTTTCCAGATAATCTGAAATCTGCAGGATGCTGATATAATGGAAATAATCGTCCCCATTGGAAGCAACATTGTTGCCATCCACGATACCCGCGTAGCCCATAATGGTAGTTCCGCTGCCAGGTTCCAACTGCACATCCGTTCCTTCCGATTCAAAGGACCAGGTATGGTTGGCACCGAATTGATGGCCCAGTTCATGGGCAACAAAATCGAGATCGTAAATATCCCCCTCAGGATTCAATGCAGCGGAATAAGCGCTCCCTTTCATGTCATCCTGGCATACAGATCCGATAAACCCCGCATTACCCCCGTCAGTATCTTCATGGAATAAGTGGCCGATGTCATAATTGGCTTCCCCGATCATGTCAGTGAGGGTATTCTGGACCTGGGTATTCAAATTCCCGGAATACGGGTCCGTTGCCGCATTTGTAAAAATAACCTCATCGGTGCCAGGCACCAATTCCAGGGTGACCGCCAAATCTCTCTCAAAAGATTCATTAACCCTGGTCAGGGTTGCATTGATAGCCGCAAGGGCGTCCGCAACAGTACCACCATGAAACTGGGTGTATTCCCCGGAAGCTGAAATGGCAATCCGGTAAGTCCTCAGGGTTCGATCATCAGCAAGTTTCGCAGTTCCGGGGATTTTGCCCTGTTCGATCCCAGCCTTGGTATAACATATGAATTCCGTATCTGTATCCCATTGCAATTCCCGGTTATAGACAACATACTGATTACCGCCTTCCGCAGATTGTTGCATGAATGTAGGTTTTTGGTTGTCCGCATGCACAATCATACTTTGGATCCCTTTCGGCGAAACGCTGAACCGGATACGGTCTCCCGGGTTGTTGACACTAAACCCGGAATACGATTTTATGGATGGATATTTGGCAGCTAGTCCGGGTGAAAAAACTGGTGTTTCTGCCACAGAAAAAGGTGAAAGCCTACCATTTTCGTCCGGAAAATAAACGATATTTCTGATCCATTTGGAAGGGGAAAGCGCAGACAACACTTTTAAAATGGCTTGTTCCTCCAGGCGAAAGAACTGAATTTCCCGGGGGTCCAAACCTTTTAAAAATGGGTCCGGTGGGGCTTTTGAAGTCGCCTCATGCTTCCAGTAACCGGTTTGGGTAAATCCCGAAAACGAAAGAAATAGTATGGTAATTGCTAAAACTAGCCGTAATTTTGTCCACATTCTGGGGAATTTTGGAACTTTAAAAGTAAGTCTTTTTATTATTTTATTCAGTGGTAACAGTCCAAAGCATTGCGAAATACGATAAAAAGTATCCGACCGCCATTACGA
>JBGTLT010000210.1:0-2172 GCA_041743975.1 Zeaxanthinibacter sp.
GAATGTACCCTTATCGGAGAAGAAAACAACCACCGGTAAAAAAATCACAGCACCGATCATTAAATACTTGATAAATCCTTTTCTGTTCGCCTTATAGGTTTTCATTTTATCCATTCCCACAGGGTATATGCTGTCAATAAATATAGCAAACATCCGGTTGCTATTCGTGCTTTATGCCTTTGCCAATGTTTTCATCAACGGTCATATTGCTATGTTGAATTGTTGGTGGTAACGCCCACAATGAGGAAAGAAGAGATGGCGAACAGGGCTGTGAGCCGCTCACAGAATCGATCTGGCACAAGCGCAGTAGTATGCCCTATTACAGGTAGGCCGATGTGTTTATAAATTCAAACAAAACGCATCAGGGGTCAGGATTTTACTCATTTTTAGGAAAATTCGCTTTGCCCTCCCCATGTTTGGTGTTTTCGTGATTGGGAGCATCCAGGCAAACCCATTTCTTCGCTACCTACTTCCTTTTGCTGATCAGTTTTTATCCTTGGCACACACCACCTCGATCGATTGTTCAGGAAGTCTGCCGCGTTTCATAGGGAAGTATTGAAACGTACCCCTTCAAATTCATCTTTTGGAAAGAGATCCCGGTTGACGTCGCGTTCGGGGGAGTACTCTACTCTCTTTAAATTGTTAATACTCTTCTTCCAGTCGATAGGAAGGGCTTGGAACTCCTCCCTGATGGGAATATCACTATCCAATTCTATTTTGGAAGTGCTTCCCATGAGCACGAACCCGTTGGTATAAGTGTAAGGAAACACGCTGGCAAACGTATTGATCACTCGATCCGTAGCTGCCCAGCTTACGGCAAATCCCCCGGGATTCAACTTGGATTTTAGCAGTTCGAAATATTCAATGGAATATATATTGCCGGAGTACGGAGAATTAGGCCTCAGGGCATCGGCTTCGATGATATCATATTTTTTAGTGGAGTTTAGCAGTGCTTTTCTGCCGTCTTTAATATGCAGCTTAATCCTTTTGTCATTGTACAGATTAGTCACCCTAGCATCATTCACCATTGTGCCATATTGACTAACCATGTCGTACTGATTGGAAGATATCTCGAAGCAATCAACTTGTACCGTTTTATCGGACTGGCTCGTGGCAAATAGGGTACCCCCCGACCCAAATCCGATGATGGCGATTTGTTGGGGATTGGGATGAATGACCACAGGCAGGTACCCTAGTTCCAAGTGGCCATAATCCTGTAAATAGGGAAAGTAACTTTGCCCCAATCCATTCAAAAATACCACATCGGTTTTGGAATTGTTGTAATTCAATTTGATTGTAGAAACACTCGACTTGTCTTCCAGTATGAGTATTTCCTGGCTGGAAGATCCCTGAAATACCTTCCACATGGATTGGTTATTTGGGAATGTCAGTACCAAAACAAGCGTGGCCGCAATTACCAGGAAACTTTCAACTCTGTGTCGGGCCGTTCTATCAATGGAAATGATTTTGTATATAAAAAGCACAACCAAAACGAGGGATAATATGGATAGCGTAAGGCTGGTTCCCAGGAATTGAAAAAGAACAAACGTGGTAATCAAAACAGATACCGATGAAAAACCAATGTTGAAGAACAGCAGTGTCCCTAGTTTTTCCCCAAAAGAGGCAATCGACTTATTGGATGCCTCTTGCAAAGAAACAAAGGAGATCCCCATGAGAACCGTGGGTGGGGCTACCAGAAAGGCTGATAAGACAAATGTCAGGAAGTACATTCTGTACCCTCCCCCTTTTTCATACCTATATAAATATTCGTTGAGTGGTGCCAAAAAATCAAGGTGTTTCAAACCATAATAAAGCAGTACGTAAGTCAAAAGTGTGCAAAGCACAATCAAGCCCTGCAAGCGAAAAAAGAGCTGAGCCGGATATTTTATTTTTTTCAGATACAGCAATCCGATGACCGAGCCCAGGGCAATGCCCCCGAGATAAATAGACAGGAGAATTGGAAAAGTAAAACTATTCCCTTTCAACATAATATGCAGTGTTCTGAACCAGACCATTTCCAGGGAAAGGGCTATGAATCCAGAGACCCCAAACAATAGATACCAGTTTAACTGCTTATCTTCTACATATTAACATTTAAAAAATAAACGCAAGCCTGATTCTTATCATAAAAATTTAAATTTTCTGTCGTTAAAATTGCATTTATTACAAAAC
>JBGTLT010000211.1:0-18495 GCA_041743975.1 Zeaxanthinibacter sp.
CTGGATTATTATTCTCGCCTTTATCTGTATGCACCTGGTAACTGGTTTTTTAATAAGCACGGTATTCCAGATTGCGCATATAATGCCCGCTGTAGAATTTCCTATGCCTATTGAAAATAATCAAATTACAGGTGACTGGACTATGCATCAGATGGCCACCATAACCAATTTTGCGCCAGGGAGCAGACTTTTATCGTGGCTGATCGGAGGTTTGAACTTCCAGGTGGAATATCATTTACTGCCCCATATCTGTCATGTACATTATAAGGATCTATCGGCTATCGTATCGGAGACGGCACGGGAATTCGGAATGCCCTATCATTCTAAAAAAACATTGGCGGATGCTTTATGGGATCACATTAAAATGTTGCATCAATTAGGAAGAATACAGCCTGTAATCCTGTAAAGTAAAGAAAATTGATACCTTTAAATAATGAGCAAAATACTGAATACACTAAGACAGATAATTACTAACTTAACGACTACTAAAGTTAATACCATGAAAGAAGGAACTGTAAAATTTTTTAATAGGACCAAAGGATTTGGTTTTATAAAACCTAAAGATTCCGATGAAGATGTTTTTGTACATCAAACAGGGTTAATTGACGAAATCCATGAAAATGATCGTGTTTCGTTCGATATGAAAAGTGGGGAGAAAGGTATGAGCGCTGTAAACGTAAAATTATTACGCTAGCATCCCTTTTAGGCCAATTCAGCGTGTCTCAGATGGGTCCGGGGTTTTAGATTCTTCTTACCAGGAAGTATTGAAATACTGATCAAATGGCATCCAAAGGTTCCTATGATCGTATTGATAAAAATCCATTTGGTATGACCAATATATAAAAACCGACTTCAAAGAGTCGGCTTTTCCTTGTTGTTCATTCAGAGAGATCGCTCCTGACACCCGCATTGATAAAGAGTTGTCATGCTAGCGAAGCGAAGCACAAATCACGTTGTCATGCCCAGCGCGGTGAAGCATTAGCGCATCGAAGCATTTCTACTACCTATGACTAGCCCAAACCAACAAATCCTACCGGAAACCTGACTTATTCAAAACCGGTATCGCCCTCATTGGGGTTGTACACATAGTTAAAGGTGTAATAGCGGCTCTCATCGGTCTGGGGGTTGGGTTGTGCCGGGTTGTCCTTATAATAGCTCAGGAACTCTACCTTTGCATAACGGCCGTCACGGGTCCTGACGACCACGATCTTACCTGGAATGGGCAACTCTTAATGGATTGTTATTAAAAGAATATCCGATGTCCCCTATTCGGTTAACTTGTCAATATCTGTCGTATTGATTGAAATTATAGTAATGAAAACGTACAATGAAAGGATTTTTGAAATCTAGAAAATTATCTTTTTCAAATGTGTTTTAAATAAAGAAGAAGGTCTGCTAATCAGACCTTCTTCTTTCAAAGTAATTATTTTGTTACAGTAGTAATCGTTGGTGTATAAATTCCGAAAGTTAGAGCTGCAACTAATCCATTTACGAAAGAGTGTCTTGTATGGACCGTATAGTTTTCTGCACCATCAGCCATTTGTTTCGAATCAGAAACACCCACCGGTGCTAATCCATAAACCACATAATGATTCCATTCAGTTGTTTGATTATTACCTTGAGCCCCATTTCCTACTACGTTGGTATAGGAATAACAAGAGGTTAATAACAGTGACGAGGCGAATAAAATTGCCATGATTTTCATTGATTTTTTAATCATTTTTTTGATTTTAAATTAAACATTATTTATAGTACTCATTTAAGTCTCGTTAGGGTATTGTTTACAACGATCAAGGTATGAATCGCAGCTTTGGTTAGTGCGGTGGCTTTGTATGGCTATGATTTCATACATAACCTTTGTGGCTGCCATAGTTCATTTAATTCTTTAAACTGACACATCGCATTTTGGATTTTTGGATTTAATTCCAGAGGCTTCTCAAAATTTGCAATTGCCTTTTCTTATTGCCGAATCTACAACTATGCATCTGCCAAACTTTCAAAAGATTGACTGAATTTGGATATTAGCCAATAGCCAACAAAAAGACAGTAATCCCTTGCTCATAAGTCCTAGGATTGAAAACAAATTGCAATCAGAAGTCCTTCCTCATCGGCATCGCAGAATTCGAATCCCGTCAGGGATTCTTTGAACTTATCCGGAGCGATTACAAATTTCATATCCATTAGCTTAGTCCAAAAGATTTGGCAAATAAAGGCTAAAGAGCACTATGGTGATAAAATAACCTACCAGGATGGCGACCTCTTTTTTACCTGAATAATAGGCCACTTCCAGACCTTCGTTTACTTTTCTTTTAATGGTATAACTCACCGCAAGTACTAACAGGACGGTCACCAGGCATCCCAGAGCGTTACACCAGACCCAAAATATCCGGGGTACCTGTAGCCAAAGATACATTTTAAACAGCACACCGGCCACGATTCCGATATTGGGCCCCAAAGCATGGGTCTTCTCGGTCTGGATAGCTAGTTTAAATACTGCCAGTATAGGTCCCTTAAATACCGAGCTGATCCTGGAGCTACTATTGGCTTGATATAGGTCTTCCACCTGTTCTTGTAAATCAACATTTTACAGCAGCGTATTAATAATTTTATGTCAATCATTCCTCAAGTGGTACGATTTAACGATGCGGATTGTACTTCTAGGCCATCCCTGATTTATTCGGGAGTAACATAGCTTTAGTCCTCCAATAAATCACATTTCTTACATCATATTTTATCATCCGACAATTGGATTTAAGTGATATTATATAATCCCGAGATCATGAAACGACCCATTGCTTTGTTGGGGGACAAACCAATCTGGGTAGAAACGCCTGCCGATATTATTATAATATGAGCCCGAATTGTAGGCAAGAGATTTATATTTGTCCCAGAGAATTATGCCAGCATGAGCAAAGCAGTTTACATTGCCACAACAGAACCTAATAGTGGCAAGTCGATCATTTCATTGGGACTAATGCAATTATTACTTGGCAAAGTGGCGAAGGTAGGATATTTCAGACCTATAATCGACGATTTTGAACCCGGTTGTATGGACAATCACATCCATACTATGACGTCGTATTTTAAACTCGATATCAAATTCGAGGATGCATATGCCTATAAACGAAGCGAAGTCATACAAAAGAAAAACGAAGACCGGGATGATGAAATCATAAGTAAGATCATCACAAAGTACAAGGCGGTTGAAGAACGTTTTGATTTTGTTTTGGTGGAAGGCACCAGTTTTTCAGGAGAAGGTACCATTATAGAATTCGACATCAATCTGGTTATCGCCAAGAATCTTGGGATACCCGCTATTATTCTTGCCAGCGGCGTGGACAAAACTTTAGAAGGTCTGGTCGGCAACCTGCAGATCGCCTATGATACCTTTAAGGACAAGGGCGTAAATGTGATATTGGCCATTGCCAACAAAGTGCAACAGGAGAACGTTACCCTGGTGGTGGAAGGACTTCGGAAAAAATTGCCGGAGCAAGTTCTGGTCAATGCCATTCCCATTAATCCGATTTTGGCAAATCCTTCGGTAAAAGAAATCAACCAGACACTCCATGGAAAAATCCTTTTCGGAAAAGCATTTATCAACAACCAGGTAGACGGGTTTAGTGTTGGTGCCATGCAATTGCGCAATTACCTGGTGTATTTAAAAGAAAACGGGCTTGTGATAACCCCAGGTGATAGAGCGGATATTATTTTAGGGGCCTTACAAGCCAACATTTCGGAAAATTATCCCGCAGTTTCTGGAATTGTACTTACCGGAGGCCTTGTTCCTGAAGATACCATTTGCAAATTGATAGAAGGGCTGTCAGATGTGGTGCCTATCATATCCGTGAAAGGTGGCACCTTTGCCATTGCCAATCGTATTGGATCGATAAAATCACAGATCTATGCCGAAAACACTGAAAAAATTAAAACATCGATCGGCGATTTTGAAAAATTCGTTTCCTCAGATATATTAGCAGAGCGCCTGATTACATTTCGGGCAGATGGCACTACCCCAAGAATGTTTCAGTACAACTTATTAAAAAGGGCGAAGAACCATAAAAAACATATCGTATTACCCGAAGGAACAGATGACCGTATTCTGACTGCAGCCAAACTATTGATAGATGCAGAGGCCGTCAATATCACACTATTGGGGGATCCACAACAGATTACCGATAAAATTGCAAAACTCGACTTAGGCTTGGATCCTCAAAAGCTGAATATTATAAATCCGGTGGATGCTCCGGATTTCGTTGAATATGCAACTACTTTGTTTGAATTACGGAAAAACAAGAACGTTGACCTGACTATGGCCCGCGACCTGATGGAAGATGTCTCCTATTTTGGCACCATGATGGTCTATAAAGGACATGCCGATGGTATGGTATCGGGTGCAGTACATACCACCCAGCACACCATTCTACCCGCCCTGCAGTTCGTGAAAACCAGACCGGGTGTGTCCCTGGTATCCTCGGTATTTTTTATGTGCCTGCCAGACCGGGTCGTGGTTTTTGGTGATTGCGCTATTAATCCAAATCCAACGGCAGAACAGTTGGCGGAAATTGCCATTTCTTCAGCGGATACCAGTTCAGCATTTGGTATCGAACCACGCATCGCAATGCTTTCCTATTCGTCGGGTGCTTCAGGATCGGGCGAGGATGTCGATCGGGTGCGCCAGGCCACCTTGATCGTAAAACAAAAACGACCCGACCTGAAAATTGAAGGTCCGATACAATATGATGCGGCTGTAGATATCAGCGTGGGCAAGAGTAAGTTGCCCGATTCGCAGGTGGCAGGTAAGGCCACCGTATTTATCTTCCCCGACCTCAACACCGGCAATAATACCTATAAAGCCGTACAGCGGGAAACCAGTGCCCTGGCCATCGGCCCCATGTTACAGGGCCTCAGTAAACCCGTAAACGATTTGAGCCGGGGGTGTACCGTTGAAGATATATTCAATACGGTAGTAATTACGGCAATTCAGGCTGAGGGAATATAAATAATCCTGGTAAATGAATGTACTCATCATAAATGCAGGGAGCTCTTCCATAAAGTTTAAGCTAATCGAAATGCCGTCGGAAAAGGTTATCTGCTTGGGACATGTGGAACGCATCGGCTCAGAGAATGCTGTTCTCAAATTCGAGTCTGAATCCACGCAAATCGAAGAAGTAGATAAAATATCATCCCACCGGGAAGGCTTTCAAACTATTGCTGGATTTTTACTCGATCCCAAAAGAGGGGCTATCAAAAGTGCCGATGAATTCGATGCTATAGGTCACAGGGTGGTGCATGGCGGTGATTCTTTTGCAGAAACTACATTGATTACAGAGTCGGTTAAAGCGGAAATCAACGCGTTTGCCGCTCTTGCACCCTTACACAATCCCCATAATCTGGAAGGTATACTTGTCGCCGAACAGCTATTCCCGGGGGTTAAACAAGCGGCCGTGTTCGATACTGCCTTTCATCAGACAATGCCCTTGAAGGCCCGTAAATATGCCATTCCCAATGAGTTTTATACCAGGCAAGGCGTTAAGGTCTATGGTTTTCATGGTACAAGCCATAAATATGTTTCACAAAAAGCGACTTCACATCTCAACATTACTGACTCCAAAATCATTTCCATCCACCTGGGGAACGGTTGCAGTATGACCGCCGTGGTCAATGGTAAAAGTGTAGACCATAGTCTGGGTTTTGCTCCCGGAAATGGATTGATCATGGGCTCTAGAAGTGGCGACATTGACCACTCCATAATTTTCCATTTGGTAAATGAACTAGGCTATGAACTGGAAAAGGTAAATAAGCTTTTAACCAGGGAAAGTGGCATGCTAGGATTAACGGGGTATGGAGATTTGCGCGACATACAGGCACAAGCGAAAAAAGGAAATGAAGATTGCCAGTTGGCCCTAGAAATGAACGCCTACCGTATTAAAAAATATATCGGTTCCTATGTCGCAGCAATGAACGGATTGGATGCCATCATTTTTACTGCAGGCATTGGTGAGAATTCCCCCGTACTTCGTAAAATGGTGTGTACAGATATGGATTATTTAGGTATTGTCATCGACGAAGCGAAAAACAATATACAATCAAATTCGCTTAGGGAGATTAATTCCCACATTTCAAAAGTTAAGATTCTGGTCATTCCGACCAATGAAGAGTTGGAAATTGCGAAACAGGTGTTCCAATTATTGCGCGAATAAAGTATTCTTCTTTAATACTTTCCGTTTTACTTTTTGCACTGCAAAATAAAAGGTCATCATAAATGGCGAATGACCTTTGCTGGTATCATGACAGTTTGTAAGAAGTATTTTTACCCTGTTAAGGGCACCGCGAATAGTTGGGTTCCTCTGACTATTATTCTATTGATGTTAGGGATGATCAAAAGTTTGACCATTGTTTGATCAAATAAAACAAGCCTGCTTTTAACCGTCAGCTCTCCCTTTAGGTACAGGAGGAGAGATCGCATGGCTCTGAGATCAGCCTTTAGCGTTACCAAATGGTTATTTAATTTTATTGAGTTATACACTTAGTATCTGTTTACTGGTTGCTTGATATATTGGTTGCTTATCGACCATCCGTTAAATAGTTTTATGGAAGATACTTTGCTTAAATTGAGATCTGTTTATGCTAAAGCAAAACTGGTCAAAATATCTTGGTATGTGCCATTTGCTCACATGAGTGGGTATTGCCCTCAACCAAGATTTCAACTGCATTAGGATTATGTGCAGTTCTTTAAAGTTCTTGCCGTTTGCACTAAATTTTTGTTCAATATCATATTTTACTTTTAAAGGCCCATACCCTCTCCATTTGTCCGTCATTATCTTTGCCGATGGGCTTATGTGCTCTTCAAATATAGGAGTGAGGGACTTGGCGGAATAATCATCTATGGATCTCACATAGACTCTTTTTACTTGGTGTTTTTTGCTGAGTTCCACCGCTATGACCGCTTTCTTCATTTTAGAATTGTAGCTTCTCCATTGTTTTGCCTCTTCTTTTCCACCTACCGTAAATTCAGCTACATGAACGATATCGGATAATGGATATTGCCGGCTACTTTCCATGGCAGCCCTAACTTTATGCATAAAATACAAGGCAGTGCCCTGTCTAATATCAAATCGTTTTCCCATCTGTATGCTCGATACACTTTTGCTGCTGGTAGTCATTTCTAATACCACACAAAATGCTTTTTGCAAACCGAATTTAACCTTATGGAACAACGTGTTGGCCGTTGAACACTCTACGTGTTGGCAACCATAACATTGATATTTGTATCCAGATTTCCGACATCCTTTGGTATGGCCACATTTCATACGAGCAAACCCATCTTGCCATTTTATTTTTGCCAAATATGCCTTACACGCATCATCATTTGGCAATTCTTTCACGAAGTTCAGTATATTCTGTCCCTTAAAATCTTCCAGAATCCCTAATCTTACGGACTACAAGATGCAGAACTTAAATGAGTAGCTCAAAAAATAAATATAGTATAATACTTGTATTATAAATAGTATTACTATTATTTTTGAAAGCATAACTAAATTATTCTTTTGGATCGCCTTCAAATTCATATCAACGTCAATCCCGAAATCTATCTCAGGGATCCCAATTCGTCGGAACTTGGACGCAAGATTGTTTCAAGCGGTATTCAGCTGATCAATGAATTAGGGTTCGAGAAGTTCACGTTTAAAAAACTTGGCGAACAAATCGGATCCCCGGAGAGTACCATTTACCGCTATTTCGAAAACAAACAGACGCTACTGGTCTATCTTATCTCCTGGTATTGGGGCTGGATAGAATATAAACTGGTTTTTTCAACTGCCAATATCGATTCCCCGACCCTTAAATTAGCCGAAGCCATCAAAGTATTAACGCAACCCATAACAATAGGTAATTCTTTTACCCATATCAATGCAGTGTTGCTGGAACAGCTGGTTATCGAGGAGTCTGTTAAGATATATCACACAAAGGATGTCGACCAAGCCAATTCGAAAGGCTATTTCGGGATATACAAAAGGGTAGTCCAAAGGGCTAGTGAAATGGTGCTGTCATTGAATCCCAACTTTGAATTTCCACATATGCTTATTTCAACGGTTATTGAAGGAGCGCATCAGCAGCGGCATTTTGCAAAGCACTTGCCATCCCTTACAGATGTAAAACAAGGCAAAGACAACATTGCGGAATTTTACAATCAATTGGTATTTAAAATTATTGCCTGATGGATCGAATATTCCACCATCTTTTCCGAAAATTGGTCTGCCTCGCAATTTTTACCGTTGTGTATTCTACCGTCATGCAACCTACTATCCTCGGTTTATCATTTCTAAGTCAAAATAACCTCGAAGTAGCTGAATTATTTTTGGAAGAGGGTTCACAAGAAGAAAAACAAGAGAAGGATAGCATGGACAGAAAAATTGATCTAAGCATCGCAGGTACTACCGAAAATCCCTTTGTTTATCGTACACAACTGGTAATCCACAACGCCAGTGTACTCGTGCCGTTATTTATTTCCGAAATACACATTCCACCACCCGAACAGGCATAATCTTCCATTCTCGCCAATTCGAAGGTGATCCATAGGAAGTTATACTTGCCGCATCCTTTCAGCCCAAGGTGGCATTACTTACTCATTTCATGAAAACAGTAAATTCAATTAACAGATATGGTTGTGATATTCCATATTATCAGGCCATGAACTAAAATAGTTTCATTAGAATATGAACAATACAAATCTCTTTAAAAACATTAAATCGGACTTACCCGCAAGCGTTGTGGTCTTCTTCGTTGCAATCCCCCTCTGTCTTGGTATTGCACTGGCTAGTGGCGCCCCACTTTTTTCAGGATTGATCGCGGGTATAATCGGCGGAATAGTAGTTGGCGCCATCAGTGGCTCCCAGGTTGGCGTCAGTGGTCCTGCGGCAGGTTTGGCTGCCATTGTGCTTTCGGCAATTGTTAGCCTGGGCGGATATGAAAACTTCCTTTTGGCAGTCGTATTGGCTGGGGCCCTCCAAATTATATTCGGCTTGCTAAAGGGCGGTATAATAGCCTATTTTTTTCCTTCAGCAGTCATCAAAGGTATGTTGACGGGTATTGGAATTATAATCATCCTCAAACAAATACCTCATTTTTTCGGGTATGATAGCAATCCGGAAGGCGACTTTGGCTTCTTTCAAGTCGATGGTGAAAATACCTTTTCAGCCATTTTGAATGCCATAGACGCCATTAGTCCAGGAGCTACATTTATTGCCTTTATAGGGTTGGGAATCCTGGTATCATGGGAAAAAGTACTATCGAAAAAAGCCAGGATTTTTAAACTCATTCAAGGGCCTTTAGTCGCGGTCATTGTCGGGATTGCTTATTATGTAATTACTAAAGGACACCAGGTTATGGGCATCGGTTCGGAGCATATGGTGAATGTTCCAATTCCGGGGGATGCCACATCATTCATTACTCAGTTTAGTTTTCCTGATTTTAACGGGATTACCAATAACCAAATCTGGATAACCGCATTTACCCTTGCCCTTGTCGCCAGTCTTGAAACGTTGCTCTGCGTGGAGGCGACGGACAAGCTGGATCCTGATAAACGAGTAACACCTACAAATCGTGAACTATTGGCACAGGGCACGGGCAATATGCTATCCGGACTTATAGGTGGCCTGCCCATAACGCAGGTAATAGTCCGAAGTTCCGCCAACATTCAATCCGGGGTTAAAACCAAAATGTCAACCATCCTGCACGGGGTATTATTATTGATTTCCGTGATACTGTTGCCACGACTGCTCAATTTAATTCCGTTGTCCGTACTTGCAGCTATACTTCTTGTGGTTGGATTTAAGTTGGCAAAGCCTGAGTTATTCGTAATAATGTATAAAATGGGTTGGAAACAATTTCTTCCTTTCACCGTAACTGTTTTGGGAATTGTCTTCAACAACCTGCTTTTTGGAATTGGTCTTGGCCTGGCCGTAGGTATTGTTGTTATTTTGATAAAGAGTTACCAGAACTCCCATTTTCTTCATAAGGAAGGAGAAGATGTGGATGATGGCAGGATCAAAATGACCTTGGCTGAAGAAGTTACTTTTTTGAACAAAGGGGCGATCCTGAAAGAACTGGACCGTTTGCCAAAAGGATCTTTACTGGAACTTGATGTTAGAAAAACCCGATATCTCGATTATGATATTATAGAAATACTGGAGGATTTCTCACATAAGGCCAGGATCAGGAATATTACCATAAAACTTATTTCAGAAAGGGGCATTATAGAGAATCCGCCAAGTTTTACGGAATTTTTCAAACTAAGACCCAAAACCGCATAATTATAAATTATAAATAAATAAATAAATATCATGAAAGCACATACAAGAGAAACACAAGCTACAATGACACCTCAGAAGGCATTGAATTTTCTAATGGAAGGGAACCTCAGATTTCAAAACAACCTTAAAGCGAACAGGAATTTATTGGAGCAGGTAAACGACACCAGTGAAGGGCAGTTCCCTTTTGCCACCATCCTGAGCTGTATTGACTCACGGGTGTCAGCAGAGCTGGTCTTTGACCAGGGACTGGGCGATATATTCAGTATCCGTATCGCTGGAAATTTTGTGAATGAAGATATCCTTGGCAGCATGGAATTTGCATCCAAGCTGGCGGGTACCAAATTAATATTGGTCCTGGGGCATACCAGCTGCGGGGCTGTCAAAGGAGCGTGTGACCATGCCAGGATGGGAAATCTTACGGCTCTTATAAAAAAGATAGAACCTGCGGTGGAAGCTGTAAAAGAACCATTGGACGATAGTCTGAGAAATTCGAAAAACAGCGAGTTCGTTGATCATGTGGCTGCTATGAATGTTCATCTGACACTTGCTAACATTCGTAAGCAAAGCCCAATCCTGGCAGAAATGGAGAAAAACAATGAAATTATGATTGTTGGCGGAATGTACAGTGTTTTGACAGGGGAAGTCGAATTTTTTGAGATATGAATATTAAATGGTCATTCGTTTGCTTTGCACTGATGATGCTTGGCCAGCTTCCGGCACTTTTTGCTCAACAGGAAGGGCCGGGTAATTGGCTGATTTATTTCGGGAACAAAAAGATAGACCAAAAGTGGAACTGGCATCATGAAGTACAGTACCGTAACTACAATGTTATCGGCGATTTGGAACAGTTACTGCTAAGGACCGGATTTGGTTACAACATTTCCGAAAACAACAATAATCTTTTAGTTGGCTATGGCTTTATCCTTAGTCAAAATTACATTGGTGGCACTGATGATAAATTGCAGGTAAACGAACACAGGATCTTCCAGCAATTTATCAACCGGCATTCCTTTTCCAGGCTATTTGTGCAACACCGATTCAGATTGGAAGAACGGTTCATAGAGGATAATTTTAAGCTTCGTTTCAGGTATTTTTTGGCTTTGAACTTTGCCTTGAAGAATACATCTATGATGGACAATACTTTTTATTTGTCGGCCTACAACGAAATTTTCCTAAATACAACGGAAAATGCTTTTGATCGAAATCGGGTTTACGGAGGCTTTGGTTATAAATTGAATGAATTCCTGCGTTTGGAAGTTGGATATATGGTTCAATTGCTTCAGAAGGGAAGCCGGGACCAAATCAATATAGTAGCGTTTGTGAACTTGTAACAACCATGCAAAAAACGGAACCGCTTAGGCGGTTTCGACCTCTCCAGAGGAGTGGTGCCCCGGGGCAAAAGCCCCGGGGAATTCTTTTGATTAAACGCTGTCCGGTCATTCAACCCGGATCGCGCGAATTTGCAATCCGTTCGATAAAACGAACCTGATCGCCCATTATGATGAAGTGGGATAATTGATTTTAAGTCCTTTGAATGGGATGTTATCAAATGTATTATGTTCCCTTAAAAGACAACTTTATGAAAGAATTTTATTTATACAACCTATTAATCGTAATATTGCAATAGAATAATATAATAAATGGGACTTACCAAAACCGAAATATTCACGGAAGAGCAAAATACGATTGCGATTTTCGCCAAGGTTTTCGGGCATCCGGCACGTGTGGCCATCCTTCAACACCTGTTTAAAATTGAATCCTGCTTTTGCGGCGACCTGGTGGACGAAATAGGGTTAGCGCAGCCCACCATATCACAGCATTTGAAGGAGCTTAAATACCTGGGGCTGATTAAGGGCAATGTGGAAGGGACGAGTGTTTGTTATTGTATCGATAAAAAGAACTGGACGGCGATGAAGGAATTGATGCTGGAGTTTTTAGACCAGGATATTCCATCAGACCAAGATTGTTGCTAAAAAATTTTGACCTTATTAATTGTTTTATTGCGATTAATTAATATAATAAAGAATTTCTTGAAACCAACTGGCCCCAAGGCCGGCCCGGCTGAAGTCATAGGGATATACCTCGCCTACGCTCGGCACAGGTTTCACTGGTATCATTTTCACCTGGAGGACAAAAACCGAAATACCTCTCCGGAGGAGAGGTGGCCCGGGGCAAAAGCCACGAGGTATTCTTTTAATTAAACCATATTGAAATACATTGCGGGAGAAAAGTTTTTATCTCACGACCCGAATAAATATTTATAAAAATAACAGATAAAATAACCTATGAAATTATCAGAAATCAAATTAAAACTCAGTCTATTGGAAACCATTGCCTTTCAATTACCTGATGGTTCCCTGGTGCCTAATCATTTTCACGTTACCGAAGTGGGGAAAGTAACCAAAAACTTTATTGACTGTGGCGGCACAATCCGCAAGGAAGAGGTTGCCAATTTTCAGTTATGGGAAGCTGATGATTATGACCACAGGTTGCATCCGGAAAAACTCGTCAATATTATAGAACTATCCGAAAAAATGCTCGCTGTGAGTGATGATTTGGAAATCGAAGTTGAATACCAGGGGAATACCATAGGGAAATATGGGCTGGACTATGACGGTAAGAACTTTTTGTTGACCACAAAACTAACGGACTGTCTGGCAAAGGACAAATGTGGTATCGCACAGGAAAAACCTAAAGTCGAACTATCTCAGCTTCAGGAACAAACTTCAAATACCTGCGCACCCGGTTCTGGATGTTGCTGATCCCTGAAATTTGAAGGATGGAAAACCCGGAAGACTATTATTACTCCAGGGAACATACCTGGATTAAGGTTGATGGCGATGAAGGCATTATCGGTATAACGCATTTCGCCCAAAGCGAATTAGGGGAAATCGTTTATGTGGAGGTACCGGATATAGGCGATGATTTTGAGCAGAACGAAGTATTCGGTTCCGTCTAAGCCCTTAAAACGGTAAGCGATTTATATATGCCGGTTTCCGGGGAAATTATTGCCATAAATGAGAAACTGAACGACAATCCGGAACTCGTCAATGAAAAGCCTTTCGATGATGGGTGGATTGTCAGAATTAAAGTCGGAAAATCTGAAGAACTTGATACTTTGCTTAGCGCAAAATCCTATTCGGAACTATACAAAAAGGAAGATTGATACATGACAACTAAAAAAAGGAAACTTGGATTTCTGGACAGCTACCTGACACTTTGGATATTCCTGGCAATGGCAATAGGTGTAGGGGCAGGTTACCTCTTTCCGTCAATCGCCTCTGAAATCGATTCATACAGTAGCGGATCCACCAATATTCCCATTGCGATAGGCCTTATCCTGATGATGTATCCACCTTTGGCGAAAGTGAACTATAGCTTATTGCCAAAAGTATTCCGGAATGTGAAAATTCTTTCCATTTCGCTGGTCCTGAATTGGATAATTGGCCCCGTTCTCATGTTTATACTGGCAATTACTTTTTTAAGGGATTATCCCGAATATATGGTCGGGCTGATTTTGATAGGACTGGCACGTTGTATCGCAATGGTACTGGTCTGGAACGACCTTGCGGAAGGCAGCAGCGAATATGGTGCCGGCCTGGTTGCGCTGAACAGTATTTTTCAGGTATTCGGGTATAGTTTCTACGCGTGGATATTCATTACGGTACTGCCACCATACTTCGGTTTCGAAGGTGCAATTGTAGATATTTCTATTGCAACCATTGCAGAAAGTGTGGCCATCTATTTGGGTATTCCTTTCGTATTGGGAATTCTAAGCCGTATGATTTTGGTAAAATTAAAAGGCGAACTATGGTACCGGACGAAATTTATTCCCGCAATTTCCCCCATTACATTAATTGCGCTGCTTTTTACCATTGTCGTTATGTTCTCACTCAAAGGGGAATTGATTGTTGAAATCCCGATGGATGCCGTGATAATTGCCATTCCGATGCTTATCTATTTTGTGTTGATGTTCCTTATCGGTTTTTTCATCAGTAAGGCAATGGGTGCGGATTATGATAAAAATGCAGCCATATCCTTTACTGCTGCAGGAAACAACTTTGAATTGGCCATAGCCGTGGCGATTGCGGTATTCGGCCTAAACTCCGGCCAGGCCTTTGCGGGTGTTATAGGTCCTTTGGTTGAAGTTCCGGCACTCATTTTATTGGTTCGGGTTGCCTTCTGGTTACGAAAAAAATATTATAAACCACAAACAGTATAATAATGAAAATTGCATTGTTCTCAGACATCCATTCCAATCTTCCTGCATTGGAAGCCTTTTTTGAAGATCTGGACGAACATAGACCTGATACTGTCTATTGCTTAGGGGATTTGGTGGGATACAACATCTGGCCGAACGAGGTCATCAACGAAATACGGAAAAGACAGATTCCCACAATCGCGGGCAATTACGATTTTGGTATAGGCAGGTCGAGCGACGATTGTGGATGTGCCTATAAAACAGATGATGAAAAGGCAAATGGTGCCATTTCCATCTCCTTCACCAATGAAATAGTACAGGATGAAGAGCGTAACTATTTAAGGACTTTGCCAGCCCATATCAACCTTGAGTTCCAGTTAAACGAAGAAAAGCTGAACCTGTTACTGGTTCACGGAAGCCCCAGGAAAATCAATGAATATTTGTTCGAGGACAGGGCAGAAAAAAGCTTGTTGCGCATTATGCGTGATGCCAATGCCGATGTGATGTGCTTTGGTCATACCCATAAACCCTATCACCGCATACTGGAAGAAACGGAAAATGGCACGTTAAACTTTTGCCACGCCGTGAATCTCGGTTCTGTTGGTAAACCAAAAGATGGTGACCCCCGGGGTTGCTACGTTATCCTGCATTTTGATGAAAACACATCAAAATCTATAAAGGACAGCCTCAAAGTAGAATTTGTCCGATTTGAATATGATGTGGAAAAAGCGGCAAAGGCCGTAGAGGGAAGTGTTTTGCCCAATGCTTATGCCAAGGCGTTGCGAGTGGCTAAATGACAAGTAGCAAAGGTGGATTCCGTTGTTGAATCGACCTTTTAAGTTCAATACACTTGTATCTATTGTTCAAATCCAATTGATAAATACAAGTCCAAAAAAGGGTTGTACCAATTAGTGGACAATTGCATAAGGATTAATAAGTAGTAATGTTAATCCGATAAAAACCATACCAGAAAAAATAACTGCCTTTCAAGTTACAGGCATAACCTATACTGTATAAGGAGAATCCATAAAGGAATTGAGGAGGATGGAATCCTGCGGGAAGACTCTCCGAAGGACTACACCTTCTGGACTTGCTTCTCCTCTCCCGCCAATATGGACCCCCGGGCATAAAAAAAACCTCCGGGAAAAGGAGGTTTTTATATTCTTCGCTACTATAAAAAATAAAAATTCACTAGTCACTGCAATCTTCCGAAAATCCTGCCCAGTGGTCATTATTCCTCCAATTCTCAGTTGAATAAGCTGCATCATCTACTTCAATACAGAAGAGATTCGGATTATTATTAGCAATAAAACTATTATCTGCATTATCCATGGAAGGATTATTGCCGTTTTTCAAATCCAGACTGGTCAAATATGGATTATTCTGGCACTGCAGAAAAATCAATTCATGGTTATTACATAAGTCCAACTTACTTATTTCGGTGTTAAAGCAAGCAAGCTGCGCAAGCTTCAAATTTTTGCGAACATCAATTGATTTCATAGGATTCCTAAAACAATACAGCGTATTCAGTTCCGGGTTTTTACTCACATCAATTGTTGTAAGTTGATTATCAGCAAAATCCAAAATTTCCAAACTTTTATTTTGGCTTACGTCCAGTTCTGTAAGGTTGTTTGAACCACAGCTTAGTTCTTTTAAATTTGTTAGATTGGATGTATCCAGATGGGAGATATTATTAAAGACACATTTAAATAATTCCAATTTAAAATTCTTGCTTAAGTCAATATTTGTAAGCCTGTTTTCATTGCACCTTACTATTTTCAGATTGACATTGTGGGTTATATCTAAGGTTGTCAGTTCATTATTTCGGATCCACAATTCTTCCAACGCAATATTTTTGCTGATATCCATCATTTCTATCGGACTGCTTTCTAAAAATAAAATAGTCAAAGAAGAAAAGTCTTCAATACCTGTTAAATTTGAAATACCGCCTTCTGATAGATAAATTTCCTGAACATTCGCGATATTGGCGGTAAGAACATAATTATCCAGTATGTCATCATACCCTAATTTTATTAGTCTTTGTTCAAATTTATCATCAGGCACATAAGTTTTATCATTTAAACATTCACCAATGAAGTCACCATGGTTTACATGCGCATCAAGTGCATTTTCATCAATAGATATTGTTACACCGTTATGGCAAATGATAACTTTTTCGGTAAGAATTTGAGAATTTATATTGAGATCCATATTATCCGGAACGATCTGAACTTCCTTCGAGCAGGAAGCAAGTATAGAAAGGGCCAGGATCAATCTTAATAAAAAATTATTTTTCATTTATGAAATCTTTAAGAATCAATTAAACGTTCAAAAAAGTCCTTTTATTTTACATCATTACTTATAAATATTCTTATTATTTCACATTTTTGTGTAGTATCCTTCCTATTAATTTTTCACAATCAGGCATATTTCCAAACCTTCTCCACCTGGGTTCCATCAAGTCCTACCCCTGGTTGATCCTCTCACTGCTTAAATCTGAAATTGACGTATGATTAAAAAAAATCTGTTTGAAATGCATCATTTTGATATGAATTTAGAGTATACCCGTATGTATCGCATTCGATCCACAAAGCAGTACTTTCTTCCTTTATTCCAGCTAGTCTTATTTCTAATGCTTGAGTAAAGTCTATCTTTTTCCGACCTGGTCTTTTACTTGATCCGGGGAGTATTATTTGTATAGCGACTTTAGAAATCTTAATACTGGAGGATGCTTAATGTCTGGGCCTATCCAATACCCCCGGGTAGTTTTCAATCCCTATCTCCTGGAGGAACTTGTACATGGGATCGATCATATAAATGTAGTCCAGCTGGGAACCTTTGGTAGGGATGGCGATGGTACGAGGATACATATCTATGTGTTTTATCTACACCCGCACGATCTCCGTGTTTCGCATGAAGGTATAGAAGATAAAGCGCAGGAAATCGTAGAGTATGGGGTAGTGCTGTTGGCTATAGTCTTTTATCAGTTGCAATTCATCTTTGGTAAAGGGCGCATTCTTTTTGGGTTTACTACGATTGGTAACTATGTCGGAAATGAAATTATCCCGTACCAGGTCATCAGCCTTCAATTTTGCCATAATAGCCCCCAGGGACCGACGGGTATTGTCAACACTTGTCGGCAATAATCCTTTGCCTTCGGGTTTTTCTGCCCCCAGGTAGGAGAAATAGGCGATCACATGTCGTTTGGTCAGTTTCTCCAGGGGAGCATCGGCCAGGCGGTTTTTATCCAGCCAGGCGATAAAGGGATTCAGGTAATCCCAATAGCTACTGTAGGTGGATGATTTAAGGGCGTTCTTATCTTCCAGGGCAGCGGTAAAAGCCTGTTTAACTGTATAGGTGCGCTCGTATGGCTTTGACCGGTGGCCTTGTTTATCATACGGATTGAACCCTTCCTGTAGGGCCATAAGCAGGGAAGCAGCCAGGGCATGGCCATAGCGTTTGCGTTCTGCCACGGTTTTAAGCCGGTTAATATCCCTATAGAGTTTAAGTTGGGGAAGATCCATTTTGCCCGTTACCGGATTACGGAACCGATAGTACACATACCAACGATCCCCCGGGGCCACCGATGGCACCATCTTGCCGTTAACCTTTTTTTGGGTACGTATAACTTTGGGGTAGAATACATTGGTCCAACAATGGCTATTGTTCGATTTATGTACTCGTTTCTGTACTCGCTTGTGAAATTTGAGGGGGAATTTTTCACAGTCCGCTAACTTTTAAAAACGTCAAAACCCCTGTAAATAAAGGCGTTTTGAGTGTTGTACAGGCGGAGAGACTTCCCTCGCCTCCGCTCGGGATAAACTTCTCGTCTCCCCGCCAATAGGGGCTTCCCGGGCATAAAAAACCTCCCGGAAAAGGAGGTTTTTTTCAATTTGTACAGGCGGGGAGACTTCCCTCGCCTCCGCTCGGGATAAACTTCTCGTCTCCCCGCCAATAGGGGCTTCCCGGGCATAAAAAACCTCC
>JBGTLT010000212.1:0-5964 GCA_041743975.1 Zeaxanthinibacter sp.
TGAAAAGGGGATAGCACCGAGGATTTCTGAAATCATAAAGGCCTGTGAATGTTCCAAAAATCTGCTGATTTGCATTTACATGCTGGATATGGATCAGTTTTTATACTGTAACCAGGGGGTAAAAAACCTGGTAGGAGATTTGTCCTTTAGTTTAAAATTAATTTTTGATACAACAATACCAGCGTCAAAGTAATGACACCCCCATAAGATGAAGGCCTTTTTTCAGGAGCGATACCTTCCTTTCTAATTGAGCCTTCCTATACCTAACCCAGTTGTCTATGGAGGATCCATATGGTTATCGCCTGCTTCTGCTAAACCTCCAATATACATATGATAATTATCCAATATTTATGAATTTTGCAACAGATGGTATTTTATCTGTGTTAATAATAAATAGCATATAATACCCTGGAGGGGCTATATTGGCATCAGCAGGACCTTGGACAGTCAGACTTGAGGCTGTACGGGATACAACTGGAATTTTAATATAACGTTGTCCTGCGTCGGTGTGATGCGTTACGGAGCCCGGACGAATCAAAACTACTGATTCTATACTGCCACTCTCCGGTGAATCAATATTAAAATTAGTTCCCCAGCTTATGGTACCGGGAGCTGTAGAAATTGTAGGTGGTGTTCCCATGGATAAATAGGCTGGACTGAAAATTTCCATATTGCGCTGATCTCTTTGAACAATCGTTGGTCTTGGGTCCACCCCACCTGCAGCCAAAACCCGCCCGTCAGGGAGTAATACAGCAATACTATGGTACTGACGTGGAAATTGCATGGTACCGGCGATAAACCAAGTGTTGGTTCCAGGATCAAAAATCTCGGTTTCCAGCACGGCTCCGGGGTCGGAATTCCATTTCCCATTCCGTTGACCTCCAATTACGAGGATAGTACCGTCCGGAAGTAAAACTCCATTTACATTTACGCGGGGAAAGTTCATATCTGCCGTACGAGTCCAGGTCAGACCTGGCGAAAGGGTAGTTACATCTATGGTTTCCGAAGTAAGTGGATTGCGCTCGGTTGCCGGAGCTGATACCCCTCCACCAATAACATAGATCTTGGTTGTTGCCGGCGATTGGGTAGTATCAATCTGAATTACAGACATACCTTCCTGCCGGTCCGGAAATTGTTGTTGGCCCAGATCGGTCCAGATACCGGAAGCAGTGCCGGTCAAACTGAGGTAGGCAGTTTGGGTCAGCGTCATATTGGCCTGTGCCCAGCCTATACGGGAATAAAATATCTGACCTGATGGCAACAAATGCAGACTGGGATATAATTCAGGAAAATTCCTAGTTGCACCTGAAATAATCTGCCAGGTATCTGCCGCAGGATCATATATTTCCAATTCATTCGCACCCGTACCCGACGCAGCAAGAATACGTCCATCCGGCAACGTTAAAACGGTAGGATACCATCTTGCCTGGTTCATGTCACGGACTCTGGTCCATGTTTCAGCCATCGGATCAAAAATGTGTGTTGCCCTCAGCGTTCCTGAAGGGGCCCCTCCCGCAATGCACAATCTTCCATCAGCCATAAATGAGTGCCCACTACAGAATAGATCAACCGTATAAGATTGAGTGGTCATGGTGCCGGTACCCGGATCCCAAACCCGTGATTCAAGAGGATCTCCAACCTCAGCGGTACCCGACCAAAGCAATACTTTTCCGGATCTCAATAATGCGGCATGAACGATAAAGATGGGAGCATCCGGCAAGGTTTCCCAGGTCCCAGTTATAGAATGTCCGCAAGGGTGCAATGTAACATCCGGACAAGTATCAGCAGTCGCTGACGGTAACTTGAATCCAAAGCATTTTTCCATTTTATCAAAAACCTTCACTTGCTGTATTGCCCTAACAATTCCGGCCATTCCATGCATCATGTGCATTTCAACATGACAATGAAAAAGATAATCCCCCTGTAGTTTAACCTTGCGGTACTTTTCATGTTTAGGATGGTCCTGCTTCTTTTCCCTGGTTTCCCTGGAATTTTCATGACCAGGGCCAGCTGCTTCTGCGATTGGGTGTACCACACCACCTCCATGGCCGGTATGCACAATTCCGCCAGATCCTACCTTTGTCGGTATTTGGGTTAACCTGAGACCAAGCGATTTACTGCAACCACAGTCTTGATGATCATGCCTATGTTTTTGATGGTTTTTGCAGTCTTTGTCCAAAGGAAGCAATACCACCGGTGGAACGATCGTATCCACTACAAAGCTTTCGGCCGGACCAATAGTGCGGGTGTCCATATTTTCTTCATTAACCCGAAATCGCTGGCCATGGACATGAAAATTATGCCACTCGGATGAAAGATCAAGATTAAAGACGTACCACCGAATACGTTTGCCAGTCTTAGCCACAATTGTTGGAGTATTGCCCACGAATGTTCTCCCATTTATCGAATATGATTCTAAAGCGTCACCCCCTGTATCTGTTACCGTGTGTGGTTGGTTTCCGGCATGGAGCCATGTAACTGTTGCACCGGTCTGTACTGTAATATCCGCGCTGTCATACCTGCCGGGACTATCTAAAATCGTAATGGTCGCTGTCAGCGGGCCGGTAGCAGTAACCCGTACTATTCCGTGCATCGGGTGAAACTGGCAGTGATAATTAAAAGTACCTTCTTCCGTAAATATATGAGTAAATGTATCACCCCTGTTCAAAGAACCACTATCAAATCCGGCCGGACTCTGTTTAGGGGTAAGCTTATGTAGAAAGATGGGAACTTCATAATCAGCTTTCGGGCAATCGGGATCACGGACAATGATGCCACCGAAAAGTCCACGATTTACCGCATCTGCAATATGCATATGATGGTCATGGAATGGCCATGCACCAATGGTATCCTCTGTAACATCAAAAATATAGCACCAGGTTTGTCCGGGACAGATGGCATCACTGCGGCGGTCATGATGATCTTCTACGCCAAAAGGCCATGATCCGTCTGAATCGATACCATAGATCAAGCCGTGTACATGAAATGTATGCGGCTGGTCATCAGCATTGCATACGTGGACAAACAATCGTTCTCCGGGAGAGGTATATAACACTGCGCCAGGAATACGCCTATCGGCCCTGGGCTCATTTATGTCTGCTATTATGATGGGATCATTTTTAAGAACAGTACACTCGCAATCGATGTATTCCCTATAGACTATGGCATCCATTCTTCTTCGCTCTACCTCACCTGCCGGGATATGCGAATCCTCATGATCGGTATTCCTCATGCAGTCCCGACGATAAACATCATGTTCTGCATCATCCGGAGCCACCGGACTATAGGCTGGAAGTTTCTCTATTTTCAGATAGATATTGCGGGATTTTGTTATCGGGCTGCACTTTCTTTTTTTGTGATGTTGGTGACAACATGGATAATCATGATCTTGAGGGTTTTCCACATGGTAATCCTCGTGATGAAGTGATTCCGACGGCAGGTCATTTGCAATGGATTTGGGGATGTCAACAACCATATATCCAAGCTTATTGGCATTCCACTGTACCGGGTTCGATGTCTTGTAGATCTCTGAAGGACTTGACTTATCAACAGATTGCGCATAAATTTTCAGGTAAATGTCCGGACGTTTTTTAAATAGATCCCTAAAATCCGTGGCTTTGCTTCTGAATCGAAAGCTGCCATCGCAGGCAGTTTTGCATTCTCCCATCAAATCATCGTAGGAATGCTCTTTTTCGTAGGGACGAACAATTAGGCCCTCAAGCCCTTCACCGCTTTCCACATCCCTAATCATACCGGTTATAACAAAATCTGACATAGCTATATACATTAAATTGGGTTACGTATACTTCAAGTCCTACCCTAAAATTATATTTTACAGAAAGGGTTTATAGGATACCAACATATTAACTTACAAAAATGCAGCAATCCCGGATGCCGCATTTGTATGATCAGAACCATATTCTGTGTGGATAGCATATTGGTATGAATATTTTTAATTGGCCTTGATTAATTTTCACGTACAGGACCGAAAATAAGTTTGACTCACTCTATTTTTGAAAGAAATAATGAGGGAGTTTAATGAGGGTATTCCAGAACATGCCCGACGGCAGAATGTGCAATTAGTGGCTAAAATTTATATAACCGGCATAAGGACAGAGCAGACTGATTTCAGGATGTCCTGTGATTTGCAGACAGTAATAGCTTTGGAGGATAATTTAATTTTAGTAAGTCTTTCCAGGATATGTAAGTAGTAAACTGATGGTGGTCCAGCCGATAATTAAATTAGACAATTAAGTAGTTCTGAACGGGGGTAGATTACAATACTCTTCTCTCGATAAATCTAGAGCTTCGGAGGGCATAGGTGGATCCGGAGACGGCCGAGCGTTAAAAAATGTCCTGTGGACATTTTTAGCGAAGGAGCGATTTTTTCCGTATCCAATTCAGGATAAACCCGGCACATATTAGTGTGAAAGCATTTATTTTGTCCACACTGCTCCTCATGGTTACATCAAGATTTAGCTTTGCATCTATTTTAGAATTTCAAATTTTATAGTCGTGTTTTCATCGCCATCGGGTATTTGTCTTCTCAATGTTTTTTCAAAATTTGAAATTTCACGACGTTCGATATATTCCCGGTTATGATCTCTTTGTAAGAAATCACGATCAAATACCAGATCTATTGTCTTTAGAGATGCGGTAAGGGTAGTTGGAATGTCGTAGAAATTGATATTATTTTCATCGTCAATATCTCCGTCGAGATAGAAAGGGTAAGGTCTTGAGCCTGTCTGTATATGGACTTTTGTTAAGTTGGTGGTTTTTCTTTTAAAAATATTCGACTCTAAATGACCGAGCTTCTCGGGCAACAGTATGGTAATGGTTGGGAATCTGTTTATTATTTTTTTCTTTTTGATATTGATTCGTTCGTCATACTGATTTCGCTGAAAAATTTCATACTCATCCATAGTTTGAAAAGCCACCAATACATTCTTGATAAAATTGTTATAATAGCCAATCGCCAATGCCGTGGAAGGTAATAATGAAATTCTATATTGTCGCTCTGCATTTTTCATTTCTGTGCGGATTTCATCACAAGCCTTTACTACAGTAGCATCGAGATTTCCAGCAGAGTGAAATTTGGAAATGCTAATTCCAGCGAAGTCGGTAAGTATTTTAACCTGTTCATCTGCAATTATAAAAGTTCTGTATGGACCTATTCTACCCATAAACAGGCCTAGTTCAAAATATAAGTTATCCCTGGGGATATTGTAAAGTTCATCCCGGATATCCGCTACATCATCCGGCGTGAGGACAATAATCGCAAAGTCATAAAAAGAAGCTCTGTTTAAAAGGGTTGAAAGAAAGCTTTTATTTTTTGAGAAAATATCTTCGTTCCAGACATCAACATCAGCTTCTTTGTCAAAGTTGGATTTAACGGCTTTGGCGACCGATTCAAATTCACTTGAACTACCAATAAAAATACTGGGCCTGTTGTTGGATGTAACCGAAAGAATACTCATAATGAGGTACCAGCTTATAGGTTAGGCAAAATCTGTACCACGCCTCCTCAGCGACGTGACGTTCTGAATTATAATTCGTGTTGTATTGAAGATACATATAAGAATTAACAAATGGACAAAGGCGATGTATCAAATAGTTTATAGTCATTTCTGACTGAATAAGTGATTCAAATCCACTAATCTTTTGCTTCGCTCAAGCTTCGGAGTATGCGATATTAATAATCTAGAATGTGTAAGTGGATCCCGATCCACTACTCCTTCGCTTTTCACTTTGCTCAAGCTTCGGAGTATGGACTAAATATTAAATGGCCTAAATAAAGAGCCCTCCTACGCCCTGGATAAATCCAAAGCTTGGGAGGGCCAAACCTCGATCAAGACTTAGCCGCAATAAGCCCCCTGTTTACGAACCATAATTTATGAACAAAAGAATAATAAACTCCTTATACTCTTTAAATGGTTTCAGCCAAATGGTTCGTGCCACAAGAAA
>JBGTLT010000213.1:0-3702 GCA_041743975.1 Zeaxanthinibacter sp.
AGATTGGTGCGACTCTTTGAACGGAATGCAAAAGGTAAATTTCAATATCACGCTGATGATGCCGATATGCTGTTTTCAAAAGACAGGCATTTTAAAGACGAACACCTGTTTTATGAGTTTTTTGATGGTGACAATGGAAAGGGTCTTGGAGCATCGCATCAAACCGGATGGACGGCTTTGATAGCCAATCTGATCCTGGAAATGGACGAAGCAGGTCCGGAAAATATACTGCCTAAAAAGTAGCAGCTAAGTCCTTGTATAAAAACCAGGCTTTTCAAGCTTTATTTGTACCTCGGGCGGGGATTTGTACAGCGTTCTTTTTACCAGTGGTAATATCATAGCTTATGGAAGATAGTACGGAAAGTATATATTCCTGAATGAAATTTCCAAAAAGCACTCTCTTTAGGAACCTCTTCTCCAATAAAGTTACAATAGCGTAAAAATATTGGACACTTTCTGTAAACAAATTTTACAACCTGGGAATTCCCTCCGAAATATATACCCGTATACATTTGGTTTACAATTGATTAGTAATCTGGCATACATATGGTAAGGATTTCTTTGCCTTAAAGTATTAAAGTGTATCCTAAAGGTCTGATTCGTCCCGAAATTTGAGAATACGTCAATAGAGGATTATTTAAAATAATCAACCATGTTTAAGAATTATCTACTAATCGCCTGGCGAAACTTACTAAAAAGAAAAGTATTTACGGCCATAAACATCTTAGGCCTCGCCATAGGTATTACATGTTCCGGTCTCATATTGCTTTGGGTCGAAGATGAAATGAATTATGACGGGGTATTCCCTAAGCAGGACTTGATTTACTATGTTCCCACAAATCAAACTTTTGAAGGGGAGATATACACATTTTATTCCACCCCAGGGCCTTTGGCGCGAGATTTAAAAGATGAAATACCGGAAATTACAAAGTCGGCCATTACCTGGAGCGGAGAGATTTTACTTGCTGAAAGCGACAAAGGAATCAAAAGAAGTGGGCGGTATGTCGACCCTGACTTTCTGGATATTTTCAGCCTCGATTTTGTGGAAGGAAAAGCGCAAAATGCGCTCAACAGGCCAGACGCCATTGTCCTGACACAAAAAACGGCCACCGCTCTTTTCGGAGAAAACACCAAAATACTCAACCAGGTATTACGGATTGACAATAAATACAACTTTACGGTTACCGGCGTTGTGAAGGATTTGCCTCAAAATATAACTTTCGGGTTTGATTGGCTATTGCCATTTGAGCGATTTCAATTAGGAGAGGAAGATATGTCATGGTCAACAGAATATGGCAATAACTTCGCGGATACTTTCGTCGAACTTGCCCCTAATACCGATTTTGAGGTTGTGGACGCAAAGGTAAGGGCGTTGATTCCTTCAAAAATGGTTGACTCCGATATCCCGGCTAACTATGCCTTTTTGCATTCTATCAGGGACTGGCACTTACGATCCGAATTTAAGGATGGTAAGAAGACAGGCGGACAAATCACCTTTGTACGATTGGTAACCCTTATTGCATTCATTATCCTTTTGATTGCCTGTATCAATTTCATGAACCTGTCCACGGCCCAAAGTGAGAAAAGGGCTAATGAAGTTGGGATTCGTAAGGTATTGGGTTCCAGTAAAAAAAGATTGATTTCCCAATTCATGGCCGAAGCTATGATTATGTCTGGATTATCGGCAGTGCTGAGCGTTATTTTGCTTTCACTTTTGCTACCCTCTTTCAACACGCTTGTGGAAAAACAGCTCGAACTTAAGTTTTATGATGCCAGCCACCTGTCTTCACTTTTAGGAATAACACTGGTCTGTGGCCTTCTCGCTGGGTGGTATCCCGCCCTATATCTTTCTTCCTTTAGCCCAATACATGGACTCAAAGGTGTACAACGAAAAAATGGCAGTGCCGCTTTTATTCGCAAAGGCCTTGTTATTACACAATTTTCGGTTTCCATAATTTTCATTATAAGTACCATAATAATCTATCAACAGGTACAGCATGCCAGGGTACGGGACTTAGGATATGCTAAAGAAAATTTGATTAATATACCGATAACAGGAGAAATGATTAAAGCGTTCGTCCCCATAAAACAGGAGATGATCGCTTCAGGAAAGGTGGAAAACGTTGCCCTGACAAATTCTGATATGCTATCAAGCGGTAATAATGGGTCAAATATAAGCTGGGAGGGAGGAATGAATACAGAGGACGTTTTAGTCCGATTCAGATATGTCAGCCCTGGTTTTTTTGAGACGGTAGGTGTTGAGATCATTGAAGGACATGGTTTCAATGAAAACAAATCCTCAGATAGCACAAATATCCTGATCACAAAGTCATTTGCAGAATTAATGGGGGGAGGAAGTGCGCTGGGTAAAACGGTTACCCGCAATAATATTGCATATAATGTTGTAGGGGTGGTCAATGATTATTTATTTGGTGATATGTACGGCAATGGAAATAGCGGTCCGGTCATGTTCTTTAACAACCCAGAATACGGGAATACAATGTATGTGAAGTTAAGGCGGCAATCATCCATTACGGAAACCCTGGCTTCCATAAAGGATGTGATGAATGAACACAATCCTGCATTTCCATTGGAATACAGATTTGAAAACGAATTGTTCAATGCCAGATTTAAAAACGAGGAGCTAATAGGGGACCTTTCCAAAATTTTCTCCATACTGGCCATAGTCATTTCCTGTTTAGGTTTGTTCGGGCTATCGGCATTTACTGCGGAACAGCGTAAAAAAGAAATCGGGGTGCGTAAGGTTTTGGGGGCAAGTATTACTGGTATTGTACGGCTGCTGTCAAAGGATATTATGCGTTTGGTTCTTGCTGCTTTATTGATAGCAGTACCTATTTCATGGTGGACTATGCAGCGCTGGCTACAGAGATTTGCATACCGGATAGAGATTGATTGGTCGGTATTCGCCATCGCTGGCCTAATTGCTATCTTCATCGCTTTATTGACTATTAGTTTTCAAAGTATCAAAGCGGCCACGGTCAATCCCGTAAATAGTTTGCGGACTGAATAGATCATCAAATAAAAAAACATGTTAAAAATCCATTTAAAAATCGCTTGGCGGAACCTAACCAAGAATAAGCAGCAAACTATAATTAACATGTTGGGTCTCACGATTGGTACGGTAAGTTGTCTTACGATTTTGTTATATGTTTTGGAACCGACGGGCTATGACCAACACCACGACAATTCGGAGTCCATTTTTCGCGTACGCACATTCGGCTTCGGCCCGGTGGCCGAGAGGCCCATCAGGCGGAACAGCCGTTCGATGCGCTTTTTGTTGATGGCATGCCCAATGTCCTTTTGGAGCCATTTGACAATGCGAGGCACGCCCAGCCAGGGGTGCAGCAGGTTCTTCTGTTCGATAAGGCGCATCAGTTCGAGGTTCTGGGCACTCTCGCCCCTGGGCTCGTAATAGACCCCGCTGCGATGTATATCCAAAAGCTCGCACTGGCGCACCACGCTCAGCTTACCGGCCTTGTCAACATGCGTCCTTCTTTGTTTCGCATCTTCTCTCATGACAAGGCTTTCTTTAAAAAATCGATTTCCATCTTCTGCTGGCCGATGGTCTTGAGAAACCTCTCCTCCCTTTCCTCGGCCTCGCTCTTGGCATCCTTGGCCCTGGCGGAGAAGACGGCGTCGCCGTTCTTGAGGAAATGAGACTTCCAATTAGTGATCTGAGCG
>JBGTLT010000214.1:0-23031 GCA_041743975.1 Zeaxanthinibacter sp.
GTATTACGGAAAGATAAGCCGTAGGAGCTTGCAACCAGTGTTCTATTACCTGCATAATCGTATGATTAGATGGATATTGAACAAGTACAAAAGCTTCAAAGGAAGCAAAATCAAAGCTGTAAATTGGCTTAGGTTTATTACAAAGTCATATCCAAACCTGTTCTACCATTGGGAATTGGGATACAAACTGGTCTAACTATTTGGGCCTTACCGACTGTATGACAAGAGCCGTATGAATCGAGAGGTTCACGTACGGTTCTGAGAGAGGTTTAGGGGTGAAACTCCCCTTTACCTACTCGACTGTGTGGTCGTACATTTATTAATCTATCAAATAATTCTGTCTTTGTAATAAATTTTATCGAATCAAGTCCTTTTTTTTCCTCGTTGATTGTAATCAGCCCAAAATAATCCAAGAATCTCTCAAAAATCCGTATTGAATAACATCTTGCAGCATAACTTTCTAAAGTTCCATATGTTGGTTCAACTGAGTCTAAAAGCTTAGGATATGCCTTGAAATATTTCTCAGCATAAAAAGAATCCAGTCGCTTCAAATGTCCATATTTTGACAGTAGAATCAACGAAAATCCGTATCCAAGTTGTCCGATTTGATTCTCACCATATCCATCATAGTAAGCCCAAGTAAATTTGTTCGTAAAGGTTAAAAGTATCTGTCGAAGAAATTCTTCGTTATCTCCAAGTATTTTTTTTGATGATTTTGTTAAGCTTAATTTTCCATTTCTCTTTTTAGCTAATCCTGCAAGCTCAATCAGAATCCGTGAGAGATTTACAGTCATTGAATCAGTCTCTTTGTATAATTTTGAAATCCCTTTTTCTATATGCTCCTCCTTTAGGAATCCTTGTTGATAAATGTCTGAAACTACCTTAGTTGGTAAAAATCCTTTATTTGTTAATTTAATCTCTCCATTTTCTTCAATCAAATCGGTTAAGTATTTTATCAGATTAAGTATCGGAATCTTTTTATAATCAGCTTCAGGTAGTTTTTGCAATCTTAAAGGACTATCAATTGCCAAAGTAAAATGCAATATCTTGTGCATTTCAAACGGCGAGTATCCTTCAAATTCTGGAATCGACCGATTGTTCTGCTCACTCATTACTTGGTCAATATGTTTCTGAATGTCTTTTAAATCCATGTTATTTTATTGTTATGCAGTCTGCCAGTATGCCACACAACGCCCTGCTAAACGCAGTGAAGTTCTGGATTTTAAATTGTTATGTACCGAAGGTACCTATAAGATTTAAAAGACAATAAGAAAGTTACCAAATTGCGATTAGGAGATGTTGGGTCGTGGTATCACGATAGTGTCAGCCCGTGAGCGATTTGGTTTAGCAGGGAGTTGGAAAGGATTTCCAAAGGGGCGGGAGCGCGAATTCATGAGCGGCGTAGCCACTTTGGTCAGCTTTAGCTGAATCCGTCCCAATACCCATATAGACGCAATAAATGCACTTTTATCGCGCCTATATTTAATTTATACGAAGAGCTTTCCTGCTCATCTAAATTTTTAAAGCTATTCGCTGGCAAGGTACCTCCTAACGTAATAATACGTATTGTTGTTAAAATATCATGCCATCAAGCGGACTTTTTATGCCTTGCATTGCCTTACTGGTAACATGGGTATATATTTCAGTAGTTTTACTGCTACTATGTCCAAGCCATACCTGTATATACCTTAAATCCACCCCGTTTACCATGAGGTGGGTAGCAAAACTGTGCCGTAAGGTATACGGTTATTTTTTTATTCAATTTTATAGCCCTTGCGGACTACATTTTGGAAGCTCCTGTCCGAATATTTTCCGCCGGCAATCCCCTCAAAAAGAAAATGCTCCGGAGAATAGGCTTTAATATAGGCCTGTAGTGCCGGCAGCAGCGATTCAGAAAGTAAAGTGTAGCGGTCTTTATTGGTTTTGGAATTCCGAACCGCTATTTGCATCCGGTCATAATCTATATCCGTAATTTTAAGGTTGATGACCTCACTAAGACGCAAACCGGCCGAATAACAGAGCATGACCATTACCTTATGCTTTAAGTTGGTAATCGATGAAATGAGGAATTGAATTTCTTCCAGAGACAAAACGGTAGGTAGTTTATACTCCTTTTGAGGGCGATCCACTAAATATATTTTTCGAGACCCGCCCAGTACTTTTTCTTAATAGTATTTAATGGCATTGATAGCCTGGTTCTGATAAGAGGTTGAAATGCCCCGCTCCTGAACCAAATAACGCATTTAAGCCACAATTTCAGGTTCGGTTATTTCTTCTATTTTTTTGGTATTGTAAAAGTTTAAACTCTTCAAAAAGAGACACATAGGTCTCCACCGTGCGCTGTTCATAGCGATTGGCACGAAGTTTTTCAATCATATTCTCCGGACACGGGCGATAATTGAGCACTTCATAATGTTTGGGCCGCTGCTTTATAATCTTTTGATCTGCCCCATCTATAGTCTCCAATGCCATATCGTACTGTCTGGCAAGCTGTTCCAGGGCAAATTCTTGTTTGGGCCCAAGGCTGCTAGACCACCATTTATTGTGTTCATCATAGGTGGTAAACGGAAATGTTTTTAGTAATCTTATAAGGTTAGGTTCGTGTTTTGCAATAATCCGATGCCTGTTTTCTTTATATTGAATGACTTTAATGATTTTCCGGGCTACTTTTTCCGGCAAAGGGGGTTTAGGAACTAAAAAATCCTTTTGCGCAATGGTGTTTGCGGAAACAATTTCCGGAAAGAGGGCTGATAAGGCAGAAAATGATTCTTGGGATGCTGGAATATGCCATGCCTTTTTACTGGCACTCCAACGTGTATCGTTTAGGGTTCGTATTTTTGAAATAAGCACTTTATCATAGGGGAATTCCACAAGTATGCGTTCTTCATCCCTGTGTTCAGCAGAAAAATACTCCATTTTATGGCGTCTATATCCCAGATTTAAGGAATAAAAGCAATAATTCTAAAAGATTCAAAATTTTGAATGTCAAGGCTTTCATATCGCATTTTTGCTAAATGGTAAGCCCGGAGGGCCCTTGTTAAGACAATGCGGTGGCGGAATTCATTTTTAAGAGCCTAAAGGTAGAATGGGTATACCAGACACCTTTCTTGTTTTTGGTCAGAAGCGGAACTATTTGTGTTCCAATGCATCGAAACCTGGTATAGCAGAAGAAGAATGCAGTCCACTTTGGGGTATAAAACAGTAGTGGAAATAGAATTGTACAATCAAAAAATAACAGCATGACTCTTAATCTAGTTGTCCAATTTTTTGTTGCAAGTCCGGCAGGTGGCCAGACAATTTACTTGATAGCCGGGTTGGGATACGGAAACGCTTCAGGCGGTCAATTCGGCAAACAAATTTTCCAGGTTTTTATTTTTACGGCTTAATTGCAGGGTTTTTAAGTGGTTGTCATGGGCAAAATCAAATACCACAGGTCGCATGTCTTTGGTAGTACTAAACGATAGTTCATAGACAAAACCACCGGTGTTCCGTATCCCGGAAACATGTGGCAGCTGCTGCTGCAGCAACCGCTCCTCTACCCGGTAATCGAATTCCACTTCAATGACCTGTTCCCCATCCTTGCGGAGTTCTGCAAGTTTCTTATCAGCTACCAGCACCCCCTTATTGAGGATCAGGACCCGGTCACAAACTGCTTCCACTTCTTTCATGATATGGGTGGATAACAGTATCGTTTTTTCTTTTCCCATTTTTCGTACAAGTTTGCGGATTTCCAGCAATTGGTTGGGATCGAGCCCTGTAGTAGGTTCATCCAGTATAAGGACCTCCGGGTCATGTAACAAGGCAGCCGCCAATCCGACGCGCTGCCGATAGCCTTTGGAAAGCTGGCCGATTTTTTTATGGGCTTCGGGCCCCAGGCCGGTTTGTGCCACCACCACAGCTATCCTGTCTTTTTTTACCTTGTAAAGGGCAGCATTGAAGGAGAGGTACTCCCGGACGTACATCTCCGGGTACAAGGGGTTGTGTTCGGGGAGGTACCCAATTATTTTCTGTACTTCCCGCGGCTGGGTCGCAACATTAAAGTCATTGATGAAAGCCTCGCCCTCATCCGCCCGGTGGTAGGTTGTCAGGATCTTTATCAAGGTTGATTTCCCTGCCCCATTAGGGCCTAGAAACCCTGCAACTTCACCCTTGTTAAGCGTGAAAGAAAGGGCATTCAGTGCCTTCTGCCCGCCAAAGGATTTGCTGATTTTCTTTACAACGATGGACATGGTTCAATTTTGGGCAAAATTAAACAATGGATTTAGAAATGAAGTGAAGGATAAGAATTTTCATTATCCGCAATTTTATGCCGGAAACGGACAAAATACTATAACGAATTCAATGTTTTATACGGGATTCAAAAAAAGAGAGCCGTAAAGCGTAAATTTTGGATTTAATAATTAACTTAGCGGTCGGTTAAAGAAAAATGACACACAACTATTTCTGGAACGGCTTCTATTTTTACTTCTTTTTTAAAGGGAGCAAGGGACCGTTATAGATTGTTGCAAACAATATATCTGAGAAAGTCCCGCTAATGCAGGGACTTTTTTGGTTTCCGGCAGCACCGGGCACTGAATGAACAATATCATTCTGTGCAGGGCGCCCCGCCATTTAGAGAAAAGTAAAGTATGGGATTACGGATCGCTATTCAGGGCATTAAAGGATCGAACCACTACCAGGTGGCCAGGGAATACTATGGGGATGATATTGAATTGGTGGAATGCCTTTCTTTTGACAGCCTGGTAGACCATTTGCTTCAGAATGGGGCGGACATCGGGATCATGGCCATAGAGAATTCCATCGCGGGTTCCATTATTCCGAATTATGCACTCGTTTACCACAACAAACTGCATATTATCGGGGAATACTACCTGAATATACACCACAACCTAATGGTATTGAACGGCCAGCAACTGGGCGATATTGCGGAAGTCCATTCTCATCCCATGGCTTTGTTGCAGTGTAAGGAGTTTTTCAGGGATTACCCGCATATTAAACTCGTGGAAGATGTGGATACGGCCGAGACCGCCAGGCGTATTCAGGAGCGACAGTTGACGGACATTGCCGCCATCGCCCCAAAAATAGCCGCTGAATTATACAACCTGCAGGTAATTGCCCCTGAGATACAGACCATCAAAAACAATGCGACCCGGTTTATTATCATAAAAACAAAAAACAAGGAACTTCCCAGGGAGGAGATCAACAAGGCCTCCGTGCGTTTTATTACCGATCATAAAAGGGGTAGCCTCGCAACGGTATTGAATGTGATGAGCGACTGCAATCTCAACCTCACAAAAATTCAATCCTTGCCCATCATCGATGTTCCCTGGAAATATGCTTTTTTTGTGGATGTTACCTTCGAGGAATTCAGTCACTTTGAAAAAGCGAAGTCCTTGTTACAGATCATGCTGGAAGAATTTCAGGTTTTGGGAGAATATAAAAATGCGCGCTTATGAAAAGGACCGCTGCACGACTGAATACGGTAGAAGAATATTACTTTTCAATGAAATTACGGGAGGTACGGGCACTCGTTGCCGGGGGGAAGCCCATAATCAATATGGGGGTCGGGAGCCCGGACCTGGCGCCTTCAGCTGCTGTGATCCAGGCCATCCGGAATTCCATGGATGACCCCGGGGCACACCAGTATCAGAGTTACCAGGGATTGCCGGAGCTCCGGCAGGCCATTTCAGATTTTTATAAGGAAAAATTTGGTGTTGCAGTTGATCCTGCCCATGAGATCCTGCCCCTGATGGGTTCCAAGGAAGGCATCATGCACATCAGTATGGCCTTTATCAATGAAGGCGATAAAGTGCTCATCCCTAATCCGGGTTATCCTACCTATACATCTGTGACCCAACTGGTAGGAGGTATCCCTGAATTTTATGACCTTAGCGTAAAAAACAACTGGTTCCCTGATCTGAAGGTCCTTTCAAAAAAAGATCTTTCAAGGGTAAAACTAATGTGGGTAAGCTATCCGCACATGCCTACCGGTGCCACTGCCAAGGCTTCACAATTCCAGGATCTGCTGGCCTTTGCTGCAAAGCATGACATTTTGGTGGTCAATGATAACCCCTATAGTTTTGTATTGGGAAAAGATCCTGTCAGTATTTTGTCCATTCCTGGTGCCATGGAGCATATGCTGGAACTGAATTCCCTGAGCAAAACATTCAATATGGCAGGATGGCGGGTAGGGATGGTCCTTGGTAACCGGGAGCATATCAATGCTATATTAAAAGTAAAGAGCAATATGGATTCCGGAATGTTCTACGGCATCCAAAAAGGTGCCATCGCTGCTTTAAAAAGTGGAAAACCCTGGTTTGACGAATTAGACAGGGTCTATAGTTCGCGCAGGGAACTTGTATTTAATCTGGCGGATAAAATGGGATGCACCTATGACAGGCAAGCGGCAGGGATGTTCGTATGGGCAAAACTCCCGGAAAGTTCAGTATCTTCAGAGAAATTTGTCGATCAGGTATTGTATGAAAAGGATATATTTATCGCTCCCGGCACAATTTTCGGGAGTAATGGGGAAGGGTATATACGGTTTTCACTTTGTGTGGCCGCAGATAAAATTGAAGAAGCGATCCAAAGGTTTTAAGATTAATAAAATCCAGGGTAACCATGAAATGGGCAGCAATTAAAGGGTTTCAATTCCTGGACATCAGATAACTAAATGAATGTATTTATAATCGGTACCGGACTTATAGGCGGATCCATGGCCAGGGACATCAAAAAATTGTTCCCCGGAACCAGGATCCATGGGATTGATAACAACCCGGAGCATGTACAGCATGCTTTGGAACTGGGCCTGATTGATACCGAGGCAACCTACACCGATCTGGTGCAGGCAGAAATTGTCATTGTGGGGATACCGGTTGATATGCTGGTACAGGAATTACCCCGCATCCTGGACGCCATAGCGGATGAAACGCTGGTAATCGATGCCGGCTCTACCAAATCTCTGATTTGCCGTAGTGTTTCAGCGCATCCGCGCCGTCGCAATTTCCTGGCATGCCACCCAATCGCGGGAACTGAATTTTCAGGTCCTGCTGCGGCCATTGAAGGATTGTTCCAGGGTAAAACAAATATAATTTGTGAAGTGGAAAAGACAGCCTTCAAGCTGCAGGAGAAAGCCATGGAACTATTTCGGAAACTGGGGATGCGAATACGGTATATGAACCCGGAGGCGCATGACCGGCATATCGCCTATGTATCCCATTTATCGCATATCAGTTCCTTTATGCTGGGGAAAACCGTGATCGAGAAGGAAAAAAACGAACGGGATATCTTTGATATGGCTGGAAGCGGATTTGAAAGTACGGTACGCCTGGCTAAAAGTTCCCCCGCAATGTGGGGCCCCATTTTTGAACAGAACCGGGAAAATGTGGTAGAAACCCTGGATGAATACATCCATAATTTAGAAGCGTTTAAAAAGATGCTGCTCGACAAAGATTACAAGTCCATTTATGCAGAGATGGACAACACCAATAAAATCAAAGAAATATTAAAAGGTATTCCCAGGAACAATCAATAGAAACAAAAACAATGGAAAATTCAAAAGAATTGAGATCATGGTTGGATGAAATGAATTTGTCCCACCCCCTGGTGATCGCAGGGCCGTGCAGCGCGGAAACGGAAGAGCAGGTATTGAATATCGCCCATCAGCTAAAGGACACCGATGTAAATTATTACCGGGCCGGTATATGGAAACCCCGTACCCGGCCGGGAAATTTTGAGGGTGTTGGGGCTATCGGCTTAAAATGGCTGCAACGGGTTCGGGAAGAAACCGGATTGAAAACGGCAACGGAAGTTGCCAACAGGGCGCATGTGGACCTGGCCCTGGAATACGATGTGGACCTGCTTTGGATAGGGGCAAGGTCTACCGTGAGTCCTTTTATTGTACAGGAAATAGCGGATGCCCTGGCAGGTACCGATAAGATTGTCCTGGTAAAGAATCCGGTTAACCCCGACCTTTCTCTATGGCTCGGGGCTGTGGAGCGCCTTTATTCGGCAAATATCCGTAAACTTGGGGTCATCCACAGGGGCTTCTCCACTTATGAAAAGACCAAATACCGAAATATCCCAGAGTGGCAACTGGCGATTGAATTGCAGACAAAATTTCCCGACCTGCCATTGATCAGTGATCCTTCCCATATAACCGGGAAAAGGGATATGATATTTGATGTTTCCCAGACCGCACTCGATTTAAATTTTGACGGTTTGATGATCGAGACCCACCATGACCCGGATAAGGCCTGGAGTGACGCAGCACAGCAGGTAACCCCTAAAAGGTTGGTACAAATCATGAATGACTTGAAAATCAGGAAAGAAACAGATGAAGCGGCTGAATACAATACAAAACTCAGCAACCTCAGGGCGCAAATCGATATCATTGACAACCAGTTGATCGACACTTTGGGCAAACGAATGAAGGTGGCCGATTCCATTGGTATCTTGAAAAAACAGAAAAATGTAGCTGTTCTGCAAACCACAAGATGGAATGAGATACTGGGTAAAATGATCCTGGAAGGTGAATCCAGGGGGCTGAGCGAGGAATTTGTCTTGAAGATGTTCAAAGCCATCCACCAGGAATCCATAAACCATCAGGAAAAGGTCATGAATGCCTGAAAAAGGATAAAAAATTTCACAGGAGGGTGTAACAATCCGGTTGCCACGTTGTCTATTAAAGAAACGATAAAACAACTATCATGAAACACATACTTACCATTTGCCTGGCTTTGACAGCCTTCCATGCCTTTTCCCAGCGAATCATTGACCTGGAAGTTGGTGATTTTAATGAGATAAAAGTTTTTGACCTCATCGAGGTAAACCTTATTAAATCCGATGAAAACCGGATTTTGATAAAAGGCCAACATGTAGATGATATTGTCTGGGTGAATAAGGGCGGAGCGCTCAAACTCCGCATGCAGCTGGAAAAAAAATTCCGGGGGGAGGACACTTTTATTGAGGTGTATTATACAGACCTCAGCACTATTGATGCAAACGAAGGTGCCCGTATAGTCTGTAATGAAATGGTCAGACAAGACCGTATAGTCCTGAAAGCCCAGGAGGGCGGTAAAATCAAGATAGGGATGGATGTTATGGATGTAGACATACGTGCCGTGACCGGTGGTATCATTGAAGCATCGGGTATTGCCAAAAATCAGGTTGTCGTATTGAATACTGGTGGAATATTTGAAGGTCGTGATCTGAAGACCGAGATTGCCAGTATCAGGATCTCCGCCGGGGGCGAAGCTGAAATGTTTGTATCTGAAAAAGTGGATATTAACATCAGGGCAGGCGGGGATGTATATGTCTATGGCAATCCGAAAGAGGTTAACAAGAATACCCTGGTAGGTGGCAGGATCGTCATTAACGATTTCTGATGAATCACAATGTCCCATACGGCCATACCTCCGGCACAACCAGTCCGATTTGGCCGTATGGACACTATAACGATACCGCTAGGCAGCCAGACCGCTTACTTTTTAAAAATATACCGGGTTATAAAGATTCCCTGATTGTCATCTTTCCCACCATCGCTTTCTACCGCGCTGGTTACAAAGGCCAGTTCCCAGCCATCCGCTACCATGCTATTGATCATGGAACTGAGCAGCGCATCATTGGCCGCTATATTCTGAAACCGGATCCCACCAAGGTTAAAGAAGTTCAGCAGTTTGGTTTCTTCAAAGTTTTTTACGCGGATCTCGCTCCTGTCAGATTTATTCCGGGTATTGTCTTCTTCAGTTTGCACACTCGTGTATTCCTTATAGTCTTTATCCTCCTGGGCGTTGACTATCCTTGACCTGCCTAGACCGCTCGGGATAATGGATTCCACACTGGTAATCACCTTAAACTGTTGCGAGTGAACAAGCGGGATAGACGACAATACAAGCAATGCACTAATGATGTAAATTTTCATGTTTTAAATTTTTAGTTGGTTACTATTCGTGGAGGTTACCTAAAGATAGCAGATACTCTTGCAGGAAAATTGTTTCTTTGCATAGAAATACCAACAGCGATGAAGGGAATTGTTTATAAGTCCACCGGCAGCTGGTATACAGTGAAAACAGCTGAGGGTGCAACCTATGAATGCAGGATTAAGGGTAAATTCCGCATGAAGGGGATCAAAAGCACCAATCCTATCGCGGTAGGAGACGTGGTGGTTTTTGAATTGGAAAATACCACAGATGAATGGCTGGGTATCATTACAGAGATTGATGACAGAAAAAACTATATCATCCGAAAATCTGTAAACCTCTCCAAACAAACCCATATCATTGCCGCCAATATAGACCAGGTATTTTTAATGATCACCCTGAACAACCCAAAAACCTATACGCTTTTTATCGACAGGTTCCTGGCTACCTCTGTAGCATATGACATTCCTGCAGTCCTGTTGTTCAATAAGATAGACACCTATACCGAAGCAGAGCTGGACGAAATAAAATACCTGGCGGCCATGTATCGGGAAATCGGGTATACCTGTATCGGGATCTCGGCCACTACCGGTAAAAATATAGTGCAGGTTATTGACCTGATGAAGGGCAAGACCAGCATGTTCGCAGGGCATTCCGGTGTTGGTAAATCCACCCTGATCAACAGTATGGACCCCCATCTTAACCTGAAAACCGTCGAAATTTCGGAACAACATCTCCAGGGGCAGCACACGACGACATTTGCGGAAATGTTTGACCTGGATTTTGATGCCAGGATAATTGATACCCCTGGTATCAAGGGATTTGGGATCGTGGATATGGAAAAGGAGGAGATCGGGGATTATTTCCCCGAATTCTTTCAGTTGAAGGCTGATTGTAAGTTCAATAATTGTTTGCATCTGGATGAGCCGCAGTGTGCCGTGAAGGAAGCCCTTGAGAAAAACAAGGTTTCCTGGAGCCGGTACCGCAGCTATGTTCAAATGGTTTCCGGGGAACAGGATACCTACAGGTTGGATCAATTCGAAGGGGTATGAAGGCAGTGATACAACGCACCCTCAATGCTTCCGTGACGGTGGAGGGTTCCCGGGTCAGCAGGATTGAAAAAGGCCTTCTGGTGCTGCTGGGAATAGGGGATGGCGATGGTGTTGAAGACATTGAATGGCTGTCCAGAAAAATTGTAAACCTCAGGATATTCAATGATGCGGACGGGGTGATGAACAGGTCCCTCCTGGAGGTAGGGGGCGACGCCATTGTGGTAAGCCAGTTTACATTGCAGGCATCAACCAAAAAAGGAAACAGGCCCTCCTATATCAAAGCATCCCGGCCCGAAATTGCAATTCCCCTTTATGAACAGTTCATTTCCCAAATGGAGGCAGACCTTGGTAAAAAGGTGGGGAAGGGTATCTTTGGGGCAGACATGCAGGTAGAACTTCTCAATGACGGCCCTGTGACGATCATAATGGACACTAAAAACAAAGATTGATGAACATACAGAATGCACAACAGGAGGTAGATAACTGGATCAAAGCGCACGGGGTTCGCTATTTCAATGAACTGACCAATATGGCCCAGCTCACGGAAGAAGTGGGCGAAGTGGCACGTATCATTGCCAGGCGGTATGGGGAACAGAGTGAAAAGGAATCCGATAAGAAGATGGATCTTGGGGAAGAACTCGCTGATGTGCTGTTTGTAGTGCTCTGCCTGGCCAACCAGACGGGGATTGACCTCCAGAAGGCTTTTGAGAAAAAACTGGACCACAAAGCAAAACGGGACCATGAAAGGCACCAGGACAATAAAAAACTTAAATAGTTTATATTTGCTGGTTATAGGTAAAACCATTTCCATTGAAGTTACAGCTCTCCGGCCCCCCGCAACATCTTCTTAAAGGCACTATCCGAATAACAGGTTCCAAAAGTGAATCCAACAGGATGCTGATGCTGCAGGCCCAGTATCCGAATATCGAAATAGAGAACCTCTCTAATTCAGATGATACCAGGGCTATGCAATCCGGGCTGGAAGTGAGGGAAGGTACGGTGGATATACACCATGCCGGAACAGCCATGCGGTTCTTAACAGCCTACTTTGCCACACAGCAGGGCAGATCCGTACTATTGACAGGATCCCCGCGAATGCAGGAACGACCTGTAAAAGTGCTGGTAGATGCCTTAAAACATCTCGGAGCGGACATAAGTTATCCTGCGAATGAAGGATATCCGCCCTTAAAAATAAAAGGAAGGCCCTTACAGCAGCATCAGGTAAGTTTGCCCGCGAATATCAGCAGCCAATTTATCTCGGCCTTATTGCTTGTTGCCCCGCGGCTTGAGAACGGACTGGTAATGGAACTGACCGGCCAGATCACCTCCATACCGTATATTAAAATGACACTCGCATTGTTGTCCCAGCTGGGTATAAAAAATACTTTTGAAGGCAAACGTATCAGGGTCTGGCCCAAACGATCCGTTCCGGATACCACGCTGGTAGTGGAATCGGACTGGAGTTCAGCCTCCTACTTTTACAGCATTACTGCCCTTGCATCCGTGGGCAGCGAAATAACCCTTTCCGCTTATAAAAAAGACAGCCTGCAGGGAGACAGTATATTGGCTGACCTATACCGGCATTTCGGAGTTAGCACCTTATTCCGGAACAATGCAATCATACTGCAAAAAACCGGGGATCTCAAACCTTACAACGTCCAGTTCGATCTCGCCAATGCACCGGACCTAGCCCAGACCATTGCGGTCACCTGTTTCGGACTTGGTGTGGGCTGCACGCTTACAGGACTCCATACATTGAAAATAAAAGAAACCGACAGGTTGGAAGCACTGAAGACCGAACTTTCAAAATTAGGGGCAAGCCTTACAGTAACAGACGCATCCCTTACCCTCGGGGCTGGGGATCGCATCCACCCAGATACCTGCATCGATACCTATAATGACCACCGAATGGCCATGGCCTTTGCCCCACTTGCACTTCGCACGAGGATCTGTATCAATGATGCAGATGTTGTCACCAAATCTTATCCTGATTTCTGGGAAGACCTCAAATCGCTCCATTTCCAAATAAAAGGATTGTAGCCGGTATTTAATAGGGCTTTTACTTGACATCCGCTATCGCAGGATTGTATATTTGCAGCCTTATAACCGCAGGCCTAAAATTCAGCAAAAAAAACATCGGTCTGTAAGCCTTTCCTTTAGGGGGATTTGGGGGGTCACGACCCCCGGCTTTGCCTTTAATGTAACTTAATTACACCTATATGAAATTATCGCACTTCAGTTTTGAACTTCCAAAGGAATCCTTGGCAGAATATCCCTCCGAAAACAGGGACGAGTCCAAGCTGATGGTTGTGCATCGGAATACTGGCAAAATAGAGCATAAACTCTTTAAGAATCTTATTGATTATTTCTCTGAAGGCGATGTGATGGTACTTAATAATACCAAGGTTTTTCCTGCTCGCTTGTACGGCAACAAGGAAAAGACCGGTGCCAGGATTGAAGTATTCCTGTTGCGGGAACTCAATGAGGATCAACGATTATGGGATGTACTGGTTGATCCGGCACGTAAAATAAGGATAGGGAATAAATTGTATTTCGGGGAGGATGAGAGCCTGGTGGCGGAAGTGATCGACAATACCACCTCCAGAGGTCGAACGCTGCGCTTTTTGTATGACGGGTCCTATACTGATTTCAGGAGGAAATTGAGGGAATTAGGTGAAACGCCCCTTCCAAAATACATCAAGAGGAATGTGGAACCGGAGGATGAGGAACGCTATCAGACTATTTATGCCAAACACGAAGGGGCTGTTGCCGCGCCAACTGCCGGACTCCATTTTTCCAAACACCTGCTGAAACGGATGGAAATCAAAGGCATTGATTTTGCGGAGATCACCCTGCATGTAGGATTGGGAACCTTTAATCCCGTGGAGGTGGAAGACTTATCCAAACATAAGATGGACAGCGAGGAGCTGGTTATCGAGGAAAAAGCGGTTGAAGTGGTCAACAATGCCAAAAGGAAGAAAAAAAGAGTTTGTGCCATAGGGACAACTGCCATGCGGGGGCTCGAAAGTGCTGTTTCATCCGAGCAGACCCTGAACACCTATGATGGCTGGACCAATAAATTCATATTCCCGCCCTATGAGTTCAGTATTGCCAATGCCATGGTTACCAATTTTCATTTACCAAAATCAACACTCCTGATGATGGTCTCTGCATTTCTGGGCCATGACTTAATGAAAAGAGCCTATAAAGAAGCCATTATAGAAGGCTACAGATTTTATTCATATGGGGATGCCATGCTGATTCTATAGGACCCGTATTGCCGGGTATATTTTTTTGGTATCCGGGAGGTAATCCAGGTTTGGACTTTGCGCCTGAAAGCTTCCCGGGAAATATGTCACGGTCTGTTGGCCTGTCTGGATACCCTACAGGAAAAGGATATGGGATTCCGGTTGAAAAGTATGATTCAAAATTTAAACCCTGCATTTTGGAAACCATAAAGAAGGACATTCGGGCACTGAGCAGGGAAGAGCTTCGGGAATTCTTCCTCGAACAAGGGGATAAAGCCTACAGGGGCAATCAGGTATATGAATGGTTATGGCAAAAAGCAGCCCATACTTTTGAGGCTATGACCAATATTTCCCTGGAAACCAGGCAACTCCTGGAAGGTAATTTTGTGATCAACCATATCCAGGTAGATAAGATGCAGCGCAGTAAGGATGGCACCATCAAAAATGCAGTCCGCCTGCATGATGACCTGGTGGTTGAATCTGTTCTTATCCCCACCTCCAGCCGTACCACTGCCTGTGTATCGAGCCAGGTTGGGTGCAGTCTCGACTGTAAATTCTGTGCAACGGCGCAATTGAAACGGATGCGGAACCTTAATCCTGATGAGATCTATGACCAGGTGGTGGCTATTGACAGGCAAAGCAGGCTGTATTATAACCGGCCGCTCAGCAATATTGTTTTTATGGGAATGGGGGAACCGCTGATGAATTATAATAATGTGCTGAAAGCCATTGAAAAGATCACCTCCCCTGAGGGCCTCGGAATGTCCCCCAGGAGGATCATGGTTTCCACTTCGGGCGTCCCCAAAATGATCCGGAAACTGGCCGATGACGGGGTTAAATTCAAACTGGCCGTATCCCTGCATGTTGCCGATGAGGCGATCCGCACTTCCATCATGCCCTTCAATGCCACGTTTACCCTGGCAGACCTCCGGGAGGCCCTTCAGTACTGGTACCTTAAAACCAAAAGTCGCATATCCTATGAATACGTGGTTTGGGAAGGAATCAACGATACCCAGAAAGATGCGGACGCCCTGGTGGAGTTTTGCAAATTCTCCCCTTCCAAGGTAAATCTTATAGAGTATAATCCCATTGACGCGGGTACCTTTAAACAGGCTTCAGTCGCGGCGGTAGACCTGTATGTCAGCACCCTGGAACGCAACGGGATTACGGTAACCGTAAGAAGGTCAAGAGGAAAGGATATCGATGCGGCATGCGGACAATTGGCCAATAAATCTACCTGACCGGCATCTGCTGGTATTTACGACAGCAGCAAGCTTTCCAAAATTACACTTCATACCTTTTTTCCCCTTTATTTTCGCTAATTTTAGGCATTGATTACAATCCAGATACAACAACCAACCATTGAAAATTGTAGCCCAGATTAAGGAACCGGTCAATGCCGAAATGGAACTCTTTGAAGAAAAGTTCTATGAATCGATGTCCTCCAAAGTGGCCCTTCTCAACCGCATAACCTATTATATTGTCAACCGAAAAGGGAAGCAGATGCGTCCCATGTTCGTTTTTCTCACCGCCAAAATGCTGAATGACGGACAGGTAAACGAACGCACCTACCGGGGGGCTGCGGTCATTGAACTGATCCACACGGCAACCCTGGTACATGATGACGTGGTGGATGACAGTTATAAACGCCGCGGTTTCTTTTCCATCAATGCCCTCTGGAAAAACAAGATCGCCGTTTTAGTTGGGGATTATTTGCTTTCCAAAGGATTGCTGCTTTCCATTGATCATGGGGATTTTGACCTATTGCGGATCATCTCTGTAGCCGTCCGGGAAATGAGCGAAGGTGAATTGCTTCAAATTGAGAAAGCCCGGAGGTTGGATATTACCGAGGAGATCTACTATGAAATTATCTGCCAGAAAACAGCAACCCTCATCGCGGCTTGCTGTAGCCTGGGTGCCTGTTCTGTAAAGCCCGATAGCCCGAATGTGGAAACATTTCGGAAATTCGGGGAATTGTGTGGGATGGCCTTCCAGATAAAGGATGACCTGTTCGATTATGGAGACAAGGAGATAGGGAAGCCAATCGGAATAGATATTAAAGAACAAAAGATGACCTTGCCGCTCATACACGTCTTGAACAACTGCTCCCGGAAGGACAAGAAATGGCTTATAAATTCCGTAAAGAACCACAACAAGGATAAGCAAAGGATCCGGGAAGTAATCGCATTTGTGAAGTATAATGGCGGCCTTTCCTATGCCGAGGCGAAAATGCACGAATTCAAGGAAAAGGCTCTGGCCATCCTTGATGATTATCCGCCATCGGACTATAAAGATGCCTTGCGCCTGATGGTCAGTTATGTAGTGGACCGGAAAAAATAAGCGGTGGCTTCCCGCGCACGATCCGGGCTTTCTCAAAAACTTTTGTAGCCTCAGGCAACCTTTTTAGCCTGCTGGTCGTCTTTACCAATAGAAGACCAAATGAAAATATCAATACCCTTGAAGATCATATCCTTTTATTCCAACGAAAAAGCCCTGATCAAAAAAGCAATCGCCGGGCACAGGCTCTCCCAGCAATGTATTTATGATCACTTTGCTCCTAAAATGCTGAGCGTCTGCAGATGCTATATAAAGGACCTTCAATTTGCCGAGGATGTGATGATCTCCTCCTTTGTCAAAGTCTTCCAACATATGAATAATTTCAGGCATGAAGGTAGCTTCGAGGGTTGGATCAGGAGGATCATGGTCCGGGATTCCATTACCTATCTGAGGAAGCGGCAATTCGTGGTTTTTGATGAGGATCAATTTCCCGAATCAATGGAATCCGGCGCTCAAACATCGGCCGACCTGGATGTGGAACATATCCAAAAAATCATAGATGGCCTGCCGGAAGGCTATAAAATGGTGTTCATGCTATATGCGGTAGAAGGGTACAGGCACACACAGATATCGGAACTCCTCGGTATTACTGAAAGCACTTCAAAATCGCAATTGTATAAAGCGCGAAAGGTTTTACAGGAACAAATAACGAATATGGAAAAAACGGTCCGTCCTCAGGCACGGCCCCAATAAATCAATTCTGATGACACTGAATAAATTTGAAAAAGAGATACGCGAAAAATTGAAAGCACGGGAAATTAAGCCATCCCCCCAAGCCTGGGACAAGGTATCCGCAAGCCTTGATACCAGCACCAAACCTAAGCGGTTTTCCTATTTCCGGTATGGGATCGCTGCCGGGTTCATCGGTATTTTGATACTCTCGGTCCTTTATTTCCGCGCAAAGGAGCCACTTTCCCGGGAAATTGAAATGATGGGGGATCCGGTAGAAACAACCGAAGCAATCAGGGATAAGGAAGATCCGATGGAGGATAAAAAGCAGGATGCAACCGTCACGGAAACCGGGGAGCGGTTGATATCCGCAGGTCCCAAATCAAATCATCCTTCGAAGCAATTGGTGCAGCCAAACAAATCTTTTGCAACCCCAGTGCCGGATACCTCCTCCGGGGTAACAGTTAAAACAGATAAACGTATGATTGAGACCAAAATGGAGGTACTGGTGGCAGACATACATAAGATGGAGCTGGGAAGGCAGGCACATTCTGCCATTGAGGTGGATTCCCTGTTACGGCAGGCACAGGAGGAATTGCTTTCCAACCGTCCAGGGGGGGATACAGCCGTAAATGCCACGGCACTTTTGATGGAAGTGGAAGATGAACTCAATGAAAGTTTCAGGGAGAAACTTTTTAATAAACTCCAGGATGGATTCCAAAAGGTAAGGACCGCCGTGGCAGACCGTAACAATTAAAAGTAGGCATTTAAAATGCTTTCCGCATCCCTCAAATAAACCAGCAGCACTTTATTCATCAATCAAAATCCGGCTTTGTTCATTCCAGAGGGGGTGGCGGGGCCATTAACACAAATCCTATGAAAACAATATGTCAGTACACCATGCTATGCCTTTTTCTGCTACTTGTCCCTACCCTACAGGCACAGGAGGATTACGAACTCAAGGTAACTATTTTAAAGAAGGTCCGGGACAAGGTCCCCGAACAGGAAAAGGAAGCATTGAAACAGGAAGTGGAATTGATCAATGAAAGGGTTTCCAGGGGGGAACTGACGGCAGAAAAGGCAGCAGCCCTCAAGGAGGAAGCCGCCCGGAAGAGGGCTCTGAACATTGAAAATCGTCTGGCGATCCTGGATAATAAAATAGAATTGCTCGAGCGAAATAAAGGGCAGATCCTGGAAGACAGCATCGGTATTAAAGTATTTGAAAACGGGGTTGGAGTCAGTATCAGGGTTAATGATAAACCCTGGACTATATTTGAAAGGAAAAACAAGATCCCGAAATATGACCGAAGGACCTATTCGGATTTTGTGATGGCCTTAGGATTGAACAATGCGCTTATTGAGGGACAATCCTTAGATGATTCCCCGTATAAAATAGTGGGTAGCCGGTTCTTTGAGATTGGGTGGGCCTGGCGGACCAGGGTATTTGATCGTTCCAATTTTATGCGGATCAACTATGGATTTTCATTCCAGTTCAACGGATTGAAGCCCAGGGACAACCAGTATTTTGTAACCGAGGGGGGCCAGACAAGCCTGCAGGATTTTGAACTGGATCTGGATAAATCAAAATTGCGTATGGATAATCTGGTGTTCCCATTGCATTTTGAATTCGGTCCATCCAGTTTGACCAAATCGGATGACCGGATCCGCTATTCCCTGGAAAACCACTTTAGAATAGGGATCGGGGGATATGCCGGGTTCAACCTGGGTACCCGTCAAAAACTAAAATATGACCGGGACGGTGACAGTGTAAAGGATAAACTGAAGCGCAGCTATAATACCAGTGACCTGATTTATGGCCTTAGTGCCTATGCAGGCTTTGACGGGGTATTGCTGTATGTGAAATACGACCTGAATCCTATCTTCAGGGATGCGGCAGTGGAACAGCGTAATATTTCCCTGGGCCTCAGATTTGACCTGTAAACCAGGCTGAGCCGGTGGTTTTTTGAGGAGTGAAAGTTTTTAATCAAAAGAATACCCCGGGGCAAATCCGCGGGGCACATCTCCTCTGGAGAGGTCGAACCCGCTTAAACGGGTTCGGGTGAGGTTTCAGGAAATTATTTATTACCCATGGCGCTTTCCATTTCAGCAGTAAATTCATCCTTGTAAAAAGCCCTTTTGCAATGGGAACATTCCGCAAACCGATCCGTTGAGATCCTGAAGACCGGCATCCAGAAAAGGTGGAAATAGCCGGGTGTTGAAAATGCCTTAAGCGTATTGGATTGCTGACAGTAAGGACAGTGTGCGCCAGTTAGTATCCTCGATTCTGTTTTACCGGGCCTGATTCCAAAAAATAATATCATGGGCCTTTCTTTTATGGATCAACATTCCTAAATTAAGCAAACTATCAATATTAAATATACGAAGGGTGCAATAGCCCCTGATCATTAACTTTTATTTATTTTTAACCAGTTAGCGCCACTGCGACCATGATATCAAAAATGACCATAGACCAGGTATATGAAACTGCCAGATTGGAAGAGGTGATCGGGGATTTTGTACAGCTGAAAAAATCAGGATCCAACTTTAAAGGCCTTAGCCCGTTTACTGACGAACGGACCCCCAGTTTTATGGTTTCCCCCGTCAAACAAATATGGAAGGACTTTAGCAGTGGCAAGGGTGGAAACGTGGTTGCCTTCCTTATGGAACATGAACATTTTACCTACCCGGAAGCCATAAAGTACCTGGCCAGAAAATACAATATTGAACTTGAGGAAACTGAGCGGACCGATGAGGAAAAGGAACAGCTTAACGAACAGGAGAGCATGTACCTGGTCTCTGAATATGCCCGTCAGTATTTTGAGGAAACCCTTTGGGAAACCGAACCCGGAAAAGCCATCGGCCTAAGTTACTTCAAGGAAAGGGGCTTTACGGAAGATACCATCAGGCAATTCGGTTTGGGTTACTGTTTAGACAAGTGGGATGAATTTACAAAAGCTGCACTCGGCAAAGGATACCAACTGGAGTTCCTTCAGAAAACCGGACTTACCATCGTAAAGGAAGGAACGCCGGAGACTGGGGAAACCCGGAAGTTCGACCGGTTTAAGGGCAGGGTACTTTTTCCAATCCATTCCATGAGCGGCAGGGTACTTGGGTTTGGGGGGAGGATCCTGGGAAGTGAAAACAAGGGGGCGAAATATTTGAATTCCCCGGAAAGTGAGATCTACCATAAGAGCAAGGTGTTATATGGGATCTTTTTGGCCAAACAGTCCATTGCAAAAGAGGATACCTGTTATCTGGTGGAGGGCTATACAGATGTTATCCAGTTATACCAAAGGGGTATACACAATGTGGTCGCGTCCAGCGGAACTGCGCTGACGCCTGATCAGATCAGGCTTATCAACCGCCTCACAAAAAATATCACTGTCCTGTTTGACGGGGATGCCGCCGGCTTGAGGGCTTCCCTGAGGGGTATAGACCTGATCCTGGAACAGGGGATGAATGTGAAGGTCTGCACTTTTCCGGAAGGGGAGGATCCGGATAGTTTTGCCAGGGTTCATAGCTACGAAGAGGTTGTTTTATACCTGAAGGAGCATAGCCAGGATTTTATACAATTTAAAACCTCCCTGTTAGCAAGGGAATCGGGCAATGATCCCATAAAAAAAGCGGATACCATACGCGATATTGTCTATAGCATTTCCAAAATCCCGGACAGAATACAAAGGGTGGTCTACATTCAGGAATGTGCACGGATTATGGATATGCCGGAAGAGGTACTGTTCAATACCCTGGCCCAGATGGGGAAAAAGGAACTTGCCGATGCCGCCAGGCAACCGGCAAGGGATAAAAAGTCATTTGAAGTACTGAAAAATGAAGTCCAGGAAAAAGTGGATGTGCAATACGAACTCGAAAGGCGGATCATTGAAATGCTGCTGTTATATGGGAATGAAGTGCAGGAGTTTGAGGACCTTATCCTGAAGGAGAATGAACGCGGTGACCTGGTCCTGGAACCGGAGAAAATTGCTGCAAAGGTCTACGAGAAAATCTACCTGGACCTGCAGGAGGATGAGATAGAATTAACACACGTACACTTTCGGAAGATTTACTACAAGCTCATTGAAAGCTTACATGAAATTGAAAATTTTTCGATTAAAACCTTTCTGACTGACCTGGATCAGGAGCTGACCAATGAAATCTCCTCCATCTTGATGGAAGAGGAAAAATACGCCCTCCATAACTGGGAACGGAAGGACATTTATCCAAAAGTAAAGGAAGCTTCTGTAGCGCAATTGGTTAGTGAGACCATCCTAACGCTCCGCTGCTTCCTGATCCAAAAAAGAATTGCCTCACTTCAAAAGGATACCGAGGAATCCGTGGGGGATCATCGGGAAATTCTGGAAGAGATCATGAATTACCTTCAACTCAACAAACTCCTAAACAATAAACTGAACCGGGTGCTTTCCTAGTGGGTCCTGTCCCGGCCCGGGAACAAACTTTTTGATGCCGGGTTGCAATACCTTAGGCTTTGCCTGCTGCCAATTCCTTAGTGGGGGGACAAAACAAACCCGGCACATATACCAGGGTTTTTAGTCTGTAGGGTAAATGGAAATTTAATATAATTCCAATGCTTTTGCCTGTTGCAAAAGGTCTACCAGGTTGTCAACATTTAATTTTTTCATCAAACGCGCCTTGTAGGTACTTACTGTCTTCTCATTTAAATTGAGGCCCAGGGCAACATCCTTGTTCCGCTTACCACTGGCCAGCAATTTCAATACTTCCACCTCCCGTGTTGAGAGTTTCCGGAAGAACCTCCTTGGCTTTTGGGTTCCTTCATCAAATGCGAGGCGTTGCGCAAGTTCATTTGTGATGAACATGCTTCCTTCACTTACTTTTTGAACGGCCGAAAGGATATAATCTATGTCTGCCGTCTTGGAAAGGTACCCGAACGCACCTGCCCTTATGGTGCTTAGTGCATACACGTCTTCCGATTGGCCGCTATAAATCAGAACTTTGACATTTGGATATTCCTGTTTGATTTTTCTCAGTGTTGCTATCCCATTGATTTCGGGAATATCCATTTCAAGCATTACAACATCTGGGTTGGTTTTTTCTAATTTTCGAAAGAGTTCAGAAGTGGTAGGGACGTCGCCAATAACTTCAAATCCTGAGGCTGTCTCTAAAACCTGCTTGATCCCCATTCTTACAATTGGATGGTTGTCCGCAATTAAAACTTTGATCATTTTGGTTATTTTTCTAGAATTAACCTTAGGCACGTCTGGAAATACTGACATGCAATGTAAGGTTAAAATATCTAATTTCTTAAACAAAAATGTACTTTTTTTCTTAATTAAGGTGCATTTTTGTGACTTTATTCGTCTTAAATACCTGATTCCTAGTTAAGAGGTTCTTTTAGGGTAATGGGGATTTCGCAAATAGGTATAGGTATCATCTTATGCTTGTTGGCCGTATTGAATTTTTTAAAGATAAGGAAAACTTCCCTTTGCCTGCCCGAAAAATCCTTTTCAGTTTTACCGCTTTCCTGCATTTTCATGGCCCATTCCAGTTCGGGGTAGGTTGCGCCAATCTGGTCCTCGTCCGTACGGTCATCTCCCCAAAGGCCATCTGTAGGCGGAGCTTGTATGATTTCATCCGCAATCCCCAGAAAGGTTGCTATTATGTATACTTCGGTCTTCAACAGGTCGGCTACAGGGCTCAGGTCCACCCCTCCATCCCCGTATTTGGTATAGAAGCCAATACCAAAGTCTTCCACCTTATTACCGGTTCCTGCCACCAGGTATTTTCTAAGGGCCGCAAAGTAATAGAGGCTTGTCATCCGTAGCCTTGCCC
>JBGTLT010000215.1:0-7646 GCA_041743975.1 Zeaxanthinibacter sp.
AAAGAAATCTTCAAACCTGAATTTGATATATCTGTGGTTTTTTTCGCGTATGTACACATCCATAATTTTAGTATTCTGGCGATAAATTTCTTTAAATATGCCCAACTGTATTGACTGCAATGAGTAAATAAGTTGTCCTATCAGGATCTGCCGCAGAAACGGCAGAGGATGTCAAATAAAAAAGTCGGCCCAGGCCGACTTTTATAGTGATGTATTCAAACGTGATCCCTACTGGATGGGTGTAAAGCTAAATTTCTGTCCGCCCACGGAGGCATCTGCCATGAGGCCTGCTTTTGGCATTGCAAATACAGCAATGCCATCTTTGTATTTCGCATTGACAGAAACACCCGATTTAATGGCAACTGCAGAAGCTTCCGCTGCGAATTCAAAATCGCCATCCTTAAATTCATCCAGGTCTTCCTGTGTCTCAAAAAAGATCACTTCGGTTATTGCCTGTCCGCCGGCCTGAAGGCCAATGTTCAATTTTTTAAGGTCGGCCATACCGACAACGACACCGTTTTCATATACGACCCCATTGCCCGAAGCACCACCGACTATAAAGCCCCCTTTTCCCACATTGGGAAAGATCACGTATCCGGCAGAATTTTGAAAGAAGGTTTCCAGACCACTGCCCATTTTTGATAACTTTTCCTTAGCTTTTTTCGCATCCTTTATTACCTTCTTGTCATGATCACTTTGTGAGAAGGCCGCAAATGCGATAAAAAATACTGCAAAAATTGAAATAGCTCTTACTTTTTTCATATGTCCTTGTTTTAAATTTATAATGGTTTTATAGTAACCCAGGAGTTATAGAATTCTGAATATCAGAAACTTACTTTCCGGGAATATTCTCCATTAAAGATAAAAAAACATATTGTAGCCTATGCCGTTTTCACAAATTTTATTGATCCGTTTCCGACATGATTACCGCCTGCCAGGGCATTCAATGGGTTAGTTTGAGCAATCACGTCAATTAATAGCTCAAAAGGGAACATATATTTTAAGGGTGGTCTGTACTTTAGAAATAGAAACCCATTAATTTATTTTATCATGGATGACAGAAAAAAAAATTACAGAGACAATGCGGATCATGATCCTAATTTCAATAGGAAAGATGATTTCAACGATGCGGATTTGGAAATGAACCTGGAAGATAAATGGTACGATATCAAGGAAGAATACAGGGAACGGTTTACGGATTTAACTGATGAGGATGTGAACTATGGCGATGGCCGTTTCGAGGAAATGCTCGAAAGAATTGGCCGGAAACGGGGAAGATCACGTAGGGAGATCCAAAGGGAAATAGAAAATTGGTAATTCCTCCCTGCATGTATAGATCGCACACCGCCTTCAGTTGAAGGCGGTTCTATTATTGCTAAGTAAGGAAAAGAAGAAAGTTCTGATTAGAGTATGTTTTTATTCTATCAGGAAGCGTTAAAATATGTTAATAATTTTTTTATCTCATTTTTGCAAGGTATTTTTAAAATGTCATGTTCGGGGTGCTGTTCAGGCTGAGAATATACCCGGGGCTTTGGCGGATAATGCCGGCAAAGGTAACATGACAGCAAAGGGAACGGATAATGCGAAACATCATTATTGTTCCCTTTGTGTTTTAAGGAATAGGTCCATACTTTTTTGATCAGGGCCAATGGCTTCCGGCATAGACTTTACAATGCTAATTGATTAACCTCTTCGCGAGTTCAGCCCAAATCCCGCTGGAATCATTGATGTTTTCTCCAAATCTTGCCACCTGCTGCCCATAGTCGTCCAGTTCCGTAACCGTAAGGGATACCACAAAATTACCACGGGCAGAATCCGCGCGGTCCCCCTTTTCATCCAGCGAAAAGGGGACCGGTGCAAACCAGTCGCTCATGACGTTGTAATTTGTCTTCTCCCCACTTTCCGATAGCATATAGGACTGCTTATTTTCACCCATCTCCATTACATAGGTTTCCCCTAATCGTATGTTCTTTAAAAGCAGGTTAATGTCAGCCGATTCTTTACTTTTGATATCCTGCGCCTTATTCTTCCAGAACCCGTTCAATTTGAAATTTAAGGAGATGTCCACGTCTTCATCCCCGGCCCTAAGTTTCGCCTTGGTTCTCTCCACCAGGATTTGTACCGGGCGAAGGGTGAGCAGCGTGCCGTCATTGTTGGTATCAAAACCAAGCATTATACTGGAAGCAAGGGTTTCCTGATCCACTCCCTTAACTGTAACCGTAATGTAACGCCTGATTTCAATTTTGGGGTAGGACAGTTCCAGGCTCCCACCGGGTTTATAAAAATCATCCCCCACATATTTTCCCGAGAATGTCCCCCTGTATTTTTCACCTTCTTCCCGGTAGAACTCCTCCAGTTTCGAGGCCGTAAAATCGATAACCTTGGGGGCGATGGACGCCGCAATAATTCCAAAAGGGACAATTTTATTTCCTTCGGATAGGGGTATTACCTCCACCCGCTCCCCTTTAAGCTGCATCGAATTGATATTTTTTGCCACACATCCTGTGAGCAGGACCAGGAAAATGAAAGCGGACATCCCGGGGTTCGAGATGCTGGCCGGGGACCATCGGAATACAGACATAGCGGTAATTTTAAAGCAATACACGCCGAAGAAAAGATCAGTGCCTATTGTTGGTTAGCAAACCAATATACTAAAAAATACAAGAAGAGAAGGACTCCCGAATATAATGGCACCAGCCCTTCTTACGGTTTTTTTAAAAAATTATGACCTCCGCAATGCGGGTGCAGTATGCACGAATACATTCGCTTCAGGACATTTAACAAAGGTGCGCACAATGTGGGAATGTGAGAGGCGGAAACCGAAAAGCCTTAAAAAGAGTAGGTACCACTAAATCGCAATACGATGAAAACCATACTTTTTTCAGTACTGTTCCTGGTTGTGATGATAGCATCTGCATCCACGGTCCGGGATGATCCCCCGGAATTTATCCCAAAACTTAATGCCTTTGAATGGGTACACCGTGATTGGGATCAACAGCAATCCATTGAATCATATTTGTTTAAAATATGTACAGTAAGTGCCACCGGGATCTTGTTGGTCGATGGAGGAAAAGTCGTAGCTACCGCAACGGTTTCAGGGCCTTGTGATGCATCCCTGGCCGTCAGGATGAGGGCATGCATAGCCAAACTCAGAGCGGCTGTCAAATAATTATTAAACTACTTTAAAACTAACATTATGAAAAATTTTCTCTTAATCCTACTATTATTTTCAATAGGACTCATATCCAGTTCCTATGCATTACCCGGGAATCTGTCACCAACAATGGCAGTCTCCCCGGACACAGGCCGGTTTCAATTGGTCATCGCTTTTGAAATAGAAGATTCCCTGCAACAAGTTGAATTCAATTTTAAATCAGCTGCGGACCTGCAGGGTTTTGACAATTTCGACTTTGCAGAAGCCATGATCAACACAGGTATTTTTACATCAGTATGTACGATTGACATAACCGTAACGGTCAGGATAGGGCTTGATTCCAATTTCATTCAGGCAAGTGCCTCTGCAAGAGGTATTTCCTGCTCCAAGGTCGGCGGCGTTATCCGGCATCTCAGGCAACAGCTGATGGATGCCATTAAATAGTTTGTTGAAATTATTAAGTGGCAGGATCACCAATCCTGCCACTTTTAAAATTAAGTATATGTTTAAGCGTCTAATCTGGCTGTTACTGTTCGCCACTTCCAATGCAGTTCCACAGGAAAATCTAGAAATATCCTATGATTTTAGCCTGAATTTAGGCGACTACAGGGTATTCCCGTCAATTCTCTTCCTGTCTTCAAAAGAAAGCCTTTTTATATGGGGCAGACCACAGAGTGAAACCATTGAAGATACCGAAACTGAGTTTAGCGTGGATTGGGGTGAGAAGGACTCAGTCGGAAATTTCAATTACACAGACAAGGTCCGTGATACCCTATATTCCCGGCAATTGACGCTGAATGCTGGAATTATTGTGGTCAAGGAGGTGGTGCCAAAAATTGAATGGAAAATTACTGAGGAGGTAAAAAAAATTGGCCCCTTATTGTGTCAAAAGGCTGAAACATCCTTTCGCGGAAGGAATTATACAGCCTGGTTCGCCAGGGAAATCCCTATAAGCTCCGGCCCATGGAAACTGCAGGGCCTTCCGGGATTGATCATCATGGTATTTGATGATACCGGGGAAGTACGGTTCTCTTTTAAGTCCATTAAACAAATCAAAGAATTTAGTAAGCCCGGCTTTGGTGACATACAAGAATTATCCCTGGAAGAATACGAAGAAAAACAGCGATCAGTGGCCAAAGACCTTGTCCGACAGATTATGTCAAAAATGCCCCGGGATGTGGAGATAACCATTTCCAAACCGCAATTCCTGGAATATTTCGACTGATCTCCGGCTGGTATAATAGTTATTAATGATCGCAATCAAACCAACATTATCAAGACGGGTATGCCGCCTGGTTGTCAGCGTGCTTTTTATAGTATCTGCAGGACCCGATGGATATGGCCAAACCAAGATTGAAGGGGTTGTAAAAGATTCACTGGGAAAACCCGTTGTCAATGCCAACATCTATATACAGGCTCCAGATGAAGCCACGATCCTTGCCTATACTTATTCGAATTTGGATGGGTCCTTTCTACTTGACTTTGATAAAACAGGTACTTTTATCCTGAATGTCAGCAGCTTGTCTTACAAAACAGAACAAATTCCCCTGGATCTATCAGGCCAACAGGGATCCGGGAAGCTCAAACGTCATATTATCCTGCAATCCCATCCCTTTTCCCTGAGTGAAGTCGTAATAAATGCAGACATTCCCATCCTTGTTAAAAAAGACACTATTATTATCAATCCTGAAACATTTATTGATGGCTCGGAAGTCGTGCTGGAGGATGTGTTAAGGAAGCTGCCCGGCATTGAGGTGTCAGCCGATGGAAATATACAGGTACAAGGTAAAAACGTTGAAAAGGTACTGGTGGAAGGGGATGACCTTTTTGAAAAGGGATATAAGCTATTGACCAAAAACCTGAGTGCCTCAGTATTGGACAAGGTAGAGATCCTCGAACATTATTCGGACAATGCGCTGCTGAAGGGTTTGGAAGACAGCGAGAAGGTTGCCCTGAACCTTACCCTGAAGGACGAGGCAAGGACACAGCTATTTGGAAACAGTGGCCTGGGATATGGCAACGGTCAATTTTATGAGGCCAAATTAAACCTTATCTCCTTTATGGATAAGACCAAATATTATTTTCTTGGGAACCTCAATAATACAGGAACCGATGTTACAGGGGACATTTATCAACTCCTGTACCCTGATCTGTGGTCTTCTGATTCCTACACCGGGGACGGTGAAAATGCGGACCAGTATATCAGCCTTGCAAACCAGGTCCCTGTTCTGAAGGAGAGCAGGGTAAATTTCAACAATGCAGAACTAGCTTCCCTGAACGGCATCTACAATCCCTTGAAAAATTTAAAAATAAAGGGCCTATTGTTCTATACCTCCGATGAAAATGATTTTGTCCGGCGCAGCATGGAACAGTTTACGGTACCACCGGATAGTTTTATAAACACGGAAAGTTACAGGCTCCGCAAAATAAGCACGGCTGTTTCTGTAAAATGGGATGCCCGGTTAAAACTCGGAACAAACGCCCAACTAGAGTATACAGGCCGTTATTCGACCGGGCAATTCAGGGACAAATCACAACTCGATTTTAATTCGGCAATGCTCAGGGAATCGTTATTGAATAAAACCACTTTTACAGACCAGCGGCTTACCTATACCCAAAAACTGACAGAAAAATCAGCCATCGAGTTTACAGGCCGGTATATCCGGGACAGCAAACCTCAGGAATATCAAACAGACCAGGTAATCTTCAGTGATTTGTTCCCTTCGGATAACAAACCGGATTTCGCGGAGCAATCAAGTCGGAACAGTATAGAGTTTATGGGGTTGGAGGGGAAATTTCATAAAAACGGCACCCATGGCAATACCAGCATTGACATGGGATATTCAGCAACAGAAAACCAATTAAAAAGTCAATTGCGAATCACAGATACAACGCAGAATAAGATCGATATAGACCAATCGTTTACGAATCCCCTGTTAAGGTTCCGATTGGGGGATCTTTATGCAAAATTGTATTACAAGTTTACTGTCAATTCTTTTTCAATAAAAGGAGGCATAGCGTTACGTCAATTATTTTCCAGGGTTACAACCGGTCTGACTCCTGTTGAACAGAAACCATTAACATGTATTCCGAGTCTGGGTATTGGGTGGGAAATCGATAAAAAGAACCGAGTGCTCACAAGTTATAGTTATAGCACAGATCCTGTAGGCGCTGAGAATGTTTATCCGGGCTATATCTTAACCAGTTTCAGGGATTTTACCAGAGGGCTTGGGGAATTCCGCTTATTAAAAGGGAGTGCTTTCCTGGCCAGCTATATGCTGGGTAATTGGAAGGATGCCTTTCTAATGAATGCCACATTTATCTACAATAGGAAATATGATTATCTTGCCAATGCCCTTACTATTCAGCAAAATTATAATTTGAGTACTCCCCTGCTGTTGAAAAATAGTGATTACTACACCATTGATTATACTTCAGACGTATTTATAAACCCTTTTTCATCAAACTTAAAATTAAAAGGAGGGTATTCCTATAGGTCCTATGAAGACAGGGTTAATGAAAGTGGACTTAGAATGGTAGAAACACGGCTCTATACCTACGGAATGGAAATGCGTTCCTCCTTTGAAGGAACGTTTAATTTTCACTCCGGAACTGAATGGACCATATACAGCATCGGAACCTCTGTGGAAAATTCCAATACAGACAATACTTCCTTCCTGGACCTGAATTTTAAATTCACAGATACCTTTCAGTTTCAGTTCCGGAATGAATTATACACATTTGGCAGTCTCCCGCAGGATAAATCCTATTACTTTTCAGATTTAAATCTACGGTACACGCTTTGGCCAAATAAGGTATTAATCAATTTGGATATCAATAATCTCTGGAATACCCAAACCTTTTCCAGTTTCAGAATCAGCGATACGGGTAGTTACAGTAGTTCCTATAAATTATTACCCCGGTACTTCCTCTTAAAAATGGAGTACAGGTTTTAAGCAGGGAGTCTTATCTTGTGACGGTTGATGCAATTTCGGGGGTCTTCCATGCAATACCTTTTCGGTTATGGGAAAAGGATCAGCATATACGCTGCCTAATCAAATGCAAATCCTGTAGAAATCCTGAAAATGAATGCATAGAGGACCATAGTGAACATTACAAAACAGAACCACGCAAAGAATTTGATGTATTTTTGTATGATCAGGTTTCCTAAATTTTTAAATCCTTCAAGGTAGATTTCCCTTATGAGTAGCATTGTCTTCATATAATATAAGATTTGATTGGTACAAATTTCCGGCATCTCAAAGTCCCGTAACACAGAAATTTTTTAAAATGACAGTTTTCCAAGGTATCCCGTACGGGCCAGAAACATTCATCGTTAAACAATCTCTAAAACGCGTTGTAATCCCTGCCCAGGATTCATTGAAAATTTACCGTTATCCTTCTTTCAGTCAAGTGGCCCGTCCCTCCATCATTTAATTGAGTATAAATCCCCCGGATTCCGGCTGGCTGTAACTAACATAGTCCCTACCCT
>JBGTLT010000216.1:0-1970 GCA_041743975.1 Zeaxanthinibacter sp.
ATAACTTCAATGAAGAAATTTGTATAAAATTTATAAAGTTTAAATAAACCATGAAAAGGAAACCTATTGATCGGCCAATCGAATACTTGGATGTATTTGAAACCGCTCTAAACGGCGATGTGTCCTCGGCAAGTGATCAATATGAAATATTGCTCCCTGTGAAGGACAGGCCATCAATATTGAACGATGAAATTATCGAAAGGATTATCTGGTTGCATGAGGAAAAAAATGAGTTCATCGATAATTATGGAAGGCAGTTCAAGCTCTGGCGTAAGGAGAAGCTAACATCTGCTCAATCCGTCACCTTGGAAAATTTGGAAAGGAAGCTGCCCCAATTAAAGGAAGTAAACGATAAGGTATTGGAGATGGCTTACCAAATACGCCCCTACACCATTGAGAAAATAATGGCAATGGATCCAGCGGAATTGGCATTGTTTCATTTGTCAGGAAAATTTAAGTAGTCTAACGAACAAAGGTCTAAATAAACGATGAACAAACATACGAGCCAACCATTATGTGTAGTCTAAGAAACAAATGAAAAGACCATTAAACATATTATTTATTCTGACCTCATTGATTGTCTTCACTTGCAATGGACAAGAAAAAAATAGTGGATTTGAATGGAACCTCGAAAAAGAAAGAATCCACAATGACAATAGAAACGACTCAACAAAATTGAGCGAGATAAATTGGACTGCGGACACACAGGATATCAGCACTACTGGAAGACCAATGATAAATGGAGTGTTCCCTGTTCCGGACTACGATCTTGCCGACAGCACTTTTGCCGGACTAGGAAATGGAGGAAACTGGAACGGAATAAAATTAGCGGACAAAAAAATTATTTATCACTCACTTTATGTCAAAAAAAGCAGCGTAAATCAGGAATTCATTCCGGACAAGCCCAACGAAGTCTTTTTTACGATTGTAGGAATGACCGACTCCATAGATACAAAAAGATTTACCCATACCAGCGTTAACATTACCTCTAGAAATCATCCACATTATGTTGGACAGGGCTTTATCAAGACCAAGTCCGACGAAATTGACTTTATAGCCTTGTTGACAGCCGATAGAAATAATTATGCTATTGTCAATATGCGACTGTTCGACCTTAGAATTGGTCGAATAATTTTAATTGCACCGAAAAAAGATGGAACTTTCCGCTCATTACAACTGGAATCGCCAATATTGTCATCCGATGAAATGGACGTTCATATTAAGGAATTGCTTCATGAGAAAAAAGTGGTAGATTTTTTCACCAAACCTGACAACATTTAAAATCGACCTAGCCGAAATAAATTACATGTAACTAAGAACTGAGATAGCTCAAAGTTCAAATAAAGGATGAACAAGTCATGAATTCCATATTAACATTTTAACATAATTCTGTAGCTATTGAGTAAAAATTTTGGAATGGGAGAGATATGGCAAGTAAGTACTAAGATCGTCTATCAAAATAAATGGACGACCGTCAGGGAGGATCAAATCAAACGGCAAAGTGGCTCTACTGGGCTATATGGAGTTGTTGATAAGCCCCATTTCGTAGTGATAGTCCCATTTAATGACGGAAAAGTCCATCTAGTACAACAGTATAGATATCCTGTAAAAGATAGGTATTGGGAGTTTCCACAGGGTTCATGGGAGCAAGAACCTGATATAGACCCTGAACTCCTAGCTATCGGGGAACTTCGGGAAGAAACCGGCATTGTAGCAAGCAAGATGGTACACATAGGATTTCAATACGTGGGTTATGGATACTCCAGTCAAGGCTATCATATTTATTTTGCGACCGGGCTTAAAAAAAAGGATATGAGGCTTGAAATGGGAGAAGAGGGTCTTATTACTTCGGAATTTACCGTTACGGAGTTTGAGAAAATGCTTTTAGATGGAAAAATCAAGGATGCGTCAACAACTGCTGCCTATTGTATGGTCAAAATGAAAAACCTAATTTGATAAATATTCCAACA
>JBGTLT010000217.1:0-3123 GCA_041743975.1 Zeaxanthinibacter sp.
CTTCCAGAATGTCGTCTACAGACTTGTTCAGCTTAAAAGAGGCCATGGAACTGATGTCCCTTTCATAAACTTCTTCGGCCAGGGCGGAAATAGCCCTATATAATTCATTGGCAAATATTGCTGCATTTTCGGGAGTTCCTATCAAAAATATGCAATGGGGGGAAGAACAACCCATCTGATCGAAGGTGTAAATATCCGTGTATAATTTTGACACAAGGTCCCTGAATGCCCCTCCTTCCATAAGTTCATCACCCACATTGATAAGGGAATAGGAAGTCCGGTCCGTGAAATAAAGGTCTTTGATCCGGTATTTTGTCTGGTACCCCTTAAATTGTTCTATGGTCTTGTCCCCGCCCCAGATAATCCTGCCATCTACCGCCTTCGAAAAGGTTTCATTGATTTCATCATTACGTTCGTACGAAACAATGCTGATATATTCCTGGAATAATTGAAAAGTGTCTTCCTGCATAAGTTCATTGATCACCTCAAATAATCGGAATACGGCAGCTTCTTCCAGTCGGGATGAGACACGGATCAGATTTTTATTACCACCCAGCAGCGCCAGGGTAAGGCTGTAAAAAAACATGGTATCCACATTAGAAGGGCATAGGTGGAACACAATACCAACAGGTCCGGGGTTATGCATTTCTTTGATCCCTTCAAAGTTGTTCTCTTTTAATATCCGGTTGATGCTCGCCTTCCGCAACCAAAATCCCAGTGCTACATAGGATGGGTCCTGCTTTAAGTAAGGGTCTGTAAGGATCTTTTTGGAAAGCCTGTTCAGGTAATCGAGTATCCGTTGATCGCCGGGAAGTAACGTATAGGACCGACTCGCAAAAACAGGTATTTCCGTAAGTGCTGTTATTTTTTTATGGGGAACAAGTCCGTTTATATTCATTCTTACACTTTAAAAGTATCACTGCAGCCTCTGATTTCGGCTCTTTTTGCTCTTCCGAGAATCTTAAAATATTTTCCCTTCCATCCATTTGAGGCATCATCTTCCCCCATGACCACCCCTATATCCTCCGTAAGGATGGAATGGCCGGGGTAGCTTTTGGGCAAAAGGCTCACAACCTGGATAAGGCCTTCCGTCCCATGGGGCTGCACGGAAAAATCCCGGGGATTACGGATCAGGACATCTGAAAAATTGGGGCAATGCAGATAACCATCCGAATTTTCAATAAAAACGGATCCAACTTGTTCTACCATACCGTAGAAGTTATAAATATTCTCCTTTTTGATCCCGTATTTTTTGCCCAGCCTTGCCTTAAAAGCGTCATTATCAACAGCCATGGAAATCAATTTTTTCCACCCCCCGCTATGGATAAGTACCGCATTGCTGAGGTCCAGTTCAAAATCCAGTTCTGCTTCGGCCAAAAATTGCCAGACCATAAAGGTAAATCCAAAAATAAGGATTCGTTCCCCGTTATAGTTGTCGGCAAATTCCTTCAAGGCTTCCCTGACCAATTCAAAATCCTCATCCAGGCAGTAGGTATGGGACTTCCCAAAGATGGATAAGCCCAGGATCCCGGCACCCCTGGCAGAGAAGCTCTGTTTGTTTTTCAGGACCGATTTAGAATCGACGATCAACATGGGTAAGCGCTGTTTACCAAGGATGTGGTTCATGATCTTGGTAAGGGTAAGGGATTGCAGGGCGGCCGTATCCTTATCAAGTACAATCCGGCTGGGGACTGAGGAAGTAGTCCCACTTGAGGTCAGCACCTTAAAAACATCCGCCTGCGGGACACTTTGGAGCAACCGGTCTTTAAATATGCTAACGGGAAGGAAGGGTACTTCTGCTGTATGGGCGATGCTACCGGTTACATTAAAATAGTTTTTGGCGATTGCTTTGTATTCCTCAGAATATTCCAAATGGTGGCGGTGTATTTCATCCAGTAATGGCAGAAAAACAGCATCGCGTTCCTTTTTTCCGAGGGAAAATTGATCAAGCTCCAGGTATTCTTTAAATTCCATAAGTTTCCAGCAGCATTTTATAATTTACTTTCCCATTGCTTGTCAGGGGGATTTCCTCTAAATGGTGAAATCTGACACTTGAGGGATGAATTTTGAAATGGTCAAAAATATCCTTTTTAATAGCACTTTCATCGAGTTCATCCCCACTGTAGGAAATCAGGAGGATTGTATCTTCGATTCCGTTTGTTGCAACCGAATTAGTGCCCGAGGTATTTTTTAAATAGCGTTCCAGTTCGTCCAGGTTTAAACGGTTTCCATACAGCTTTACAAAGCGTTTCATCCTCCCGGTTATGTAAAAAAATCCCTCATCATCTTTCCGTGCCAGGTCACCCGTACGTAAAGGGTCTATGGTTTCCCAGTGCAGCAGTTCCCCTTTGTTACTGGCATATCCCCCGAACACATTCGGGCCGGAATATAACAATTCATTGTTGACAGGATCTATGGTAAGGGTACCCCGGGGAATTGGAATGCCAATGGAGCCTAATTTTTCTGAAAGCCGGTCAGGGGGGACGTAGGAGATCCGTGCGGTAGCCTCTGTTTGGCCGTACATGACAAAGAATGCAATATTGTTATCCTCGCAATACCCTGCAAACCGTTCCTTGGTTTTTGTATTCAGGTTTCCCCCGGCCTGGGTCATATATTTCAGGGAAGGATACTTTTTTTTCCTGAATCCAATCCGGTCCAGCATTTCATATAAAAACGGGACCCCTGCAATTGAGCTAAACCCAAAGGAATCACATTCGGCCCAAAATTCACGCTGTACAATATCACTAACACCACAAACTATGGTTCCGCCTTTCATGGCATTGGAATGCAAAACGGAGAGTCCATAGGAATAATAGACAGGCAGGTTTAAAGGCGTTACATCGCTTTTTTGAATTGGCAGGTACCCGGTTATGGACAAAGCGTTATGGATCAGGTTTTCCTCTGATAATTTTACAAATTTCGGAGACCCGGTTGAACCGGATGTCGATAACAGGAGCTTACAGTTTAAATGAAGGGAACTAAAGGCATCGGCCTGATAAAAAACGGAATAGGTCCCAAAGGGCAGGATTACCGGTTCTTCCCCGTAACCGGCAATTGCAGTACGGGTAACATCCACAATATATGCCGGGCTGTATTCTGTCTCGAGGCCTTCTTTCATACCCA
>JBGTLT010000218.1:0-4195 GCA_041743975.1 Zeaxanthinibacter sp.
GAGTTCGGGTACTGCCGCCATCCATCTTGCCCTGGAACTTCTGGGGGTTTCAAAGGGTGATGAGGTCATTTGCCAGACTTTTACTTTTTCAGCTTCTGCCAATCCCATCCTATACCTGGGTGCCACCCCTGTTTTCGTGGATAGCGAAAGCACTACCTGGAATATGTCCCCTGTCTTATTGGAAGAAGCAATACTGGATCGCATCTCCAATGGAATTAAGCCGAAAGCAATTATAGCGGTCCATCTGTACGGCATGCCCTATAATGTTTCCGAAATCAGGAAACTATCGGAAAAATATGATATTCCTGTTGTGGAAGACAGTGCGGAAGCACTGGGAAGCACCTACAACGGTGTTGCCTGTGGCAGTTTTGGCGATATTGGGATTTTATCCTTTAATGGCAATAAAATTATTACTACATCCGGCGGTGGTGCCCTGCTTACCAAAGATGAAAAAACCAAACAGCGAGCGGTTTTTTTGGCCACCCAGGCCAGGGATGAGGCCCCACATTACCAACACTCCGTTGTTGGGTATAATTACAGGATGAGCAATGTGCTGGCCGGAATAGGGAGGGGGCAAATGGAGGTTTTGGACGACCGCATCGCTGCAAGAAGGGCCAATTTCGACTATTACCGAAGGCAGCTCTCCAACATATCAGGTATAATGTTTCCCAAAGAGCCTGCCGGTGCATTTTCAAACCGGTGGCTTAGCTGTATATTGACACCTTCCCTGGAAATAAGAGAACGCATACGATTGAAGCAACTGGAAGAGGATATAGAATGCAGGCCGCTATGGAAACCCATGCACCTGCAGCCCGTATTTAGAAAATACCCCAGTTTTACAGACGGTACCTCTGAAGATTTGTTCCAAAGAGGCTTGTGTCTTCCAAGCGGGTCTAACCTGGGTCGTCAGGATCTCGACCGGGTAATACACCAAACCTTAAAATCATTGTCCCATGATTAAGAACTACCTCGTAAACAATGCACACCGATATGCTTCCAAATGGTTGGTATTGGGTATTGATGTCCTTTTGATCAGTATATCCTTTGTGCTTTCCTATTTGATCCGGTTCAACCTGACGTTGAATTTTGACACGGACCGCTTTTTTGTGCAACTCCCGTTGGTAGCATTGATAGCATTGTTTGCCTTTGTGGTGACCGGTTCCTATAAAGGCGTGGTACGGCATACCGGGGTGCGCGATGTTTATAATATCTTCAATGCTATATGCCTGTCCAGTATCATTACCATATTCCTGGTCATCGTCAACCGGCAAACCAAATTTATGGAAGATTTTACCATCCCGCTTTCCATTATAATCATCCATAGTTTAATTGGTTTTATTGTCCTTACCGCCTCACGGTACGTATTCAAGACCTTATATTATAACCTGGTAAAGAAGTTCTCCATCACCAAAAATGTATTGATCTATGGCGCAGGGGAATCAGGAATACTGACATACAACGCCCTCACCAGCCATACAGCCAGCAATTCCAGGGTGGTCGGGTACATTGATGATGATAATAAAAAGGTTGGAAAGAATATCAACGGGGTAAAAGTCTATTCCAAAAACGAGATATCCGAACACTTTATTGCGAAGCGCAATGTGGTGGAAATCATCGTTTCCATCAACAATATAGATAACAGCAGCCTTCGGGAGATTGTGGAAAGCCTGGTCGACTATTCTGTTCAGGTAAAGATCGTCCCGCCTGTGGAGGATTGGATTAACGGGGAATTGAAATTATCGCAGATCAAACAGGTACAGATCGAGGACCTGCTCAACCGCGTTCCGATAAATATTAAAAAGTCCAAGGTTGCCGAGGAACTAAAGGGCCAGGTTATCATTGTTACCGGAGGCGCGGGTTCCATCGGGAGTGAAATCGTTCGCCAGATAGCCAATTATGAATATAAGTCACTGATCATAATCGATCAGGCGGAATCTCCCCTGTACGACCTGCAACAGGAACTAAAGCAAAATGGGTTCCACAATTTCATCCCAATTGTAGGGGATATCAGGGATAAGAACAGGATGAATACATTTTTCCAGGAATATAAGCCTACCATGATATTCCATGCAGCTGCCTATAAGCACGTCCCTTTGATGGAGTATAATGCCTATGAAGCCATTAAGGTAAATATTGCGGGAACAAAAATGCTGGTAGACCTCGCACTGACATATAATGTGGACAAATTCGTATTTGTATCCACAGACAAGGCAGTAAACCCCACCAATGTGATGGGTGCCACCAAACGGATTGCCGAGATGTATATCAGTTGCATGCACCAGGAGAACCGGACCAAGTTCATCACAACCCGATTTGGCAATGTCCTGGGCTCTAACGGCTCTGTGATCCCCTTATTCAAAAAACAGATCGAAAACGGGGGCCCCTTAACGGTAACCCATAAGGATATCACCCGCTATTTCATGACCATTCCGGAAGCATCCCAGTTGGTACTGGAAGCTGCTGCCATGGGGAAGGGAGGGGAGATCTTTATTTTTGATATGGGGAAATCTGTAAAAATATTTGACCTGGCCAAAAACATGATCAAATTATCCGGATTGAGATACCCGGAGGATATCGATATTAAGATTACCGGCCTGCGTCCGGGGGAAAAATTATATGAGGAATTACTGGCCAACGGGGAGAATATGCTCCCAACCTACCATCAGAAGATTATGATCGGGAAGGTTCGGGAGCTCAATTATGCCGAAGTGCGCTCCAGGGTGGACGAACTCTGTGTCTCCAATATGTTCTTTAATGGGGATACCGTAAGGCTCATGAAAGAGATTGTTCCTGAATTTGTTTCCAATAACTCAGAATTCTGTAAATTAGACGGCTCAAAAGAATCAATACCCGGCAATGAGGCCATAAAAAGAATATTCCAGTCCTGAGCAGGCCGTATACCTTAACACATTGAATATGAAAAAATCTTTGAGGATAATATATTCCTTCGCAATAACTATTGTAACTTTTGTTCTCTTGCTTTCCTCCTGTGCATCCAAAAAAGAGGTTGTTTATTTTCAGAATGCCAGTGGTTTTGAAACCCTGGTAGACAGGAACAGTTTTACCCCTAAATTTAAGGTCGATGATCTGATCAGCATCCATATTTCAACCCTGGACCCGGAAGCAAGCACTCCATTTAATCTGTTCAGGGGGTCAAGCGAAGGGGGAATAAAAGCTGAACAGGTAGATTACCTTATCGATGAGCAGGGGGAAATAGATTTCCCTGTGGTGGGGAAGTTAAAGATAGCCGGACTTTCACCGGAGGAAACCCGGGTGTTGCTGCGCGACCGGCTCTCGGAATACCTGAAGGACCCTATCATTAATATCAGATTACAAAATTTTTCAGTCACAGTATTGGGTGAAGTCCGCAGACCCGGCACCTATCCCGTGAATGGGGAACGGATTTCCATCCTGGAGGCCCTCGGGCTCGCAGGCGACCTTACCATTAAAGGGGAGCGGGAAAATGTGATGGTCATCCGGGATTTCGACGGCACCAAAGTCTATACCCGCCTTGATCTTACCAAAAAAGAGGCTATGAATTCCCCTGTCTATTACCTTACACAGAATGATGTGGTCTATGTGGAGCCGAACCAGTCCGCAATTACCGCGTCCAGTCTGGATAACAGGGCTACCATAGCTATATCCATTGCCTCTACTTTGATCACCGCCGCCGTGATCCTTATAACAAGAAATTAGTTCGCTTAACCCTAATCGTAGTATGAGTTCAAATCCCCAAGGTTTTACGGCCGAAAGTAATGACATTAAGGATGTTATCAGTAATTATACCAAACATTGGAAATGGTTTATTGTATCCGTAATTGCATTTATCATTCTGGCATTTGTATATTTAAGGTATACTATTCCAGAGTATGAGGCCAGGGCAAAAATTCAAATCATTGAAGATCAGAATTCGGCATCCGGCCTGGACCTCTTTTCCGAACTGGATTTATTTGGTTCCAAGAATAAGGTGGAAGATGAGATTGAGATAATTAATTCCCGATCGAATGTTATTGAAGTGGTTCGGGAGCTTGGGTTAAATACAAAAGTTAAGTTGATGGGGAATATCCTGGACACGGAATTGTATGCGAACCCCCCCTTAAAATTAATTTTATAGCAGCGGATTCCGTAATCAACAAATCCCAATTTTCATTTTTTGTGACCTTGTCTTCCTCTACAACCTTCGGGTATTCACAGG
>JBGTLT010000219.1:0-23644 GCA_041743975.1 Zeaxanthinibacter sp.
GGATCTCCTGGGTAAGGCCCTCCGTTAAGTTCCTGTCTGACTACCTGGGAAAGGAAAAAATAGATACAATAATCACAACAGGCCCGCCTCACAGTGTACACCTCATCGGGCTGCACTTAAAGGAAAGCTTACAGATTAAATGGGTCGCGGATTTCCGGGACCCCTGGACCTCTATCGGGTATCACAGTAAATTAAGGCTCGGCAAGGCATCGGAAAGTCGGCATAAAGGACTTGAAAAACAGGTATTGACCACTGCTGATCATATTATAGTCACCAGTGATACTACACGGAAGGAGTTCAAAGCTATCACCGATAAGCCCATAGCAGTGATCACGAATGGTTATGACGGGGTATACCAAGGCCCCCACGGATTGGACGACAGATTTACACTTTCTCATATCGGCTCCCTTCTCAGTGGCCGGAACCCGGACATACTATGGCAGGTATTAGGGGACCTTCTTGGTGGGAATAAAAAATTCCGGGAGGCTTTCCGCTTGCAATTCATCGGTGTGGTCAGTAAAGATGTCCTCTCCAGTGTGGAAAAGTATGGCCTTACGGGCCATACGAGGGTATTGGGGTATGTAGACCATGACAAGGCCATCGAATTCCAACACCGGTCCCAGGTTTTGCTGTTGGTCGAAATCGATTCAGAGGTGACACGGGGTATTATTCCGGGAAAATTATTTGAATACCTTGCTGCCAGGAGGCCTGTTATTGCCTTGGGCCCCACCGGTTGGGAGGCTGGTGCCATAGTAGCGCGATGCAATGCAGGAGTAGCGTTTGATTACAATGCCCATGCGGCGCTCAAAGAAGTGATTTTAAACTATTTTCAACTATATAAAAAAGGAGAATTAACTGTAAGTTCCCAAAACCTGGAACAATACAGCAGAAGATCCCTGACCAGGAAACTGGCCTCACTATTGTTATGGGAATGATCTTTAAACAATCGCTGAACAATACAGTAGTTACCTACCTGGGTTTTGGGATAGGGGCCCTGAATACCCTTTTCCTGTATACCCGGTTCCTAACCGATGAATACTTTGGGCTTGTTGGGGTTATTTTGTCGGCATCTGCCATCCTGATGCCACTGCTCGCCTTTGGGATCCCCAATAGCCTGGTAAAGTATTACAGTAATTTTCAGGGATCGGCCTCTGAAGGTGGATTCCTTACCCTGATGCTCGTATTGCCCCTTTCATTTATCCTGCCAATCGCTGTTGTTAGTTATATTGCCAATGACGCTATAGGTGGGTTCCTGTCCAGGGAAAATAATATTGTAAGGGATTATGTCTGGTACATTTTCCTTATCGGTGTTGCCATAGCCTATTTTGAAGTATTTTATGCCTGGTCCAAGGTGCGTATGCGGTCCGTCTTCGGGAATTTCATGAAGGAGGTATTTGTTAGGGCAGGGCAGACCCTGATTCTCTTTTTGCTTTATTTCAAAGCCATTGATGTGGAAGCATTCCTGGTTTCCCTGGTACTCCTGTATCTTATCCGAACGGTGTTTATGAGCTTCTATGCCTTTTCCCTTATGCCTCCCAGGTGGAGTTTTAAATTCCCTGACAACACCGGAAAAATAATAAGTTACAGTGCCATCATTATCCTCGGCGGTTCAGCCGCAGTTATCATCCTGGAGATTGACCGGTTTATGATCAACCAGTTTATACAGATCGAAAATGTGGCCTACTACAGTGTGGCCATCTACATCGCCATGGTCATCGCGGTTCCTTCAAGGGCAATGCACCAGATCGCCTATCCGCTTACCGCAGAGATCATGAACCGGGGGGATAATAAACACCTTAAATCCCTGTATCAGAAAACCTCACTTACGTTATTCGTGGTATCCGGGATGATTTTCGCACTCATCCTCCTCAATATAAGCGACCTGTACGCATTGTTGCCGGATGCCTACCGCAATGGGATGACTATTGTATTCCTGATCGGTGCCACCAAAATTTACGATGCCCTTTTGGGAAACAACAATTCCATCCTTTACAATTCGGACCATTACCGGGATGTTTTGATCATGGGGGTTCTACTGGCCGTCATTACCGTACTAATGAACCTCTGGCTCATTCCCGCATTTGGTTTAAATGGTGCAGCCATTGCCACTTTTCTGGCAATTTTCATCTATAATACCATCAAGTTGCTATATGTTCAGCTTAAGTTCAGGATACAACCCTTCACCATGGAGACTGTCAAAATTTTGTTACTATTGCTGATCCTGGGTATTCCGGTCTACTTCCTCCCCACGCATTTTCATCCGCTTGTCAATATTGTTATCAAGAGTACTGTATTCTCCCTCTTATATATAGCTGCCCTCTACAGGTTTAAAATATCAAAGGACATTTTTCAGATCCTTTCAGGGTTCAGGGATCGGTTTATCCCATAGCACTCCCCGTTCAGTGGATGGTTGCCTGACTTCCCAACCCGGTATAAAAAAACCCTGCAGGGACGAATCCACTGCAGGGTTAAACAACTAACCAACCTAAAAACTTCTTTACTGCACTCCCGTGCTACGGCTCCTTGCAGAACTGCTGCTCCTGCCAGAGGAGGAGGTCCTCCCGGCTGCAGCTTTATTATTGCTTCGGGACCTGACCTCAGTGCTCCCCGAATTTCGGGTTTGGCCATAGTTTACGCCCTGTTTTGCAGTGCTCCGCTGAATTGTACTTCCACTTCCGGAACTTCTCCCGCTATTTGCGGAGGCTGAAGTTTGTCGCGATTTCCCTGAATTGTTTACAGATCTTCCGGTGGATTGTCCCCTAACGTCTTTGGTGTCTGCGGTTCGTCCCGCAGTTGTCCTGGTCTTCGGGGCAGCTGTTCCTTCACTCCGGGCGGCGGACCTCCCGGAACCGGTATCTGAGGACCGTGTTTCGGTTTTCTGTGCACTGCTCCGCGCAGTTGTTGAGCTCCTGCGGGTATCGCTTCTCTCGTCATTGCTTCGGACAGTAGTGCCTGATTTGCTGTTGGATCTTCGGTTTACCGAGTTGCTGCTCCCTGCGCCGTCACCTGATCTGCTTACCGTCCTGCTGGTACGGTCTGCCGCTTGGCTGCGGGTAGCTGAACTGCTGTTGCTTCGGTTTGCCTCACTCCTCCTGGAACCGTTATCCCGGGCTACAACCCTTTTGTCATTGCGATATACCTGATCCCTCTTATTGGCCTTATTATAGGTATAATGTTCTCCTGTCCGTGCATAGGCCCTCCGGTGATTAGACCTGTAAGGACGGTAGTAGGTATATCTGACCGGGGAATAATATTGCCTGTAGGGCCTGTTGAATACCAGGCAGAATCCCAGGGCTGGCCGGGCAAAATACCCATGGAATGGTCTGTATTCATAATACCTGTTATAGGCATTGATATAGCCGGTATGATAATCATAATATCCGTTGTTGTTATAGAAAACATGCATGCTTCCCAATCGGTACAACCTGCCATTCCTGTATCGGATGTTCACATCGCCAATCTGGTCTACCCTGCCGTAATAATCGTAATATATCGGCACGTTTTCAACCTGGATCACCGCCCCATAGTCGTCATACTGCACATAGGGATCGTAATCAAACCCGGAATTAAAAGTAATACTCGCATGCCTGGTATTGATGCTCGCGCCATAATTGGCCCGCTCATCTATATAGAAGTCGAATTCCCCGTCCGGATATACCGAAAAGGTAATGCCGTTTTCAACAAAGATGAATGAGTTGCCATAACCATCCCCGATGGGGGGTACAACCTTATCCTCAGGGGTTGCCGCGAGGGAACCAGCAGTACCTAAAACCAGGGCTGTTAAAAGAAGTACATAGTTTTTCATGATATAAGGTTTTAAGTTACCGAATGCAACTATTTACATTCGTAGTGTATATACCAAACAGCGTGCCAAAAAGAATTGATATTTTTTAATGCATTGTATATCAATTATATATATTCTTAAAATTTGTAATGTTGTTCCCTTTACCCATTGATATTATCCAAAAATACCGATCCCATCCGCTCCGGGCCTGTCTCTGCCTGCTTATTGAATATAAGTTTAGGAGAATCGTATATGCATATGAAAAAGTGATACAAATATTTTCGAACTATATCCGGATATTAGTGCCCTGCTACCAGGATTGCCAAATGGCAGCAGGTAAAACCTACATTTGTAAACGATCCAATTGTGGGAAAGTCGAATTTAAATTCATACCTTAAATCAACTTTTACCTAATGCTCCACCCATGAAGGCATTGTTTTTTAAGTATTGTCAAAAGGTATTTTTCCCTTTTGTGGTTGCCGCGATACTAATAGCCCAGGCCTGCGGGTCAGGCTCCGAAAACCCGGCCAAAGAGGTCTGGGTCCCTATGTTTGACGGTTCCTCCATGGATGAATGGGTTCCTAAATTCACGGGTAATAAACTGGGCGAGAACTACCACAATACTTTCCTGCTCCGGGACAGCCTCCTGAGTGTGCGCTATGCCGTGCAGGATACCTTTAAAGGCAATTTCGGCCATCTTTATTTCCGGAAAAAGTTCTCCTATTATAAATTACGGGCCACCTATCGGTTTGTTGGGGATCAAATGACCGCCGGCCCGGCATGGGCTTTCAGGAACAATGGACTGATGCTGCACAGCCAGGATCCGGCCACCCTGGGCCTGGATCAGGATTTTCCCATTTCCCTGGAACTACAGCTCCTGGGAGGAAACGGTATCGATGAGCGGACCAATGCCAACCTGTGTACCCCTGGCACTAACGTGGTCCTGGGAGATACCCTATTCACCCCGCATTGCATCAACTCCAACTCGGATACCTACCCGGGAGACCAATGGGTTGATGTGGAAGCAATTGTGCTGGGCGACTCACTGATACAGCACATCCTTAGAGGAAAAGTGGTGATGGAATACCGCAATACCACAATTGGTGGCGGCGGTATAAGCGGTTACGAGCAAAGCGCATACAGGGAAGGGGAGGCGCTGAAGGAGGGGTATATCGCAATCCAGGCGGAGACCCACCCCATCGACTTCAAATCCATTGAGATCCTGGACCTCTGCGGGTGCATGGATAAAAAGGCGAAAAATTATAAGTCGTACTACGTTAAAGCGGACAATGCTTCCTGTGAATATTAGATACAGCACCCTCATTACTGACCTGTGGCCGTCTAGGTCACAGAATTGGATACACCAGTAGCTATGCAAAAACAACTAGCCATTTTCCTGCTGCTTACTTGTTTGCAATCCCTTGCCCAACAACAGCATGTAAGTGGCGCCGTTTTTAATGACACCAACGGCAACCTGCTGAGGGACCCGGGAGAACCAGGCATACCCGGGGTGGTCATTTCGGACCAGGATACCACAGTTGTTTCGGATACACAAGGCAATTATCAGCTGGAAAGTGATTCAGACCTGCCGTATATAGTCGTATCCCAGCCAACAGGGTATAGTGGGAAATACTATTATCCAAAAGCTGCGAAGATCGACTTCCCCCTAGTGAATGGCGCGGATCAAAGCCATTTTAAGTTCATCCATGCCTCCGATACACATATTGACTCTCTAAACCTGCCCCGCATGGAGCGTTTCCGAAAAATGGCGGATTCCATCGGGGTTGCGTTTGTGTTAATATCCGGGGATTTGGTACGGGATGCTTTGCGCGTGGACGAACAAACGGCCGGTAAGTACTACCGGCTTTTCCTGGAAGCTGTCCGGAAGTTCCGGATGCCGGTATACAGCTGCCCGGGTAACCATGAACTTTTTGGGATAGAACGGGATAAATCCCTGGTGCGGGAAGACCATCCCCTGTATGGTAAGAAAATGTATCGGTATTTCCTGGGGCCTGATTATTATTCGTTCAATTATGGGGGTATGCACTTTATGGCCATAGATGGGGTAGAATACCAAAACCAGTATTACCATGGGGGGGTGGATTCCCTTCAGCTCCGATGGATGGAGAACGACCTGAAATTCCTGCCAACTGCAATCCCGGTCATCACTTTTAACCATATCCCCTTTGTTTCACCGGGTTTTTCGTTTTCGGAATTCGAAAGCGATATTTTTTATGGGCCCCAATTACTTTTGCAAAACGGGAAATTGAAACACAGGCATCTGGTGTATAATTTTGATGAAATCCAAAAAAGGATAGGGGAGCGGCACTATCCCCTTGCACTTTCCGGGCACTACCATGTTGCCATGGAAGGCTATATCGCCGGGGGCGAAACCCTATTCGCCCAGACCGGGGCTATCACAGGGCCGGACCGGTTTGATTACCATGGGTTCCCGGCAAGATCCGGGTTTACACTATATGAAATACAGGACAGCAAACTGGTTTCTGCAGTATTTGTACCCCTCAAATTTCAAGGCAATTAAAGGGCATCGATGCCAAATACGGTTTTTGAAAAATTATAGCCCTGTACACAAACTTACTTTCAGGTTGCCATTATTTATGTACATTTAAAGTTATAAACCACGGATGTCTATCACCCATCCGACCAAATTTTTATGATGGGCTGCAAGCTACTCTTATCACTCCTGTTCTTTCCCCTGTTCACCGTTTTTGTTTTTGGCCAATCCCAGCCTTTAAAGGTGGGAATAGCAGGGCTTACCCATACACACGTTCATGGTATCCTGGGCAGGGAGGCATCTGATGATATAGAAATAGTAGGGATCGCTGAACCAAACAGGGAACTTGCGCAGCGGTATGCAACACAGTACGGGTTTTCTATGGAATTGGTATTCCCTTCCCTGGAAGAAATGATCAATGCCACCAAACCTGAAGCAGTTACGGCTTTCGGCACCATCTATGAACATTTGGGGGTTGTTGAAACCTGTGCTCCGAAAGGCATCCATGTGATGGTTGAAAAACCCCTGGCTATAAGCCTGGATCATGCAAAAAAAATGGAATCCCTCGCCAGGAAACACAACGTCCACCTGCTTACCAACTACGAAACAACCTGGTATCCCTCCAACCATGGGGCCCGCGAGCTGTTAAAGGAAGGCAAAATAGGGGAATTGCGGAAAGTGGTGATCAATGATGGCCATAAAGGCCCCGTCCGGATCGGGATCAATACCGAATTCCTGGATTGGCTTACCGATCCCGAACAAAACGGGGCTGGGGCCCTGATGGACTTCGGTTGTTATGGCGCCAACCTGATGACATGGCTATTGGATGGTCAAAGGCCCCTCAGCGTTACCGCAGTTACACAGCAATTACAGCCGGATAACAACCCGAAGGTAGATGATGATGCTACCATTATCTTAACCTACGACACGGCGATGGCGGTCCTTCAGCCATCCTGGAACTGGCCAATTGGAAGAAAGGATATGGAGGTATATGGAACCGAAGGGGTACTGTATGCGGATAACAAAAACGACCTGCGCATGCGAATCTCAGAGGGGTATGACGGATTTACCGAATCCGTCCCCGAAACCATGCCGCTGACCGCTCCATTCAATGATCCGTTTGCCCTGTTGAGCGCGGTTGTAAAAGGCAGCGTAACAGTTGATGCCAATGACCTGTCATCCCTGGAAAACAATATGATCGTCATGGAAATACTGGAGGCAGCGATGGAAAGTGCCAAAGCCCATCAAACCATCAATCTGCAACACTGAAGAAGGCCTTAGGGGCTGCATTATGGCAGTCGGGTATTAGAATGGCCCGGGATGACGGGGGAAAGTCCATGTTTGCAAACCAAAATAATCCTATTAATGCGTCAACTTAGTAAGCAGCTGCCGATACTTCTCGGAATATCCTTGATTCTATGGTTTTCAAACCATGGCCTTGCCCAGACCTATGCCCAACATGGGATGGTAGTCTCAGATAATGTCCTGTCTTCAGAGGTGGGGGTGGCAATTTTGGAAAAGGGAGGGAACGCGATCGATGCAAGTGTGGCAACGGCCTTTGCCCTGGCAGTTACCCATCCGGAAGCCGGGAACATTGGAGGTGGCGGTTTCCTGGTCTTTATGGGTGCTGACAGCAGGGTTACCACTATAGATTTCCGGGAGAAAGCTCCTATAAAGGCTTCTCCTGATATGTACCTGGACAAAGCCGGGGAATTCATGGAAGGCTCCAACACTGAAGGCCTTAAATCTGTAGGCGTGCCCGGAACCGTTGCAGGGTTATACCTGGCACATCGTAAATATGGAAAATTGCCCTGGGGACAATTGGTACAACCCGCCGTGGATTTGGCAGCGAACGGGTTTCCGCTACCCTGGAGTTTGCATACCGTTGCGCTTATGATCCCGCAATGGGGACCCTCGTATGATATTTTACAACATTACTTCAGCCATCCTGATGGAACCATAGTAAATCAAGGGGAAATCTGGAAACAGCCTGCCCTTGCGAATACCCTTGCCCTCATACGGGATAGGGGGCACGATGGGTTTTATAAAGGGGAAGTAGCCAATGAGATTGCACGCTACATGGCTGCCAATGACGGCCTGATCACGACTGAGGACCTGAAAAGGTACAAGGCGGTTGAGAGGGAGCCCATAACAGGGACCTTCCGCGATTATACTATCTATTCCATGCCGCCACCAAGTTCCGGGGGGGTTGCCCTGATAGAGATGCTGAATATGATGGAGCTGGCAGACCTGCAGACCATTCCCTTTAATTCTGCACCCTACGTTCACCTGGTTGCCGAAACCATGCGCAGGGCCTATGCCGACCGGGCGCAATTCCTGGGTGACCCCGATTTCAATGCTGATATGCCGCTGGGCCGGCTGACCTCCAAGTCATTTGCCAAATCCCGGTTCGATACTATTGACAGGAACAATGCCTCCCAAAGTGATTCTACCCAATATGGGCTTCCGAATGACGGAAGCCACACTACCCATTTGTCAATAGCTGACACCGAGGGTAATGCGGTATCCCTGACCTATACCCTTGAACGGTCCTATGGCTCCGGCCTTGGCTCTCCCAAATTGGGTTTTATTTTCAATAATGAAATGGGGGATTTTAACCCGGTACCCGGTGTAACCACTTCCGATGGCCAGATCGGATCCGCCCCTAATCTGATCGCGCCGGAAAAGCGGATGCTCTCCAGTATGACCCCTACCATTGTGTCCAAAGACGGGAAACCCTTCCTTATTATTGGCAGCCCTGGGGGGCGTACAATCATCAATACAGTATTTCAAACGGTTTTGAACGTACTGGCTTACAACATGCGGATAGACAGGGCTATTGAGGCCATGAAGATCCATCACCAGTGGTTGCCGGATATATTGTTATATGAGAAAGACCTCTTATCTCCGGATACCGCCACAATTCTTGAAAAAATGGGACATAGGCTGCAAAGTGAAGAAAGTCTGGGGGTTTTGATGGGAATTACATATGATCCGGAATTGAAAGTCTATATAGGGGCAGCAGATTCTTCCAGTGCCAATGGAACCGCCATCGGGTATTAATCCCAGGATTTTCGTACGTTTTATCGTTCGGAACGATCTTCGTGGACCTTCACCTTCTATCCAACCCATTTGCCAGCCACCGGCAGGATCAGGCTAACTTCTCCCGAAGGAAACGGGCTGTAAGGCTTTCCTCGTTGCCTGCCACTTCCTCCGGGGTGCCCGATGCCATCAACTTACCGCCCAGATCCCCTCCTTCAGGCCCCAGGTCGATGATATGGTCTGCGCATTTGACCAATTCCATATTATGCTCAATCACCACAATGGAATGGCCCCCGGCTATCAGTGCCTCAAATGACCGGAGCAATTTCCGAATGTCGTGAAAGTGCAGGCCTGTGGTGGGTTCGTCAAAAATAAACAGCGCCTTTTCCTTATTATTCCCTTTTCCCAGGAAGGAGGCCAGTTTAATCCGCTGTGCTTCCCCGCCGGACAGGGTGGACGAGGATTGGCCCAGGGTTACATACCCAAGTCCTACATCTTCTAGGGGTTGCAGTTTGTTCACAATCCTGGTTTGTTTATGTTGCCTGAAAAAGGCGATAGCATCATCAATCGTCATGTTGAGGACGTCATCGATATTGGCACCTTCAAACCGGACTTCCAGCACTTCTTTTTTAAACCGTTTCCCCCCACAGGTATCACATTCCAGGTGCACATCGGCCATGAATTGCATCTCTACTGTGATCTCTCCCTCCCCTTTGCATTTCTCGCACCGCCCTCCATCTACATTGAACGAAAAATGTTTTGTCTGGTAGCCCCTGATCTTGCTTAATTTCTGGGAGGCGAAAAGGGCCCGGATATCATCATAGGCCTTGATATAGGTGACCGGGTTTGAACGCGATGAGCGACCAATAGGATTCTGATCCACAAATTCGACCGTTTTTATAAACTGATAGTTGCCTTCGAAGGAGGTATAGTGCCCTGCTTTTTCTCCATAACCCCCAATCTCCTTTAAAAGTATGGGGTAAAGTATTTTTTTGACCAGGGTGCTTTTTCCGCTTCCTGAAACCCCGGTCACCACAGTAAGCATATTCAATGGAAAGGTAACATCGATATTTTTAAGGTTATGTTCCCGCGCCCCCTTAATCGTAATGTAATTTTTGGAGGTCCGGCGTACTGCAGGCACGGGAATCTCCAGGGTGCCATTTAAATAAAGTGCGGTCAGGGACGTGGAACTCAGGATATCGGCAAGGGTACCATAGGCCACAACTTCCCCCCCGTGGGTACCAGCTTCCGGGCCAATGTCAATGACCAGGTCAGCCGCGTTCATGATGTCTTCATCATGCTCTACCACAATAACCGTATTTCCCAGCTCGGTAAGGGACCTCAAAACGGAAATCAGGTTTTCGGTATCCCGTGGATGCAGGCCAATGCTGGGCTCGTCCAGGATATACATGGAACCTACCAGGCTGCTGCCCAGGGAAGTCGCAAGATTGATACGCTGGCTCTCCCCGCCGGAAAGCGTATTGGATTTGCGGTTCAGGGTGAGGTAGTTGAGGCCAACGCGACTAAGGAACCCCAGCCTTGTTTCAATTTCCTTCAACAGCCGTTTAGCGATCAGATAGTCGTTCTCGGAAAGGTTGATATCCCGGAAAAAAGCGAGCAGGTTTGTGACCGGAAGTTCCACCAGTTCGGAGATAGCCTTTCCGTCAACTTTTACATAATTGGTTTCAGGTCTCAGCCTTTTTCCCTTACAGAAGCTGCATTTAGTCTTGCCGCGATACCGCGAAAGCATTACCCGGTTCTGTATTTTATAGCTTTTCTCTTCAAGCTGCTGGAAAAATTTGTGGATCCCTATAAAATGGCTGTTCCCGTCCCACACAAGTTGTTTTTGAGAGTCCGAAAGCTGGAACCAGGGTTTATGGATGGGGAAGTCAAATTTATAGGCCGAATTCACCAGCTGGTCCCGGTACCATCCCATACTTTCACCCCGCCAGGGGAATACTGCATTTTCATAGATTGAAAGGGCACTATTGGGGATCACGAGGTCTTCATCTATTCCGATTACATCGCCATACCCTTCACATTTTGGGCAGGCACCATAGGGATTGTTGAAACTGAACAGATGCACATTGGGCTCCATAAATACCATCCCGTCCAGGGAAAAGTTATTGCTGAATAAGGTAGCTTCCCCGCTACCTGCATCCTCTACGAGACATTCCCCTTTTCCTTCAAAGAAAGCAGTATCCACGGCATTGGCAAGCCGATTATAAAAATCCTCGTCGTCCTTCTTCACAATCCGGTCTAGAACCAAAAAGAATTCCCGCCCGATGTCCCGGGGATGTTCTCCGATCCGAATCACTTCGCCCTTGTATTTGATGCGCGCATAGCCTTGCTGGGAAAGTAATTCCAAGGATTTTAAAGGCTCCTTTTCCTGTGGTATGCGGATGGGTGCAAGCAGCAACATTTTATCGCCTTCCTTCCTTCCTTTAACATAATTGACCACATCGGTAACGGTATGCTTTTTAACTTCAAGGCCCGATACCGGGGAATAGGTTTTCCCTATCCTCGCAAATAATAATTTTAAATAGTCATAGATCTCGGTGGAAGTCCCCACGGTTGACCGGGGGTTCGTTGAATTCACCTTCTGTTCAATGGCAATGGCAGGGGCAATCCCTTTGATATAATCAACTTTGGGTTTATCCAATTTCCCCAAAAATTGCCGGGCATAGGAGGAGAGGCTTTCAACATACCGTCTCTGCCCCTCCGCATAGAGCGTATCAAAGGCGAGGCTCGATTTGCCCGAGCCCGATAGCCCGGTAATCACCACCAGTTTATTCCTGGGGATGACCACATCAATGTTTTTCAGGTTGTGCAGTTTTGCACCTTTAATAATAATGTTTTCCCTGGGACTTACATCTGTAATTGCCGTCATATTTATCATAAGGGCTGCTAAGTTACAACTTGTTTAAATCAATAACCAATTGCGGTGGTTTTACATCGATAAAATCACAAATCACAACAATGATTTTTTACGGGCTGATATTTTTTCTATATTTGGGCATTCCGTTAACAAATAAATCGATTCGCCTATACAGTAAAAATTACTTTTTAAAGAGAAACCTAAACAACTGATCACCTTCATTTCCGCCATTCTGAACAGATACCGGACTTTGATGGCAAAAAAGGGAAACCTTAAGTTGAACCAATAAAAAGTAATTGTATGGAACTACAGATCGATGATTCGGTATTAGTTAGAGACTACATGTGTGGGGACGAAAAATCCCTTGAAATACTTATTTACAAACACAATCAGCGGCTTAGCAGTTTTATTTATTCCAAAGTGATGGACCGGGAGGTTACGGAAGATATCTTTCAGGACACCTTTATCAAAGTCATTAAAACCCTTAAAAAGGGATCCTACAATGAGGAAGGTAAATTCCTGCCATGGGTAATGCGGATAGCGCACAATCTGATCATAGATCATTTCAGGAAGAGCAACCGGATGCCCAAATTTGAAGGAGGCGCAGATTTTAATATCTTCTCCGTCATTAGTGATGACAAGCTCAATGCTGAGAAACAGCTCATAAAGGATCAGATAGACTGTGATTTGGGCCTTTTAATAGAAGAACTCCCCGGAGATCAGAAGGAAGTCCTTATAATGCGTATCTACCAGGATATGAGTTTTAAGGAAATTTCAGAGAACACAGGGGTAAGCATCAATACTGCCCTGGGACGTATGAGATATGCCCTGATCAACCTCCGCAAGATTATTGAAAAGAATAATATTGTTTTAACGAGTTAATGGGTTATAGGTCGGAAGAACCTGTCATTTCCATATTTCCTGCGTTATTTAGTGCTAACAACGGAATCTATGGAAAACTTATACACCCAACCGGCAGGCAACAGTAAACTGATCAGTGCGAATCATGAAACCATTCAATTTTTACTGGGTTACTCGAGCTCCCTCAATATTATCCGGCTTAAGAATAAGATGACCTTTGAGAACAATCTCAATTAGCGGAACGTACATTACTACATAATACTACAGATTTTCCCCTTGGTTAGCAATAATCAAAGGGATTTTTTATTTGTACAGTATCCTCCTGTCATTAAAGGTCAACCCTCCCTGTTGTGATACATCGATGCAACTGCATTTTTTTCGAATTAGTATACAGAAAAATACAAAACCTTGATTTTACATCATAATTAGCGTGTTTGACAACATAGTTTTTACCAGACTTCCTTCTTTATATACTTTTAGGATATAATTGAGAAATCAATAAGAAATGATCCTTATTTATTGTATTGAATAACTAACTAAAAAATACTTTCTTCCTGCCAGTGTCAGGATCGGGAGCCCTTAATCTTAACCATATATACTACCTTTATGAACATTCAGATCGATGATTCGGCATTAGTAAGAGACTACATTAGTGGAGATGAAAGAGCACTTGAAGCCCTCATCAACAGGCATAACCAGCGTATCAGTAGCTTTATTTATTCCAAGGTGCTTGACAGGGACATCACCGAGGATATCTTTCAGGATACTTTTATAAAGGTGATCAATACCTTAAAAAAGGGTACCTATAGCGAGGAGGGTAAATTTCTTCCCTGGGTAATGCGGATCGCGCACAACCTTATCATTGACCATTTCAGGAAAAATAAGCGGATGCCCAAATTTGAAGGCAGTGATGACTTCAATATTTTCTCGGTGATCGGGGATGATCAACTGAATGTGGAGAGACAACTTATAAAAGACCAGATAGACAGTGACCTTGGTATGCTGATCGAAGAGCTTCCGGATGATCAACGCGAAGTGCTGGTAATGAGGATATACAAGGATATGAGTTTTAAAGAGATCTCCGAAAACACGGGTGTGAGCATCAATACCGCCCTGGGGAGAATGCGCTATGCACTGATCAATTTGAGGAAGATCATTGACAAGCACAATATTGTGCTTACAGCCTGAACAGGTAAATTAACATACGGAGCAATAATTCCATTTTAGTCACGTTATCATAACATAACGATACTTGTTCAATATGGAAAAAATTTACTCTGAGGAAAAAAATGCGTACCCTTTGACAAAGGTCGCACCAGAAAAAATCCGATTGATATTGGATTATTCCAGATCTCTTTCAATTGTAAGGTTTGAACGTTTCAAGTTTGAATCGAATTTGAATTAATTTCTCCAGGCCTGTAAAAACAGGCCATCTGAATCATCAGCACACTGGGTGAGCATCCGGTGTATCTATTATTTCCACATGTCTGTAGCAGTACAGACTATAATAGCCCCTTTTTTTTGAACTCTTTTGGAGGTCTTCTGTTTTTGTAGTAGGCATCCATTATCTTTTTTCTGCCTATTGTCCTGGTTATGATATCCTTATCCAGATCCCACGCCCTAGCAGGCGAATATTGCCGGCCATACCATATTATTTGCAGGTGAAGGTCATTCCAGAGTTCCATGGGAAACAATCTTTTCGCATCCTTCTCGGTTTGAACCACATTTTTTCCATTGCTAAAACCCCAGCGGTACAATAAGCGGTGAATATGAGTGTCCACAGGGAATGCCGGAATTCCAAATGCCTGAGAAACCACAACGCTTGCAGTTTTATGTCCCACCGCAGGTAGTTCTTCCAATAATTTTATATCCCGGGGCACCTCGCCTCCATATTTCGATATCAGTATCTGGGAAAGGCCAAGGATACCCTTTGATTTCATGGGAGATAGCCCCACGGGTTTAATGATCTCCCGGATCTCCTCCACGGACATTTTTACCATTTCATACGGGTCTGAAGCCCTGGCAAATAACAAAGGGGTGATTTGATTCACCTTCACGTCCGTGCTCTGTGCAGAAAGAAGTACGGCAATAAGCAGGGTATAGGGGTCCTGGTGCTGCAAGGGTACCGGAATTTCAGGATACAGTTCCTGAAGTGTCTTTATAGTGAAATCTACCTTCTCGTTCTTGTTCATTTTACTATTTTTGTTGGAGGACTGCGGCAAATTTACCCAAAAAAAACCGATGAAAACACTTAAAACAGGAGATAAGGTACCGGAATTCAAGGGAATCGACCAAGATATGAATCCCATAAGCCTTTCGGATTATAAGGGTCAAAAGTTAATTGTGTTCTTTTACCCCAGGGCGAATACCGAGGGTTGTACTGAGGAGGCCTGTAACCTGAAGGATAATTACAGGAATTTGCAGGATAAGGGGTTTGCACTGTTAGGCGTGAGTGAGGATACCCCCAGGAAGCAGTCCAATTTTAAAAAGAAATACGGGCTGCCCTTCCCGTTACTGGCAGATACAGAGCATTCCGCTATCGATGCGTTCGGGGTTTGGGGCCCTAAAAAATTCATGGGGAGGGAATATGATGGCATCCATCGTATGACGTTCCTGCTGGATGAAAATGGCATTATTACCAGGATTATCGATAAGGTGAACACTTCGGACCATGCGGAACAGATACTGGAAATGGTTTGAACAGGCTCCGGGTGTGCTCCGCTGCTCGCCGAATTGCCCGGATTTGGTGTAGAAATGTGAATAGCCAATGGGGAAAAGGCCATGCCGTTAGAGGCGCATGCTTATATTTATCAGGTGATAGGGCTACCGCTTCGGAAGAAAAGGATTATTCAAGGTCTTCGTCCTGGGTTACGAGGTGCTGCGTAAATAAATTATTCTTTTTAATAACATCCGCAATTCCTTCCGGCAGCATTTCTTCCCAGCCTTTTTCGCCATTGGTCAGTTTTTTCAATACGTCACGGGAGAAAATATCCATGATATCAGGATCGTAATCAATAATATCCATGACCTTTCCGTTGTATTTAAAGAATTTGTACAACTCCTTCATTCGCGGGTGGACCTTGATATTGTTGCTGGTCATGATCTGGCCGGTTTGAGTGTTCTTCATCGGATATAAATAAACCTTCAGGTCCTTGAAGAAAAGTTTTCCAAAGGCCTCCAGTATCCCCCCACTCAGGTGCCTGTAATATTTTTCATCGAATATATCCACCAGGTTATTGACCCCCATGGTTAATCCGATCTTCTCCTTGGTATAATTGCTGAAATATTCCACCAGTTTGTAATATTCCTGAAACTTGGAGATCATTACATTGTGCCCGAGGGAACATAACAATTCAGCCCGGTCCATAAAATCCTGTTCATCAATTTCACCCGATGCCTTCAGGTTGGCAAGCGTTATTTCAAAGATGACGATCGTGTTTTCTTCTTCCACCGTGGGCTCCCTGATAAAAATCTCATAGGATTTTTTGAACATATCCATGTTCACTTTGGTCACCGGCCTGAAACTTCCCCGGATCGCCAGGATATTCTTCTTATACAGTTCGGCAGCCGGAAGGAGGTTATTGCCATCGGAGCCAAACATCACGGCATCTGTCATGTCGTTTCGGATGAGTTGCAGGCTCATAAGCCTGTTGTCCAAATCCTTGAAATTGGGACCGGAGAAATTGACCATATCAATTTCCAGGGTGTCCCTGTCTATATGGTCGTATAAATATTTCAGGAATTTCCTGGGTTTATTGTACTTATAGAAGGCACCGTAAATAAGATTGACACCTACCGTACCCAGTGTCTCCTGTTGCAACCTTGCCTCATTCTGTTTAAACCGTACATGGAGAATGATCTCATCAAATTCCTTCTGGGTAGGATCGAGCTGGAACCGTATCCCCAGCCAGCCATGGCCTTTATACCGTTTTGAAAAATCGATTGTAGCGACCGTATTGGCATAGGTAAAAAAGAGCCTGTCCGGATGTTCGTCCCTGTGGATCCGTTCCTGCATCAGCTGCATTTCGTGGGACAGCATGCGTTTCAACCTTGCCTCGGTCACATAACGCCCGTCTTCTTCGATACCGTAAATGGCATCGCTAAACGCTTTGTCATAGGCGCTCATCGCTTTTGCGATGGTCCCGGAAGCTCCGCCGGACCTGAAAAAATGCCTTGCTGTTTCCTGACCCGCTCCTATTTCGGCAAAGGTTCCATAGATGTCTGGGTTGAGATTGATTCTAAGCGTTTTCGCTTTGAGGGAAGGGATATTCTCAAAAGCGAATTCCTTATTTAAAACGGAGGCCATTCTATGGGTTTTATACGCAACAAAGTTAATAAGATTGGGTTATCTAATAAATAAATAAGTTATAAATTTGAAATAAATAGACGAGGGGTTGAAAATCACTTTTTTGGGTACTGGAACGTCTCAGGGAATTCCTGTAATCGGGAGCACACATCCGGTCTGCCAAAGCCCCAATCCGAAGGACAAAAGACTTCGTGTTTCAGCTCTGATTTCGTGGGGGGACTACCGGTATGTAATCGATTGTGGCCCCGATTTCCGGCAACAGATGCTTTCCAATAATGTTGTCAAACTCGATGGGATCCTGTTCACCCATGAGCATGCAGATCATACAGCGGGTATCGATGACATCCGTCCCTATTTTTTCCGGCAGGGGGATATTCCCATTTACGCCCATAAACGGGTGGTAAAATCCCTGAAAAAGAGGTTTGATTACATATTTGTGGAGGGAGATCGCTATCCCGGAGCGCCGGGGGTGCAGGTGAACCTTATTGCCAACGATCAGCCTTTTGCCATTGGAAACCTGATGGCAATTCCAATTGAAGCTTACCATAACCGGTTGCAAGTCTTCGGGTTCCGGGTAGGCGACTTTGCATACCTTACCGATGTAAAGACGATACAACCTAAAGAAATAGAGAAATTAAATGGAGTTAAAGTATTATCTGTCAATGCATTGCGTAAAGAGCCACACCACTCGCATTTCAATCTTGAGGAAGCGCTGGAATTTGTCAGGCGGGTAAAACCGGAACGCACGTATTTTACCCATATCAGCCATAACCTCGGTTTTCATGATGAAGTTGAAGATAAACTTCCCAAAGGCGTACATTTGGCTTTTGATAACCTCGTTGTTGAAATCTGAATAGCATTATGAAAGGCAAAATAATCCTGTACCTCTTTATTTTTTCCGCCCTGATAGCCCTTTACCTGTATGTCAGCAGCGAAACCAGGGTAAAAAACCTGGGCAACCGGATAGCGGACCTTCAGGGGACTGAAAAAAAACTGGAGGATTCTTTATTGAGTGCCCGGTTAAAATTCCTGGAACTCCAGTACTTTTCCCTCGAACACAATGATGACGCCCTCGCCTATTATGAACATTTGAATATAAGCGACCTTTCCCGTTATATCGCGGACAAACTATTGGAAACCAATGAGCAAAAGGGGGACAATCCCTTGATCCCCTATGAAGGCATGGAAGGTGATTTCAAGATCAATAAAATCAAGATCCTGAACCAAAAATGGATAATAGCCGATTTTTCAGATGGGAAATACTGGGGGGAATTGTTTATAAAATATGAATTGAAGGATGACCTTGGGGTGGATTTCACCCTGCTGGATCACTTGTTATATACCAGGACCAATTAAATGCGGCTTGCAAGCCAATTCCTGAACGAATGGAAATTTTGCGGCGACACGCCATGGCCTACCGGGAACTCCTCATATTGATGGGCTATCCCCAATTTCTTTAATAATACCGGTGCTTTTTGTGCCCATTCGGGCGGAATAACCATATCTACCTGCCCATGGGAGGCGTACACATTTAAGTGGGAATGGTCTTTATCTGCATAACCACTGACCAGGATCTGTTCATCGATATAACCGCTGAGGGCAACCAGGTTCCGTATTTTAGCGGGGAACGATAAAGCTACCGCATAGGAGAGTACCGTGCCCTGGCTGAACCCCAGGAGGTTGATGTTCCCCTTGTCCAGCTTATAGGCTTCACATGCTTCCCCGATAAAGGCCACAATCTTGTCCCTTGAAACAACAGCCTGTTCCACATTGCTCCATTTGCCGTAGTTGGCATCAAAGTTGATGTCATACCAGGCATAGCCAAAGGGATCCAGCGGAAATGGTGCCCTGGCGGAAATAATAAAGAGTTGCTCCGGAAGGTCCGGTGCAAATGAAAAAAGGTCCTCTTCATTGCTCCCATAACCATGGAACAGGAAAAGTGCGGGCGGATTTTTATCCTTAAGTGTAGAAGGCCGGATAAGATGGACCAATGACAGGGGAGCTGATTTCATACTATTGAATGAAGGTGAACCATTTTTGAAAATAGGGACCCAGCACAGGTACCGATTGCTTTTTATTATTCAGGGCGCCCATAAAGCCGTAAAACCATAGGATCAGGTAAAAGATATACAACCCATACCAGGCATAGGCGTTAAACCAAACGCTCAAAAAAAGGGCACAGCCCAAAAAGATAAGATGCAGTCCGAAGGCCTGTCGGGTATGGAATCTGGCGAAATCATTTTTTGGTTCCATGTTCATGGTAATAGCGATCAAGGCGCCAACCAGGGTAAAGTAGGCAATAAGGGCAATAGTTTTTCCTTCTTTAATGGAATCCATTTTTAAAAATTTAATCCAAGGTAATAATTTTACTAAAAATTAATGAACTTTCGCCGGGGGAAGTAGCCTGTTGCTGGTAATGCCAATAGCCCGGGCTGATTACGCCCTGCCCCGGGAAGCACCGTGATGGCAGTCAAAGGACAAGCCGGTCGTGGGCCAGGACACCATATGCCCGTCCTTTGAGTTCCTCCCCCAGGAACATGCTGTTACGGGAAGTGCTGGAGAGGTTTTTTTCAGTCAGGTTGTACTGAAGCCCCGGATCGAACAGGGTAATGTTTGCGGGCTCGCCTTCCTGTAATTGCGGCCTGGACAAACGATACCGCTCCCTCCCTTTAGTCAATAAGGCAATGGCTGTTTCTGTATCAAATAAATGGTTTAAGATTCCAAAAGCACTCTCGAGGCCAATGGTACCATAGGCAGCATTGTCGAATTCCACCCGTTTGTCTTCGATGGTCAAAGGTATGTGGTCCGAAGTTACATAGTCAATTATACCGTCCTTTACCCCTTTGATCAATGCTTTGCGATCCTGCTGGGACCGGAGTGGGGGTAAAACCTTGTAATTGCTTTCGAAATCATGAAGAACTTTGTCCGTGAACCATAGGTTGTGGATGGCCACGCTGCATGTAATATCCATTTTCTTCTGCTTCCCCTCGGAAATGAGTTGTACCGCGCCTGCCGTTGAAATCGTGGGAATATGCAGTTTTCCACCTGTGTATTCCAGGATGTACAGATCCCTTGCAATTTGGAGGGTTTCTGCCACTGCCGGGATCCCTTTGAGCCCCAGGCCTGTGGCATTTTCTCCTTCGTTTACCATTCCCTTTCCTGCCAATGGCATATCCATGGGGAAAGAGTGTACCAATCCCTTAAAGTTTTGGGCATACAATAACGCCATCTTCATAAGGTTGGAACTTTTTACGGGTGCCTTGAAATCATAGAACCCTACAGCACCTGCATTTCCCATATCAAATAATTCCGCCAGGTGCTCCCCCTCACTTTTAACCGTCAGAGTGCCCAGAGGGTATAGCCTGGTCGCATGTCCCCGGGCTGCATTTATAAGAAAAATGATATCCCCGCTGCTGTCGGGTACCGGATAAGTACTGGGATTTAGCACAATATCCGTAAACCCACTTTTTGCAGCCGTTTTAAGTCCGTTTTCAATTGTTTCCCGCTCCTCATATCCCGGTTCCCCAAAGCTGACACTGGTGTCGAACCAACCCACAGACAAGTGAAGGTTATGCAGTTCTATGGTTTCGTGTTTTTCTGTAGGCGCTATTTTTGCAGCAATCTTCTGGATGATACCGTTCTTGATGTGGATATCACGTTTTTTCAGGTTCAGGGCCTTATTCCCGGGGTCAATGATCGTGGCCGACTTTATCAGTATGTTCATTTGCTCATAGTATCGTTAATTTTTAAAAGGGTCCCAATCTGGGATAAACCCCGGCCTTTGTTGCCTACCCTATGATTCACTTTATGAATTTCTGAATCAGTACTTCGCACAATATAAAAAACAGCGCTAAAATAATAAACCATTTCCAAAGCTCATTTATGCGATTGTCATTTTCGATTCTTTTGAACAGCTCTGTAATCGATTGATATCTGGAAGCCGACTCCAGGTTCTCCACATTCAGGAATACCGGCTTACTCTCTGCACGGGGATAATTGAAACTTATATGCTTAACCGGGGTTTTGTCTTCAAAGACAGTATACGACCCATCCTGTGTGGGGTGTTCGCCGAAAGTAAGGGTGGTTCTGTTGGCATGGTATTTTTGACGGGGTATAAATTCATAATCCTGCAGTGCCACTTTAAGGATATTATCCTTTGCAATGGCTACCGGGATATCGATCTCCTCCATAATACCAAGCGTATGGTACAGCTCCGGCAGTTTAAGGCTACGGGTTGCCATAGAGTAGAATGTTGGTACGATCAACGGGGAATTCCTGAAATTGGAATTGGCGCTGTCCAGGGAGGCGGTAAATAGGTACATGCCATCTCCACCGGTCAGAAAAGGGTCGCCATTCTGCAGGGTAAGTATGTCCGTTCCCGGGGAACTTATCCGGAAATGTTCCCGCACCATTGGAAATTGAAAATTAGTAACTCTTTTTTCGAACACATCCTGAAATAACGGATGGTCAAATGCGATACCTGTAATATTGAGTTCCAGGTCTATCTTCTGCATAAAGGCAGTGTTGTTATAATTTGAAAGAAAATTGTTGTAGCTGGTCAGATCGGGGGAGGCTGCAGGGATCAAGGCAAGGCTCCCGCCAGTATCCCGGAAGGATCTAAGTGTATTTTGCAGGGCATTGGGAATTTCCCGGAGCTCGTTCAGGATAATCAGATTTTGTTCGTCCAGTATCCTGTAATTCACATTACTCGACCTGAAATTGGTAAATGAAATATCGGGATCCCTGAAAATTCGTGCCAGGAAATCCCCGGAAGCATCCCCTATGGCCAAAACATTGATCTTTGCGGTATTTTCAATGGTAAAATACAATTGGTTATCATAGGTCAAAGCCCCGTCTGCTATCTCGATTTTACCCTGAACAGCCTCGTCCATAGGCACTGTAAAGACCACTGACGCAGGGCTGTCTCCTTCAAAATTGGCAGCCGTCTTGGCAATGAGTTCAGTCCCGTTATAGAGTGATACCGGGATACTTTCCCGTTCCCCATCCCCCGATAATTGAGTGGTAATTTCCAGGATATCTGTTGAACTCCTGGAGATGTACGCTGTGTCTATTGCAACATTGTCCTGTTTATCAGGCTTCAATTGCACCAGGTTTAAATTAATACTTGAAAGGCTGTCTAAAGGTCTGGCGTTTATCCTGCCTTGGAAATCCGAAAGCATGATAAGGTTTTTGCGGGTAGTCGGATCTGTGGAAAAAAGCGATTGCCCTTTGAGGATGATGCCCTCCAGGCTCAGTTGATCGGCAGAATAAGCTAATGTCAGCAATTGGTTCTGTACTGATTTCAAGGTAACTTCCCGTAGTACGCGGTCGTTGGTGAACAGGGAGAATTCGGCTCCCTCCGGAAGGTTTTTGATAAGGTCTTGCACGGCCATTTCCAGCAAGCTTCCATTGTCTTTTTTGGCCTGCATGCTAAAGGAATCATCCAGGTAAATGACGGTTTCCTCTTGTTGGAATGCGGTTTTGCTTGCGATAAAGGGTTCTGCAAATGCCATTATCAAAACAAGCAGCAGCAAGAGCCGGGTACATAACAACAACCATTTTTTAAGGGTGCTGCTTCGCCGTGATTCGGCAATTACCTTTTGAAGCAGCTTTACATTGGTAAAGGGTGTTTTTTTAAAACGCCGGAGTTGAAAAAGGTGGATAAGGATGGGAATGAGTAGTAGAAATAAGGCCCAAAAGAGTTCCGGATATTTAAACTGCATTCCTTAGTTTGATTTGGCAAATATAGCAATTGCCCTAAACGTTCCCTATTGTTAAATGTTTTTTAACTAAGATGTCCCCGGGCCACAATAATTTGACTTTTATAGATACAAGGACGGGGCAGGTATTATGAATCCTTAGTGCCTAGCAGAAGAAAAAATAATCCTGCATGGGTTTATGGTTGACAGATTTTAAAAAGCTTCGGATCATTTGTTTGTTCAGCCAGGTCAACGTTATAAAAGATTTTCCTAGCTGCCTTACGGTCAAGTCCCGCTATGAATTTGTCGGCTTCTTCTAAAAATCTTGTTTGAAAGTTGTGCAATTATATTGTTTGCTCAAAGATAAGAAAGGTTTCCAAATGTAGAAACTACACTTTGTCTGTTCAAATTGTAGGAGATCCAAAAAGGGACGCACAACGGTTTAGCATTTATGCTCTTGATTCATGTTTTCGTCAGCCGGGCAACAATTGTTCAATAAAGATATACAGTACAAGCTTCCATACAACTACAGCATTATCATTGGTGCTGCGCACCCGAC
>JBGTLT010000220.1:0-94935 GCA_041743975.1 Zeaxanthinibacter sp.
CCGGGACGGGGTGGTTATCTTTACCGGTGAATTGTCTTCCCTTAAACGGTTTAAGGACGATGTGAAGGAAGTGGCCAAAGGCTATGATTGTGGATTGCAGGTGAAGAATTACAACGATATCCAGGAAAATGATATAGTGGAGGCATTCCAGGAAGTAGCGGTTAAGAAAACCTTGTAATATAGTTACCTGAAAAACTGATAGCCCCCTTCATGGGGGCTTTTTTAATGGGATCTATTGGGATAGTTCACCACGGGCTGTGCAGCAAGCAATAGGATCTGAAAATATAATGGGGTCAGGGCACAACCCGGAAATCTGTGGTCCCGGATGGGGCAAACAAAGTCCCGGCCTCTATGTGGTAATTGTATTACCTGCGCGATCCAAAAGCAAAAAAATGCCGGCAAAACCAGGTGGCTACTTATTGACTGGTTTCAGGATAAGCGCGGCAGGATACTTTTTCCGGACTTCAAGGAACTCGCGTTCTGCTTCCAGTTTTGTTTTAAATCGCCCTATTTGGACCCTGTAGGTTGGGGAATCAAAAATTATTTTGGAATACCAGCCGGGGAAGTCCCGGTCCGCATCCAATTTTAAATTTTCTGCCTGAGAATAAGATCCGAAACCAATCTGTATTGTATAAGAATCAGCACTGCTATTCACCTGTTTGTACAGCGCCAGCAAGTCGGTTATTTTTTCGTCCTGTTGAATATTGATCCGGCCGCTTTGAGCGATTGCCAATATGTTGAAACTTACTAAGATCATTGCTGTTAAAAGCACTTTCATACCTGCTGTTGATTTAGAATTACGGAGAAGCAACAAAGGTAGATTTTAAATGGGTAAACAAAATAAATCCGCATTATTTAGAATTGATATAAATTATAAATTATCAAACCGTTAACATTTCCAAAATAAAGTCTATGTCGTATTTTTGTCGTCAATTTAAGCTACGATAACCAATCATTTCTACCCTGTTCACAGGAATTATCGTGCCAGAATTTCGATAGAAATACATTAAGTATGAAAAAGGTTCCGTACCGCGATCAAATTTCTAAATATTTTGGTATTTGTACAATAGTCTTCCTGCTCCTTTCCACCTCCTTATCTGCACAAGATGCCCCGGACCAGGCACAGGAAACGACTGTGGCTGCCGAAGATGCTGCTACCGTGGATGCGGCTGCCGGTGATGTTGTAAAAGGGAAGCAGTTATTCAACCAGAATTGCGCTGCCTGCCATGCACTGGACCGGAAAATGACAGGTCCGGCCATGGCCAACGTAGAAGCGCGGCTTGCGGAAGCAGGCCTGGACAAGGAATGGATTTATTCCTGGATAAAAAACAGTCCCGGGATGATTGCCTCCGGGGATTCGTATGCCATTAAGATCTATAACGAATACAACCAGGCGGCCATGACGCCGTTTCCAACGTTGTCCAATGAAGATATTGACAACATACTGGCCTATACTGCAGCTCCATCCACAAGTCCGCCACCCCTTGCTGATGCAGCAGGTGGAATGGTTGGAGGAACAAAAGAAGGTTCAGGTATTTCAAACGAGATCATCCTGGGGGCACTGGTCCTGGTGTTTGGTTTATTGGTGATCATGCTGGTCCTGGTAAACAACACATTGAACCGTATTGCAGAAGCCAGTGGTGTTGTCATTGAAAAGGAAAAAGCGGCCAAAAGGACACCGATATGGAAGGCCTTCGCGCAGAATCAGTTCCTGGTACTGGTAACCGCAATATTCCTGATATTGGCCAGTGGTTACTATGCGTATGGCTGGATGATGCAGATTGGCCTGGACCAGGGCTACCAACCCATACAGCCCATCCATTATTCCCATAAGGTACACGCCGGGGACAACAAAATTGAGTGCAAGTATTGCCACTCATCAGCACGGGTCTCCAAAACTTCAGGGATCCCTGCACTGAATGTCTGTATGAATTGCCACAAATCCATTTACGAATACAAAGGAAACCCGGAAGGACCTTCGCCTGAAGATCTCGCCAACGGGTATACCAATGAATTTTATACAAGGGAGATTAAAAAATTGTACAAGGCTGTCGGCTGGGATGAGGAGAATCAGAAGTACACAGGGGAAACACAGCCGGTAGAGTGGGTCCGTATCCATAATTTACCTGATTTTGCCTACTTTAACCACTCCCAGCATGTATCCGTTGCTGGCATTGAATGTCAAACCTGCCATGGACCGGTAGAGGAGATGGAAATTATGTACCAATTCAGTCCCATGACCATGGGCTGGTGTATCAACTGCCACAGGGAGACAAATGTGAAGATGGAAGGCAATGATTATTATACCAAGATACATGAGGAGCTCTCCAGGAAATATGGGGTTGATAAACTCACCGCCGCGCAGATGGGAGGCTTGGAATGTGGCAAGTGTCACTATTAATTTTAAGATAATTTCAGATATATCGTATGGCATCAACTAAAAAATATTGGAAGAGCGAGGCGGAACTCAAACCAGGCGATTCCATTATTGAGGCGCTGAGACAGAATGAATTCCCGGAGGAAATTCCGGTCGATGAATTTTTGAGTGACAAAAATACGCTCTCTTCAAGTTCTACCAACAGACGGGATTTTTTAAAGTATGTGGGATTTAGTACGGCAGCTGCGACATTGGCAGCCTGCGAAGGCCCTGTACATAAATCCATTCCCTATGTAGTGCAGCCGGAAAACATCATACCCGGGATTGCCAATTATTATGCCACAACGATAGCAAACGGTTTTGATTTTTCCAGTATCCTGATTAAGACGCGGGAAGGAAGGCCCATCAAAGTAGAAAAAAATTCAGATGCCAGGGCCGGAGGCGGGGCGAATGCCAGGGTACATGCTTCCATACTGTCCCTTTATGACAGCACACGGCTTCAGGGTCCGCTTGGCAATGGGGAACCGTTGGAGTGGGCTGCTCTAGATGCAGCCGTACTTGCAAAACTCACAACACTCCGGAATTCCGGAAAGCAAATTGCATTGTTAACCCAAACTTACGCAAGCCCGTCAACCAGCAGGTTGATCAGCGATTTCCAGCAGGCTTTTGGCAATGTGCAACATGTAGTCTACGATGCCATATCAGAAGACGCAGCCTTATCTGCTTTTGAAGCGCGGTATGGGGAAAGGGCACTTCCTGGGTATAACTTTGAAAATGCGGAGATCATTGTTTCTTTTGGAGCTGATTTTCTGGGGGATTGGAATGGGGGTGGCTTTGCAAGCGGGTATGCCAAAGGACGTGTCCCAACAGCTGGTAAAATGTCAAGGCACTATCAGTTCGAGGCAAATATGTCCCTGACCGGGGCCAATGCAGACAAACGTATTCCTTTAAGTGCCTCCCTGCAAAAAATTACACTGGCAAAATTATACGGCAAACTCAACGGGACTTCCATTGGAGGTGACCTGCCCGAAGGGGTCGAAAGGACCCTCGATACAATCGTTGCAGAAATAGGCAGGAACAGGAATGGTGCTGTCATCGTTACAGGCCTGGATGATCCCAATGCACAGGCTGTAGCCCTTGCCATGAACGAATTATTGGGAAGTAGGGCATTTGATTCGAATACCCCCAGGTATGTGAGGCAAGGAAACGTCAAAGCGGTGATACAACTGATTTCGGATATGAAGGCCGGAAAGGTTGGTGCCCTTATTATTGATGGGGTAAACCCTGTTTACTCCCTGCCGAATGCGGCTGAATTCCTGGAGGGCATTGAAAAGGTTGACCTTTCCGTTGCTTTTTCGACCAATTGGAATGAGACCACCGCAGTCACCAACTATACGGCAGCTGCAAATCATTACCTGGAATCATGGGGTGATACACAAGTCCAGAAGGGCCACTACAGCCTTATGCAGCCCACGATCAAACAGCTCTTTGATACAAAGCAATTTCAGGACGCACTGCTGCACTGGCTGGGAAGTGAACAAACATACTATGACTATATAAGGGAAACCTGGGACACGGGTTTACTAAACGGAGGCGACTGGAACAAGGCGCTGCATGACGGGGTCTTTGTCTCAGGGCAGCAAGCCATGATGGTATCTTCCGCTACAACATCAGACCCTTCCACGGCAGAGCCGGTTGCCAACGATAAGGAAATCCAGGCCAATGCAAATACTGAGGCCATCGAAGATGTTCAGTTAATACCCATAGCATCCGCGGTCAGAAACCTGGCGGGAGCCAGCGGCGATGGGATGGAGCTGAATTTGTACTCCAAAACAGGCATGGGTGACGGGCAACAGGCCGGAAACCCCTGGTTGCAGGAATTTCCGGATCCAATTACCAGGGTAACCTGGGATAATTACCTTACCATTTCCAGGGCCGATGCCGATAAACTTGGCTTTGTAAATGATCATGTTGCAAACGGTGGCCTCGATGGGAGTTATGCCAAATTAACGGTGAATGGGGTTGCCATCAACAATGTCCCTGTTATCATTCAGCCTGGGCAAGCCCAGGGCACCGTGGGCCTCGCACTGGGATATGGCAGGGATACCGGAATGAAGGAAGTGATGAAAACAGGGGTGAATGCCTACCCGCTCTACCAGGATTTTTCCGGCCAGCAACAGGTTATGGTCGAAAAAATGGGTGGGATGCACGAATTTGCCTGCATACAACTCCACAATACCTTAATGGGCAGGAACGATATCATCAAGGAAACTACCCTCGAGATATTCAATACCAGGGACCATGCGGAATGGAACCATGTTCCCCAGGTATCCTTAAACCACCAGGAAGTGCCGGCCACGACCGTTGACCTCTGGGAGGGTTTTGACCGCTCTATCGGGCATCATTTCAATATGTCTATAGACCTTAATGCGTGCACCGGTTGCGGCGCATGTGTCATTGCCTGCCATGCCGAAAACAATGTTCCGGTAGTGGGCAAAAATGAAGTGAGGAAGTCAAGGGACATGCACTGGTTGCGGATAGACCGGTATTATTCATCGGAAGATACTTTTGACGGGGATAATGCCAAAAAAGATGAGTTATCAGGTGCCTTTGAGTCCAAACTGGGATTTGAGGAAATGGAAGCCCCGGCGGTTAATCCGCAGGTAGCCTTCCAGCCTATAATGTGCCAGCATTGTAACCATGCACCCTGTGAAACGGTATGTCCGGTTGCAGCTACTTCCCACAGCCGCCAGGGACAGAATCACATGGCCTATAACCGATGTGTGGGTACACGGTATTGTGCCAACAACTGTCCTTATAAGGTGAGGCGGTTCAACTGGTTCTTATATAACAACAACGAGGAATTTGATTACCATATGAACAATGACCTGGGAAAAATGGTGATCAACCCGGACGTAAATGTCCGATCGCGCGGGGTGATGGAAAAATGTTCCATGTGTATTCAAATGACACAGAAAACAATATTGGACGCCAAGCGGGATGGACGGGTCATCAGGGATGATGAGTTCCAGACAGCCTGCTCAAACGCCTGTAATACGGGCGCAATAGTTTTTGGGGATATCAATGATGATAATAGCAAGGTTGCCGGGTTACAGGCAAGCAACCGCATGTACCACTTGCTGGAAAGTGTGGGGACCAAACCCAATGTATTCTACCATGTAAAAGTGAGGAATACGGACCAGGCATAATAGTATATAAAGAACCTAACTATAATAAAAATATATGGCGTCGCATTACGAAGCACCTATACGTAAACCCTTAATTCTTGGAGACAAAGGCTACCATGATGTGTCGGTAGACATTGCAGCTCCTGTTGAAGGCAGGGCCAATAAACAGTGGTGGATTGTTTTTTCCATTGCGCTTGCGGCATTTCTTTGGGGTATCGGCTGTATCATTTATACCATCAGCACTGGGATCGGAACCTGGGGACTGAATAAAACCGTAGGATGGGCCTGGGACATTACCAACTTTGTATGGTGGGTGGGTATTGGCCACGCCGGGACCCTGATCTCAGCGGTACTCCTGCTTTTCAGGCAAAAGTGGCGTATGGGTATCAACCGTTCCGCAGAAGCCATGACCATCTTTTCCGTCATCCAGGCTGGTTTGTTCCCGATCATCCATATGGGGCGCCCCTGGGTGGGATACTGGGTTTTGCCTATCCCCAACCAACTGGGGTCGGTCTGGCCTAATTTCAATTCACCCCTGCTGTGGGATGTTTTTGCAATATCAACGTATTTATCAGTTTCCCTTGTATTTTGGTGGACGGGCTTGCTGCCGGATTTTGCCATGATACGCGACAGGGCCGTTAAACCCTTTCAAAAGAAGATATACAGCATCGTTAGTTTTGGATGGACCGGGCGGGCCAAGGACTGGCAGCGTTTTGAAGAAGTATCGCTCGTACTGGCCGGATTGGCAACCCCTTTGGTACTATCTGTACATACCATTGTATCCTTCGATTTTGCTACCTCTGTTATTCCGGGCTGGCATACCACCATCTTCCCACCCTATTTCGTTGCCGGAGCCATCTTTTCCGGTTTTGCGATGGTGCAGACCCTGTTGATCATCATGCGAAAAGTCTGTAACCTGGAAGCCTACATTACGGTACAGCATATAGAATTGATGAATATCATCATCATGATCACCGGTTCTATCGTGGGATGTGCCTATATCACGGAGCTCTTTATCGCGTGGTATTCAGGCGTTGAATACGAACAATACGCATTCTTAAACCGGGCTACCGGGCCTTATTGGTGGGCATATCTGTTCATGATGAGCTGCAATGTGGTCTCGCCACAGGTTATGTGGTTTAAAAGGATCCGTACAAGTATTGTAGTCTCCTTTATCATATCCATAGTGGTCAATGTTGGGATGTGGTTTGAGCGGTTTGTGATTATTGTAACATCCCTCCACCGGGATTACCTGCCGTCATCCTGGACCATGTTCTCCCCTACATTTGTGGATATCGGGATATTTATAGGGACGATCGGTTTCTTTTTCGTCCTCTTTTTGCTCTACGCTAGGACCTTCCCGGTCATTGCCCAGGCAGAAGTAAAGACCATTTTGAAATCGTCAGGGGAGCGCTATAAAAAATTGAGGGCTGCAGGACAACCCTTGTATCAGATACATCGTGCCATAGCCGTAGTGGAGCAGAAATCCCTCCCGGGAGCAGCTGAAAAAGTGGAGGTTGCAGCCTTGCTGGAAACGATTGGTGTGTTTGATGCCAGCCGGGAAACACCGGATAACCTGAAGCGGGTAAAAGGTATCGGCCCCCAGATAGAACAGACGCTCAATCAATTGGGCATTTTCACCTTTGCACAGCTTGGAAGGATGACGGAACGGGAATACGACCTCCTGGATTCCATCACCGGTTCCTTCCCGGGAAGGGCCATGCGCGATGACTGGGCCGGGCAGGCACTAAGGTTGGACAATAAATAAGAAGTACCGTATAGATAAATAGTGCGGTTCATATCAATAATATAATCGAAAATAATGGCATCCAAGGTTATTCAGGCATATTACAATGATGACGATGTTTTGATGCATGCTGTCAAAAAGGTAAAATCTGCCAGGCATCATATTGAGGAGGTTTATTGTCCTTTCCCGGTTCACGGCCTTGACAAGGCAATGGGGCTGGCACCCACGAGGATAGCCATCACATCATTTATGTACGGGTGCCTGGGATTGATCGTCTCCATCGTAATGATGAACTATATAATGAATGTGGACTGGCCACAGGACATAGGGGGGAAACCCAGCTTCAGCTATTTACAGAACATGCCGGCCTTCGTCCCTATCATGTTTGAAATGACGGTCTTCTTCGCAGCCCATTTAATGGTCATCACCTTTTACCTGAGGAGCAGGCTCTGGCCTTTTAAACAAGCTGAAAACCCTGATGTCAGGACAACAGATGACCATTTTGTAATGGAAATAGAGCTTCATGGGAATGAAAACGAACTCAGGGAATTATTGTTGGATACCGGGGCGGTAGAAATAAATATTACAGAAAAGTAGTCCTATAAACTATGAATGATATAAGCAAATTTGGAATCGTATGTGGGTTGTTCCTGCTTTTGGCTTCCTGTAAGAACGACAATAGTCCCAATTACCAGTTTATGCCCGATATGTACGAACCTGTTGGCTACGAAACCTACCAAAAAGTTGATTTCCTTCCCGCTGGCATGGAGGCAATGCACCCGGCCGATAATACAATTCCGCGAGGTTCCATGCCGTATGGGATTGCCAATGATCTTCAGGGGAAAGAGTTGGCCCGGGAGCAGCGCTCCCCTTTGGATTCTTTGCAAAAGGATGACACCATGGCTTCGGGGATGCAATTGTATACTATTTACTGCGCTATATGCCATGGGGACACAGGCGATGGACAGGGGAACCTGGTAAAACGGGAAAAGATATTGGGGGTTCCCAGTTATGCGGATCCGGGGAGGGATATTACCATAGGCAGTACTTACCATACCATTTACTATGGGCAGAATGCGATGGGATCCTATGCCGGGCAGTTAAACCACACCGAGCGATGGGAGGTATCTGAATATGTAATGAAACTGAAGCAGGACTTAACACAATAATACATAGATCAATCATATGTACACGTTTTCAAACAGACTTAAAATAGCATCCATCATTTTGATGGCAGTGGGCTTTCTTGGAATGGTTTCCGGATTTATGAGCATGCCGGGATCTGTAGCAGAGGCAAAGGCCATGGTTGCCTTGCAGGATGAGGGCCACGGTTCTTCGCACGAAGGGGATGCCGGGGTTGGAATGGGTGCAGAAGTGGAACACGGCAACGCCCAGGAACAGGGAGGGGCACATAATGCAGAACATGATGAGCACCTTTTGCACCAATTGCAAAACAGGCCCTGGGCTGCCCTGTATGTGGCCGCATTCTTTTTCTTTATGGTGGCCCTTGGCGTACTTGTGTTTTACGCTGTACAGCGTGCTGCGCAGGCGGGATGGTCCCCGCTGTTGTTCAGGGTTATGGAGGGGATCACTGCCTACCTGGTTCCCGGTGGGATTATTGTCTTCGTTATCTTGGTCTTATCCGTCCTGCATATGAACCACATGTTCCCCTGGATGGATCCGGAAGTAGTGGCACATGATAAGTTGCTCCAGAATAAATCGGGTTACCTCAACCCTACCTTCTTTTTGATCCGGGCCGTCATATTCCTGGGGGGCTGGATATTGTACCGCGAATATTCGAGGAAATTCTCGCTGGCACAGGATAATTCAGATGACAACATCAATTTTAAAAAGAATTTCAGGATTTCAGCTGCCTTTCTGGTATTTTACCTTATATCAGAATCCATCATGTCCTGGGACTGGGTCATGAGTGTTGACCCCCATTGGTTCAGTACCCTCTTTGGCTGGTATTTGTTCGCCAGTATGTTTGTATCCGGCATCACCGTGATTTCCATGGTAACCATCTACCTCAAATCCAGGGGATATTTACCCGATGTAAATGACAGCCATATCCATGACCTTGCCAAATTTATGTTTGGGATCAGTATATTCTGGACTTATTTGTGGTTTGGGCAATTTATGCTGATATGGTATGCCAACATCCCGGAGGAAGTAACGTATTTTGTGACCCGGATAGAAGATTACAATTTGCCGTTTTTCGGAATGGTGGTAATGAACTTCGTCTTCCCCGTCCTGATGTTGATGAACAGCGATTACAAACGGGTCAACTGGTTTGTGATCATGGCCGGGATTGTGATACTTTCCGGGCATTACCTGGATGTTTTTAATATGATCATGCCGGCAACTGTAGGAGTCCATTGGTATATTGGGATACCGGAGATAGGGGGCATCCTGTTTTTTGCAGGCTTGTTTATTTTCTGGGTGTTCAGGGCTTTGGCCAGTGCACCGCTGCAACCAACCCGGAATCCGTTTATAGAAGAAAGCAGGCATTTTCATTATTAATAAGTTTAAAGTATAATATCCGTTCATACGATGACTACATTATTAACCATATCTGTTTTAGTATTAGTGGCAATTGCAATTTGGCAAATGACCAAAATATTTGAATTGTCCCAAATAAAGACAGCCCATACCGCTACCGGCGTAGCCAGCGAAAGGGATAACAAGTATAATGGTTATCTTATGTTCGCTTTTCTGGTTTTTATCTACGGGATTACCATCTTCAGTTTTTATAAATACGGCAAATTCCTGCTGCCCGAATCATCTTCGGCCCATGGTGCAGAATATGATTACCTGATGCTTATCTCCTTTGTGATCATTTTTATCGTGCAGACCATCACCCAGGCTCTGCTGCATTATTTTGCCTTCAAATACAGGGGGGAAAAAGGAAAAAAAGCACTTTTTTATGCCGATAATGACCGCCTGGAATTCATTTGGACAATCATCCCCGTAATAGTCCTTGCCGGTTTGATCCTTTGGGGATTGTATACCTGGACGAACATCATGGATATAAATGATGAAGATGATCCGTTAATTGTGGAACTATATGCCCAGCAATTCAACTGGACTGCCAGGTATGGCGGTGCCGATAATGTGCTTGGGGGAGCCAATGTGCGGAGAATCGATATTGACAGGGCGAATGTCATGGGATTGGACGAGGCGGACCCGAATGCTTCGGATGATGTAATAGTAAAGGAATTGCATTTGCCGGTTGGCCGGAAGGTCAATTTCAGGTTCCGTTCCCAGGATGTGCTCCACTCTGCCTATATGCCGCATTTCAGGGCACAGATGAACTGTGTACCCGGAATGATCACGGAGTTTTCTTTCACGCCCATTACCACTACAGAGGAAATCAGGCAAAATCCCGATGTAATCGATAAAGTAAAACGGATCAATAAAATTCGGGCGGAACGCGCCGCGAATGGGGAACCTAATTCCGATCCGTGGGAATATGATTATTTGTTGCTATGCAATAAAATATGTGGAAGGTCACATTATAATATGCAAATGAAGATCATCGTGGAGACCCAGGAGGAATATGACCAATGGATGGCGAGCCAGCCAACTTTTGGCTCAAGCATGGCAGCTTCACAATAAGTAAAACCGCATATAATTTATACTATTTAATATACAAATTATTGATTATGTCAGGAACAGGACACGCACAGCTAGATGATCATGAAGATGATCATGGACATCATCATAAGGCGACCTTTGTAACCAAATATATATTCACCCAGGATCACAAAATGATCTCCAAGCAATATTTGATTACGGGTTTGATCATGGGCTTTATTGGGATTGCCATGTCCCTGATTTTCAGGATGCAGCTGGCATGGCCCGGACAGCCGATCCCCTTATTTGAGACATTGTTGGGCAAGTGGGCCCCGGATGGGGTAATGGATGCGAATATATACCTTGCACTGATCACCATCCACGGTACCATCATGGTATTTTTTGTATTAACTGCCGGTTTGAGCGGAACCTTCAGTAACCTGCTGATACCGCTGCAATGCGGCGCGAGGGATATGGCATCCGGTTTCCTGAATATGGTGTCTTATTGGATGTTCTTTACATCCAGCGTCATTATGTTGATTTCCCTTTTTGTAGAAGCTGGGCCTGCAGCGGCAGGATGGACGGTGTATCCCCCCCTGAGCGCACTGCCTATGGCGCAGCCGGGTTCCGGGATGGGTATGACCCTCTGGCTGGTTTCTATGGCTATCTTCATCGCTTCCTCTCTGCTGGGTTCCCTGAACTTTATCGTAACCGTCATTAACCTCCGGACCAAAGGGATGTCGATGACCCGGCTTCCATTGACTATCTGGGCCTTTTTGGTAACCGCGATCATTGGGGTTATCTCCTTCCCGGTATTATTGTCTGCTGCCTTAATGCTCATAATGGACCGGAGTTTTGGCACCTCCTTCTTTTTATCCGATATCTTTATACAGGGGGAGGTTCTCCATTACCAGGGTGGTTCCCCGGTTTTGTTTGAACATCTTTTCTGGTTTCTGGGTCACCCTGAAGTCTATATTGTCATTTTGCCTGCCATGGGTATTGTATCCGAAGTGATGTCAGTGAACGCCAGGAAACCGATCTTTGGATACAGGGCTATGATCGCCTCTATCCTTGCCATCGCATTTTTATCCACAATAGTTTGGGGCCACCATATGTTCATTTCCGGAATGAACCCATTCCTTGGCTCCGTGTTCACTTTTACAACGCTATTGATCGCCATTCCTTCCGCTGTAAAAGCCTTTAACTGGATCACTACCTTATGGAAAGGCAACCTGCAGTTGAATGCGGGGATGATGTTCTCCATAGGGATGGTATCAACGTTTATTACAGGCGGGTTAACCGGGATCATCCTGGGTGACAGTACCTTGGATATCAATGTGCACGACACTTATTTTGTGGTTGCCCACTTTCACCTTGTGATGGGTATTTCTGCTCTATACGGCCTGTTTGCAGGTATTTACCATTGGTTCCCGAAATTGTTCCAGGGCAGGATGATGGATAAGAATCTCGGCTATATTCATTTCTGGGTGACTGCCGTGGGATCATATGGCATATTTTTTCCGATGCATTTTGTCGGGATGGCAGGGGTTCCCAGAAGGTATTATGAAAATACGGCCTTCCCCATGTTTGATGAATTAACAGACATACAAGTGCTCATGACAGTCTTTGCCCTGATCACTGCAGCGGCACAACTGGTCTTTGCATATAACTTTATCAGCAGTATCTTTTACGGCAAAAAAGGCTCTTTAAACCCCTGGAAGGCCAATACCCTGGAATGGACAGCTCCGCAGGAACATTTCCACGGGAACTGGCATGGTGAGATACCGCATGTTCACAGGTGGCCTTATGATTACAGCAAAGTGGACGATCATGGTGAGTATATTATCCCGGGCCAGGATTTTATCCCTCAGAACGTCCCGCTCAGGGCAGGGGAAGAGGAATTGCAGCATTAAAACAACTGCCAGACTATTATATCGGCCCGTCAGAAGACGGGCTTTTTTTTTCCAGCCCCCCAACTTGCCTCCCGGGATCGGATTATTTGTAATATCTTAGTATTACCTTTTCCGGAAGAACCGGCTCACCCCGGGGATCACATGCACGCACAACGGGCCTGAATGAAAGACCCCATAGGCCTGTTACCGTTATGTACTTAAACTTAGTATCAAAAAATGAAAAAATTTCTAGTATTACTGTTGTGTCTTACAACAGCAATTGCATATTCCCAGAGAAAACCCAAGATAAAGGGCAATAAGGCAGTTACGGATGTTCGGGAAGAGCTGCCACCCTTCCATGCCATTGAATTGGATGATGACCTTACCATTACGCTGCAGCGTTCTGCGAATTCAGGATACAGGATCACGGCGGACGATAACCTGATAGACGTTTTGAAATTTGCGGTGGAAGACAGTACACTCGTAGTTAGTTCGTTTTATAAAATCACCGGGAAAAAAAAACTGGAGATCACAATAGATTATAACGATTTGCGATCCATTACTATGCAGGACGGGCGGATTGAAATGGAGGATCTGCTGAGCACCGATGAACTCCGCGTAAACCTGTTTGGGTCCTCCAAACTGCAACTGAATGCCTCAGCCCCTGTGATGCTTATCAATATGGAAGGAAACAGCTCCGGCGATTTCAACCTGGACAGTGACTCACTCAATATTACCCTTAGGGACAGGAGCACCTCAAAAATTTACACAGCCGGGGGAAATACGACCCTCAACATGTTCAAAAATGCCGCTGCACAGATGGAGGGGACAACGAATATCCTGACACTGCACATGTATGAAAATTCGGATCTTAAAGCGGACATATTCGAGGCCGCAACGGTTATGGCTACACTCGAGGATAGTCCTGCTGCCAGGGTCTATGCTTTTAAAGACCTGACCCTCTCCTCCAGGGGTTCGTCCAAAACATATCTGTACGGTAATCCTAAAATTACGATTAGCGAATTCCTGGATACATCAGAACTCCACAAGGAAAAGGATTAACGGGCAATAGGCGCGGTAAGACAATGGTTCGGGATACCGAAACCTGCGACCAATACCTCTATGTGTGGCCGCAACTCTGTAGAGAGCCGCTCCACACGCTGCCGGATAGCCTTGGATTTCTTACTTCCGAGATAGCCTTGCTCCAGGTACCAGGAAGCATCGTTCCGTATTTCATGCAAGGCAAATAGGGTACCCATTTGCTCCAGTAATAACCGGTGTTTTTCATCATCGATCTTCTCCGTAAACTGAACGAAAATATGGTACGCCAATTCACAGCTGTACGCCCGGCCAAGGGCCAGCAGGTGGGTCTGTACCTTCAGGAAGGCTTGGTAAGCCGGCATTCCTTTTTTGATGTAGTCACGGATGCGCATCGCAAGTGTATAGGTAAGCCTTTTGGTCCGATACCGGAAGGCATGCATGTGAAATTTCGGGTTATAGAGGTGCTCCTTGTCTACATTGTGGGTATACATGGGGTTCACGGCAGTGAGCCTGTCCTTGAGCTGGCTTCCGATTAATTTTAACACCGAAGTAAACCCTGCACTGTTGAATTCCGATTTAAAGTCGGATAAGATCCCCTTGGCAGCAAGTTGCATCAGCACTGTATTATCACCTTCAAATGTTGTAAAGATATCCAGATCGGCCTTCAGGTCGGCAATGCGGTTCTCCAATAAATAACCTTTCCCGCCACATGCTTCCCGGCATTGCTGTATCGTTTCATTGGCAAACCAGGTTACGGTGGCCTTCATTCCGGCAACCTGGGTTTCTATTTTCCTTTTATCCGTGATGTGATCGTCACAGTATTCCTCCATCATCCGGTTCAGTGCAATATGATATACATAGGATGCTGCGATAGGCGGGGTTAAACGGAGTTGGTGTGAAGGATAGTCCATGATAAGGTCTTCCTGGATCTTCTCATTATCATTGAACTGCCTTCGGTGGAGCGCGTAGTGTACAGCGATGGCCAGCGACATTTTCGCACCGCTCAGGGCACCTTTGGCGACGCATATCCTGCCCCCCACCAACGTGCCGAGCATTGTGAAAAACCGCTTGCTGGGATCTTCGATATTAGAATAATAGCTTCCATCATTTTTGATCTCCCCATATTTGTCTAGTAGGTTTTGCCTGGGAACCCGGACTTGCCGGAACCATATCTTTCCGTTGTCCACCCCATTAAGTCCCAGTTTATAACCGTTGTCGACTATTTGTATTCCCTCCAGCAACCGGTGATTCTCATCGCGGAGTGGCACCAGGATGGCATGCACCCCCCTGTTGATGCCATTTACGATAAGCTGGGCAAAAACAGTAGCCATAGTGGCGTGCAGGGCATTTCCAATATATTCTTTGTTATCATTTTTGCCGGGTGTATGTATAATAAGGCTGTCGGTAGCCTTATCATAGGTGGCTGTGGTCTTGATACCCCGTACATTGGATCCGTGTGCCGTCTCTGTCATGGCAAAGCAGCCCAGTAGTTTTGCCTCGCCAACGGCTTTCAGATAGTGGTCATGGTGTTTTCCGGTCCCCAGTTTCTGGATGCTTCCCCCAAATAGCCCAAACTGAACCCCGAATTTGACGGCCAGGCTGCCATCCGCATACACTAGGTTTTCAAATACAGCTGCATAGCCCATCATATCCGCTTTCCCCCCATATGCAAGGGGATAAGCCAATGCGCCAAATCCCTGTTTTGCCAGATGTTTCATTTGTGCCAGTACTATTTTTCGGAAAGCATCCTTTTCCCGGTGAATGGCCCATTTGAACAGAGGGTCGGCCAGGGCAGCCCGGATAGAATCAATGCTGGTTGCATTTTCACCTTTTAATATCAGATCGATAAGCCCCGGCACATAATAATGCGAGGTGGTTTCCTGGACAACGGATACCTCAAACAAATGGTGGTAATGGTTGGGCTGGATTCCCAGGTTAACTTCTATACGTTTCAGCGAATTGTTGAAAGGGCATTCCATCCGGTAATGGCAAACGAACCGCTGGCTGAAGGCCGCCAGCGGGAAGGGCTCACTTTCAATTAGGGTAACCTCGGAATTGGTGATGCTTCGTTTCCATCGTTTCATTTCAACGTTGGGTGGCGGGCTATCCCTGTTTAACCAGCCTTTCAGGATTTTCCGGTCTTCCGCTGCAAGGGTAGGATCTTCCTCCAGGGCAGTGGTAATAACGGCGATTTCTGATTGGGAAAGCAGGTCATCTGACCAGATTACATAGAAAAAAGGGATGTATTGTAGGATCCCTGAAGAATACCCGGTTTCTTGCATGCCCTGAAAATACGATAAATTTGTTTTAATCGAAACCTGTAAATAATCATTCGCAGAAGTCCTCCATGCTGGAAAGATAAGGGCATTTTCCCCTATCTTTGTGTTCATATGAACGATAACCTGGATCCCACAGCCGCACATTTTTCCCCTGAAGAAATGGAAATAGAAAGGGTACTCAGGCCCATTTCCTTTGACGATTTTACAGGGCAGGAACAGGTATTGGAAAACCTGAAGATCTTCGTGCAGGCTGCCAACTTGCGCCATGAAGCATTGGACCATACTTTATTCCATGGCCCTCCGGGCCTTGGGAAAACCACCCTGGCGCATATACTTGCCAATGAATTGGGGGTAGGGCTAAAGATCACCTCAGGCCCGGTCTTGGACAAACCAGGTGACCTGGCCGGATTGCTGACCAACCTGGCGGAAAGGGATGTATTGTTTATAGATGAGATACATCGCCTGAGCCCTGTAGTGGAGGAATACCTGTATTCTGCCATGGAGGATTACAGGATTGATATCATGATAGAGACAGGCCCCAATGCGCGTTCCGTACAAATTAATTTGCAGCCGTTTACCTTGATTGGGGCGACTACCCGTTCCGGCTTGCTTACCGCCCCCATGCGGGCCAGGTTTGGGATCACAAGCCGGCTTGAGTACTATAGTACCGAACTATTGTCTACCATCGTAACACGAAGTGCCGAAATATTAAAGGTGCCTATTTCCAATGACGCTGCCATAGAAATCGCAGGCAGGAGCAGGGGAACCCCGAGGATTTGTAATGCATTGCTAAGACGGGTGCGCGACTTTGCGCAGATTAAGGGTAGTGGAAAAATTGATATGGAAATATCCCGGTACGGGCTAAACGCACTGCACGTAGATGTCCATGGATTGGATGAAATGGACAACAAAATACTTACCACTATCATTGATAAATTTAAAGGCGGCCCTGTAGGGATTACTACCCTGGCGACAGCTGTATCGGAAAGTGCAGAGACCATTGAAGAAGTTTATGAACCATTTTTGATCCAGCAGGGCTTTATTATGAGGACACCGCGGGGAAGGGAAGTTACCCAGCTTGCCTATGAACATTTGGGAAGGACCAAAGGTGGCTCCCAACCAGGTTTATTCTAGATGCACCAACTGCCAACAATTTCCAGATGGGAAGTATTTAAGAACCGGAAACGGATATTAAAAAACCCGCTTCCCTTCCACAGGGAGAATTTTGACAGGTTCGGGGATAGTTTCAGGGTTCAAATAGGTCGCGCAAAAGCGGTCGTATTCACCCGGGATCCGCTCATTGTTAAACATATACTCCAAAAACAGCACAAACGCTATCAGAAATCCACACTCCAGACCGTGGACCTTGCCAAATATATTGGCCATGGCATCCTGACATCCAACGGGGAATATTGGAGGACACACCGGCGAATGGTGCAGCCCGCATTCCATAAAAAAAAGCTTCAGGGCCTTATTCTTATCATGAAAAGGGCTATTGGGGAGGAAATAGACCGATTCCCGGCAGGTATGGTGGTGGATGTGGCCCCCCTGCTGGGGGATCTCGCCTTTCAGGTAGTTGCCAAATCCCTTTTTAGCCGGGCCGATATCCGGGAACCAATGCAGCAATTGCAAGGGTTTACGGAACGCAATCAAAAAATGCTCATACGGGAAATGCGGCAGCCCTATTTCAAGTGGTGGTTTCGCCTCAGTGGTCAGATCGATCGCCACCTGGCCTATTCAGAAGAGGGCCGAGCCATATTGGACCGTATTATAACAGAGCGCGTAATCTCCGGGGAAGATCGGGATGACCTGCTCGATATGCTGTTGCAGGCCCGATATGAGGACGGCACCGCCATGACCCGGGAAGATCTGATAGCTGAGGTAATGGTTTTGTTTACTGCCGGGCACGAAACAACAGCCAATGCCCTGGGATTTACATTGTTCCTGCTTGGCAAACATCCTGATATCCAGGAGATCGCATTCCTGGAAGCAGCAGGATTTACGTTCAATGAAGGGGAACCAATGGAAAGCCTCGCGAATTTGTCCTTTATCCAACAGTGTATAGAGGAGGCGCTCCGGCTGTATCCCCCCGCCTATGTCATAGACCGTGTGGCCCTGGAAGCTGACGCTGTCAATGGTATGGAATTTCAAGCAGATACCATGGTGCTGATGTCTTTATATGAATTGCACAGGTATGCCGCATTCTGGGATGCACCGGAAGAATTCAGGCCGGGACGTTTTGGAGCAGGGCGCAAAAATGACCTTTCAAATTTTTATTACCCCTTCGGAGCAGGGCCACGGATGTGTGTGGGCAATAATTTTGCTATGTACGAAATGATCCTAACTGTAGCGGAGACACTATTGCGATTCAGGATTGAACCCGGCATAGAAGTAATGGAATTGAATCCGTTGATCTCTTTAAAACCGAAAGCAGTCCCCCTCCGTTTTATCTCCCGGAATTAAAATATCTTTAAATACCGGCTTACATTGGTTTGGTACTGTATCAGCCATATTAAATGGGGCTGATTTTGTGTCTTTAATCAAAAGGATTTTTCGGGACTTTGCCCCGGGGTTTCGGATTTCAAATCGCTTCTGGAGAGGCCGAAACCGCTTAGGCGGTTTCAGGTGAGGCCATAGTGGGCTCCAGGAAATTCTTTATTTTTTTATTTATGTTCAAAGGGTATTTAAAAAATACAGAAGACTAATTTTGCCCGGGAGAACTATATCACCATTTTATTTAAAAATTTCTTCACGCCAATGGATTCCAGGAATAAACATACCACCCTAATCAAAACCGAAGCCAAACGCCTCGGGTTCCTGTCGTGCGGTATTTCAAAAGTCGAATTCCTGGAGGAAGAGGCGCCCCGCCTGGAAAAATGGCTGAAAGACAACAGGCAGGGGGAAATGGCCTATATGGAAAATCATTTTGACAAACGCCTGGACCCAGGGTTACTGGTGGACGGAGCCAAATCCGTAATATCCCTGCTGCTGAACTATTACCCTGAGGTTTCCCAAATTGAAGGGACCTATAAGATCTCAAAATACGCCTACGGACAGGATTACCACCATGTTATCAAAACCAAATTAAAACAGCTTCAGGAGTTTATCACAGAATCGATAGGGGAGGTGAATGGCCGTGCATTTGTAGATTCGGCGCCTGTTATGGATAAAGCCTGGGCTGCCCGGAGCGGGCTGGGGTGGGTGGGCAAACACAGCAACCTGCTGACCCAACAGGTGGGTTCCTACTATTTTATCGCAGAATTAATAGTGGACATGGAGCTGGTGTATGACACCCCGGTAACAGACCATTGCGGTACCTGTACCGCCTGTATTGATGCCTGCCCGACCAATGCCATTGCAGAACCTTATGTGGTGGATGGCAGTAAATGCATTTCCTATTATACCATAGAATTGAGAAATGAGATCCCGAACGATATGAAAGGGCGTTTTGATGACTGGGTCTTTGGCTGTGATATCTGCCAGGATGTATGTCCCTGGAACCGTTTTTCCAAACCGCATTCCGAACCGCTGTTTAACGCGAACCCGGAAATGCTCTCCATGACCAAAATGGATTGGGAGGAGATTACGGTGGATGTATTTAAAAAGGTCTTTCAAAAATCTGCAGTAAAACGAACCAAATATTCCGGCCTTAAACGGAATATCAACTTTGTCAAATAAGGCTCCCGACCGTGTTTTTTACTATTTCCAAAGGGCCTGATGCGCTTTTAACGTTCAGGGATGGCGGGACATTCATTAATTATACTATCTTGGGGAAGGAAAAATAAAGAATATTGCTCTTCCTGCGGACCCGCGCCTCAGGGGAAGTCAGACAGCCAACCAAACCCCTTATCCAAGATGCAATTTAGAAAACCCGAATTAAGTTTTTGGCAGATATGGAACATGAATGTTGGATTCTTTGGGATCCAGTTCAGTTTTGGTTTGCAGCAGACAGCTATAAATCCCATTTTTTCATTCCTGGGAGCCCATCATGAGGAGTTACCCCTGTTAAACCTCGCAGGGCCGGTTACGGGCCTGTTGGTCCAGCCCTTGATCGGTGCAATTTCAGATAAGACCTGGTCTCCCCGCTGGGGGCGCCGAAAGCCCTTTTTCCTGATTGGGGCCATCGTAGCAAGTTTATGCCTGTTCGCTTTTCCCTTTAGTTCGGAGCTTTGGTTTGCAGTAGGACTATTATGGATCCTGGATGCAGCCAACAATACCGCCATGGAGCCCTACCGGGCATTTATCGGTGACAAACTCCCGGACCAGCAGCTAACGTACGGTTTTCAAATGCAGAGCCTGTTCGTAGGGGCCGGGATCACCCTGGCAAATTTTTCCCTCTTCCTTTTCCAGGATTGGTTCAGCAGTCCGGTTGATGGTGCAGGCCTGTGTTCCACTGCTACGGAGACTGTATCAGCCATCCCCACCTGGGTATATTATTCCTTTTTCCTGGGGGCCATCGCTTCCATGGGTACCATACTGTGGTCGGTCTTAAAGACCCCTGAGATACCACCTACCCCGGAAGAGCTGGAGCATATGAAAAGCCAGAAGGAAGGCAAATCCCTATTGGCGCGTTCCTTTGATCCCCTGGTTGAAATTTTCCAGGCAATAGGGGATATGCCAAAAATGATGTGGAAACTCGCAGCCGTTTACTTTTTCCAATGGTACGCCCTTTTCGTTTACTGGCAATTTTTGCCCCCTATGCTGCGTACCAGCTTGTTTGGTATCTCTAATGATGATTCGGACAAGTTCGACAGTATCATGGTGGCATGCCGTTCCGGGGTAGAGATCAGTTCTGCGGATACTACCTTTGCTCGTGAGATCCAATCCCTGTCCGAACAGGCCCTTGCGCAAACCGGACTTATGAACGGCACCTATAATATGGTTACTATGATCATGGCGTTGGCATTGGTCCCCATTGCCAGAAGGTACAGTTCCAAAAATGTCTATGTAATCAGTCTGATGCTTACGGGCATAGCCATGTTGAGCATGCCCTATATTAAAGACCAATATGCATTGCTGCTACCGATGTTCCTTTTCGGGATAGGCTGGGCGGCCATGATGGGGATCCCGTATGCCATGGTTTCCCAGGTAATTCCCGAAGACCGGAGGGGGGTGTACATGGGGATTGTTAATATGATGATCGTCATCCCAATGCTGATCCAGACCGTCTCCTTTGGATATATTATCAAACACGGGCTCAACAACAATGCAGTGAATGCCATATTATTCGGTGGTGTTTTCTTTGTGATCGCCGGCCTGCTTGCCCTGCGGCTAAAATTGCCTAAAAAGGATGAAAAGATTATTATTTAGAGGATATCCATATTATACCGCCCCTACAGGCAACTCCCCAACCTGGAAAGGACAACCCATATAAGTGTGCTGTTTTACGAAACGGGTTTGCAAGGGTTTGGAAGAGGCGGATGTTACCGTATCAATATCAATCAGGACTTATGATCCCGCATGGTCTCCAGGACCTTTTCCTGGGTATGTTTCCTGGAAAAATTCAGGGCACATTCAATCAGGGCCAGGTGGGAATATGCCTGGGGGAAATTACCCAGAAGCCGTTTAGTCTTAAAATCGATATCCTCACTGAAGAGCCCTAAATGATTGCTGTAACCCAGTAGCCGATCAAATTGGGCCATCGCTTTTTCTTCATCCCCGATTTTGAACAAACTATTGATGAACCAGAAGGTACAGATGGTAAAGGAAGAGGACGGTAGCCCGAAATCATCCTCGTTCTTATAGCGGTACAACAAACCATCGTTGCTCAGTCCTTTTTCAATGGCGCGGACTGTACTGATAAACCTTTCGTCCTTCGCGGAGATACAGCCATATGCTTCCATCAACAAAACGGCAGCATCCAAATGTTTGGAGCCATAGGATTGGGTGAAGGCTCCTATCTCCTCATTCCAGGCATTTTCGTAAATATCTTCCCGGATCATGTCGCGCAGGGGCTTCCATTTTTCCACCTTATGCGCCTTGTTGAACATCTGTGCTACCTTGATGGCACGGTCAACAGCCGTCCAGCACAATACTTTTGAAAATGTAAAATTCCGGCTTTCCGTACGGAATTCCCAGATCCCTTTATCGGGCTCCTGCCACGAATTCCCCACAATCCATACGATGCCTTTGGTTATGGACCACAGGTCCTCACTGTTTTCGATATCCGTCCTGAATTGCACGAGTTGCTGATAAATGACGTCCATCAGGATCCCATAAATATCGTTTTGCTTTTGAGTATAGGCAGCATTTCCTATTCGTACCGGTTTGGATCCCATATAACCGCTTAAATGTGGCAGGGTTTCCTCAGTGAGTTCCTTTTCTTTATTGATCCCATACATGATCTGTAGCTTTTCGGCCTTGTCCGGGATGATGTCAATGATAAACTGCAGGTAGCGCTTAGCTATGTTTTTATGGCCGAGTTCAGAAACCACTTTTACGACCATGGAAGCATCGCGGATCCAACAAAACCGATAATCCCAGTTACGGACCTCTCCTATGGTCTCGGGCAGCGAGGTAGTTGCGGCAGCCAGGACGGCCCCTGATTTGTCATAACTGAGTAATTTCAGCGTAACAGCACTTCGTTTTATGATGGAATTATATTTTCTATAAGTTGTGGTATTGTTACTCCAGTTCAGCCAGTAAACTTTGGTCCGCTCCATTTCCAGATAGACCTTTTGGGTATTTGGATGCAGCATTTTTTCATTGTAACCCAAGAGGAAATAGCCATCTTTGCGTATCTCCATTTCCCTTCCTTCCACGACGGCATTTTTGTTAAACGAGGTGTACAGGAAGACAGTATCAAACTTTTCGGCATGGGTAAGGCTTGCCACGAAATTGTGTTTTACATAGGTTTGTGTCTCTCCAATGGCATATTCCAGTTTGGGGTCGTACAGCACCCTGAACCTGGGATTCCCTGATATATGCCGTACATATCTTATGATCTCCGGGGGGGTATGATAGTTCCCGTTTTCCTTCCGGTAGCGGGGCATAAAATCCCGCACCTCAAACGTATTTTTACCATCTGTAAATTTGGTAATCAGCATTGCGGTGTGTTTCTTGTATCGCTGGGAAATCTCATAGGCATCGTCTACCAGGATCTCAAAACTCCCCCCTATGTCAGTGTCCAGAATTTTTGCAAATACTGAAGGGGAATTGAATTCTGGCAAACAACACCAGTCAATCGACCCCGTTTTTGATACCAATGCAGCACTCCTGCAATTCCCTATTATTCCGTAGTCTAAATTATCCATTCCTTAAATTTATTGATTCATTCAGGCCAATCGATTGGATTTGCCTTGCTTTTTGTCGAAATTTAGAAAAATATTATTCAAAAGCAAGTTGGATATCATCAAATTATGGGTAAAACTATCATTATTTCAAACAGACTGCCCGTTCAATTGCAAATCAGCGGGGGTACTATCACAGCAGTGCCCAGTGTTGGGGGCCTTGCTACCGGAATGAAATCTGTCCATTCCGGGGGCGATAGCCTATGGATTGGCTGGAGCGGGCTAACGGACGAGGAGATCCCTGAAGAACTGGCTCCCAAAATTGACAAGGCACTGGCCGCTCATGGGGCATCCAAGGTACGGCTGACCTCGGCAGACATAGATGGATATTATTACGGCTTCAGCAACAGGACTATCTGGCCCCTGTTCCATTATTTCCTGGAGTATTCCGAATTTGAACTCGAAAACTGGGAATCCTATCAAGCTGTTAACCAAAAATTTGCGGATGCTGTCTTGGAGAAAGCGGACGAGGAGGATACCATATGGATACATGACTATCAATTGATGCTGCTTCCCCGGATGATCCGGGAAAAACGCCCGGATATAGCCATTGGATTCTTTTTGCATATTCCTTTCCCTTCCTTTGAAATATTCCGGACGCTGCCCTGGCGTGAAGAGATATTACAGGGTTTATTAGGTTCCGATCTGATTGGTTTCCATACCTATGATTATGAACGACACTTTTTGAGTTCCGTAAAAAGGCTTTTGGGGTTGGAAGTAAGCTTCAATGATATCTCCCTGGATAACCGGGTGATCAAGGTTGACTCCTTTCCCATGGGAATCGATTACAAGAAGTTCAGTACAGCAGCAAAAAAGCACCAGGGACGGAGTGAGCAGGATCAATCTCAATTGCAGCAACGCCTGAATGTCCATAAACAATCGGATCCGGAGGCTAAATTTTTGTTGTCCATAGACCGCCTCGATTATACCAAAGGCATCGCCAAACGATTATATGCCTTTGAATATTTTTTAAATAAATACCCACAATACAAGGAAAAAGTAAGATTGATCATCCTCGCGGTACCTTCCCGTTCCAATGTTCCACAATACCAATTGCTCAAGCGGGAAGTAGATGAACTGGTGGGGCGTATAAACGGTGCCTTCTCAACGGTAAGCTGGACACCCATCTGGTACTTCTACAGGTCCCTGCCCTTTGAGAACCTCATCGATCTGTATACGTCCAGTGATATTGCCTGGCTGACCCCGCTGCGGGATGGCATGAACCTGGTCGCAAAAGAATACATCGCCACCCGGACCGACAGGACCGGTGTTTTGATCCTGAGCGAAATGGCAGGGGCGGCTAACGAAATGCACGAATCACTCCTGATAAACCCCAATAACTTTGAACAGGTAGCGAACTCCATTCATCAGGCCATCAACATGCCAAAGGAAGAACAGGTGACCCGCAATGAACAACTGCAGAAACGCCTGGAACGTTACAATGTGGAAAAATGGGCCAATGATTTTATGAATTCCCTCAAGGCCCAAAAGGACATGGACACTGTCAAGGTTTCAAAAAAACTGACAGATCACCGATTGAACATCGTTTTGGAGGACTTTACCAAAGCTAAAAAAAAGGTATTGTTCCTGGATTATGACGGGACATTGTCCGGATTTCACACTGATCCGCAGCAAGCAGGCCCGGACGAGGCGCTATATGCATTGCTGGATTCCCTGACTGCTCTGCCCAACACGGAGGTTTACCTTATCAGCGGCCGGGATACGGACACCTTCACAAGATGGTTCCTTCACAAGAAGTATAATATGATCGTTGAGCATGGTGTCTGGATTTCAAGGCATGGGGAAAAATTCATATTGCTGGAGAATTTAAAAAATGACTGGATGGAGAAGATAAGGCCTGTGCTGGAGTCTTTTGTGGATAGGACCCCGGGAAGTTTCATCGAAGAGAAAGGGTATTCCCTGGCGTGGCATTACCGGAAGACCGACCCTGATTTTGGGAACCGGCGGGCTACAGAGCTTTCTACGGTACTCACCAGTTTAATCGGGACGGATGACCTGAGCGTGCTTAACGGCAACAAGGTAATGGAGGTGAAAAGCAGCAATGTCAATAAGGGCAGGGCGACAGTGAGGGTTCTGGGGGAAGAAGATTTCGATTTCGTATTTGCTATCGGGGATGACTGGACAGACGAATTCATGTTTCAGGACCTGCCGGAAACCGCTGTTACCGTAAAAGTGGGAAGACAAAAAACGCATGCAAAATACTATGTAGACAACAACCGCGATGTGCGGGAACTCCTGAAGGCGTTCAGCAGTGCCGGGTAGATCAATCCGGGGAAAGGCAAACCTCTTGCACGATACTGTTCTTCAGGACTTATCAGTCACCCCTCAGCTACTGGGGGGCATGGATACGATATTTTTGTGCATTCCCACTTGCCATGTCTTAAGCGGGTTAGACCCGGTGGCTTTTGCCCATCCGCCAATATTAACCCCGGTCCTTTTCCCACTTATCAAAAGAATACACTTAAATTTGTGTTCAAATTCAAACTTTATGAGCAAACAGAAGCAGCGGAGGGAAGCGCTTATTTATCATGCGAAACCACAACCGGGAAAAATAAAGATTGTACCAACGAAACCATATGCTACCCAACGCGACCTGGCTTTGGCATATTCCCCGGGGGTTGCGGAGCCCTGCCTGGAAATAAAGAAGGATAAGGAAAATGTTTACAAGTACACGGCTAAAGGTAACCTGGTGGCAATTATAACCAATGGCACGGCCGTACTGGGATTAGGCGATATAGGCCCGGAGGCCTCCAAACCGGTGATGGAAGGCAAGAGCTTGCTGTTCAAGATTTTTGCAGACATCGATGCCATGGATATTGAACTGGACACAAAGGATATCGATAAATTCGTTGAGACCGTAAAGATCATTTCCCCCACTTTCGGGGGGATCAACCTGGAGGATATCAAGGCGCCGGAAGCTTTTGAAATAGAACGGCGGCTGAAGGAGGAACTGGACATACCGGTGATGCATGATGATCAGCATGGAACGGCCATAATCTCGGCAGCCGCTTTGTTAAACGCCCTTGAACTAGCCGGGAAAAAAATCGGGGAGGTCCGAATTGTGATCAGTGGCGCAGGTGCCGCTGCCGTATCCTGTACCAAACTGTACAAAGCATTCGGCGCCAATCCGGAAAATATCGTAATGCTCGACAGCAAGGGGGTGATCCGAAAAGATGCGCCGGAACTGGCGCCTTCAAAACTGGAGTTTGCCACCGGCCGGAAGATAGATACCCTTGAAGAAGCCATCACAGACGCTGATGTTTTCATCGGGCTGTCCGTAGCCAATATCCTGAGCCCGAAAATGCTCAGGTCAATGGCCAAAAAGCCTATAGTTTTTGCCATGGCCAATCCGGACCCTGAGATCAGTTATGACCTTGCCCGCGCTACGCGGAATGATATGATCATGGCTACCGGCCGGTCTGACCATCCTAACCAGGTGAACAATGTGCTGGGATTTCCGTTCATATTCCGGGGGGCCCTGGATGTTAGGGCAAAGGCGATCAACGAGCCGATGAAAATGGCTGCTGTCAAGGCCCTAGCCAACCTTGCCAAAGCCCCGGTCCCGGAGCAGGTCAATATCGCATACGGGGAAACCCGGCTGGCTTTTGGGAAGGACTATATCATCCCAAAACCCTTTGACCCCCGGCTGATAGCAGAGATACCCCCGGCTGTGGCCAGGGCAGCCATGGAAAGCGGCGTGGCCCGGGAGCCCATACTCGATTGGGAGGTGTACCGGGAAGAACTCCTGCAGCGGTCCGGGGATGACAACAAGGTAATGCGCCTCCTGATGAACAGGGCCAAAATGGATCCCAAGACCATCATTTTTGCGGAAGCCGATCATATAGACGTGTTGAAAGCCGCTCAGATCGCGCATGAAGAAGGGATTGCCAGGCCCATACTGTTGGGTAAGAAAGAGACGATAGCAACCCTTAAAAAAGAACTGGAATTTGATGCTGATATCCCGATCATCGATCCCAATTCGGACAGTGCCATCGAACAAAGGAATCAATATGCCTTTAAATACTGGGAGAACCGGCGAAGGAGTGGCTCTACCTTATACAATGCACAATCCAAAATGAGGGAACGCAATTATTTCGGGGCCATGATGGTATTGCTGGGAGATGCTGACGGGATGATATCGGGCCATTCCAGGGCCTACCCACGGGTAGTAAGACCGGTTTTTGAAGTTATCGGCAGGGCGGCGAATGTGAGTCGTGCAGCCACTGTACATATCATGATCACCAAACGCGGCCCGATGTTCCTGGCAGATACTTCCATCAACATCGATCCCACGGCAGAACAACTGGCGGAAATAGCCCGGATGACCGCCAATGTGGCCACAACCTTTGGCTTTGACCCGGTTATGGCCTTCCTGTCTTACGCCAACTTTGGATCATCAGATCACCCACATGCCAGGAAGGTCCGGAAGGCAGTGGAAATCCTCCATAACGAAAACCCGGAACTGATAGTGGATGGTGAGATACAAACCGATTTTGCATTGAACAAGGCCCTTCACGAAAGCCAGTTCCCCTTTTCGAAACTCGTAGGAAAAAAAGTGAATACCCTGATATTCCCCAACCTGGAAGCAGCCAATATAACGTATAAGCTCCTGAAGGAATTGAACAATGCTGATTCCATTGGCCCCATTATGCTGGGGTTACGGAAACCGGTACACGTCCTGCAACTGGGAGCCAGCGTGGAGGAGATGGTGAACATGACAGCCGTTGCCGTCATCGATGCACAGGAACGGGAAAAACGAAAGAAAGCAAGGTTAAGCAACCAATGAGTTCGGCGATCACCCTGAACCTGTTACTTCATCCTTGTATTCTGTACTTCCAAACTGTAGCCAGGGCCTTTAAATTCAAATAAATCCAAGTATGATCACCCACCTTAAAGGGAAATTATCAGAAAAGAACCCCACCCACGTGGTCATTGAATGTGCCGGGGTCGGTTATTTTGTCAATATTTCACTTCATACCTTTTCCAAAATAGGTTCTTCCGAAAACATCCAGTTGTATACACACCTGCAAATAAAGGAAGATTCACATTCCCTGTTTGGTTTTGCTGAGAAATCAGAGCGGGAGATCTTCAAGCTGTTGTTGTCCGTATCCGGGATCGGATCCAGCACCGCCAGGACCATGTTGTCATCCCTAAGTCCTGGGCAGGTGAGGGACGCAATTGCATCCGGGGATGTCCTTTCAATTCAGGCGATCAAAGGGATCGGGGCTAAAACCGCCCAACGGGTAATTTTGGATCTTCGCGACAAGATTTTAAAAGTTTATGATATTGACGAAGTTTCGGCGAAGATGAACAATACAACAAAGGATGAAGCGTTATCTGCATTAGAGGTTCTTGGATTCGTTCGGAAACAGGCTGAACAGGCCGTGAACAAGGTTTTAAGCCAGGATCCCGCACTAAGCGTAGAGGACATCATTAAGCTTTCGCTTAAAAATTTGTAGCAAGTTTGAAGACAGGGGCAAAATCATTACTTAAATCACACTTATTTAAGCTTTTTTTCTCATGCATTATTTTCCTCGGAATGTTTCAGCAAACCCGGGGCCAGGATATTGATGAGCAGGAAACAGATTCTGTCCAGACAGGGTTCTCCCTCGGGAGAATGGTCTTGAAAAACCCGGAAAGCATTGTCTCCAAATATACATATGACCCCGAATTAGACCGCTATATCTACACGGAAAGCGTAGGGGATTTTGATATCAGTTATCCCATCATACTTACACCCGAACAATACCTGGACCTGGTGCAGCGCGAAAACATGAAATCCTATTTCAAGGAAAAGATCGATGCCTTCTCCGGTAAAAAGGAAGGTAGCGAAGCTGCACGGAAAAACCTGTTGCCCAATTTTTATGTGAACAATAACTTTTTTGAATCTGTTTTCGGTGGAAATTCCATAGAGGTCATTCCGCAGGGATCTGTTGCCATGGACCTGGGGGTCATTTGGCAAAAAAACGATAACCCCGCACTCTCGCCCCGGAACCGTACAAACCTGTCCTTTGATTTTGACCAGCGTATCAGCCTGAGTATGCTGGGGAAAATAGGGGAACGATTGCAGGTAACGGCAAATTATGATACGGAAGCAACTTTCGATTTCCAAAACCTTGTAAAACTTGATTATACACCAACGGAAGATGATATCATCCAGAAAATTGAGGTTGGAAATGTAAACATGCCACTCAATAGCTCCCTCATAACTGGTGCCCAAAGCCTTTTTGGGGTGAAAACCCAGCTGCAGTTTGGCAAAACAACGGTGACAGCGGTTTTTTCTGAGCAACGTTCCCAAAACAATACCGTTGTAGCACAAGGGGGCGGAACATTGAGTGATTTTGAACTCACTTCCCTGGATTATGATGAGGACAGGCACTTTTTCCTGGCCCAGTATTTCAGGGATCAATATGATGACGCCCTGGCAAATTACCCGTATATACGCAGTCAGGTGCAAATCACCCGGCTGGAAGTCTGGACCACTAACAGGAGCCAGCAAACGCTGAATGTGAGAAATGTGGTTGCTATCCAGGATTTGGGGGAGGCTTTGAAGGACGAAACGCGTATCGGGAAAGCGAATGGCGAACCTGGTGGGTTTTTTAATATTTCCGGGTCCCTGGCTAACCTCCCCAGGAACAATGCGAATGATTATGACCCGGCCCTCATCGGTAACGGCGGGGTACTGAATACTGAAATCAGGGATATTGCCACCGTTGACGACGGATTTACCATTGCCACCGGGTATCAGATCAACCAGGGGTTTGATTATGCCATCCTGGAGAATGCCAGGAAACTGGAACAGGGTCGCGACTTTCAGTTCAATTCTCAACTGGGTTATATATCCCTGAACCAGCGCCTCAGCAATGATGAAGTTTTAGGGGTGGCCTTCCAGTACACCTATAACGGCGAAGTGTTCCAGGTCGGGGAATTTGCCAACGGGGGCCTCGATGCCACCACTATTACCCCTGGAACCGGTGTAAATCCCGAGATCAATAACAATACACTGGTATTGAAATTGCTCAAGAGCAATATTACCAATGTCAACGATCCCATCTGGGATCTGATGATGAAGAATATCTATGCCACCGGTGCCTTTCAACTGAGCGAAGAAGATTTTAAACTCAACATCCTCTATTCTGAATCCACCCCCAGGAATTATATTACCCCCGTCACCGAAGGCCCGGGAAGTGGCTGGCCCACGGGATTGCAAGACAGGATATTGCTCAATGTTTTTAACCTGGACCGACTGAATGTCTATAACGACGTACAGCCCGGGGGAGACGGGTTTTATGATTTCGTTCCCGGCATAACGGTGAATACACTGGGAGGACAAATCATATTCACGAAGGTGGAGCCCTTTGGGGAATATCTTTTTGAGTTATTGGGCGGCGGCACCTACGATGTGCCGGACGGCCAGGGGTATAACCAGAACCAACAGAAATATGTCTTCCGGGATATGTATGCCCAGACCAAGGCAGCCTCCCTGGAAGATGCTGAAAAGAACAGGTTCCGGTTGAAGGGCCGGTACAAGTCTGAGGGGTCCAACGGTATTCCCATTGGTGCCTTCAATGTACCCAGGGGTTCTGTGCGTGTTACGGCCGGGGGCCGGCAATTGCAGGAAGGTATAGATTACACGGTAAACTATCAGGCGGGTACCGTACAGATATTGGATCCCAGCCTGGAGGCCTCTAATACGCCTATCAATATTTCCGTGGAGAACAATGCTGTTTTTGGGCAACAGACCCGGCGGTTTACGGGTGTGAATATTGAGCATCAGTTCAACAAAAAGTTTGTGCTGGGTGGAACTCTCCTCAATCTGAACGAGCGGCCACTTACTCAAAAATCCAATTTTGGGGTGGAGCCGGTAAACAATACCATCTTTGGGCTCAATGGTAATTTTTCAACAGAAGTGCCCTTGTTGACACGGCTGGTCAACAAATTGCCCAATATAGATACGGATGCCCCCTCCAATGTTTCCGTAAGGGGTGAAGTGGCCTTCCTGAAACCCAATTCTCCTAAAAATGCAGATTTCCAGGGTGAAACCACTACCTATCTCGATGATTTTGAAGGGGCTCAGGCGCTTATAGATATCCGCTCCTCCCTGGGCTGGACCCTGGCCAGTACGCCCCAGGAATTCAAAACCGATGGGGAACCGGACCTGCAAACCGGCTTTGATCGTGCAAAATTGGCCTGGTATACCATTGACCCCATCTTTTATACCAACCAACGCCCTTCAGGGATAAACGATAACGATATTTCCACCAACGAAACCCGGCGGATCTTTATAGATGAGGTTTTCCCGCAGGTAGATATTGCTCAGGGGCAAACCACTGTACAAAACTCCCTGGACCTTGCCTATTATCCCAATCAGAAAGGCCCGTATAATGCCAATTCCAATTTCAACACGGCGCAGCCAACTGAAAAATGGGCCGGGATCATGCGTTCCCTCAACAGTACCAATTTTGAGCAATCCAACGTTGAATTCGTGCAGTTCTGGGTAATGGACCCCTATGTAGACGGGGTAGCTACCGGGTCCGGGGAACTGGTTATCAACCTGGGCAATATTTCAGAGGATATCCTGGAAGACGGCAGGAAACAGTATGAGAACGGACTGCCAGGGGTAAACAGCAATGACCTCACAACCAACACCGTCTGGGGAAGGGTACCCGCTACCCAGGCACTTGTCTACGCCTTTGATGCGGCCGAAAACAACCGGGCGCTTCAAGATCTTGGCCTTGATGGTTTGGACGATGCGGCAGAAGGATCAATTTACGGGAGCGGCACGGATCCCGCCCTGGATAATTACCAGTACTACCTCAGCAGGGATGGCGGCGTTTTGGAACGATATCTGGATTTTAACAACCCGGAGGGCAATTCACCCGTTGCCGTTACCAACACCAACAGGGGTTCCACCACCCTCCCGGATGTGGAGGATATCGACCGCGACCTTACCATGAATACCATCAATAGTTACTTTGAATACCGAATACTAATCAAACCGAATACAACTGTTGATGACAAATATGTTACCGACATCAAGGAAGGGATGACCCCCAACCTGCCCAATGGAAGCCAGTTGAACAGACGGTGGATACAATATAAGATCCCGCTGAGCGATTTTACGAACGCAGTGGGCGGTATCTCTGATTTCCGGTCAATCAGCTTTATGAGGATGTACCTTACCGGATTTTCGAATGACCTGGTGCTTCGATTTGCTACGCTCGACCTGGTCAGGGGAGATTGGCGTAACTATACGAAAACATTGGAAGCAGATCAGGATAACCCCCAGGATGATGGTACCGTGGTGGATGTTAATACGGTAAATATTGAAGAGAACAATTCCAGGATACCCATTCCCTATGTCCTTCCCCCCGGTGTGATACGGGAACAACTCAACAATAACAATACGATCATCCGGCAGAACGAGCAGTCGCTTTCATTCGTGGCAGACAACCTTGAGTCAGAAGATTCCAGGGGCGTATTTAAAAATGTGAACATAGACGTGCGGCAATATGAGCGGATTAAAATGTTCATGCACGCGGAAAAAATAACAAACTCGGATTACCTGGATAGTGATGTCCCCCTGGTGGGTTTCCTCCGGATTGGAACGGATTTCTCCGAGAACTTCTACCAAATAGAAGTTCCGCTGCAATTCACTTCCTATGGAGCCAGTTCCCCCTCAGATATATGGCCGGATATCAACGAACTCAATATTTCCATAGCGGACCTTAACATGGTAAAATCCGAAGGTATCTCGAGCCAATCCCTGGGGTCCCTTAACTTCTACGAGGTCATAGATGGGGTGGTGACACAGGTTGATGAATTTGCGCCGAGAACGCTTGGGCAGATACGCATAGGGATCCGTGGAAATCCCTCCCTGGGGAGTATCCGAAGTATGATGGTGGGTATCAAGAATATAGACAACATTCCGGCACGGGGAGAGGTCTGGTTCAATGAATTGCGGTTGGCCGGGTTGGACAACAACGGCGGGTGGGCAGCCATTGCCGCTATCGATGCCAATGTGGCCGACTTTGCGAATGTATCTGCAACAGGTAGCAAGACAACATCCGGCTTCGGCGCAATCGATCAAATGCCAAACGAACGGGCACGGGAAGATGCCGTGGCCTATGATGTGGTAACCAATGTGGAGGCAGGACAGTTGCTTCCCCCGAAATGGAACATACAGATCCCCTTCAACTATGGAATCTCCGAACAACTCATCACCCCGGAATTTGACCCGGTCTATGATGACCTTAAACTGGAGGACCGGATCATGGCAGCCGATACCCAGGCAGATGCAGATATCATCCGGGAACAGGCAGAGGATTATACCAAAAGGACCAGTATCAACCTTATCGGCGTACGAAAGGACAGGGGGGAAGAGGCTGAGGCCAATTTTTACGATATTGAGAATTTTACGTTTAATTATTCCTATAATGAAACAGACCATCGCGATTTTGAGATCGCCAGCCTCCGGGACCAGAACGTAAAAACAGGCTTTGTGTATAACCATAATTTCAAACCCCTCCCGGTGGCCCCCTTTGCCGAAAAGGATTCCCTTTTAACCGGGAAATACTGGCGATGGCTCAAGGAACTCAATTTCAATTTATTACCTGCAAGTGTATCCGTACAATCCGATTTTGACAGGAAATTCAACCAGCAACGGTTCCGGGATGTCCTGGAGCCAGGGGTGGAACGGCTCGAACTACCGCTGCTGCAACAACGAAATTATCTTTTTAACTGGCAGTACGCCCTGAATTACAGCCTTACCAAATCCCTCAGGTTAAACCTTACCGCTTCCAACAATAACATCGTCAGGAATTATTTTGAAAGTACAACGGATGACCAGGGTTCGGAATTTATCAGGATAAACCAGGACCTGAACCTCTGGGACGGCTTTTTCGATATTGGGGAACCCAACCGTCACGCACAGGAAATGCAATTGAATTATGAATTGCCATTCAGCCTGGTACCCGCTCTCGACTTTATCAACGCGCAGTATACCTATACCAGCAATTTCGACTGGCAGCGCGGGGGTGATGCAATACGGGAAGTAACCAACGAGGATATCAATATTGTTCAGAATGCCAACACCCATACCATCGCCGCTGCCTTTAGCCTCCAGCGACTCTATGACCAGATAGGCCTGAAGAAAAAAGACAGCAAAGCGGGTGTCACGGCCCAGCCGGAACGTCTGGACAAGGCGGGCAACCCGGCCGGGAGCCCGGTAAGACGTGCAAAAAATTCAGGTGGACTGTTCAATACGGCGGTTGATATTGTGACCATGGTGAAACGACTGAATGTCAATTATAGTGAAAACAACGGGACGGTATTGCCCGGATATACCCAGTCTATCGGTTTTATCGGAACAACCAGGCCAACGATTGGGTTTGTATTCGGCAGCCAGGCGGATGTGCGTTTTGATGCCGCCCGGAATGGCTGGCTGACAACCTTCCCGGAATTCAATGATCAATTCATCAGACGTACCAACAAACAATTGAACATTACCGCCACGGCCCAACCTGTGCCGGACGTTACCATAGACCTGGTAGCAGATCGGCAGTATTCAAGCAGCCTGCAGGAAAACTTTAAGGTGGAGTCCGGTGAATATGTCCCGCAAACGCCGAATACCTTTGGGAACTTTAGCATTTCCACCCTGATGATCGCTACCGTTTTCGGGAAAAGCGATGAAAATGGCTCCCCAAATTTTGAAACTTTTAAGGATAACCGGATCATCATTGCCAACCGGGTACAGGCAGACCGCGCCAAACCTGACATCGGACTGGATGAGGATGGTTTTCCGATACGGTACGGGAAAACGAGCCAGGATGTTCTTTTGCCAGCCTTTTTTGCAGCCTATTCCGGGCAGGATCCCAACCGGGTCAACCTGGACGGTTTCCGGGACATTCCGATCCCCAACTGGAATATTAAATATACCGGCCTGATGCGCAATAAATGGTTTAGTAAGAAATTCCAGCGATTTTCACTTAGCCATGGTTACAGGGCGGCGTACAGTATCAATTCTTTTCAGACGAACCTGGAACTGCAGAATACCAGGATAGACCCGGAAACCCAGGACTTCCGCCCGGCAGACATCATCAACAATGTAGTCATGACAGACCAGTTCAACCCCCTGATGCGGGTTGATTTCGAGATGAAAAGCTCCATGAGCGTGATTGCGGAAGTACGTACAGACAGGGCATTATCCCTGAGTTTCGACAATAAGCTGCTCACTGAGATCAATGGGAAGGAATATACACTGGGCCTTGGATACCGCTTTAAAGATGTGAATTTTGTCACTAATATCGCGGGAGAGAAACAACGCCTGAAAGGGGATCTCAACCTGAAAGCCGATGTAACCCTGCGGGATAATATAACTATTATCAGGAACCTGGATATCGACAACAATCAGATCACATCCGGGCAGAACCTGCTTTCGCTTAAATTTACCATAGACTATGCCCTGAGCAAAAGCCTGAATGCGCTGTTCTTTTACGACCATTCCTTTTCCCAGTTTGCAGTCTCAACGGCTTTCCCCCAGACCACTATCAATACAGGTTTTACCCTGCGGTATAATTTTGGGAATTAAGCAGCCCGTAACGGAAAATTCTGAAGGTATGGCATCCCCGTTTTGAGTGGGACAATCCCTGCCGTATAAAACCCGCTATTTGAAACGGACTTTTTTTGAAATCCTTCACAGAATCGTTTACATTTGCTGCCGTAATCTAAAAATGTCATAATGAACATACCATCCGATTTGAAATATACCAAAGACCATGAATGGATCCGTATCGAAGGGGACGTTGCAACTATTGGAATCACGGATTTTGCTCAAAGCGAATTGGGTGATATCGTATATATTGAGGTAGAAACCCTTGATGAGACCCTGGAAAAGGAAGCTATTTTTGGAACGGTTGAAGCCGTGAAAACAGTGTCTGATCTGTTCCTCCCTTTAAGCGGGGAGATCGTGGAATTCAATACCCTCCTGGAGGACGAACCGGAGAAGGTCAATACCGATCCCTACGGGGATGGATGGATGATCAGGATAAAGTTCAGTAACGACAGTGAAATTGAGGCCTTGCTAAGTGCGGACGCCTACAAGGAACTGGTAGGTGCTTAAGAATTATACGTTTACCATTGCGTTTTTTGGCTGGATGGTGCTGATCACTGTCATGAGCTTGTCTACCTTCCCACAAGGGACAGGCCCGGAGCTGCACATTCCGAACATTGACAAGGCCGTCCATTTTATTTTTTACGCTGTAGCAACGCTCCTGGGGATCTTTTTTATCAGGGAACGCACCCGGGGCCGTATTTCTTTTAACCGGGCACTCTTGCAATTAATTTTAATCGTGATCGTATATGGTATACTTATTGAGGTATTTCAATGGGCATTTACCCTTACCAGACACGGGGATTTAGACGACGTTTTGGCCAATAGCGTTGGGGTGATTACGGCCGGGGCTTTTATGAAATTCCTTCATTACGGAAAATCGCGCTTAAAATGGTAGAATTACTTGCTTTTTTCGTAAATTAATAGTTAAATTAGCGAATACTAAATTGAAAATTATGGACCCGAAAAAAAATCCAAAAGCCGACCTGGGCAGAAATAGCGGTCTCTATTTTGTCCTGGGATTGGCCGTTGTAATGTTATTGGTTTATGGAGCGTTTGAATGGAAAACGTACGATGAAGGCAATGATTATGATATATCATTGAACGTTGAGGATGATTTGGATGAGGAAGTCCCCATGACCGAACAGCTCAAGACCCCTCCACCACCGCCGCCACCGGCTGCCCCTGAGGTAATCGAAGTTGTGGAGGATGAAGAAGAAGTAGAAGAAACGGTAATTGAATCTACAGAGACCAGCCAGGAAGAAGAAATTATTGAAGTTGCAGATGTTGAGGTTGATGAAGAGTTAGAAGATATTGATGTACCTTTTGCCGTAATTGAAGATGTACCGATATTTCCAGGATGCGAAGGAGCTGCCAATAAAAGGGATTGCTTTAATGAAATGATGCAGAAGCATATCCGTAAGAACTTCAGGTATCCTGAAATAGCACAGGAAATGGGGGTACAGGGTAAAGTCAACGTAATGTTCACCATTCAGAAAGATGGAAGCATTGGAAACATCAGGTACCGTGGCCCGGATAAAAACCTCGAAGCTGAGGCATTAAGGATTATCGAAAAACTTCCTAAAATGACCCCTGGAAAACAAAGGGGCCGGCCTGTAAGGGTGCCTTTCAGTATTCCGATTACCTTCAAATTACAGTAAACCAGCAACACCAAATACTATAAGATCCCGGCCCAGTTTGCCGGGATTTTTTTTGGACTGTACCCATACAGTGGTAACAGCCACTATCAATCTTTCTTTAACCCGGTATAAAATGACTCCCGTAGCTTTTCCGGATTGATAAATCCGGAACCGTAGGCTTCATCATAAACCCCGGAAATTGAAGTGTCAACTCGTATTTCCTCCAGGGTTTTGCCCTCCGTAATGGCCTGCTGTACATTGTTCCTGATATCTTCCAGCATGGACACATAGGTTTCAAGTTCTTTCTTATTCGACGGCCTCCCATGCCCCGGGATGATCCGGGTATCATCGTTGATGACCATCAAGGCCTTTTTTTGTGCTTTGATATACCCTTCCACACTTCCCCCGCTATTCAGGTCTATAAAAGGATAATTCCGTCCAACATAGGTATCCCCCATGTGCAAAACATTGTTGGAAACGAAATAAACCATGGCATCGCCGTCTGTATGCGCATTGTGGACGTGAAATGCCATAATTGTTTCCGCACCGTCATAGAAGGTAATATCCTGGGAGAAGGTAACCTCCGGGAGCATTTGGGATAGGTATTCAGGGGTTATTTTGTTCTCCTCCAATGCCTTTTGTTGATGCTCCCTAACCCTTTCCCTGACATTGTCATGGGCTATGATGGTGGTCCCTCCCGAATTGAAACTCGCATTGCCTCCCGTATGGTCACCGTGCATGTGGGTGTTGAAGAGGAAGGCCAGTGGCTTATCGGTCAATCCGGCTATGGTTGCCTTAATTTTATCGCTCAGCCGGTCGAACTGGTCATCGATCATAAAGGCATACGTTTCCCCTATAAAAAGTCCGATGTTGCCACCTTCCCCTGTCAGCATGAACACGCTGGGTGACAGGGTATCGACTTTGATGACTACCGCTTCGTCCTGGGCCGTTATATTGCCACTGGTCATCAGGATCATGAATGCCAAAATCAGAAATTGCTGCCTCATTTTTTATGAATTGGTTGATATGAAAAAAGTTATGCACCTAAAGATAGCATAAACAAGGGTAATTCGTTGCAAAAAAAAAGGATGGGGCGTATCTTTGCGCACTTACCAATCAGAAGCATGAAGACTGCAGTAGGCTCAGCAAAAAGTACCACCCTGGCATTTATTTTTGCTGATTTTAAGGAAATCACGAAAGCAAGGCTGGCGGTCAGTGTGGTATTATCAGCGATTGCGGGTTATTTTCTGGGAACGGACATGGTTCGATGGGATGCGGTGGCACTTCTCTCATTTGGGGGATACTGTATGGTAGGTGCTTCCAATGCCTTTAATCAGATCATCGAAAAAGATCTTGATGCGCTTATGAACCGTACCCGGAACAGGCCTATCCCGGCGGGCAGGATGAGTGTCCAAACCGCGATGGCCATCGCGGTGGTCATGACCATCCTGGGGGTGGTAACCTTATATATACTGAATCCCATTACCGCTATGTTCGGGGCCATATCCATCTTTTTGTATACCAGTGTATATACTCCGTTAAAAACAAAGACCCCGCTGTCTGTTTTTGTTGGCGCCTTTCCCGGCGCCATTCCATTCATGCTGGGTTGGGTGGCTGCCACCAATGATTTTGGTATAGAACCGGGGACATTGTTTATGATCCAGTTTTTTTGGCAATTCCCCCATTTTTGGGCCCTGGGATGGATGCTGGACGAGGACTACAAAAAGGGCGGGTTTAAAATGCTGCCTACCGGTAAAAAGGACAGGGGAACGGCAAGCCAGATCATTTTGTATACTATCTGGATGATGCTGATCTCCGTGGTTCCCGTATTCGGAATCACAGGTAGCCTGCATTTATCAGGAACAGCTGCAGTGATTATATTTTTAATGGGAACAGTGATGTTATGGTTCGCAATTCAATTATTCAAGAAACGCGATAATGTCTCAGCCCGAAAACTGATGCTGGCCAGTGTAAGCTACATTACATTGATGCAGCTTGTATATGTAGCCGATAAATATATCTGGTAACTATGGATTTGACACAAGGTAGTGAACGTGAGAAAAAGGACAGGGCCAAAAAGATGATGCTTTGGTTCGGGATTGTGAGCCTGTTAATGGCTTTTGCTGGCTGGACCAGTGCGTATATCGTAAGCAGTTCCCGGGAAGACTGGCTTGCCGATTTTGTATTACCGCCTGCCTTTTTTATCAGTACAGCGGTTATCATCCTGAGCAGCCTGTCCTATATGCTGGCCAAAAATGCCCTTACAAAGGATAACCTCCGGGGCGCAACCCTCTGGTTAGCTGTAACAACCGTTTTGGGTTTGGCCTTTATCATATTGCAGTTTCAGGGCTTTTCCCATATGATCGGGCAGGGCTATTATTTTACCGGGCCTACCAGCAGTATAACAATGTCCTATATATTCCTGATTGCAGCGGTTCATATTCTCCATGTTGTGGCCGGACTTATTTCATTGCTGGTGGTATTGTACAATACGATTAAAGGCAGGTATGCTTCAGATAATATGTTGGGATTTGAATTGGGTGCGACCTTCTGGCACTTTTTGGACCTACTGTGGGTCTATCTGATTTTATTTTTCTATTTCTTTCGATAAATAATTATGATTAATGGTGGTTTTGTAAGTTATTTGATTTTCCTATAGTATAAAAAAATGTAAATTTGCCAATATTATATTAAAGCTATAACTTTTATATGGATGCTACGGTAACAACGGATACGGAAGAAAACGTGTGGGGAGGCGGAAACAGGCCATTAGGTGCAAGTTATGGAAAACTCATGATGTGGTTTTTCCTGGTATCAGATGCACTGACCTTTTCCGGATTCCTGGCCTCGTATGGTTTTTCACGGTTTAAGTTTATTGAGACCTGGCCGATAGCGGACCAGGTTTTTACACACGTCCCCTTTTTCCATGGGAACTACCCCATGTATTATGTAGCATTCATGACCTTTATCCTCATTATGTCCTCTGTAACTATGGTGCTCGCAGTTGACGCCGGGCATAAATTACAGAAAACGAGAGTTATTTGGTACATGTTCCTCACCATTATAGGCGGGGCCATCTTTGTGGGTTCCCAGGCCTGGGAATGGGCAACATTTATCCGTGGCGATTATGGTGCTGTGGAGACCAAGGGGGGCAGGATACTTCAATTTGTAAAAGCAGATACCGGGGAACGGGCCGCGTTGGCCGATTTCGCAAAAAGGATACCTGGTGAACGGGTGGTCCATGATGAAGCCAATGGCGTATGGTTCTATGGAGACCAGTCGCTTACCTCTTTTTCGATTGAAGAAGTTACGGAAGGGTTACGGGCCAATCCCAATATCCTGATAAGGACTGAGACCATCACGGATGATCATCAAAAGACGTTACTCACAAGGGAAGAAACACTTCAGAAAATCACCGATGGTGTTATGGTGGTGGAAGGAGCCAATTTGGTACACAATGAATATGGAAGCCGCTTGTTTGCTGATTTTTTCTTTTTTATAACAGGGTTTCACGGATTCCACGTTTTTTCAGGGGTTCTCATCAATATCATCATTTTCTTCAATGTGATCCTGGGTACCTACGAACGCCGGGGCCATTACGAGATGGTCGAAAAAGTTGGGTTGTACTGGCACTTTGTTGATTTGGTCTGGGTATTTGTCTTTACCTTCTTTTACCTCGTATAACGGAAAGGGCCCGGCAACAACATATGGCATACTAAAAAAAAATCAAAGTTTTAAGAATGGCACACGCACATAAACTTCAAATTTTCAGGGGACTTATCAAATTCAGGTCGAACACCCAAAAAATATGGGGCGTACTCATTTTCCTCACCATTGTTACCGCCATTGAAGTAGCATTTGGTATCACAAAACCCAGGATACTGACCCACAATACATTCCTGGGGATGAAGATTTTGAACTGGATATTCATAATCCTGACGCTTGTAAAGGCCTATTACATTGCATGGGATTTTATGCACCTTCGTGATGAGAAAAGCTCTTTGAGGAGGGCAGTGGTATGGACTCCCATATTCCTGGTTGCCTATCTTGTGTTTATCCTCCTGTTTGAGGCAGACTACATCTACAATATCGTTAAGGATGGCTTCGTTCAATGGAATTTCTAAGCGCGAATTAACAGAATCAAAAGACGGTATAACAGCCGTCTTTTTTATTTTTGCTAAGGAATTATGAAAAAGGCATTCGTTTTAGTGGTTTTATTCGTGCTCCCTATTGTAGCGTATCTATTCTTTGCTTCCGGGGTCAATAATTTTGGGAAATTGCCTACCCTGCAGGAAAATGTTATGGATTTGGAGCAAATCGATCCCCCGGCAACTTTTAAAGGTAAGATCACTATTCTGGGTTTCCCTGGAAAGGAGATTGATATGAAAAAGGGCAACGCCTTCAACCTGAATCAAAAAATCTATAAGCGGTTCTACGAATTTGACGATTTCCAAATGGTAATGCTGATGCCCCGGGGGACCAACGGGAGTGTGGAAGAACTTAAAAAGGAACTCGGGGGGTTTACCGATATCAGGAAGTGGAAGTTTATATTCGCCAAGGATGATGCGATACGGTCAATGTTCAATTCGCTGGGTACTGACCTGAACCTCGACTCAGATCAGGGCACTCCCTATGTATTCATCATAGACAAGGAAGGAAACCTCAGGGGGAGGGACCGGGACGAAGAGGGGCAGGTTAAATATGGCTTTAATACAGAATCCGTGGCAGATCTCAACAATACCATGGTGGATGATGTTAAAATAATTTTGGCAGAATACCGGTTGGCACTTAAAAAGAACACAGCCTCCAGGCAGAAGTGAGCCTATACACCAGTTGTCATCGGATTCTGAAGAATAATTGCGAAGTTTTGGTAATATGAAGCGCACTAAATATACATATGTATGGGTATCCCTGGTGATACTGGTCTTTGGGATTATTTTTGTGCCCAGGATAGTGAACCGTGTCAAAAGTGATTCGGTAGTGGAAAATGACCGGATGAATCAGAAGGACAACGATGGTAAACTTGCCTACATTACCCTGGATGGAGAAAGAAGGAAGGTACCTGATTTTGCATTGATAGACCAGGATAGCCTGTTGATCACCAACAATGATTATCTGGGAAAGGTATATGTGGTCGATTTCTTTTTTACAAGCTGTCCATCCATCTGCCCGGTAATGAGCCAGAACCTTGTGGAATTACAAAATGAATTGCAGTCGTTCGAGAATTTTGGGGTGGCCTCCATCAGTATAAATCCGGAATACGATACCCCGATGGTATTAAAGTCCTATGCAGAGAAATATGGAATTAAGGATATGGACTGGCACTTGCTGACAGGTGACAGGGACGTAATTTTTAACCTGGCGAATGTTGGGTTTAATATTTTTGCCGCCCAGGCTCCGGATGTACCGGGGGGGTTTGAACATTCCGGTTTGTTTGCCCTGATAGATAAAAAAGGCTTTTTGCGTTCCAGGAGGGATGAATTTGGTAATCCTATAATCTATTACCGGGGGACCATCTCCCAGGAAGAAGGAAGTAACTCGGCAGGGGAAACGGAACAGATCAGTATCCTAAAGGAGGACATTACAAAATTATTGGCAGAATAGATGGATGTAACAAGTATCAGGGAGAAGAAGTTCAACAGGTATATCACAGGCGTCTCCATAGTGGTCCCCGTGGTTATAGCAGTATTATTCGGGGTAAAGCTCCCGAATATGGAACCCCTTTCCTTTCTTCCTCCTATTTATGCCACCATCAACGGCTTTACAGCCATCCTTCTGGTTATCGCCGTATGGGCCATCAAAAACGGAAAAAGGGCACTACACCAAAACCTGATGACAACCGCCATCGTGTTATCCCTCATTTTTCTGATGCTGTATATAGCGTATCACATGACTTCGGATCCAACCCCTTATGGGGGGGAGGGGTTACTTAAATATGTTTATTATTTTGTCCTCGTAACGCATATACTCCTTTCTGTGGCAATTATCCCCCTGGTCCTGAAAACTTATGCGAGGGCCTACCTGAAAAAATTTGAAAGCCATCGGAAACTGGCCCGGATTACATTCCCTGTATGGATGTATGTGGCTATCACCGGTGTTGTTGTTTATTTGATGATCTCACCCTACTATTCCGGATGATATCCCATTTAAAAAGATAAATGTTTTTGGCCTGAATTGAGGCTCGTGCTATGAAATAGGAACCGTATTACAAATTGCAATGAAAATAAAGTATACCATCCTTAGTTCGCTTGCGTTACTGGCCCCCTTGCTTACGGAAGCCCAATGTGCCATGTGCCGGGCTGTACTGGAAAGCGGGGAGAATACAGCCGTAGCAGAGGGCATCAATAATGGTATCGTTTACCTGATGGCGGTGCCTTATATCCTGGTAGGAGGGATTTTTTACATTATTTACCGAAAGATGAAAGCCTGATCCGGCCATTTCCATTTTAAAACTCTTTTCCTGGGAAAACTGTAACAATACGGGTCTTCGGTAGTCTAATTAATGTATACTCTATGTATCATAAATCGACAAATATCCATACCAATGTTCGATATTGAAAGGTGGCAGGAAATATTTGAGGCCATCCGCAAGAACAAATTAAGGACTTTTCTCACCGGGCTTTCCGTGGCATCCGGGATTTTTATGCTCGTTATTTTATTGGGATTTGGGCAGGGCATGCAGAATGGGATTGCCCAGGAATTTGCGGAGGACGCCAGCAGCCGGATCATGGTCTGGACTCAGGTTACCACTAAGGAATACAGAGGACTTAATCCGGGTCGGCCCATTCAACTGCGGAATTCAAACTATGATTTCACAGAAAGGAGATTTGCTGATAACATCGACCACCGCTCATCCCTGTACCGTATCAGGGATGCCCAGGTAAACTATAAGAAGGAATCCCTGGGTTATAGTGTACAGGGAATCGCCCCTGGGTATCAATTCATTGAGAACGAATACATGTCCAATGGGAGGTTTATCAATTACAGCGACCAGCAAAGTGTAGCCAAGGTTGCGGTCATCAGCAATAAGATAAAGAGGGAATTGTTCAAGGAGGGGGAGGATCCCCTGGAAGAATACCTCGATATTTCCGGTATCCAATTCAGGATCATCGGTGTTTTCGGGGATGTAGGGGGAGAACGGGAAGAAGAGCGGATTTATATACCTTTGAGCACAGCTCAGCGGGTATTCAACGGGGCCGACATGGTGGATAATTTGTATTATACCATGCAGCCGGCAGCAAACTTTGAACAGGCTGTGGCCGAGTCCATGCAATTTTCAGCGCAACTCAAACAATACCTTCAGGAGACGCATACCGTGGCCCCGGATGATACCAGTGCCATCAATGTTTTTAATACCCTGGAGGAAGCCAAAAGATACTTCAGCCTGACGGGCAATATCAAATTTTTCTTTTGGTTCGTCGGTATCTGTACCATTATTGCCGGGGTAGTGGGTGTCAGCAACATCATGCTAATCGTCGTCAAGGAAAGGACAAGGGAAATCGGGATACGGAAAGCATTGGGTGCCAAGCCCTGGGCTATTATTTGGATGATCCTGCATGAATCCATTTTTGTAACGGCAATTTCGGGCTTTACGGGCTTAATTTTCAGTATGGGGCTCCTGGAACTGGCAGGCCCCCATATAGAGGTGGATTACGTCGTGAACCCCTCGGTCAATTTCAATGTGGCACTTACAACTGTCTTTGTCCTGATCTTAGCCGGGGCCGTGGCGGGTTTTTTCCCGGCTTGGCGTGCAGCCAATGTCCATACAATAGAAGCATTGCGGGATGAGTAGCGACGACATTACAGGCATAAGGTTTAATTAGGGGGCAGTGGAAATCCCCTTTAGAAATATGGGATCAGAATTGATGACACCAGAGGAATTCAGGAATGTTTAGCAGGGATCGTTGGAAGGAAATAATAGAGGTATTAACCACAAACTGGTTCCGCACCCTATTGACCGCTTTTGGCGTTTTTTGGGGCATACTGATACTCATCATTCTGCTGGCAGCCGGGAAAGGGCTTGAAAATGGTATTAATGCCGATTTCGGGGATATTGCAACCAATACCATGTTTATGTGGTCCAGGAATACCACCAAAGAATACAAGGGGCTTCCCAAAGGCAGGAGTTATACGTTTAAATTAGGGGACGTCCAGGCCATACGCGACGCCGTGCCGGGATTGAGCTATATTTCACCAAGGAACCAGTTGGGAGGTTTTCAGGGCGGCAACAATGTGATAAGGGGTATCAGGACCGGAGCGTTTAATGTGTACGGGGATTTCCCTGAAATAATAAACCAGGATCCCCTGAGTATCATTGAGGGACGGTTTATCAATCAGAATGATATCAACGAAAAACGCAAAGTCGCGGTCATCGGGCAGGGGGTTCAGAGCAGCCTTTATGATCTGGGGGAATCGGTATTGGGCACCTACCTTAAAATCAATGGGGTAAGCTTCATGGTGATAGGGATCTATAAAAAGAAGAGCAATGATGGTGATGGGGAAGAAGGACAGAAACAAATATTTATCCCGTTTACTTCCTTTTCCCAGGCCTTCAATACCGGAAGTGATGTGGGTTGGATGGCCATTACGGCCCGGGACGGGTATTCCATAACCGGTCTGAAGGAAAGGATTATATCTGTAGTAAAGGAAAATGGGAAGATCCATCCGGATGATGACAGGGCGGTAGGGTACTTTGACCTGTATGAACAATACAACCGGGTGGAAAGCCTGTTCGGGGCTATGAGATTGATAGCCTATTTCGTGGGCATATTGGTACTGTTATCCGGCATCATTGGGGTAAGCAATATTATGCTGATCGTGGTGAAGGAGCGAACCAAGGAGATCGGTATCCGGCGTGCTTTGGGGGAAGATCCCTGGTCTATCCGGAAGCAGATCCTGATGGAGTCCATATTCCTTACCCTGATCTCCGGAATGACCGGGATCATATTCGGGGCCTTGTTCATTTATGGTGTGAATGCACTGCTCGATGCCAATGGGCCGGTAGATATGTTCATCAATCCCAGCGTAAACCTGGGGGTGGTAATAGTGGCACTTGTAATCCTGATGATCTCCGGCCTGCTGGCCGGTTTTATTCCGGCCCAGAGTGCTATAAAAGTGAGGCCAATAGATGCCCTCAGGACGGAATAGGGGAGTATTTACCATACCTGCAATGATTAACCATGGAAGATGTTTTTGTCCGCAGGGGTACTAAAAATCAGATTTAAAGGAATTAACATAAGATCAATCATAAAATGAAAAAATCCGTAACCATTATTCTTTTACTTTTTATCGTCCTGGCCTTCGGGGGGGCTATGTACTACCTTTATCAGAAAAATGAAGAGGATCCGGTAATCTATGAGACCGAAAAACCGTCCACCCAAACCATCATCCAGAAAACGGTGGCAACCGGTAGCATCCTCCCGCTTGAAGAAGTATTGATCAAACCAAATATATCAGGTGTGATTGAGGAGATATATGTCATCGGCGGGGATATTGTAAAATCGGGAGACCTGTTGGCGAAAATAAAGGTTGTCCCGAATATGAATGCGTTGAATGACGCCAGGAATGCCATTGATGAAGCCAAGATTGCACTGGATGACCAGCAACGGAATTACCTCCGGCAGAAAAACCTGTTCGACAAGGGCGTTATTTCACAGGTAGACCTGGAACGTGCCAAATTGAGCTATGACCAGGCCAAACAGGCATTTGCCGCCGCGAACAAGCGCTATGATATTATAATGACCGGCACCACCACAGGATTTGGGAATGCAGCCAATACCCTAATCCGTTCTACCGTTACAGGCATGGTCCTTGAAGTGCCGGTTGAAGTGGGGAACCAGGTCATTGAAAGCAACAATTTCAACGAAGGAACCACCATTGCCTCCATTGCCGATGTGGATAAAATGATATTCGAAGGGAAGGTGGATGAATCGGAAGTTGGTAAGATCAGGGAAGACCTGCCGCTGGAAATAACCGTTGGGGCAATAGAAAACAAAACTTTCGATGCTGTACTGGATTATATCGCGCCCAAAGGGAACGCTGAAAACGGTGCCATCCAGTTTGAGATCAAAGGAACCCTGAAAAGGCAGGACACCGTATTTATCAGGGCAGGCCTCAGCGCCAATGCATCCATTATACTGGGCAGGGCAGACAGCGTCCTGGCACTTAAGGAGGCATTGATTCAATTCGACCCCGAGACTAAAAAACCGTTTGTGGAAGTGGCAACCGGAGAACAACAATTTGAGCGGAGGGAGGTGCAACTTGGATTGAGTGACGGCATCCATGTTGAGATCAAATCCGGGGTTCAAAAGGATGATGCAATAAAAGTGTGGAACCAGATCAAGCCCAATGAAATCCAGGGATAATGGATTTTAACATAATTTTTAAGGTTCATTTTGTAACATTGTTACAACTTGACTGTCTTATGACTGGAGTTGATTAAAAACAGAAACCATACCAACCATGATCGAAATTAAGGAGCTTCACAAATCCTATAAAATGGGGAGCAATTCCCTTCATGTCCTCAAGGGGATCAATTTTACGGCAGCAGAAGGCGAACTGGTGGCCATCATGGGATCCTCTGGTTCCGGTAAATCCACCTTGCTCAATATCCTCGGGATGCTCGATGAAGCAGATACAGGTGAATATAACCTGGATGGTGTTCCCATCAAAAATTTAAGCGAAACCAAGGCAGCTAAATACCGGAATAAATTTTTGGGGTTCGTGTTTCAGTCCTTCAACCTTATCAATTATAAGAGTGCCCTGGAAAACGTAGCCCTGCCCTTATATTATCAAAGGATGCCCCGAAAGGAAAGGCAGGAGAAAGCGATGAAATACCTGGAGCAGGTAGGACTCAGGGAATGGGCCGCCCATCTGCCCAGTGAACTTTCAGGGGGGCAAAAGCAACGGGTTGCCATTGCGCGTGCCATGGCTTCGGAGCCCAAGGTATTGCTGGCCGACGAACCCACGGGTGCACTTGATAGTACTACCTCCTATGAGGTTATGGACCTCATACAGAAGATCAACGACGAGGGAAATACAATCCTTATTGTCACCCACGAAAAGGATATTGCGCATATGTGTAAACGAATCATCCACCTCAAGGATGGTATCATCGTGGAGGACAAAAAAATCAAACAAGTCAGAGCCTCATCATATGTTCAGTAGGGACACCTGGAACGAGATATTCCAAACCATTCGGAAAAATAAACTCAGGACGTTTTTATCCGGGTTTACAGTGGCTTTGGGTATCCTGATATTTGTATCGCTTTATGGGCTGGGGAATGGGCTTATCAATACGTTTGATGAGTTCTTTGCTGACGATGCCACCAATGTTATTTATTTGTTCCCGGGCAGGACCACCATCCCCTATAAAGGGTATAAATCAGCCAGGCAGATAGAATTTGATAACAGCGACCTGGCAGATATCAAAAAGAACTTCCCCATGTTCCTGGATTATGTAACCCCCAGGATTACCAGGAGCGCGCTTGTGAAATATGGGGAGGAATCCAATAATTATACTACAGAGGGTGTGGATTGGGGCCATCAGATGGCGGAGAAGACCATCATCATGAAAGGCAGGTTCCTGAATGTTGGCGATATCAGGGATAATACCAAGCATGCCGTAATAGGCAGGTTGGTGGAGCAGGACCTTTTCAGCCAGCAAAATGCCATTGGCGAATTCATCGATGTGGGAGGAAGCTCGTATAAGGTGGTGGGCGTATTCCAGGATGATGGAGGCGATAACCAGGAACGGCTGATCTATATCCCCTATACAACCCGACAGCTTGTTGAGAAGAACAATGATAAAGTTGACCTGCTCATTGTAGCTTTTAAGGAAGAATTGGGATATACCGGGGCTATGGCTTTTCAAAATAGCCTGGATCGTTTTTTACGGCAGAAAAAATTTATCAGCCCCCAGGACCAGAATGGCATATTTATCCGGAATGTTGCCGATCAGTTAAAGCAGAACCAGGGATTCGCCGGAGTGCTCCAGATGATCGTTGCCTTTGTTGCTTTCGGGACCATCATAGCCGGGATCATTGGGATCAGTAACATCATGGTATTTACCGTAAAGGAACGAACCAAGGAACTCGGGATCCGGAAAGCACTAGGGGCGACCCCCAGATCCGTTATCAGCACCATCTTGCTGGAATCGGTTTTCATCACCACTGTTTCCGGGTTTTTGGGGATGATGATAGGAATAGTCCTCCTGAGTTCATTAGGTGAAAAATTGAAGGATTATTTTATAACCAACCCATATATCAATACGGGGACCGCCATTTTTGCCACCGTTTTATTGATAATCTTTGGCGCGATAGCAGGGTATGTCCCTGCGCAACGGGCCGCGCAAATCAAACCCATTGTAGCTTTAAGAGACGAATAGTATGCGGTTTATATTTGACAGCAATACCTGGCAGGAAATTTTCGGATCCATTAGCAAGAACAAGATCCGGACCATCATTACGGTGGTAGGGGTATTGTGGGGGATCTTTATATACATCGCCCTGGCCGGGGCCGCCAAGGGCATGGACAATGGTTTTGAAAAGGCCTTTGAAACGGTGGCCATGAACAGTATGTTTGCCTGGGCACAAAATACAAGCATGCCTTATGAAGGATTCAAAACAGGCCGGCAATTGCAATTAAAGTTGGGTGATGCAACGGTCCTGGAGAACAGGATCCCGGAAATACAGTACATCGCGCCCAGGAATGTCAGGGGGGTCTTTGGAGATGCCCCGGGTGCTATCGTTCGGGGTGATAAATCCGGGAACTATACGGTCTATGGCGATTTCCCGGTATATACCCAGATAGCAACTAAAATGATCTATGATAACGGCAGGTTTATCAATGATGAGGATATCGATCAGACCCGGAAGGTATGTGTCATCGGCGAACGTACCCAGAAAGAACTATTCGACAAGGATGAAGATCCTATCGGCGGCTATATCCGGATAGACAATGTATACTTTCAGGTTGTCGGGGTCCATAAGTTTGTCCCCGGCGGCGGGTTCGAGACCGATGGCGACATCTTTATCCCCTTTACCACTTACCGTAAATTATACAACACCGGGGAAAATGTGGGATGGTTTTCTATTGCTGCATACAATGATGCAGATGTTATACAGGTTGAAAAAGACGTCAAATCGGTACTGAAAAGCATTCACAGGGTACACCCGGAAGATGAAAGGGCCTTTGGTTCCTTTAACCTGGGGGAAATTTTCAATCGCATAATGGGTTTTGCCAAAGGTATTACCTTCCTCTCGCTGATCGTAGGGTTGGCAACCATCCTGGCCGGGGTAATCGGTATCGGGAACGTGTTGTTGATTTCCGTTAAGGAACGGACCAAAGAACTGGGGATCCGTCGGGCATTGGGCGCTACCCCGAGGGAAGTACGGTCACAGATCATTTTGGAATCCGTATTCCTGACCATGATCGCCGGTGTTATAGGGATCATCCTGGGTGCAGGTGTCCTTAGCCTGATCAACAGCTTAACCCAGGACATCGATTTCCCATACGCTAATCCAACTGTTCCCATACCCTATGTGCTGGGGGCTTTGGGCGTCATGGTAATTTTAGGGACCCTTATTGGCCTTATCCCTGCACAGCGTGCTGTGAGCATTAAACCCATAGACGCATTAAGAGAAGAATAAATACAACCAATAAAGACAAATTCAACAACAATCCAATGAACAAAATTTTAAAGTATATCCTGATTGGAATCCTGGTATTGGGAGCCTTGTGGGCCGCGGTTTTCTTTGTTAAATCGAATAGCAAAGGGGCTATAACCTATGAAACCAAAAAACCATTTATTTCCAGTATTGAAATGAAGACCGTCGCCACCGGCAAAGTTATTCCTGAAGAGGAAGTGGAAATTAAACCACAGATCTCCGGGATCATCGAAAAGATATACCTGAAAGAAGGGGTGAAAGTTAAGGCCGGGGACCTTATCGCCCTTATTAAAGTTGTCCCGAATGAGCAGTCCCTGAACCAGGCCAGTGGGCGGGTAAGGAGCGCTGAGATAGCCCTTAACAATACCAGGGTTGAATACAACAGGAATAAGTCGCTGTTCGATAAGGGGGTAATTTCCAGCCAGGATTTTAATACGTTGCAGCTTCAATATGACCAGGCACAACAGGAATTGCAGAATTCCCAGGCAGATTACCAGATCATCAGGGTAGGATCCGCCGGGGGGTCCTCCAGCGCCAACACAAATATAAGGGCCACTGTTTCCGGCACCATCCTTGAAATCCCGGTGGAGGAAGGGGACCAGGTGATACAGAGCAACAATTTCAACGATGGCACAACCATAGCCTCCATTGCCGATCTGAGTCAGATGATCTTTGAGGGGAAGGTAGATGAGGGCGAAGTTGGGAAACTGAAAGTGGGGATGCCCCTGAAAATTAGCCTCGGGGCTATTGACGGTAAGGAATTCGATGCTACCCTGAAATTTATTGCCCCAAAAGGGGTTGAAGAGACCGGGGCTGTACAATTCAGGATTGAAGGCGATGTAGTAGTGGATTCCGCGATTATGGTCCGCGCAGGTTATAGTGCCAACGCATCGCTCGTGCTGGAGAAGAAGGACAGCATCCTGGTTATTCCGGAAGCCTTGCTCCAATTCGATAAGACGACCGATAAACCTTATGTTGAAGTATCAACGGGTGAGCAGACATTTGAACGAAAGGATGTGGAAATAGGTATCTCTGACGGGGTCAATGTTGAGGTCGTTTCAGGGGTAACCGAGCAGGATGATATAAAAGTCTGGAATAAAACAGAACCGATCAAAAAGGGAGAAGACGATGATGGCGAGGAAGAAACCGCGAATTAAGCTATCCATGAAATTGCAATTAGCAACCATCAAATAAATCAAAAAACTATCCATGAATTTTAGAACCACCATATTTTTGGCCTTGTTTTCCATAGGGATCCTATCAGCCCAGCAAAAAAAATGGACGCTCGAGGAATGTGTACAATATGCCGTTGAAAACAACCTGTCCATTGCCCAATATGAACTGGACCTGGAAAATGTGAAAATTGACCGTTCAGATGCCCTGGGCAGTCTGCTGCCCGATTTAAACGTGCAAATGAGGACCTCCGGCAACACAGGCCTTGTTTTGGACCCCACTACGAACAACTTGCTGTCCGCCACTATTTTTTCTGCTTCCAATGACCTGACATCTTCCTTAGTCCTATTTGATGGTATGCGGAATATCAACAGGGTACGCAGGGCCAAACTAAATGAAATCGCAAACCTCTACCGCCTGGACGACCTGGTGGATGACATCCGGCTCAACGTGGCGAATGCCTATTTGCAGATCTTGTCCAACAAGGAATCCCTGAAGGTTTTCAGGGCGCAATATGCGGTAACCGAACAGGATTTGGAACGGACAAAGGAATTAGTGGAATCGGGGGTGGTGGCCAGGGGCGACCTGTTGGAAATTGAAGCTACTGCGGCAAACCAGGAACAACAAATCGTGAACGGGGAGAACCTGGTACTCATCTCCCGGATCAATCTTGCACAGTTGCTCCAGATCACGGAATATGAGAATTTTGATATTGCAGATGAAGAATTCAATGTACCTCCATCGGACATCCTTGATAATTCTGCTAAATCCATTTATGCAAAAGCGCTTACCTTCCGGAATGACATTAAATTCTCAGAATCACTTGTGGAGCTTGCCGAGAAGGACCTGGAAATTGCCAGGGGTTCAGTTTACCCTACCCTCGGGGCTTTTTTCAATTACAATACACGATATTCTGACCAGACAAGGAACTCTGTAACAGGTGAAAAAGTTGCTTTTCAGGACCAGTTATGGATCAATGATGGTATCTCCTATGGTGCCCAACTCACTATTCCGGTGTTCAATGGCTTTTCAGTAAGAAATGCCATCAAACGCTCGCGCATAGATGTACAGAAGGCCCAGTTGCAGTTGGAACAGGATAAACTGGACCTGGAATCAACCGTAAACCAGGCCTATGTGGATGTATCGAGTTTTTCCAAAGCATATGAAGCTGCTCAGAAGACCCTGGAAGCCCGCCAGTTGGCCTTCGATTATTCAAAGGAACGATTTGACGTGGGGCTTATGAACGCATTTGATTATAGCCAGGCCCAGGCCAGGGTAGACAATGCTGCAGCGGAATTGGTGCGGACGAAGTACGATTATATTTTCAGGCTGAAGGTGCTCGAATTCTATTTCGGGCTGCCCATTGTCTTAAATTAAGGATAGAAGCTATATATTTAGCCTGAAAGGCCTGCAATTGATGCAGGTCTTTTTTTGTAAATTTATAAGCTATGGCTGTAATACTAAACATGGAGAGCGCCACTACCAACTGCTCTGTTAGTGTCGCCAGGGATGGGGAGTTACTGGGGCTGAAGGAGCAGGACACGCTCAACTATTCCCATTCTGAAAAATTGCATGAATATATCCGGGATGTGCTATCTGAGGCATCCCTCACTCTCAAAGACCTGGAAGCAATTGCCGTAAGTATGGGTCCGGGCTCCTATACCGGCCTCCGAATTGGTGTTTCAGCCGCTAAAGGGTTGTGTTTTTCACTTGATATTCCCTTGATATCGGTTGCTACGCTTGAAAGTTTGGCATACCAGGTAAAGATGGAGCAGGGGGTTATCATTCCGTTACTGGATGCCCGAAGGATGGAGGTTTATTCAGCGGTATTTGATGGGCAGTACAGGCAGGTCCGGGAAACCCGGGCTGAAGTCATCGCTGTAAATTCCTTTTCAGAATATACAGATAGCGGCAAGGTATACATCCTGGGCAACGGGGCTGAAAAATGCAGGACCCTTCTTACGCATCCTAATTTTATATTTAAGGATCCCATTGTCCCCTCTGCCAGAGAAATGTGCCTGCTATCCCATAAAAATTTTGAAAATGGTACGTTTGAGGACGTTGCCTATTTTGAACCCTATTATTTGAAAGATTTTATACTGCAATCCAGGAAGGTATAGGATCAAATTGAATTATAATATTCCAGGAGCTGCAGTACCTCCTTTTCACTCCTTAGCTTAAGGCCATTGCGGGAAACAAAATTCTTCAGGGCTCCGGATTTGTCCTTTAAGGTCTTCAAAACGGCCCCCTTGCTCAGTGTTAATTCCTGTATCGGCTGATTCCCGATTTTTAAGTAATAGGAAGAAACATCTTTGTAAACAGGAGGTTTGAACGTATCATAACCATGGTCCGGCTTTGTGGCCTGGACAAAAACTTTTTTGGGTTTAAAGAAAAGCACGGCCCTGCCATCATTCAGGGGGTTAAAATACCCGCCCACCTTCTTTCCGGATTCCGTATATTCCTTATAAATATACTTCCTCCCATCAAAATCTGCTTCAAGGTCCTTGCGATGGAGCATATTGAATTCCTTTTGTTTAACGTCCTTCAGTTCTATCTGGTCCGTCAGGGCATTATGGCGCATAAGGAGCCTCACCGTTTTCCCGTTAATCTCGGTATTACCCACTTTGTAGCGCTCATTAAAATAAGGGGAACCTTCAATAGGGATGTCACGGATAACAGTGCCGATCTGGGCAAGGTAACCCGGACCCCCTCCATCCGGATCCTGCCCATATGTCAGCCCGAAAACCAGCAGTACTAAATAGACTATCCTTTTCATCATCAATGGGTTTATGATAGTTAAGGTACGAAAAATTCTGGTTATTATCATGATTTTGAAGGCATATGAAGCACCCGTTGTGGAAAGGGGATCTCAATACTGGCTGCATCGAACCTGCTTTTCAATTCTTCGATCACATGGAAATGCGCCGCCCAGAAATTTTCATTCAGCGCCCAGAAACGAAGCGAAAGGGTTACAGAACTGTCCCCTAGTGCCCCTACATAGACTTCAGGCACCGGCTCCTTCAGGATTTTGTCATTTTCAGCACAGATTTGCAGCAAAATATCCTTGGCTTGTTTGATATTCGAACCGTAGCTAATTCCAACCTCCATTTTATCCCTTCTGGCAGGTTCCGCGTTATAGTTAATAATATTGTTGTTAGACAATTGTCCGTTGGGAATGATAGCCACCTGGTTACCAAACGTATTCAATTTCGTAGTAAAGATGGTGATTTCCTTAACACTGCCTTCCACCCCCTGGGCAGCAATCCAATCCCCCACTTTAAAAGGTTTGAATAAAAGGATCAGGACACCCCCGGCAAAATTGGCCAGGGAACCCTGCAGTGACAGGCCAATGGCCAGTCCGGCCGCACCGATCATCGCAACCAGTGAGGAGGATTTAACACCCAATTGGGTCACTACCAGTACAAAAAGCAGCACTTTAAGGGCAATATTTATAAAACTTTGGAGAAAACTCTCCAGGGCAAGATCATAATCCTTTCTCAGGAAAAACTTCCTAACCAGGTTGTTGATCAGCCGGATGATCCAAAGTCCGGCAAAAAGGATGATCACTGCCATGATCATGCTGGGAAAGACTTCCCAGATCCATCCTATCGCATAATCCCAATGTTCCTGATAATTGCTAAGATCATCCATTCTTTATATAAATTTTATGGTTTACAAAACAACGTAAAATTCGTGTCTCAGTCAAATCCGTAGCATTAAACCAGTGTTAAGCCCCCCTGAACTCCATGAGTTGGATAATAACAGTTTGTATATCCGTTACCGGAAGTTTACAGGAGCCATGCTGGCAAACATAGATCAGGGTGCTATCCTCCACATAGCGGTCTTCCAGTAAGGATAAGCCACTCTCCCCTGCCGAGCCTGCAAAAATAGCATGGGGCAGGTAATTTTGCTGTATTCGCCTGTTTTTTTCCCTGTAATCTTCCCCTACGGTGACAACCTCATAAAATGGTTGGTTCCGGTAAAGCACAAGGTGCAACCAGTTGGCGTGGTTGGATGCGTTATCATAAAAATTTTCCTGAATGGCATTCAACATATTCCGGGATATCTCGTCATATCCTTCCGAGGGAAAATATTTCGATAGTTTAAACAGGTTGTTGGCCATGATTGAATTTGATGCAGGGATCACGTTATCTGTTGTTTCCAGGGTCCTGCGGATAATGAAATCTTCCTGTTTGGAGGTAAAATAAAAAAGCTTGCTATCCTCGTCCCAAAAATTGACGAGGCAATAATCAAGGAGGGCTTTGGAATCCCTTAGCCAGCTTTCATCCAATGTAACCTCATAGAGTTTCTGGAATGCCTCGGCAATGGAAGCATAGTCTTCAAGGTACCCGCTGATGGTACTGCTGCCATTTTTGTAATTATGGTACATACTCCCATCTTTACGGATCATATGTTCCTTTAAAAAAGCTGCATTTTTCAGGGCCAGGTCCAGGTACTCAGCATCGCCCAGGTATCGGTAGGCATCCACAAGCCCCGAAAGCATCAGGCCGTTCCAGGAGGCGAGTACCTTGTCATCTAACCGGGGCTTTTCCTTCTTGTTCCTTGCCTGAAGGAGCGTTTTTTTGGCCGCTTTCAACAGGGTCTGTAATTCCGGGGTGGAAATCGAATATTTACCGGCTATTTCCGCATCTGTTTCGTCGCGGATAAGGACATAGTTGCCGGATTCCCACAGCCCATAGGCATTGATGTTATAATAGTCCTGAAAAATAGTGAACTTATCCCCCAGTAATTGTTCCAGCTCCTCCTTTTTCCAAACATAATATGCCCCTTCTTCCAAATGCCCGGCTTCATTATTGCTATCGGCATCAAGGGAAGAATAGAATCCATAACTGCTGTCCATCAGTTCTTCCCGGACAAAAGAGATACTCTCCACCACAACTGCCCTGTACAGCTCGTTAGCTGTTGCGGCATACGCCTTGGCATACAGGCTCACCAGTTGCCCGTTGTCATAGAGCATTTTTTCAAAATGGGGGACATGCCATTTATTGTCCACGGAATACCGTGAAAATCCCCCGCCCAGATGGTCGTAAACCCCGCCATATGCCATTTTGGTCAGTGTGGTATTTACATACTCAAGTAAATCTGCATCTTTTCGTGCCGTTGCATAATGTAAAAGGTAATCGAGGTTAACCGGCATCATGAATTTTGGTGCCCTGTTGTATCCGCCGTACTTCTTGTCAAAGTAGGTAGACCAATTCGCCATGATGCGCCCCAGTTCATCCAGGGGAAGCAGGTCGGTCTCCGGCTTTGGCGGTACCAGATTTATCGCTTTTATACCTTCCTCCAGGCTTTTTGCATATTCGAGTACCTTTTCCGGATTGCTTTCATATAACGAACTAAGCTCTCCCAGGATCCGTATCCATTCGGGTTTCTGCACATAGGTAGCCCCCCAGAAAGGCCTGCCATCGGGTAAGGCCACTACATTGAGCGGCCACCCCCCGCTGCCGGTCATCATTTGCACCGCGTCCATATAGATATGGTCAATATCCGGCCGTTCTTCCCGGTCTATTTTAACTGGGATAAAGTGGGTGTTCATAACCCGGGCCACTTCCTCATCCTCAAAGCATTCCTTCTCCATTACGTGGCACCAGTGGCAGGCTGCATAGCCTATACTGATCAGCAACAATTTGTTTTCCTCTTTGGCACGTTTCAGTACTTCCGGGCTCCATGCCACCCAGTTGACCGGATTGTGGGCATGCTGGAGCAGGTAAGGACTGGTCTCTTCTATTAAGGCATTGGTATATTTATGTGACATGCTTTTGGTATTTTGTTCGCAACCACCTAAGGCAATGAAAACCAGGAAGAAAGTGTACACTGATTTAAACATATGTAAAGATAAGTCCTGCCGGGGCATAAAAAAAACGCCCTGAAGGCGCTTTATAAACGATGTGGTGCAGGGATTAATCCACTTCAAATGTTATTTTCACATTGACCCGGTAATTATCGAGTTTACCGCTACTAACGGTTGCGCTTTGCTCTTTGATATACACGGACCGAATATTCTTAACAGATTTGGATGCATGTGCAACTGCATTTTTGGCTGCATCTTCCCAACCTATGTCGGAGTTCGCCAATACTTCAATCACTTTTAAAACTGACATATTTATATATTTTTTAGATTCTGATTAAGGTACTGAAATAATACCTGCATTCCAAAAAAAAAGACGGGGATTAGCCATTAATGGCAACCACTTCCTGCACCTTGTCACCCATCATCTCCTTCAGCATATTTTCAATGCCGTTCTTCAGCGTATAGGTGGAAGAAGGACACCCACTGCAGGCCCCCTGAAGAATAACGTTCACAGTTTTGCTTTCCGCTTCATACGACTGAAACAGGATATTTCCCCCGTCACTTGCAACAGCGGGTTTTACGTATTCTTCCAGGATGGCCACGATCTCCTTCGATGTATCGTCCATAGGAATAGCTCCGGCAGCCATTGCTGTTGGTGCCTTTTGGTGGGCAATACTGGCTTCGGAGACCACCGGGTTCCCGGATGCGATAAATTCCCGTATGAGTTCCCGCAATTCAGCATTGACCTCCTCCCATTCTGTGGTGTCATATTTCATGATGGAAATGTAGTTCTCATCCATAAAAACCTCCTTTACAAAAGGAAGGTGGAACAGTTTTATGGCAAGTTCGGATCCAGCCGCCTCCTTGCTATTTTTGAATTCGAAGGCTGCAGGCACGATCCTCTTGTTGGCAACAAATTTTAATACGGCAGGGTTCGGTGTAACCTCCGCATAGATCGTAACGGCAGATTTAACCGTGCTTCCCTCGTCCACAACCACCTCTCCGGAATTAAGGTACTCTACAAGTTGCAGGGCCAGTTCGTCTTTCACATCTTCCCATGCCACGATATCAAATCGTTCCAGGGCAATAAAAGTCCCGGAGATATAAACGGTCTTAATAAAGGGAAGGTAAAATAATTGCCTGGCCAGAGGGGATTTCCCTGCCTCATCGATATTGCGGATTTCATGGTTTCCCCTGGAGATAAAATGGTTGGTCTCAAATTTTAGAATGGCCGGATTATCTGTTTCCCGGACTGTGATTACATACTCCTTCATCGTACTTATTTTATACAAAAATACAACCATTTTACTGGTTTGGACCTATATAATAATGTTGTGTTTATGTCGTTATACTTTATATTTGGCAAAAAGAGCTATAAACCTTCCCGCACCCTTGATGAAAAGTTTCCTGATAATGTTATTTTCGCTCTTGACCTATTGTACGGTATCAACAGCCCAGGAAGGAATCCCCGTATATTTTGATTACTTGTCAGACAACTACTACCTGGTACACCCATCCATGGCCGGGATCGGCCTGGGGGGAAAAGTCCGGTTGACGGCACGGAAGCAATGGTTCAATGTAGAAGAGGCTCCGAGCCTGCAGACGCTAAATGCCCATACCCGGATCGGTAACAGCAAAAGTGGTGTTGGTGTCATCATCTTCAATGATGCCAATGGTTACCATTCCCAGACAGGTGGAAAACTCACATACGCGCATCATTTACCCTTTGGCGGGGACATACGGATACTGAACCAGTTATCATTCGGACTGAGTGCCGGTTTTATCCAGAGCAGTTTGGATGAGACAGAATTTCGTTCCGTAATCCCCGATCCCATAATCACAGGGACCAGGAACAGCGTGGGGTACTTTAATGCAGATTTTGGGATGTCTTACAGCCTGATGGAATTCTATGCCCATGTTTCCGTTCTGAATGCTCTTGGGAGCGGGCGGGACCTTTATACGGCCATCGAGTTTGACAACCTTCGCAGATACCTCCTTTCAGCCGGTTATATATTTGGGCTGAACGAATGGCGCCTTGAACCTTCCGTTCTACTGCAACTAACCGAATTCACAAGAGAAAAGACCGCTGATTTCAATGCCAAGGTTTACAAGGATGTCAGTTTCGGGACCGTCTGGGGAGGGCTATCTTACAGGCGCAGTTTTGACGGGGCCCAATTCCAGACCAATGGTACTTTTGGCGAACAAAGGCTGCAACTATTTACGCCTATAATCGGGGTGAACGTCAACCGGTTCCTGGTCTCCTATAATTATTCCTACCAATCCGGGGATATCCGTCTGGATAACGGCGGCTTTCACCAGATCACCCTGGGGTATGATTTCGGGCCGGAAAGGGAAGACCGGTTCGATTGTTTCTGCCCTGCTGCCAACTATTAAAACCTACGGGCTTGCCGTAGGGAGCAAAACCGCTTCCTGTATCCAATATGCCGTGAATGTCCTCAACAACCATGTGGCCTGCTATCAAATGAAACTACTATAAATTTAAGGATGCTGATCCAATAGCGCAGCACATTGTCATGCTGTGCGGAAGCGAGGCAACAAAGCATCCCGACTGCTTTGGGTTAGTTGCGGGAAGTAGTAAACAATAATCTTTAAAGATGTAGCTTTGGAAATTGAACAATGAACATTACATACTATGATACTCACTGTAAACGGACATACCCCGGAGATAGGGGAGGATTGCTATATTGCAGAGAATGCCACTATTGTAGGGGAGGTACGTATGGGGAATCAGTGCAGTATCTGGTTCAACGCCGTGGTTAGGGGGGATGTGAATTCTATAAAAATGGGGAATAAGGTAAACGTCCAGGACGGAGCGGTTATCCACTGTACCTATCAGAAGGCAGCTACAGTTATCGGCAATAATGTTTCCATCGGTCATAACGCCATCGTACATGGGTGCACCGTAAAGGATAATGTATTGATAGGAATGGGCAGCATCCTGATGGATGACTGCATTGTGGAGAGCAACTGCATCATCGCAGCCGGGGCTGTAGTGACGGCGGGCACCCATGTGCCATCGGGATCCATTTTTGCCGGAATGCCGGCCCGGAAGCTGAAGGATATAAGTCCCGAACTGATTTCAGGGGAAATAGACCGGATCGCCAACAATTATGTTTTCTACTCCGGCTGGTTCAAATAAACCTTTATCCGGGATCCTGATCCGGTGTTCAGCGTGCCCCATGGATTTTGCAGGGTCCGGCAGCAAAGGGCCGGGCAATTATACAGGGATTCGAACCCGCCTGGTGCTTAGCCGCTGACGTGGAATCCGGAAGATCCTTACTTATTATGAAAACAGGCCGGATATCGTTTAATTCGCTATTTTAGGCGCATCAAAACAGCACTGGATGAACGCATATATATTTCCGGGTCAGGGCGCTCAATTCACTGGTATGGGCTTCGACCTATACGATCAATACCCGTTGGCGAAGGAACTTTTTGAAAGCGCCAATGAAATCCTTTCCTTTCGGATAACTGACATCATGTTTAACGGGTCCCCGGAGGAGTTGCAACGGACCGATGTAACCCAGCCTGCCATCTTCCTGCATTCGGTGATACTCAGCAGGGTGATGGGGGATGCCTTCCGGCCCGATATGGTAGCCGGGCATTCTTTGGGGGAGCTATCTGCATTGGTTGCCAACCGTACCATCACCTTTGAGGATGGATTGCAATTGGTCTATAAAAGGGCCATGGCGATGCAAAAGGCCTGTGAGTTGCAACCTGGTACCATGGCTGCGGTCCTGGGGCTGGAAGATTCCGATGTGGAACGGTTATGCGGGGAAACGGAGGGGATCGTAGTTCCGGCAAATTATAACTGTCCCGGGCAGCTGGTGATTTCAGGCGAAGTGGAAGCTATAGCCCGCGCTTGCGAAAAAATGAAGGAGGCGGGGGCCAAAAGGGCAATCGTATTGCCGGTAGGCGGTGCTTTCCACTCACCCCTGATGGAACCGGCCCGGGAAGAACTGGCGGCAGCGATTGAGCAAACGCAATTTGGGAACCCGATTTGCCCCATTTACCAGAATGTAACAACTGTCGCTATGCGAAGCGCGGCCGAAATAAAACAAAACCTGATCTTACAGCTCACGGCACCGGTTAAGTGGGCCCAGAGTGTCCGGAATATGATACAGGACGGGGCAGGCAATTTTACCGAACTGGCACCCGGGAAAGTATTACAGGGCCTTGTCCGGAAAATAGACGGGGCTGTGGAAACCACATCTGCGCTTATTACGTAAATGCATAAGGGGAAGCCTGGCATTTCAACCGATTATGGCAGATTTCACCCGCATTTTTGGGGTTATGGTGGTTTTTTTAGTAATATTGATGCCCTAGTTTTGCCAAACCAGCCGACCATGTTGTGAATTGATCCTGGAATTGATTCTAAAGGCAGTCTATGAAAATGAAAAGAAATAATACGGCCACATGGTTCCCTGGCCTTAGTGGCATCAAAATCCTCCTACTGGCCTGGTGTTTTGGCGGTTCCCTTACTTTACAGGGGCAGGAGATCAGTATTGAAGTAGATGCCAACCCTGCTGAGGAAGGAAGCCAGGCCGGGAGTTTCAGGGTTTTTCGGAGTACTAATACCTTTTTACCTATTTTCATTACCTATTCTGTATCAGGGACCGCTACAAACGCAGATTATTCCCCCTTCTCCGGTTCAATTACAATGCTACCTCTTACTGCAGAGACTTTTATTCCCATAAATGTCATCGATGACATTTTGGTGGAAGGTCCCGAAAACATCATAGTCACACTGACAAGTACCACTGATGACAGTACTTTCGGGGACAACACGGCCACCGCAGAAATTACCGACAATGATCTTGGGGTTATTACGGTTACTGCTACGGATCCAAACGCCTCTGAAGAGGGTTTGGATAATGGCAGCTTTAGCGTTGACCTGAGCAACCCCAACGGCACAGATAATGTGGTGAATGTTACCTATACCTTAACAGGTACTGCAGGCAACCCCTCTTCCGGGGAGGCGGATTACAGCCTGTCCGGTGCTGCTACACTTAGCTTTACCAATGATGGGGCACAGGTAAACCGGGTATTGGACATCATACCCATTGATGATCCCCTGTGGGAGGATGATGAGACGGTAATCCTTACCCTGACAGGGACGGACAGTGCTTTGTTTACCATAGGTTCCCCCAGCCAGGCAACTGTAGTCATTGCAGCAAACGATTGTACCGCCGGGAATACCGCCCCGGTCCTCAATAGCAACCCCAATGACTTCTGTGATGTATCCAGCGTTCAGCTTAATTCCTATTTTAGTGGCACCCCTCCGCCGGGTAGTGAACTAAGGTGGTCTACCAACGATGACCTGACGAATACTGGTGATTATGTGCCCGCCACCAACGGGAGTACTGTTACAGACGAAGACACCTATTACGCCTTTTTTTATGACCCGGCCACCTTTTGTATGAGTCCGCCCAGTGCAGGGCGTGCCATAACGTTCAGTACGTCTCCCTCGGCAGGGACTCCCTCCAATGTTAATGCCTGTTCCGATGAGGATTTCGGGGAATCAATGGTAGATTTGGATGAGCTGCTGTCCGGCACAGTTGATGCCGGTGACTGGGCCTTCATATCAGGGCCGGAAGCGATCAACATCCCCGGTAACTCGGATATAGATTTTGACGGGCGCCCGCTCGGCAATTATGTGTTTACCTATACCACCACTACAGCGGTGGCCCCCTGTACCAACCAGTCTTCCACGGTGACCATTTCGGTGATCGACTGTGATCCCTGTGTGGCAGGGGACACCCCCCCGGTACTCAATGCCAATTCAAACGCATTCTGCGATACCCCAAGCGCTATCTCCCTGAACACCTACCTCACCGGCTCCCCCCCCCCAGGGACCGTCCTGCGCTGGTCTACCAACAGTGACCCGACCAACACCGGGGATTGGGTACCGGAAACCAATGGCAGTTCGGTATCCGTTTCGGATACGTATTACGCTTTCTTTTATGATGCTGTAAACACATGTTCAAGTCCCGCCTCTGCGGGCAGGACCATCACTTTCAGTATGTCGCCCTCGGCAGGGACTCCATCCAATGCCAATGCCTGTTCCGATCCGGAATTCGGGGAAACAAGCGTAAATCTGGATGATCTGCTGTCCGGCACAATTGATGCCGGCAACTGGGCCTTCATAACAGGGCCGGAAGCGATCCCCATACCCGGTAACTCGGATATAGATTTTGACGGGCGCCCGCTCGGTGATTATGTATTCACCTATACCACCACTACAGCGGTGGCCCCCTGTACCAACGAGTCTTCCACAGTGACCATTTCGGTGATCGACTGTGATCCCTGCCTTGCAGGGAATTTGCCACCGGTACTCAATTCCCTGACTCCGACTGTTTTCTGTGATGGGATCAGCCAGAACCTGAATAATTATACGATTACCAGCCCTCCCCCCGGAACCACGCTTCGCTGGAGTACGAACCCGGATCCCCTGGTGCTTACTGCACACCGGACGGCAGCTCAGATAGCCAACCCCGCTCTAGGTACCTATTACGGCTTTTTCTATGACGCCGTCAATACCTGCGCCAGCCCAACGCTGGAAGTTACGCTAACCCTTAACAGGACCCCTGAATTCACATCCACAACAGGCGCCACGAGATGCGCCCCCGGGCAGGTTACACTATCGGCTGCAGGAACTATTCCAGACAGTGATGAAACACCCAATTTCCGGTGGTATTCATCCCCCACCAGTACAGTAGTGTTGTCCAGCCTGGCAAATTATTCCCCGAATGTAACAGCCACTTCAACCTTTTACGTGGAAGCTACTGCCAACGGCTGTACCTCGGAACGGGAAGCCGTTATTGCGACTGTGGTACCGCAGCCCTCGGCCGGAACCCCAACAAATGCCTCCTCCTGCAGCGTGGCGGCTAACGGGCCAACTACCCTGGACCTTGATGAGAGGCTGGCCGGGGAAGATACCGGGATCTGGACCATCACCACCGATCCTTCAGGCAGCCTGACCATAGGGGTTGGTAATGTAATCAATTTTGAAGGCAGGGCCGAAGGAATCTATGTGTTTACCTTCACCACTACCGGGGACCATACACCTTGTAACAATGTATCATCCCAGGTGAGCATCTCCGTTAATGACTGCGACGTGGATACGGATGGCGATGGCCTGTTTGACGGCGTTGAAGCTTCATTGGGGACGGACCCTAACAACACGGATACGGATGATGACGGGATTAATGATGGGACCGAAGTGGGCAGTGACACGTCCAATCCCCTGGATGAAGACGGGGACGGGATAATTGACGCCCTGGATTCCGATGTTATTGATTCTGATAATGATGGTGTAAACGACCAGCAAGACCCCGGGAATTCCAATCCCTGTGTGCCGGATAATTTGAACATGCTTTGCGATACGGACGGGGATGGTATTACCGATGGGGAGGAGATTGCCAACGGGTCTAATCCTTTCGATGCCTGCGACCCCAACCTTACCCCGGATTGCGAACCGGATCCTATTGACCTGGCAATCACCAAGGTGATCGACAATGAAAATGCGGTTATCGGGGACCGGGTAGTATTTACCATCAACCTAACCAATACCACAGATCGCAGGGTGCTGAACATACAGGTTGGCGACCTGCTTGAAACCGGGTTCCAGTATATTTCACACGAAACCTCCCTGGGCACCTATGATGAGTTACTTGGGGAATGGGATATTTTTGAATTGCAATCCATGGAGTCGGCCACCCTGGCGGTTACCGCAGATGTACTGGAAGGGGGAATTTATTCCAATACCGCAGAATTGCTGGAATCCTTTCCGGACGACAACAATGCAGCCAATAACAGCGCTACCATCACCCTGCTGATTGACCAGCCCGAAGGGGTGGATTTGTTGATTGAAAAAAGCGCGTTGAGCGCCAGGCCGCTGGTGGGTGACCGGGTAATTTTTACTATCAAGGTAACCAATAAGTCCATTTCAGATGCCGTTACCAACATACAGGCAGAAGATATATTGCCGGAAGGGTCGGAGCGGGGGTTTGTGTATATTGACCACATTACGGATAATGGGGAATATGATCCCAATGACGGCCTATGGCAGATACCGCAGCTGGAAGTTGGGCAGGAGGCAGTCCTTGACATTACCGTATTTGTGCCCCGTGAGGGCACCTTCCAGAATACGGCACGTATCATCCGTTCTTCACCCGGAGACGGAAATCAGGAGAACAATACAGCTACTGCAGAGGTCAGGGTAAGCGTGCCTACGGAGGCCGATCCGGGTTTTATTTTCAACCAATTCTCCCCTAATGGTGACGGCACCAATGATTTCCTTAAGATCAAGGATATAGCCATCTTTACAAATACATCACTAAAAATTTTCAACAGGTATGGCAACCTGATGCTCGATATCGCCAATATGCCAGAAGACCACGTATGGGATGGTACCTATAAAAATGAAGCAGCTCCGGATGGCACCTACTACTATATTTTGGATCTGGGCGATGGCTCGGAGATTAGAAAAGGCTGGATCCAGCTCATAAGATGAATAGCATAATGACTTGTAAATCAAGGAGTTTTTTATATAGCATCCGCCTTTTTGCCCTGGCCTTCTGTACACTCCTGGTCAACGATATTCAGGCCCAAAGGGAGCCACAGTATACACAGTATATGTATAATATTGGCAGTTTTAACCCGGCCTATGTCGGGAGCGTGGAATCCCCGGATATTTCAGCCTTGTACAGGGCCCAGTGGATCAGTATCCCCGGGGCACCAAGGACCATCCGGTTTGGGGCGAATGTTCCGTTGGCCAATGAAAAAAATGGTATCGGTTTCAATGCCATCAGCGACCAGCTGGGCCCTACGACCAATACTTACCTGAATATGGCCTATTCTTTCCAGGTAAATGTGGCCGAGACTACGAAATTGTCTTTCGGGGTCAATGCCGGAGGCTCCTTTCTCAATGTGGATTTCTCCAAAGGGACTTTTGAAAACCCGGGAGAACCCATACTGGACAGGGAGATCATTAAAAAATTCTACCCCACAGTGGGGGCAGGCCTATTCCTCTATCAGGAAAATTGGTACCTCGGAACCTCGGTCCCCAACTTTCTGACAGACGGAATCTATAATGAAGATGTGGCCACGGTGGTGGAGGACAAAATGCAGTTTAATTTTATAGGCGGATATGTATTTGACCTTTCAGATGGCCTGAAGTTCAAACCCGCATTTTTGGTAAATTATATCAAAGGGGCTCCGGTAACACTGAACGGATCGGCAAATTTCCTGATCAATGACGTCTTCACCCTGGGCGCCTCCTACCGGAATAACAATGCCATAAGCGGCCTGGCAGGGTTTCAGATATCAGGCAATACGTTTATTGGATATTCCTACGACTACAATACCAACGGATTGGGGGCCTACAACAGCGGTACTCATGAAATAATTCTTAAATTCTACCTTGGAAAAGGAGGTGAGGGCAGCAAAGAGGACGGGAAGAGCCGGAAAGGGAAACCGAAGCAGATTGATACTCCACGATTTTTCTAAAAGACCATGGTATGAGGCATAGTAACAGAAAAAAATACGCGATCCTTTTCCTGCTGACGGCTGCTATGGCGTATGGGCAGGATAATAAGTCGAGGGCTGATGAATTGTTTTTTGAATATGCCTATAAGGATGCCATCAGCGAATATTATAAGGAGATGAACCAGGCACCGCTGACAAATGTACAGCAATTGAACCTGGCCGACTCATTTTTAAAAATCGGAAACTATAAAGAGGCTTCTGAACGGTACCTGGAAGTTTACAAGGCAGACTCCACTATGTCTGATCACCATTTCAACAAAATGCTCCAGGCCATGGTTAAAATATCCGGAAGGGAAGGTGCACGTGCTTTTTTGGCTGCCCAATCTAAAGAATTGGCCCCGGAATTGCTGGAGAATGCAGATTTTAATTATGAGTTGTTGCAAGCCGGGAAATCAGGCAATCCGGACATCAGGATTTTCAATATCAATGCCAATAGTGCGCAGGCCGATTTTTCCCCCGCATTCTATGGGGATAAATTTCTTTTTAGCAGCGGCAGGCCCATAACGAACAAAAAGAAAAAGGACACTTCCCTGGAAGGGTATTTGGATATTTATGTGGCAAAAGTGGGTTTAGGCGGCCAAATTGTGAATCCCAACCCCTTCACCGGGATCCCCGATTCCCCTTTTCATGAAGCCACTCCCTATTATTCACAGGAACTCAATACCCTCTTCTATATACTCTCCAATGCAAACAACGGAAAACTTACCTTCAATGACAATGGAAAAAATTCATTGGCCCTGGGAATGGCTGAGGGAAATGGCACCTTCCGGTATTTACTGCGCGATTTAAGCACCTCATTTTACTATCCCTTCTATGATGCGGAAAACAGCAAGCTATACTTTGCTGCCAATTTTGAAGACAGCTTTGGAGGCACCGATATTTATTATGTTTCTACCAACAATGGGCTGATCATGTCCTCCCCTGTCAACCTGGGTCCCCGTATCAATACACCCGGGAATGAGATAGCCCCGTTTATATTTGAGAACAGTTTCTATTTTTCTTCCGATGTTTTCTTTGGCATGGGGGGAATGGATATTTATAAATCGGAAATGGGGGAGGAAGGCTTTTTCAGTATCCCTGTCAACCTCGGGAATACGATCAATTCCGAGGAAGATGATTTCGGTTTTATTGTCAAGAAAAGCAAGGAAGGATTGCTTGGCTATTTTTCCTCCAACCGGAAGGACGGGAAAGGTGAGGATGACATCTACGGCTTTTTGGCAAAGGAAAAACCAGGTATTAAGACATTGGTACTAAGGGGAGAGATCACCAGGCTGAATTCGGTGGAAGTCCTTCCGAAGGTATCCGTAAAATTGCTGGATGCTGAAAACAACCTCATTAAGGAGGTATATTCCAACGCAGACGGAGCATACTGGGCAGAGGTCCCCTGGAGGGATCAGGTCAATCTGCAGGTTTCAAAAAGTCGGTATTCACTCTTTAACCAGGTTCTGGATAGTGCCGCTTTGAAGGAAGTGCAAAAAAACAACAATTTACTGAACATCAACCTCGCCCTGCTGGAAGACCTGGTCCAGGAAAAAGAAGATCAGCCGGTCATAAAAATGAATAAATTCTTTTTTGACCCTTCCGGTTATGCGATTACCCCTGAAATTGCCGCAGAGTTGGATAAGGTAGCGGATGCGGTCAGCAAATTCCCCCAGTTGCAATTACGACTTGAGGCCCATACGGATAGTCGGGGAAGCAGTGCAGCAAATTTAAAGCTGTCACAGCGAAGGGCGGATGCCATGAAGAAATACCTGTTGGATAAGGGGGTCCCTTCCTCCAATATCCCATTTAGCGTGGGGTATGGGGAGGATAAGATCACCAATAATTGCAAGGATGGTGTTTACTGTCTCGAGATATTGCACAAACAGAACGAAAGGCAGTGGATAATAGTTCTCAACTACGACCTTTTGAACCAATAAGTCGCGCTTTCGGTTAAGCAAAACATAGCGTACTCACAGACAATTAGTTAGTGCCAGTTTACAGGTAAGCCGTTTTCCCATATGGGAAACTTTTTCGACACACCCTCAAGATAACAATCACAGAATACTTATATTTAGGTCATGGATAAGCCAAAAGGGGCACAGTTATACTGGCGGAAAAACCTGCAATATGTAGGCATTCTGCTGGCCCTATGGTTTTTAGTTTCCTATGGATTTGGGATCCTTCTCAAGGATACCCTGGATGCAATTCCACTGGGAGGCTTTAAACTTGGCTTTTGGTTTGCCCAGCAGGGGGCCATCTATGTATTCGTTATCCTGATATTCATATACGTCCGATTGATGAACAAACTGGATAGTAAATATGGCTATGACGAATAGGAAAACCCAATCAAACAGCCACTGAATTATGGATGTTCAAACCTGGACCTATATTATCGTAGGCCTCACTTTTGCCCTGTATATCGCGATTGCCATTCTGTCTCGTGCGGGTTCAACCAATGAATTTTATATTGCAGGAGGGGGTGTTTCCCCCCTTGCGAACGGGCTGGCTACTGCAGCAGACTGGATGTCAGCCGCCTCATTCCTGGGTATGGCCGGGTTAATATCCTTTAGTGGGTATGATGGTTCGGTATACCTGATGGGGTGGACCGGCGGATATGTCCTGCTCGCCTTGTTGCTGGCACCCTACCTTCGTAAATTCGGGAAATTCACGGTGCCCGACTTTATCGGGGACCGTTATTATTCCAACGTGGCCCGGACGGTCGCCGTGATATGTGCCCTGCTCGTTTCCTTTACATATGTGGCGGGGCAAATGCGGGGGGTTGGCCTGGTGTTTTCCAGGTTCCTGGAAGTGCCTATCAATACAGGGGTATTGATAGGAATGGTCATCGTACTTTTTTATGCGGTGCTCGGGGGCATGAAAGGGATAACGTATACACAGGTGGCACAGTATTGCGTTCTCATTTTTGCCTTCATGGTCCCTGCCATCTTTATCTCCATTCAAATGACCGGTAACCCGGTCCCGCAATTGGGGATGGGCAGCAATGTGCTCGGCGAGGGAGTCTCCCTGCTCGATAAGCTGGATGGCCTTACATCAGACCTCGGATTCGACCGGTATACCGATGGTTCCAAACCCATGATAGATGTATTCTTTATAACAGCCGCCCTGATGGTTGGAACCGCAGGCTTACCGCATGTGATCGTCCGGTTCTTTACGGTCCCGAAGGTACGGGATGCCCGAAAATCCGCAGGCTATGCGTTGCTGTTTATCGCCATACTCTATACAACGGCTCCCGCGATTGCCGTTTTTGCCCGAACCAACCTTATTGAAACTGTCAGCAACAAGGCCTATGCCAGTATGCCGGCCTGGTTTTCCAAATGGGAAACTACAGGCCTTATCAAATTTGATGATAAAAACGGGGATGGCATTATTCAGTATGTAGGGGATGAGAACGCCAATGAACTCACCGTGGATGCAGATATCATGGTGCTGGCCAATCCGGAAATTGCCAAACTGCCCAATTGGGTGATTGCACTTGTGGCGGCTGGTGGCCTGGCTGCGGCGCTGTCAACAGCGGCAGGCTTGCTCCTTGTAATCTCCACCTCCATTTCCCATGACCTGATAAAGAAACAGATAAAACCGGATATATCGGATAAGGGGGAATTGATCGCTGCCCGTTTGTCTGCCGTTGTTGCAGTGGGGGTAGCCGGTTACTTTGGTATTAACCCCCCGGATTTTGTGGCTGCGACAGTAGCACTCGCCTTTGGCCTGGCGGCTGCCTCCTTTTTTCCGGCCATCATCATGGGGATTTTTTATAAAAAGATGAACAAGGAAGGGGCCATATCAGGAATGGTTGTGGGAATCATAGCAATGTTGTTCTATATGCTGAAGTTTAAGTTTGAAATGTTCGGGGGAGGTACTGAAAAGGACTGGTGGTTTGGAATTTCTCCTGAAGGTTTTGGAACGGTGGCCATGTTGCTTAACTTTATGGTATCCCTCCTGGTCTCCCGATTTACCCCGGATCCTCCTCAGGAAGTGCAGGAAATTGTGGAGCACATCCGGATACCCGGAGGGACCGGAATCCCTCCCGTGCATTGACAGGAATATTGGCCTCTTGAAATCAATAGTATGAGTAATTATCACATAAAACATTTAGAGGAGTACTTCCAGGTTTACCGGAAGTCCGTACGGGATCCGGAAAGTTTCTGGGAAGAGATAGCGGAAGAGCATTTCGTATGGCGTAAAAAATGGGATAAGATCCTGAGATGGGACTTTTCCAAACCCGAGATAAAATGGTTTGAAGGGGCTTCATTGAACATAACCGAGAATTGCCTGGACCGGCATTTGCCCACACGGGGAGAGCAGACTGCCTTGCTTTTTGAGCCAAACGACCCGAACGAAGAAGCACAGCATATTACCTACCGGCAATTGCATGAAAAGGTATGCAGGATGTCGAATGTGCTGAAGGAACACGGTATAGGCAAAGGTGACCGCGTGTGCATCTATTTGCCGATGATCCCTGAACTTGCAATCTCCCTCCTGGCTTGTGCGCGGATCGGAGCAATCCATTCCGTCGTATTTGCCGGGTTTTCTGCCCATGCCCTGGCTACACGGATCAATGATTGTGACTGCAAACTTGTTCTGACAGCAGATGGATCCTATCGGGGAAACAAAACCATCGATCTGAAAAGTATTGTGGATGAGGCAATGAAGGATTGCCCCGGAATTGAAAAAGTCCTGGTAGTAAACCGGACGGGGGGTAAGGTCAGGATGCAGGAAGGGCGCGATTTATGGATCCAGCCTTTGTTGGATATAGCCTATTCGGATTGCGTTGCGGAGATCATGGATGCCGAAGACCCCCTGTTTATATTGTACACTTCGGGGTCTACCGGGAAGCCAAAAGGGATGGTGCACAGCTGCGCAGGCTATATGGTGTACACCGCCTACACTTTTAAAAACATATTTCAATACCGGGATAAGGATGTCTTTTGGTGTACGGCCGACATTGGCTGGATCACCGGGCATTCCTATATTGTATATGGCCCGCTTGCCAATGGCGCTACTTCCGTTCTATTTGAAGGGGTGCCTTCCTATCCGGACTATAGCCGTTTCTGGGAGGTGGTAGAGAAGCACAAGGTTAATCAGTTTTATACAGCTCCAACCGCTATCAGGGCCTTGGCCAAGGAAGGCTTACAATTCGTAGAGCAACACGACCTGTCTTCCCTGAAGATCCTGGGGACAGTTGGGGAGCCCATTAATGAAGAGGCCTGGCATTGGTACAACAACAATATAGGGAAGGGAAAAAGCCCGATTGTGGATACCTGGTGGCAAACTGAAACAGGCGGGATTATGATCTCTCCCATACCCTATGTAACGCCAACAACCCCAACTTATGCCACACTTCCGTTTATTGGGGTACAACCTGCATTGATGGATGATGAGGGCATAGAGATCAGGGGAAACCAGGTAAGCGGCCGATTATGTATTAAATTTCCATGGCCTTCCATTGCCAGGACCATCTGGGGGGATCATGACAGGTACCGGGACACCTATTTCAAAGCTTTTAAGGGAATGTATTTTACGGGGGACGGTGCATTGCGGGATGCCGTTGGCTATTATCGTATAACTGGCAGGGTGGATGATGTGATCATCGTATCAGGCCACAACCTGGGAACGGCGCCTATTGAGGATGCCATCAATGAGCATCCGGCTGTTGCCGAATCAGCCATTGTTGGTTTCCCCCATGATATAAAAGGCAATGCCCTGTATGGTTTTGTAATCCTTAAGGAAACGGGTATGGGCCGGGACAGGTTAAATCTTAAAAAGGAGATAAACCAGCAAATCACCGAACAGATCGGACCCATAGCCAAACTCGATAAGATTCAGTTTGTATCCGGGTTGCCTAAAACCCGCAGCGGGAAGATCATGCGGCGGATCCTTCGCAAAATAGCCGGCAAGGATACAGATAACATGGGCGATATCAGCACCTTGCTGAACCCTGAGGTTGTCCGTGAAATCATGGATAACGCGCTGTGATCAAATTATAGGATGCTGCAGCCGTGAAGCTGCTTCCCGGTGGCCGCCTGGGATCTTTAATCCACCTGGGTAGCTGACCTATTCACTGCAACAATACGATCCAGCAATAATAAGCCGCGAAAAGCGACAGGAAGAGGATCCCCGCATAGGTAAGCATCCGGAGCACCCTTTTTGGACGTTGTGCAGGGTGGATATCGGGGCTCATCACATTCTTCAGGTTCATATATCCAACAACCGGTGCCAATACGAAGGAAATGAAAGTGGCCAGGGCAACAAGGGTCCCCATATTGGCACTGAAAGCCGAAAGTACCATATAATTTACCACTGCCAGGATCAATACCCCCGCTGCAAATTGCCATCTCCTGTCATATTGCTTCCGAACAGGTGACAACAGGCCCAGTATATCAAGGCTGACCCGTGCGATGGCATCGTGGGCGGTCATACAAGTGCTGAACATGGTGGCAAAGGCAGAAACCGCAATAAATGGGTAGGCCCAGATACCAATATGCGTGGTAAACAACTGAACAACCTGGTCCGCAAAGGTGACCGCATTGTCACTGAGTTCCGTATGGGTGCCATACAAGGTCATGGTTCCGATGGTGAGGAAGAAAACCGCCAGGAGTGCCGTCATGAAGTAACCTGAATTAAATTCCTGGAGGGACTCCCGAAGGGTGGGTTTCCCCCCGGTTTTGTATTTCTCAATACTCCAGAGGCTTAACCAGCTGCTGGCTTCCACTGCGGTGGGCATCCAACCGATAAGCCCTATCAGGAACAGAATGCCTGCCTCATTAAAAATAGGAGGCCTTGTAAAATTGAGTTCAGCTGCCACAGGTCCTTTGAATACCACCAGGGCCGTGGTTACAAGCAGGGCGATAAATAAGATAGAAACCACAAATTTGAGGGATATCTCCAGGAATTTATAGCGTCCCACAATCAGGAGGGCAGATATGAAGGCGAATAACAGTAGTGCAGTAGTGCTAACGGATAGATCGGTTATGCCAAACAGGTTGATGAACAGCCCGGCGGTTACCACATAGAGCGCAGCGAGGATTGTAAATGTGGTCACCAGCGTAATAACGGCATATAGCCATAGGTATCCTTTTCCCCGGTTAAGGTAGCCCTCAATAAGGCTCTTCCCGGTTACATTGGTATAGCGGATACCAAATTCAAAAAAGGGATATTTCAGGACATTGGCCAGGATAATGGGGATCACCATGATCCATCCGAATTGGGCGCCGGCTTTTGTGGATAACACCAGATGCGAGGTACCAATGGCCATACTCGCAAACAACAACCCAGGCCCCAGGTTTTTAAGGAAGGTATTTAGTTTTGTCATAGCAGGTTGCGAAATCCCCCCACTAAAATACATTTTTTCAGGCTATATGGTTTCGCGGAGAGGTGAAAAGAAATACAGTTCGCATTGGGTATCGGACCGTAACGTTCCGCGCTGTTTTCACGTCTCCCCACCCGTGGAGTACATCAGTCGATATCAATATGTTCCCCGTAAAACCGGGGCTGTGTATTCAGGGCAAGGTCAATGAAAACTTTTACACGTGCAAAATATTCCCGGAACCTAACCTTATATCCCGGGCTTCCTGACAGGTCTGTCGCGTTGAAACCGATGGCTTTCAGGCCTTTTTTCTCTGCCAGGTAAATAGCCCTTTCGTTATGGAACTTTTGCGAGATTATGGTCACACTGTCCAACCCAAAAATAAACCTGGCGCGGACCATGGAATCCAGCGTGCGGAACCCGGCATAATCAAGGTATATTTTGTCTTCCGGAATACCCCCTTGCACCAGGTCCTTTTTGATTGCATGGGGTTCGTTGTAGTATCTGCTGCTATTATCACCGCTTACGAGGACAAATTCTATTTTGCGGGCCTGGTAAAGTTGAACAGTGGCATCTATCCGGTTGGTATAATAGGGGTTTAACCCGCCCACAGCCAATTTCCTGGAGGTACCCAGGACCAACCCTACCTTATTTTCAGGTATGAGGCTGATGTCTGAATACGTCTTGCCCATCGAGTCTTGTACAATCAGTTGGTCGCAAATGAGCAACAGGAGTATTTGTGCCAGGATAAGGGATACCATGATAATGCTGAGTTTCTTTTTCATGCCGTCAGAGGAAACCTAAAGGTATGGAAACATCAGGCAATTTTTAACATGTTTGCCTGCCAACAATAAAATAGTGAAAATCAAGTCAATAGGATTTCCTGCAATCGGAAACCCCGTGTCAAAGTCCCGGGGAATTCTTTTGATTAAGAGTTGACGCGCTCCGGATTCCCGGGTCAATTGTTACCCATCCTGTTATGTTTTTTCAGGATAGCGACCAACCGCTCTGCGGGCAGGCCAAATATTTTGGTGTTGTTTTTTCCCGTCATATCCTTTCCTGCCAGGAGGGCGTTTAGTATAGCTTCTTCCGTGGCCTGAACAGTGGCCTCAAAAAATGGGGATAGTTGGTCATTGGGGATCATCTCCAGGCGAGGCATGGTATCACGTTTTGCGGCATCGGGGTTGGCAGTGGAAAATGCAAGGAAAATATCGCCCGAACTATTGCTCGCATAACTCCCCATCCGCGCCAGTCCCATAGTGACCCTCCTTGCAAGGCGTTTTAACTGGTGTGGCAACATGGGGGCGTCAGTGGCCACAATGACAATGATGGAACCCTGGTCTTTGTTATTTTTTAAGGGGTCCCTTTCCGGCATAAGATCCGGTATTTCCTTTCCTACAGCTACCCCTGCAATTGTCAGATCCTTGCGGGCGCCGTAGTTCGCCTGGACAAGGACTCCCAGGGTATAGGTCACAGAACCGCTTCCCACAACCCGCGAAGCTGTTCCTATCCCCCCCTTGAAATCATGGCAGATCATGCCGGTACCGCCGCCCACACTGCCTTCTAATACCTGTCCACCTGTTGCCGTATCCAGGGCGGCAAAAACATCTTCTTTTTTTACATGAAAGCCATTGATATCATTGAGGCTGCCGTCATAGGTTTCCGCTACTACCGGCAGGGCCCAGAAGGCATCGGGTTCATCAGTCAGGCCGAAGAAGAACCTGTTTTGGTACTGCCATTCAATCACTGCATCCCTTACCAGGCCTACACTGTGGGTATTGGTGATCATTACAGGCCCTTCCAGAAAACCCGATTCCTCCAGCCACGCAGTGCCGGTCATCTCCCCATTGCCATTGAGGCTATACCAGCAGGCAAATACCGGATCATAGGTTCTTCCCCTTGGGAGTATGGCCGTGACCCCTGTTCGCACCGGGCCTTTCCCCACGACCAGCTTCCCGTGTCCGGAAATAAGTGTGGTATGTCCAACGGTAACACCCGACACATCCGTGATGGCATTGAATGGCCCGGGAGTGCCATCCAATAGGATACCAATTTCCCTGGCCCTTTGTTGGGGTAAACCCGGAGGTTTTGTTTTCATATGCAGCTATACAGTATGTTAACTAATAGGTTCTAAAATGGTTCACAGGATCAAAAGGTATCATAGGCTTTTTCAAAACATACCCTCCCTACCCGGAAGCAAAGAAGGCCAGGCCCGGTGAATCAACCCCAGCAGGGTAGTATTCGGCTGATATCCGGCCCCAATACTGTAAATGCTGGCCAGCACAAGTCCAACTACCAAAATGCCGCAGTCAAATCCAGTGATCCTCAATACCCTTCGTTCAACTTGATCACGACTGTGCGATTGCAGCTGTATACGGCCTGTTGCGATGTTATAAATTATGGTAAAAATAGCAAGACTAAACGTTATTTTATAGGGTTTTCTGGATTTAGCCCAAGGGAATGCCGCCATTTTTCACTGCCGTTTCTATAGTCATCAGGCTATGCGGAGTTGCTGGATTTCCCCGCCATAGCCTTTAGTGGCTAACCATAAAATGCTTTATCCCTGATCCGGGGAGTGGTTGGTATTCGAATCTGCATAGTAAATTTTCGCTATGGATTCCATTTCCTTTTTGTTAGCAGCAACGGCCAGTACTTCCTCCCATAAATCCTCTTCAATTAGTTCCCGGAGGGGTTGGGATAATTTGGGTATTTTCGTGAATACCTTCCGCAATTTATTGTCCCAGACGGGAGCATACCGCAGCAGGTCATCCGGATAAACCACCTTTCTCCGGGTACCCTCATCAATGCCCCTGAAGGGCTCCGGTACATTCAAATAGCCGTAATCATCCGTAAGTTGTTCCCCTGCCTGTATGTCGCGGATCGCCACTTCAAAATCGTACGCCGTAGTGACACAGTTGGAGTTAAAACTATGGTTTACAAACCTGCCGTTGTCCCAACATAGAACAAAATTGCCTTCCTTGTTACGGTATGAATAGATATCCAATATGTTCTGATATACCGGATCCAGGGACTGGATTTCTTTGTGACTGAATTCCCGGTCTAATTTATCCAATACCCAGGTTATGGTCCCGGCAGGGATAAATTCTGTGGCAACCACTCCATAACCTACCTCTTTGCTGATAAATTTAAGTTCTGTTTTTGGATGTATCATGAAATGGGAAGTTGACCAAAGCCGGACTGTAGTGTATAATTCTGAAAAGTATCATTCATATAATTCGAATACTGATAGGATAGGCTATCACGGTTTATAGGAACACCTATGCGTTACAGCGTTTAAAGTTAACAAAAATTAGCGGTTTATAGAACTATTGATTAACCCCATACGTTAATTTAATCAAAAGAGTTCCCCGGGGCACCTCTCATCCGGATAAGCCGAAACCTCGTAAGAAGATTCGGGGGAGGAAAACCAGCAAAACCTGTGCCGGGAGTAATCGGGTTATACCCCTGTGTATTTGGGATAATGGGATTCAAGAAATTCTTTATTGTTAAAAAGGTAAGGATGTTTGTTAAACTATTTTATAATGTGTGATACGCTTGCATGGCAGGGGATTTAATTTCCTTCAGAACTACCCGTCTTTTGTATCATATTGAATAAATTTGATACTACAGTTTTAAGGCTCGGTCATGCCGTTCAGGGCCCTGAACTTTACAGGAAAACAGATACAATGGAAACAATGGAATCTCCTCCAGTCGTAAAAAATTTCGTTGATGGTAACTTCAGGGATTCGGAGGATTCGTCCAGGATGGAGGTGGTGAGCCCTTTAGATGGTCAGGTTATATCTTCCGTACCCCTCTCTTCCGGGGCCGATCTCCACAGGGCGGTTGAGGCGGCCAGGGCTGCATACCCGGCATGGTCCGGCCTGACTCTGAAGGAACGGGTCCAGGTCATTTTTGAATACCGGGCCCTGCTCCAGGATAATATGCAAAGTCTGAGCCGACTGATTCATCTCGAAAATGGAAAAACGATCTCTGAGGCACAGGCGGAAATAGATAAGGCGGTGGAATTGTGCGAATTTGCGATTTCACTGCCTCAGGTCATCTCAAATGAAGTACAGGAGGTCAGTGTGGGGGTCGAATGCAGGACTGAACGAAAACCACTGGGGGTCGTAGCATCTGTCACGCCCTTTAATTTTCCCAGTATGGTACCCCATTGGACCATTCCAAATACATTGGTATTGGGGAATACCATGATCCTGAAACCATCGGAACTGGTACCCTTGAGTGCCATGCGAATTGCTGAATTGCTGAAGGAAGCCGGTTTGCCAAATGGGTTATTCAATGTCGTCAACGGGACAAGGGAAGTAGTGGAGGCCATTTGTGATCATCCCCATATTGAGGCGGTTTCCTTTGTGGGTTCCACAAGGGTTGCAAAAATGGTGTACCAACGGGCCACTTCCAATCTTAAAAGGTGCCTTGCCCTCGGGGGTGCCAAGAACCACCTGCTGGTTTTGCCGGACGCCAACCCGGAGATGACCGCATCCAACATCCTGGCATCCATGACAGGGTGTGCAGGTCAACGCTGTATGGCCGCTTCTGTAATGCTTGGGATTGACAATATACAACACATCATAGACCTGATGGTAGCGGGGGCAGGGAACATTGTCCCCGGGGAAAACCTGGGAACCGTAATCAGTGCGGAGGCCCGGTTAAAGATTGAAAATTACATCACAGAAGCTGAAAAAAATGGTGCAAAGGTCCTTATTGATGGCAGGAATACTATTGTGGCCGGGAAGGAAGGCGGTTATTATGTTGGCCCAACCATACTCGATGCAGTGACGCCGGAAATGTCCGTTGCCAGGGAGGAAATATTTGGTCCCGTCCTTTCCATCATCAGGGTCCGGAACCTGGAGGAGGCCCTGGCCATTGAAAATGGATCCCCTTATGGAAATGCAGCTGCCGTATTTACCCAAAGTGGAGGCTTGGCCAGGCAGGTTATAGACGGGGCCGGTGCCGGGATGATCGGGGTCAATATAGGCGTCCCGGTCCCGCGGGAACCTTTTTCCTTTGGAGGATGGAATGAATCCAAATTCGGGTCCGGGGATATTACAGGAAAGAGTTCCATTGAATTCTGGACGAAGCTCAAAAAAACCACCATCAAATGGAACCCTGAAGCCAGGACAGGTTGGATGAGTTGAACAAGTTGCCCGACGATAGCTGTCTGAGCAAGAAAAGAAATATCATATGGGGGATCAGGTAATACAGGATAATTTGGATTATACGTTGTTTTCATGGGGAAAGCAGAAAGGATTGGATCCCATTGATGCAGTGCGGGGCAAGGGGTCCTATATTTTTGACCGGGCGGGGAAAAAGTATCTCGATTTTTCTTCCCAGCTCATGAATGTGAATATTGGCCATGGCGACCAGCGCATAACCCGTGCGGTGATGAAGCAAATGGAGTCCCTCAGTTACGTCTACCCCGGTATGGCAACCGAATCACGGGGGCTATTGGGAAAAAAGCTTGCCCAATTAACCCCCGGCAACCTCTGCAAGACCTTTTTTACACTTGGAGGGGCGGAAGCCATTGAAAATGCGATAAAAATTGCCCGTGTCTATACAGGCAGGTATAAAGTGATCACCCATTACCGTTCGTACCATGGGGCTACCTATGGCGCGATTGCCGCCGGGGGCGATCCCCGGAAATTTGCTGTGGATGGCCAGGGCCTGAACCATTTCATCCATGTTGAAAACCCCTATTTTTACCGATGCCCATGGCATTCATCAACACTTGAGGAATGTGGGGAGCGGGCTGCTTCCCACCTGGAAAGGGTAGTGAAGTTCGAAAACCCGGATGCCATTGCGGCCATTTTGTTTGAAGGGGAATCCGGTTCTTCGGGCTGTATCAAATACCCACCGTTTTATCTCAAAAAAGTAAGGGAGATCTGTGACCGGTATGGCATCCTGATGCTTGTTGATGAGGTTATGAGCGGCTTTGGAAGGACCGGTAAGATGTTTGGGGTGGACCATCATGCTACAACTCCCGATATTATATGTATGGCAAAGGGGCTTACCTCGGGGTACCTGCCACTGGGTGCGATGATCATTACGGAAAGCATCGCCGGGTATTTTGACGAGAGACCCCTGCCCCTGGGGTTAACGTATTCTGCACATGCCGTTGCCTGTGCCGCGGCTTTAGAGAACCTTAAGATCATAGAAACGGAAGGCCTGGTCAGCAAAGCCGCAGCAACAGGGCGCTATATAGAATCAGAAGTGGAAAAACTTAAACACCAGCACCCTTCCCTGGGGGACTTTCGGAATACAGGATTATTGGGCTGCATTGAGCTGGTACGGAATCGGAAATCAAAGGAACCGTTAACACCCTGGAATGCCAAACCGGAGCAAATGGAAGCTACCTATAGACTGGCCTCCAAAATCCGGGAATCAGGGATGTTCACCTTTGTCCGATGGAACTGGATATTTATTGCACCTCCCCTGAATGTCAGCAAAGAGGAAGTGGATGAAGGGTTGCAAATCCTTTCGGAGGCCATGTACGTTGCCGATTCCTATTGCAACTGAACGCAACAGGGAATTGAAGGGGTAGCCCTGGTTTAAAAGCTATTTCTTTTTGGACTTCTTTTCGCGTTTTGCAGCTTTTTTTTCCTTAGCTGATAAAACGGGTTCCTTTTTAACATTCTTCTTTGCGTCTTGACTCTTAGCCATAGTACTTAAATTTTGATGCTAAAGTTAGGATTATTTGCTATTGGAAAAAACAATCTCAGTAAATTTATAGTTTATGTTTGATGGTATATCAGGGGCTTTTGATCTGTAAACCATCTAAAATTTCGCCTGAACCTGTAAATTCAGGATGCCGCTATACCGGAAGTTGCCTATGAGAAATAATGCGTAATTTAGCAGACGTACTCCACAAATAGAGCGAGGCGTCTTTCAGATGGCCGGGGACGCCGGTAAAGCATTTTTTTCAAAGAACCGTTGGTTGATGCGTTTGTATCAGACTAAAGCGTAGTTCAGGTTTGCCTGAATAGCAGTAAAGACCACACCTATGAAGCAATTTTTCTTAATAGCAACCATCATCTCGCTCCTCACAGTCGTCCTGTATGGGATTAAAAAGGGGGTGTTCCGATCGGATGCGGACGGAATGGTGGATATCAGGATGCCGGAGGTGGTAGATTACAATTTCCATATCAAACCCATACTGTCGGATAATTGCTATACCTGCCATGGCCCCGATGCCAATAAGCGCAAAGCGGGGTTGCGGCTCGATCTGCAGGAGGTGGCATTTGCAGAGTTGCCGGAAACTCCCGGCCAGTATGCCATTGTTGCCGGGAAACCCCATAAAAGCGCCATATTTGAACGGATAACTTCCGATGATCCGGCTACCGTGATGCCGCCTCCGGATTCGAAGCGGTCCCTTAAACCATACGAGAAGGAGCTTATAAAAAAATGGATTTCACAGGGTGGCAAATTTCAAAAGCACTGGGCCTTCCAGGTACCCAAAAAGTCGGAATTGCCACTGGTCACAGACACCGCTTGGGCACAAAATGAAATAGACCTCTTTGTACTTCATAAATTAGAGGAGCATAACCTTACGCCCTCCCGGAGGGCCAGTAAGGAGGCCCTGGCGCGGAGGTTAAGCCTTGACCTGACCGGACTTCCCCCCGGCCCCCTGCAGCTTCAGAAATGGGGGGCTGATCTTGGGGCTGTTCCCCTGGATTCGATTATTGAGGACCTGCTTGCCGCTCCGGCTTATGGGGAACGCATGACCCAATCCTGGCTGGATGTGGCCCGGTATGCGGATTCCCATGGGTATCAGGACGACAGTTACCGGACTATGTGGCCCTGGCGCGATTGGGTGATCCATGCATTCAATGAAAACCTGCCCTATGATGAATTCCTGACATGGCAGCTTGCAGGGGACCTCCTGCCGGATGCAACCAAAGAGCAGGTCCTGGCAACCGGATTTAACAGGAACCACCCCATTACCCAGGAAGGGGGGGTTATACAGGAGGAATACCGCACTACCTATGTGACAGACCGTACCAATACGCTGGGGAAAGGGATCCTGGGCATAACCCTGGAATGTGCCCGCTGCCACGATCATAAGTATGATGCTATTTCCCAGAAGGAATATTATCAAATGTTTTCCTTCTTCAACCAGGTTGATGAAAAAGGGCTGCAGATGGATGCCGTGCAGGCCGCCAACCAAAAATTCTATGCAGACCCTCCCTATATGACCATAACAGAAGCGGAAACTCGCAGTGTTCTTTCCTTTGTCAATCTTGAAAAAGGGAAGGAGCTCAATGTAATGGTCATGAATGATTCCGCCCCCCGGCCCACATTTTTGCTCAACCGCGGGAACTATGATGAACCTGCGGATACCGTCCGGGCCGGGACACCTTCAAAAATCTTTCCTTTTGCGGAAGATCTCCCCAGGAACCGTCTGGGGCTGGCGCAATGGGTAACATCCAAAGAAAACCCGCTCACTGCCCGGGTCTTTGTAAACAAGGTATGGGGGATGTTGTTCGGCAGGGGGCTGGTGGAAACGGCGGAGGATTTCGGGGTACAGGGTAGTCTGCCAACGCATCCCGAATTGCTCGACTGGCTGGCGGCGGATTTTATGGAACACGGCTGGGACATCAAATACCTGTTAACAAAAATAGTTCATTCGGCTACCTACCAGCAACGTTCAGAACTAAGTCCGGCACTTAACAAAGCAGACCCGGAGAATATATACCTGGCGCGGGCACCGCGGTTCAGGATGAGCGGGGAGATGATTCGGGATTATGTGCTGGCTACCAGTGGCCTTCTCAACCGGGAGATCGGGGGACCCAGTGTAAAACCATACCAACCGCCAGGTCTGTGGGAGGAAACCAATGCAGGGGGAAACAGGGGGATCCTGACCACCTATGTTCCCGATGTTGGGGATAAGTTGTACCGACGATCACTCTACACCTTCTGGAAACGAACGCTCCCTCCGGCCAGCATGACTATCTTTGATGCCCCCACCCGCGATTTCTGTGAGGTAAGGCGACAAAAAACTAATACGCCCCTGCAGGCACTGGCCCTGCAAAACGATGTACAAATGCTGGAAGCCGCCCGCGTTTTGGCGCAATCTACCGTTGCTGCAATCCCCGATACGGCAAGCGGGGTAGGTGAAATTTTCAGACGTATCCTCGTGAGGCAACCGGGCGGTGATGAATTACGGGTTTTGGAAGAATATTATATGGATACACAGGACCATTTCCGGAAAGATACGGAAGCCGCTGAAAAGCTTTTGGCAGTGGGTGACTTTAAAGGAGCCGACACAGATCCGTCCAAAACGGCTGCCCTGATGCTTACTGCCCAGGTCATTTATAACCTGGATGAAACGATCACTAAAGAATAATACCATGGAAGCGGAACAACCACAAGGCGAAAATCCACTTAAAGTCAATCGCAGGCATTTTTTTTCCCAGATGAGTGTTGGAATAGGTTCCCTGGCACTGGGTTCCCTATTGATCCCGGACCTGTTTAAAGGCAGCTCCCCGGAGATCGCAGACCAGGTCCTGGGAATACCCCATTTTGCGCCTAAGGCCAAACGGGTGATCTACCTGTTCCAGGCCGGTGCCCCATCCCAGTTGGAAACCTTCGATTATAAGCCCACCCTCTTGAAGCGGATGGGGGAAGACCTGCCGGAATCCATAAGAAACGGACAACGCCTCACGGGGATGACATCAGAACAGGAAAGTTTCCCGCTGATGCCTTCTGCTTCAAAATTCAATCAGCATGGAAATAGCGGGGCCTGGGTCAGTGAATTGTTCCCCCATACTGCAAAAATCGCGGATGAACTGTGTATCATACGAAGTATGCATACCGAAGCCATTAACCACGACCCGGCCATCACCTTCTTCCAGACAGGCAGCCAGATCTCCGGGCGGCCCAGTATGGGTTCCTGGATGAGTTATGGCCTGGGAAGTGAAAATAAGAACCTCCCGTCGTTTGTAGTGCTTACTTCCCGCGGCAAGGGTAACAGCCAGGGCCTCTACTCCAAATTATGGTCGAGCGGCTTTCTGGATTCCAAACACCAGGGGGTCCTGTTGCGATCCGGAAAGGATCCGGTACTCTACCTGAATGACCCCGAAGGAATCTCCCGCTCTGATAAGAGGCATTTGCTGGACCATGTTTCGTCCCTGAATAAAATTCACCATATAGAAACAGGGGACGATGAAATTGAATCCAGGATCGCCCAATATGAGATGGCTTACAGAATGCAGATGTCCGTCCCGGATGTCATGGATATTTCGAAGGAACCGGAGGATATCATTAAATTATATGGGGAGGATTGCCAGGTCCCTGGCACCTATGCAGCCAATGCCTTGCAGGCAAGGCGACTTGCGGAAAATGGGGTCCGGTTTATACAGCTATACCATCAGGGTTGGGACCAGCATGGCAACCTGCCCAATGAGATGGCCGGGCAGGCCATGGATGTAGACCAGGCGTCGGCAGCACTGGTAATGGACCTGAAACAACGGGGGATGCTGGAAGACACCCTGGTGATCTGGGGCGGGGAATTCGGGCGGACCAATTACTGCCAGGGAAAATTTGATCCAAAGAACTTCGGCAGGGACCACCACCCCAGGGCATTCAGTATCTGGATGGCCGGTGGCGGTATAAAAAATGGTATTACCTATGGGGAGACCGATGAATTCGGATATAACATCATAAAAAATCCGGTTCACATCAATGATTTCCATGCCACGCTATTGCATACGATGGGATTGGACCACGAAAAACTGGTCTATAAATACCAGGGAAGACGATTTCGCCTGACGGATGTGGCGGGGAATATAGTCAAAGACCTATTAGCATAACCTATGTCGAAAGCCCTCAAAAGCCGGGGGTGGGAATACCTCATCTTTGGCTTGTCTGTATTTTTAGTATTCTGCCTGGTATTTGAGCGGTACATTGAACTTCCTGTTTGGGTCTCCTGGCTGGGCCGGTGGCATCCCGTCCTTTTGCATTTCCCCATTGTATTGCTCGGGGTTGCCGTGTTGCTTTCATTCACCCGGAAAGGGATTCCCCTTAGCCTCCTGCTGACCGCCGTTATCGCAGCATTGATCACCGCCATATCCGGGTTTTTCCTTGGGAAGGAACACGACCCCAAGGGCGACCTTTTGTACTGGCATCAATGGCTTGGAGGGGGGGTGGCGTTGCTGGCTGCCATTTGGTATGGCCTGGAGAAGGTGGAATGGGAAACCAGGCTGGGTACCAGGATCGTTCAGGTAGCGCTGCTTGGATTTATAGGATTTGCCGGGCATTATGGGGGGATGGTAACCCATGGAGAGGACTTTTTAGCCTTCCCGGGCAGTGGCGAAGAAGAAAGGATTCCTGAAAATCCGGTGATCTATCAGGACGTAGTGGGGCGGATCCTCAAAAAAAATTGTGTATCATGCCACAATCCCAACAAAATGAAAGGGGAATTGTTGATGACAAGCCTGGCAGAATTGCTGAAAGGTGGTGAAAGCGGGCATACACTCATTCCCGGAGACCCTGAAAATAGTGAATTGGTCAGGCGGCTGCACCTTCCAGCAGAGGATGAGGATCACATGCCGCCCGAAGGGAAAAGACCCCTTTCAGATACAGAAATAGGGATCATTGAGCGTTGGATTGCCCTGGGAGCTTCAGATACCCTTCGGTTGGATCAATTGGATAAAACGGAGAGCCTCGCCACATTCGTCCGGGAATTGATGGAACCAAACCCTATGGAAAAGTGGGCCGGACTTCCCCCGGTTGCAGACAGCACCCTTCAAAACCTGGCTTCTGATTACCTTACCGTGCAGCGGGTAGCAAACGGTTCAGATGCTATTGCCATCAACGCGTATTTGCCCCCGGAATACACTTCTAGAATGGTGGAAGGCCTGCAACGTATTGCCGGCAATATCGTTTATCTGGACCTGAGTGGCCTGCCCATGGGCACAGCCGAATCAAAAATGGTGGCGCAATGTGAAAACCTTGAGCGCCTGGAGCTGGACGGCACTACGATAAGCGATTCGGACTTTGCGTTGTTGCAGGAACTGGGCAAACTGCAGTTGTTAAAAGTGTATCAAACGGAACTTGGGGATAGGAGTATCCCTGTCCTGGAGCAGTTGCCGATGCTGGAACAATTATACCTCTGGGATACAAATGTCTCAGAAAAGGCACTGGATGGGTTGCGGAAGGCCCGTCCGGAACTCATGATGGAAACGGGTTTAGAGGTAGCCAGGGATTCTGTTTCAGCTCCTAAAGGGGATGCTGAAATATGAAGCCAGGAAATTCCACCTTGTATCGTGTCAATTCTTTTCTATTTCTTCGAATCGGACCTTCTGATCTTAAGGGTATAGGCTTCCTTAGGGTTCTTTTTGAGCAGCTGGTCTACATCATCCTGTGTAAAACCATTCTTCCGGAGTTCGGGGATGAGTTTAGTAAAGATATCCGAGTATCCGTTGTATTCCCCTCCATTGATTGTCCCTACGTTGTACCACCCGGAATCGTGGGATATCAGGACATGGTCCAGCACCCCGGCAGCCTTTAATTTTGAAAGGGTTGCCACATACCAGGCGATCCTTCCGGGTTGGCCTACGGTATCTGAAGGAACGTCGTTTACATTATCCAGGGAGATCCAGGCACCCTGGGCTGCTGCCTGTAAGTAGCCATCAAGGGTGCCACTTTGGGCATGTGTCCAGACAAACGCAGCAGGGGAGACCCCCATCTCTTTCAGGATCTTCAGCTGCGCCAGCGCCGGGACATCCGGGCCCGTGTGGGAAACTATGGTGAGTCCGGTTGCCAGGTGCGTCAGGGCTGCGGCCTGTACCAGTTTTTTATGGAGAGCTGAAAGTTGAGGGTCACTGCTGACGGAGATTTTGATGAACCCGGGTTTTATAGTGGTTCCGTCAATTCCCTCATTGAATTCCCGGGTCCAGTCGGCTGCCAGGGCTTCAGCCGTGCTTTCGAAGGCATATTGGGGAATATAGTTATCGTCGGCGGCACCATAATAACCCGTATTGGTAAGGATATGGATCCCGGTGGCATCGGAAAGGCGTTTAAGGACCACGGGGTCCCTGCCTAGGTAGGCGGGGGTGCAATCCAGGAAAGTGGAGACCCCGTGTTGTTTTGTTACTTCCAGGAAAGGCAATGCCCGGTTTACGATTTCATCCCTTTGCCAGCGGTGGTAGCCCGTACTGTCCGCACCGATCCAGTCCACCATTACATGTTCATGTATCAGTGCCACGCCCATTGAATCGGGGTCTATGGCCCCGTTAACGGTCATAAGCTGCCCCTGGGTTATATAGGGAAGGCATCCCATAAAAATTATCAGCAGGCATCTAGAGGGTGTTATCATAGTATGGAAATTACTATAAAGTTACTGATTTGGACGTAACAACGTTTGGCCGGAAGAAGTTATTCACCTCCCGTTTTGGTTCAAAGACCCCTATAAAGGTTACCCTTCCTGGCATATGGGCAGACAACTTCATCAGTTAAAAAAACAGTATTTCTGTTAGTTCTTTATTTAAAGAACTAAAAATAGTATGAGTTTTTGTACCCGATATGAAGATCAGGCTCAACAAAAAACAAAAAGAACGTATAGGGAAGTTTGGGGTTAGCCGGGATGGAATGGGGTTGCCGCCCGCCGCTTCCCGGGTCAATTCGATTCTTACTGTAATATTTCTCAAACATTCAAATGTAGTTGCATGATTTCACTTATATATATTCAATTAGGTTCAATTAAAAATAAAGTGGATTCTGGTGACCAGTTGAAAAAATCTGTAACTTTTTGAATATTAAATAGACTCGATAGTAATAAAAAACCTGCCGAGATTGCCAATGTTTAGAGGTCTTCCAGATTTTTCGTGGACCTTTTGTTCTCAATAGGTACAACAAATATAGACCCCTTTGTTGTAATGGTAACATTCTAAATTCAATGTCATCATTCTTAATTTTTCCATTCAAATTCAATAATGTACTCAGATAAATAGGGACTTTTATCATCCTTCATGTCCTTGTAGAATAGCCTTGCCTTTTTTCCGAGCATTACAGAGGTATATTTATGTTCTTTATCATTTTCATTTGCGAAAGGTTGAAGTGATGGATACCAAATTGTATGGCCCGGTTTGGTCAAAAGCAATTCTGGTTTGGACCATTGTTGTGAATTATTCGATTCGCCTAATGCCTTGTTTAAATTAAATGATATGTAAATACTACTTCCTTTCCAAGATGGACCTTCCGCCTTAGCCATCAACATTACCCAACAATTTAAGTATGTGTTCCAGCTTACAGATGGCCCCCAATAATATTTGGCCGTTGGGGAGGAAGTTGGACCTCCACCTTCATCGAGCGGAATCTGAATGGACTTAATGGGTTTTCCTATACCATCCGAATCGACATCGAAGGACTTTCCTCCCCATCTTTTGACCTTGCCAACAGGATCATCGATTTCAACTAAAGGAATGCGGGCCATGCTTATACATTGACCACTCCATTCGTATTCGGCATTATAGGATATAGCATTATATTCCCCGGGGTAACCATATTCTCCATAGAATATATACAAATAATGACCATTGGCAACTGCAGAAGGATCACCAACGCCACCAGGGAAATTTATACCTGTATTGTGTGGCTTTAGTATGAGCCGTGGCATCAAGTCTTCTAAAACAATGCCTTTATTTTCCCAACTTAAACCGCCATCAACGGACTTCATGATTCCAATTCGGCATACCGCTGTCTTAGTATCAGGCCCTAGAAGTCCCTGCGGCCAATTCACTTCCAAATACCCCTTTCCTGTGATGGAATCATACGGTAGGGTGGAAGGGTAATTTTCATTGTGGTACAAGGCATAAAGGGTATTCTCACTTATATCGCTTGTATCCTTATAAACAGTTTCAAACCACACGGCACCGTGTAAACCGTCTTCGTAGGGAGGTACATTTTTAGGCATTTTTGGTTCGGTAAATTCCTCAGGGCTACGTCCGAAAGCCTGATCGACCGAAGTGCCACTGGCATATTTTAGTTCATGGGCTTCACCCCATAAAGGATCTTCACCGTATTTACCGGGAAAAATCCTGAAGGTATCCTTTACCCATACCGTTGCCATATTGCAATCCACAAATGAATTAAACACAAATTTTTCGGATGGGATTAGTTTTGCTTTTGGTGTACCCATTGAATTTTGCGATCTATCTGTTTGCGATGTTCTTTTGCAGGACATAAGACCCATAAACAAAAAAAGTATAAAGAGGAAAGTGAATGTGATTTTAGTTTTCATAAATGAATTAAATAGAAAGTTAGAAATATCAAAATTCTGGTGTATAATATATTTGCTTGCCATTTACCTTGATCTCTACATCGACCAAATATTTCTTTAGGGAGACTGTGTTCACCGAAATGCCTAAGCCCGGATCTTCGGGTACATGTATAAATCCGCTGGCATCCGGGAGAATTTTTGTTCGGCTAATTTCCTGTGCCAATGTGCTGAGTTCGATGGGGTATTCACTTATGATGTCTTCTTCTATACCCGCATATGCCTGCAACGAGGCACTTAATGCCAGGTGCGAGGTAAAGGTGTGATTAACGTAGGTAATATTTGAACGTTTTGCCAAATCGGCGATTTCCCTGGCAATGGTAATTCCGCCGATTCTGCCTGCATCTATCTGTATAAACTTAAGCCCTGCATGTTTGATCATCGATTGGGCCTGAACATAATTGTTACATCCTTCCCCACCTGCCATTTAATCAAGGGCAAAAGCAACCACATAATCTCCAAGTTTTGTTCCCAGATTTCCGTGACCTCCGGCTGCAATGACCACATATTGTTTTCCGTCCACCTGGTAGGTCATTGGGGTGGCCTGGCCTCCTGCCGGAAGTTTTGAGGCCCAAACCATTTCCCCGGTATCTGAATTGAATGCCCTTAAGTAACCGTCCAGGGTGCCTGCTATAAAGACCAGCCCCCCAGCCGTGGTAATGGCGCCGCCGAGGCTTAAGGAGCCCCATTGGGTGGCTTCGGGATATTTTTCGGGATCCATCATCACCCCCAGGGGCACTTCCCATTTCAAGGTTCCGGAGATCATGTCCACAGCTGCCAGCGTGCCCCATGGGGGTTTGGTTTGCATTACAAATTCATTGGAGGGTCCCAGTGTAAAAAGGTAATCCCTGGACATTAGATAGGGGGTCCCTTCCTGTCTCCCGATTTCAGCACGGGGTTTCTTTTCATTGATGGTTTCCGGATTATCCTCTGTTCTCGGATGCAGTTGGATTACTGCCGCCAGCCTGTTGACATTGGTCACCAGCAGGTGGCGTTCCGGATCAAAACTGGCCCCGCTCCAGTTCATCCCCCCTACATTGCTGGGCGAAACGATGGTACCCTGCAAACCGGGCGGGGTAAAAATCCCTTTATTGACCAATCCGAGAATTCGGTCCCTTGCTTGTTGCAGGAGCTCAGGGCTGGGACCCCAGGCATCCTCTACGGTCACATTCCGGATGCCAAAGGTGGGAAGGACTTTGGGGAATGGCTGGGTGGCTGAGGCTTCTTCGCCTGGAACATCTGATTGAGGCACCGCCCGTTCCTCGTTGGGAAAATGGGCTTCCCCGGTTCGCCTGTCAAAAGCGAAAATGTGCCCCATTTTGGTCACAATAACCACTGCAGGTATTTTTTTCCCTTCTTTAGCCATAGTGAACAGCACCGGTTGTGCGGGGAGGTCATAATCCCAGATATCATGATGTACGGTCTGGAAATGCCAAACTACTTCCCCCGTTGCTGCCCTGATCGCAACCAATGAATTGGCAAATAGGTTATTACCTAGTCGCTCCCCTCCGTAATAATCCGGACTGGGGCAGGAAGTGGGTACAAATACGAGGCCGAGCTCCGGATCCACGGATAAGGGTGCCCAGGCATTAGCAGCCCCGGTCCTGAAAGCTTTTTCACCTTTCCAGGTGTCCGCCCCGGCATCAGTAAGCTTCCTTGGAATAGGATCCCAGGACCAGGCCATGTCCCCGGTCCGGGCATTAAAGGCCCTGACCACGCCTTTGGGATAATCGATCCGCTGGTTGTCCCCCATGGTTGAACCGATGATAATAAGGTCATTGACCACGGCCGGAGGTGAAGTAACCTGTATGCTTCCCACTCCTTTCGTAAGGTCTATGGTCCCTTTTTTTCCGAATGCTCGCACGGGTTCCCCTGTTTCGGCATCCAGTGCAATGAGCCGGCCATCGATCGTAGCTACCAGGATCCGCATATACCCGGGTTCACCGGGCTCTAAAGAGGCATCAATCCACTTGGAAACACCCCGGGAAGCCATTTCCGAATATCCGGCTTTCAGGTCGACCCCGGGATTATAGGTCCATCGTTCTTCTCCGGTGGCCGCATCAATAGCGAAAGTCCGGTTGGTGGGGGTACTTAGGTAGAGAACGCCGTTGACCATAATGGGGGTTGCCTCGAACGCCGCCTTGGAAGCGACCTCCGTTCCGGAATAGGTGTCCAGTTCCCCGGTTCGAAAGGTCCAGGCAGGTTTAAGTTTAGCAACATTCCCGGAATGTATCTGGGCCAGGGGCGAGTAGCGGGCTCCCCCCGGGTCGTTCCCATAATTGGCCCACTGGCCGGATGAATAGAAATGGTTTTCCTGTTGGTAACTGATGTTGTTTGTTTCCTGGGCATCGATGGCAAGTCCGCCGTAAAGCAGCAGCAGAAAAAAGATGTTGTACTTCATGTTGGAAGGTTGTTTGTGCTAGGGTTCGTATGGCATTGTGCCATATTCCCATTGTTTTTTTTGATTGGCTTGTTCGTATATTCTCTATCGGATAGCGGGAATATCATGGAAGGATTATGCCACTTTTTTGATAAGTTCATGGGTTGAACCGATCCCTTCTTTATTGCTTACATACCCGGGTATCCCCTGGGCGTGCATCAGGCCGCCTTCATATTCAATGCCCACAATCCCATTGAAACCTGATTTTTTGATGATGTTGAAGATTCGCCCGAAATCCATTTCTGTTTCATTTCCGTTTTTGTCAAATTTGTGAGTCTTGGCGCTTACGCCCTTTGCGTAGGGCATCAACTCCTCTATTCCCAGATACATGTCATACTTCTCCAGGCATTTGGTATTCATATACCCGGCAATATCCATCGTTTCGGGTTTGGTCCGCTTTACACCGAAGTTTCCGAAATCGGGGAGTACACCGGCACGCTTGTGGTTTACCTCCTTCATGATGGTGGCCAACCATTTACCGTTACAGGAGTGCCCTACATGGTTTTCCACAATTATGTTCATTTCGTTTTGGTCCCCGTATTCCAATAGTTTGCTGTATCCTTCCAGCGCCGCGGCGGCCACTTCTTCTGCAGTTCCCGTCTGCTCGATACTTCCAAGGTTGACGCGAACGGACTTACATCTTAATATTTTAGCGGCATCCACACATTTATAATGGCTATCAACTGCGTGGTCCCGTTTGTTTTTATCCAGGTCTGCGATGTTTTCGTCATCCACCATGATCAGGTGGTTGGTTACGCCCTGGTCGTCAGCACGCATCTTTAACTCCCTGAAAAAGGAGAGGTCATTTCCCTTGTCAGCAAAGAACATGGAAACATATTCCACGATGTTCAGCCCAAATTCATTTTTGGCCCTCGCTGGAAATTCAAGCGTATTGTGTTTCCCGGCAAAAAATTCGGAGGCTAATGAGAATTGCGCAAGGGATATCGGGTAAGCCGAATTCTTAATTCCCGATGCATACAGAGATCGGGGTAGGGTACTCAGCACCCCTATAACCATGGTTGCCAGGCCAGCTTGTTTGATAAACGTTCTTCTTTTGGTCATGGTGTGCTAAATTTATGGTTCCTTACAATTAATAGAATCGCGAGCACATTTCTGCATTAATTTTGGAAACGTGGCTTTGGTGTAGTCTTCAAAATCTTCACCAAAAAGATAGGTGTTTTTAGGGTCACTTAAAAGCCTGTTGAAATGAAAAGAAAAAGACATTAATAAGAAGTTGGACTTTATTCTGCAGGGTATTTGATAAAGTGCCTTTTTTACGCTTCGTTTACTCCTATAATTTCTATTAAATACTCAGGTATTCATGAAGGCTTCGCATTTCTTTTGGACAAGCATAAGCAATGAAGGGAAGCCAAATTTGGCCCGACATGGGAAACAAAAAAAGCCAGCGGATTTCCGCTCGCCTTTGCATGCATCTGCACCAGAGGCGGAAAGTGGCATCGATGGGACCTGGTCCCTGACTGTTAGAAAAGGAAAATTATCACTAGTGGGCATTATAAAGTACCACCTTGAACTTGAACTCCGATGTGAACTTTCTCATGCTCTTAATACAGTAAATTTATATTAAAAATTAAACTTAATTTACTGTCCTATTTTTGGGGGTAATTATAGTTCACCACCCGCTATAACATCAGTACCGACTTCAAACGCATGGGAAGGGCCGGCAGCCACGAAAAACACCGAAAGCTACTCGCCATGGCTATCACTAAAGAAAGGGCCAGCAGATTGGAGGGCAGCTTCGGAAAGGAGAAAGAACACTACCACCTGAAAAAATAAAGGCCCGCACCAAGGCTACCGAGACCCTTTGGATCTTCTTCGGTATCCATACCGCCAATGCCCTGGAGATCGGCAGGCGCATGGCCAGGGAAAAACTGCAACGGGCGGCCTAAGGGATGAAATGCGTCAGGATCCCCAGGGAAACCTATGCCCCATTGTTAATAAAAACCTCGAAAACAGATTTGTTCTGTCCCTGATTATTAGCCAACTCCTTTACTAAT
>JBGTLT010000221.1:0-2110 GCA_041743975.1 Zeaxanthinibacter sp.
GCCAATGAACCGTTTAGTTTTTATGAGCATATTGACGGCAATCCTTCAAGTCTTGGCCCCAACGGAGTTTACAGTATTCTTGCTTCCAAAGTAAAACCAGGAATCATATATATAGGTACCTGGGGAGGCGTGCTGAATATCTTTGACTCTCGAAAACAAACCTTCGAATCAGTTACCTATAATCTCTTGGATGATCGATATTGGGGATCGATACGAAGCATTGCCGAAAATGCAGATGGATCCTTGTGGCTGGGAACCTCTGGGGATGGATTGATTAAATTGGATGAAAAGTACCGGGAAATTCACCGCTACCAATTCGACAATCATAAGAACAATACCATATCTAATAATGGGGTCGGCCAAATCCGGTCAGATAATCAGGGAAAATTCTGGGTAGGCACGAACAATGGATTGAATATTTTTGACCCCAAAACCGGGGAATTTCAACGCGTGAGAAGCAGAGTTACAAAAGAGTATCCTGTTAAATTGGTCAAAGAAATGGAAAGTTTGGCACATTCCAATCAAGTAATAGGCTGTATTAATCAGGTAAGGGATTTAGAGGATCGCTCCCTGCCGATAGAACTTAAATCGCCTGGGACTTATTGGGTGATGTCCGTTGGTGAGGGAGATACAGGAAGTATGTCTGATTATGGGTGGATTGAGGATGCTCAACAAGACACTATTTGGCATTTTGGTAAGGTAGAGGATTCATATTACGCAGGGGGAGCCGTTAAGAACAGGGTGGTAATTCAACCAGTGAACCTCCAACCGGGCATATACACCTTGCGTTACAGGAGCGATGACAGCCACTCATATGACAACTGGAACGACGATCCCCCGGAACACACTTCCCTTTATGGGATATCCCTGCTCAAGCCCTTAGACGGAAGACAGACCGCTTATTTTCAAAAGACCATGGAGGAAGACCAGTATGAAATGCTTATAAGCGGTGATGAGATATATGATATTGAAATTGGGAAAAAGTTTATTTGGGTCAGTGCCAGGAGGCAAGGGCTTAATCGAATAGATCCCACCACCAATCAGGTAACCTACTATCAATTTGATCCTGGAAATAATAATTCGCCAAGTAGTAACCTTATACACGATATCATGGAAGATAGCCATGGACTGATTTGGCTGGCTACCATAGAAGGAATCAACAGGCTCAATCCTGATACCGAACAATTTACCAGGTATTCCGAACCGGACGGACTCCCATCTAAGTTTACCTTTGGAATTCTGGAGGGCGAAAATGACGAACTCTGGATTGCGACCCTAAATGGATTGTCCCAAATGGTAACCAATGAGATCTCGGGGAAAGTGACCTTTATCAATTATAATTCCTCGGACGGTTTGGGGGGGGATAGTTTTTTAATCCGTGCGGCAACCCGGTGCCCGGATGGTCGCTTTTATTTTGGAGGCGAACATGGGCTCACTACCTTCAAAAGCCGGAACCCAAATAGGGACGTCCCCGCATTGATTATTTCCGATGTGTTTATTTCAAATAAATCGGTACATGACATGGGAGAAAAGAGTCCTTTAACCGGCAGTTTGCTGAGCACCGATACCCTCAACCTGTCTTATGTACAAAATAGCTTAAGTTTTGAATTTGCCGCGTTGCACTATGCCAGTCCTGAAAAGAACCAATATGCACATAAGTTGATCGGTTACGATAATGACTGGATCTATGATAACCGGAATTTTGCAGCCTATACCAATCTGGATCCAGGATCCTATACCTTTGCCATCCGGGGCTCTAATGCCTTCGGCGTTTGGAACGATGAAGGGAAGATGCTGGCAATAAACATCTCTCCTCCCTGGTGGCAGACATGGTGGGCATATACAATATATATTATTATTGGGTTACTCGCGTTAGTGGGAATTGATCGCTCCATGCGTCACAGGATCAAGCAAAAAGAAAGGGAAAGATCTCGTGAAAAGGAACTGACCCAGGCCAGGGAAATAGAAAAAGCCTATTCTGAATTACAAGCCACCCAGAAACAACTGATCCAATCCGAAAAAATGGCGAGCCTTGGGGAACTGACCGCAGGCATTGCCCATGAAATACAGAATCCATTGAACTTCGTCAATAATTTCTCCGAAGTGAGCA
>JBGTLT010000222.1:0-5078 GCA_041743975.1 Zeaxanthinibacter sp.
TCCCAGGTATCATCCTCAGGATTCCAGGTCGCTGCGCCTGGTGGAAGTCCGGGCACCCAGGGGTTCCGAAGGCCAAAGGCCGAAGCAAACCAGCCGTCATAATAAAGTCCGCGGCTTCCCATGATATCAAAAAACTGTATTTTTCGTGTGCCTTCAGCCTTTGGATCGGCAAAAGTGTAGTTCATGCTAACACCATTGATCGGATCTTGCGGAAATCCATTGACCACTTTTGGTTCCTCGATATGCACGGCTTCATAAATGGTAGGCACAATATCAATAACATGGTGAAACTGTGGTCGTGGTGTGTTGTCATGCTTAATATTTTTGGGCCACGATACAGCCAATGGTTGACGAGTGCCACCGAAGTGGGCAGCAATCAATTTGGTTGATTTGTAGGGTGTGGAACCTGCCCATGCCCAACCGGCATTATACATATTGTCTGTTTTAGGAGATCCCAAAACATCCAAACCACCCAGTTTATCTAATGCGTCAATGTGTTGTTGGATAGTTGTCGGGATACCATTTTGTGCCAATAATTCACTTATAGTTCCGTTTTGTCCTTCGGCCGATGAGCCATTATCTCCCCATATATAGAAAATAAGGGTATTGTCCAGCTTGCCTTGTTTTTCTATTTCATCAATAAGTAAACCTGCATTATAATCTGTATGTTCGGCAAACCCTGCATAAACTTCCATTAATCTGCTTTGGAATGGTTTTTCAGATTCCGGGATATCATCCCATGCTGTCATGGTTTCGTTGCGTTCGGTCAACTGCGCATCCTGTGGAATCCATCCCAGTTCCTTTTGTCTTTTAAAGGCTCGTTTCCGATACTCGTCCCAACCATCATCAAATTTACCTTTATATTTATCGGCCCACTCTTTGACTACATGGTGAGGCCCATGAACGGCACCTGGAGCCCAGTACATTAAGAAGGGTTTATCCGGCGCAAAAGCTTGTTGTTCCCTTAGCCAACGTATCGCATCTTCGGCAATATCCTCAGTGAGATGATAGTAGTCATGGCCTTGCGTGGTTTCTGGATGCTCTACAACGGTGGTATTACGAACCATGTGGGGCTCATATTGGGATGCCTCACCGGCCAGGAAACCGTAAAAATATTCAAATCCATAGCCGGTAGGCCAGTAATCAAAAGGTCCTTTGGAAGTGGTTTGTTCAGCCGGAGTATTGTGCCATTTTCCAAAAGCACTGGTATTGTAGCCGTAGGCTTTTAATACTTCGGCTACGGTGGCAGAGGTTTTTGGGATCGTTCCACTAAATCCGTCCCAATCGTTGGCAAATTCTGCGATCTGTCCGTTTCCTACCACCGTATGATTTCTTCCTGTAAGAATGGAGGCACGTGTTGGAGAACACATGGCCGTTGAGTGAAATCGATTATAAGAAATCCCCAAATTAGCAACACGACTTAAATTGGGGGTGTTTATTTCACCACCATAGGTAGAAGGGGTGGCAGGTCCAACATCATCGATAAGGATGATAAGTATGTTGGGAGCATCTTTCGCAAGCCGTTCAGGATCCACTCTTTTATGATAAGTGGAAGTTTGCATGGTAAGCCCGGCTTCACTGGCTGAGGGTGTGGGTGGAAAGGGTAACACATCCTGTGCCTGGGCAAAGCCTCCCCACCCAAATAGTAAGATCAATAAGACTGGAAATGACGAATAAAGTTTTGAAAATGATTTCATGGTGTACAGTTTTCGAGGATGCGTTTATTAAAGGGGTAAAAAGCCACCCTTTAATATAGGTGCTTTTTAACTCCTGGCTATTTGTCTGCTTCGGCAGTCCGATGACACCATTTGTGAGCGGCACAAATGGTGTCGGACAATGCCCTGCGGCCTTTTCTTAATTAGTAAGTACGAGCCCAAGGTTCAGGGTAAAGTAGCCCTGGGCCGGGAGGTCGCCTGCCTCAAAGCCGTAATAATATTTGCCAGACACCTTAAAACTAACATCGGGGTTCATTTCATACAGAATGCCGACCTCTGGCCGGATGGTAAAATTTACGGCATCCCGCTCAAAGGCATACACACCCATATCTGTTTCCCTGTTGGAAAACATAATACCCGTGCCAAATCCAACAAAAGGATTTACACTCTCTCCCGGCTGAAAATAATAATCGGCGGCTAACAGAATGGGAAACTGGTTGTTATACCGGTATTGCTTGCCGGAGTAGGCCAAATTTCCAATTTCATACGTATCGTCTGGTCTTTCATCATAAAATACATTCCATCCCAAATCAAAACCTACGCCCACGTTGGGCTGTACCATTCTCCGGTAGTCGATGTTAAAACCCCGGAAGCTGGGTTGTCCGATATAATCACCCAGGTCGCCCGTACCGAAACCCATGGAATACTGTATGGCTGTAAGGTTACTTTGCGCAAAGGCAGAAGAAACAGAAAAGGCCAGAATTATTATAAACAATATCTTTTTCATTGTATAGAGATTTTAAAGGCTTAGTTGATTTTCAGATAGGGAGACTGGGCAAAAGCTTTATCAATGAGGGCATTGATCCGGTTGGCATCATACGAATTTGTTAAAACACCATTCAGGGCACCCGTCCATTGTGAAATCGCATTTCCATTGGCACCTACCACAGTAGGATCTACTAATCCCATTATAAGCGTGCCGGTAGAATAAGCACTTACATAGTAGGGGGGATAGCCCCATCCTGGATAGTAACCGCCCCACCACCAATACCAGTAGTCGTAATAATAAGTAATGGTAGTAGTTTCCATGGAAGCCGGGGTTAAAAGTAGATCCGGATCTTCATCAATTTCTACTAAGTTCCAGCCCAAACTTGCCATGTTGGCATCTATTTTGGCAAGAATGAGCGTAGCTGTGGCGTCGGGAATAAATACTGGATCTTCTCCCTCCTGTACATTTCCGGTGATCTTGACAATTCTGTCGGGCCGGGCGTATGTGTTTTTGCTGGAAAAATTGTAATCGTCCTGAAAATAGGTAAGAACCACGTCAAAATCCTCGACATAATCTGGTCCGTCAGGGTAGCACCCAAACAGAAAAAAACCAATAAGGCAAGTTAAAAAGGTGAGTTTAGTTTTCATTAGGCAATTCTATTTTAGGGGTTGACAAATAAATGAATAGCCAAAACTAAGCGCATTCGAGACGCCACGTAAGTGTAATACCGTTACTTAACCGTTAAATAGATGAGAGTGATAGGCAAGGTACAAACCTGAATTACTAAACAATTTGCAAACAAAATTGCGTTTCTGAATGTTTATTTTTCCTATATTTGTTATGAATTACAACTTAAACACATGCACACTTTTGCTTAACATATAACCCTTATTGCTAAGGTCTTTTCCATTCTCCTTTCTCAATTCAGCCAACCAAGAGAGGATAAATGTTAATTTGATTACGCTTTAATATTGAAATTTTATTTCTTTTAACCAGCACAAATTGATAAACCACTTCAAAAACCTATCTGCTCATGTCTAACATTGCACCAAAAACCAATGCTAAGTTAGGTTATTCACAAAAAGAAATTTTGGCACAGTTAACCCGCGTCCTGTCCAGTGATACATTTTCTCATTCTTCCGTACTGTCCAGTTTTCTCAAATTTATTGTGGAAGAAACCCTGGAGGGCAATACTGATGGCGTGAAAGAGTACACCATTGGGGTAAGTGCTTTGGGGAAAAAAGCTGACTTCAATCCGCAAATAGACGCCCTAGTGCGCATTCATGCTGGCAGGCTCAGGCGTTTGTTAAATGAATATTATATAGGGCCAGGACTGGCCGACCCTATCATGATTGAAGTGGTCAAAGGTACTTATGTGCCAGTATTCCGGTCGCAGGTAGCCAAAAAGCAAAATGGAAAAGTAGTTGAGAATGAAAATCCACCCCAATATTCCCGCTCAAAATTAACCTTGGCGGTTTTGCCATTCCGCAATTTATGTCCTGATAATGAATATCAGTTTTTTGCGGAGGGATTTGGAGAAGAGATCACCCGTATTTTCAGTACTAATGAAGATATTGCTGTGATTGCACATCATTCTATGAGAAAATACAATGCTGATTCAGCCGATATCCGGGGTATTGGCAATGAATTAGGGGTTCATTATGTGATCACCGGCTCGGTAATGCGTTCCTCTAAGGAGATCAGGGTAAGTGTAGGATTGGCAGAAACCCTGAATGGCAGGCAAATTTGGTCTAAAACTTACAGACATGTTTTGGAAATTGACAAATTTATAGACATACAAGATGAGATCAATAATGATATCTTTTCCATTTTAAGTGGTAATTATGGCTTTATCATTCGTGATACGATGAATGCAGCCCAAAGCACAAAAAAGCTGGATTTAGCTTCTTTTGATGCCATATTATGGAATTATCATGCACAAATGACACATTCGCTGGAGGCTTGTATCACAACCAGTAAAGCACTGGAAAAGGCAATACAAAATGATCCTAATAATGTTATGTGTTTGGTTGTATTGGGAAATTTATATCTTGATTCTTATGCGTTAGGCTTTCCTACTATAGAAGATCCCGTGAACAAAGCTTATCAGTTAATTAAAAAAGCAATCAAAATAGATCCTCTTTCTCAATATGCTCATACAATATTCGGCTGGGCAAACATTTATATGCATAGGAAAAAAGAAGCGATTGAAGCCTTTGATTATAGTTTGCAATTGGGCCCCTCCTCTGCCTCTGTGAAAGGTACTCTCGGATTTGGCCTGGCATGTGCAGGTGAGTATCAGCGGGCCCATGCATTGCTTCATCAGTCTTTAGATCTTAATCCTTATTGTCCCTGGTGGTATTATATGGGATTTTTCTTTGTTTTTTGTCATAATAAGCAATACGAAGAAGCCCTTGAGTGTGCTCAAAAAATGGATGCCTCTGATGATGTATTTCTAAAACCTTTACTAATAACTGCTGCTAAGGGACAACTGGATTTGATTACAGATGCGCAAATTGAAGTAGAAATACTAACCAAACAATTTCCTGAAATCATTGATAACTTAAAAATGTCTCTGGGTACTTTTATGCTGGACGATGCTTTGATAGTTGATATTATGGAAGGGGTAAAAAAGGCGGGTCTTTCAGTAGGCT
>JBGTLT010000223.1:0-11800 GCA_041743975.1 Zeaxanthinibacter sp.
CTGTATGTAGAAGCGCCGGAAAGGATCATCAATGAAATTACAGGGGTTAATTTTATTACCCAGGATTTTAATTTTGATGCTTTCAGCGAAGAGTTTGTGGCTCAGAGGGCCCTGGATGGTATCATAACCTATGAAGTTGAGAATACCACCAGCAAACGACTCAATATTACGGTGGACTTCCTTGATATAACAAACAACGTCATGTATACTGAAATCTTCCGAATAAACGATGCGCCTACCGCGATCTTACGGCGGGAAATTGCCTATGGGGGCGTATCAGGGCGCAGTATAGACATTATAAGGAACACTTCGGCCCTGCGCGTCAGTGCCGTAAACCTTAGTGGTAACAGCAGTGTTTCCCCACTTCCCGACCCAAAAATTATTCTGCGCTCCAGTGCCAAAATACGGATCCGCCTGAAATGAGATATTTCAAGATAGCCTGTTTGGCGGTGCTTTGGGGGACCTTTTCCATGCATGGCCAGAACAAACAATTGCTTTACGATTTCACCGAAATCCCCCAGGCCTTATTGATCAACCCTGGCATGGAGACTTCCTATCAATGGTATGCGGGGATCCCAGCAGTCTCCGGGGTTTCCTTTCAGGCAGCTACCAGCGGGGTAACCGTCCATGATATTTTTGCCGCGGATGGAATCGATATCAATGATAAGATCCGGGATCGGGCCATTTACGGGATGCAGATTACCGATGAACTCAGCGGCACCTACCAAATTGAACTCCTTAGCGGGGGATTCAGGGGAAGATCCAGACCCGGGAATTTTTATTCCTTTGGAATATATAATGAAGGCGATGCCATAACATATTGGCCAAAGGACCTTGCGATCCTCGGGTATGAAGGCAATGCAGACCAATTGGGGCGGCGGTTTAACCTGGGGCATTTAAAAACAAGGGGCGAGATCCTGAATGTATTCCATTTCGGGGTCAACCATCGGGTTGATGAAAAACTGACCGTAGGAGCACGCGCTAAGATTTATTCCGGGATGCTCAATTTCAGTTCAACAAATAATACCGGGTATTTTGTGACTACAGAAGGACAAAACAACCTTCTGGCCAATACCATCAGGGCAGATATTGAATTCCGTACATCCGGACTCAATGAAATTATTGATATCCTCGAAGATGATGCAGTTGATAATGGACCGGCATTCAAAAAATTAATCACAAAAAGGGGGTTCATGGGCGGTAGCCTGGGACTTGGCCTGGATCTTGGCTTCAGTTACAATCTTCAGGAACAGCTTGTGTTGACCGGCAGCCTCCTGGACCTGGGATTTATCTACCAAACCACTGATATCCGTAATTTTACCCTTAAAGGGGAAGCCACCGTTGAAGGGGTTCAGGTCATTCTGCCCGATGCACTGACGAACCCGGATGCCGACTTTTGGCTGGACCTTGTCAATGAGGTTAAAGCCAAGGTTCCCTATGATGAAAACAACCAGGGATATGTGACCTTCAGGCCTTCCAAATTGTATGCTTCCCTGCGATACAATTTTGGAATGCCCATGTCTTTCCTGGATGCTTGTGATTGTAACCCTACTACTGCCGCCAGGAAAAGCAATAAGATCCAGTATGCCAACAGCCTGGGAGGGCAGTTATACGTTATCAACCGGCCCCGGGGGCCTCAGGCTGCCCTCAGCGCATTCTATCTGAGGCGACTGGGCAGTATACTCGCCCTGAAAACAACGTATACCGTGGATAAATTCTCCAGTACCAATATCGGGCTGGGCCTGAGTTTGCAGGCCGGTCCGGTTAATTTTTATGTATTGGCCGATAACTTGCTGGCCTATAAAAACATAGCGGACAGCCACTACCAATCTTTTCAATTCGGATTAAATATCATATCTTGGGGCAAGAATTGATTAGTACCTTGCCGATGAAATATCTCCTTTTTGCCCTGGTATTTTCAGGGGCCCTGATTGCCACAGCACAATCTGAACTCAACTCCTACAAGTACATTATTGTACCCAAGAACTTTGATGCTTTCAAAAAAGAAAACCAATACCATACCAGTACCTTTATCAAACACCTGCTGTTACAGAATGGCCTGAACGCTGTATATGATGATGAACTGCCGGAGGATCTCAACAGCAACCGGTGTTTGGGGTTATTGGTAGACCTGCTGGATGAATCCTCTATGTTTTCCACAAAAGTTATTGCAGTATTTAAGGATTGCAAAGCCGTGGAAGTTTATAAAACCCAACAGGGTAACAGCAAGCTAAAGGAGTATAAATCGGCCTACAATGAGGCACTGCAGATGGCATTCAATTCCCTGAAAGGTTTTCAGTATACTTATAAGGATACTGTGAAGGAGAAGCCCGTAACGGTGAGTTTCAGGAACGATGTGCAACAGCTAGATAAGATGGAACCGGAATCCGGGGTTACAGCGGATGTGAAAGTGGTGGAACAGGAAGCCACGCCGGATCAGCAACGTTATAAAAACATGGAGCCCGTACCTTCTGATATGGTAAAAGGGGAAGAAGAAGAAGGAGATCAGGGAATGCCGGAAGATACCTGGTATGCACAGGAAATACCTAACGGGTATCAATTAGTTGACAATACGCCACAGGTACGCTTGAAAATATTTAAGACTTCCCGCCCGGATGTCTATATAGCCATGCGGGATAATGCGAATGGGCTGCTATATCGGGAAGGATCCCGATGGATATGGGAATATTACCAGGGTGACGATCGCAGGACGGAAGAAATCCGGATCAAATTCTAAAATTTATACTTATCCTTCCATCTGTGCTTCAGGAAATCCCTGACTGCATTCTCCCGCTGGTTGTCGCCCGGGACATAAAATGAATTCCCTGACAGGCTGTCCGGCAAAAATTCCTGCTCCACAAAATTAGAACTGTAATCATGGGCATATTGGTATGCTGCACCATAACCCAGGTCTTTCATCAGTTTTGTCGGGGCATTTCGTATGTGAAGTGGCACCGGGAGGTCCCCGGTTTCGTTTACAGCCTGCTGGGCATTTTTGATGGCCATATAACTGGCATTGCTTTTGGGGGATGTTGCCAGGTAAACAGCACACTGGCTCAGGATGATGCTCGCTTCGGGATATCCTATGGTTGTCACCGCCTGGAATGTAGAATTCGCGATTACCAGGGCAGTTGGATTGGCCATTCCGATATCTTCCGAGGCAGAAATCAGCAACCTGCGGGCAATGAATTTAATATCTTCCCCCCCTGCCAACATCCGGGCAAGCCAATATACCGCAGCATTGGGGTCGCTTCCCCTGATCGATTTGATAAAGGCCGAGATGATATCATAATGTTGCTCCCCTGCCTTATCGTATAATACGGTATTCTTTTGCACCTTTTGCATAACCATTTCATCCGTTATGATAACAGCTTCCTTTTCTTCCGATGTCACCACCAATTCAAAGATATTCAGCAATTTCCGGCCATCTCCCCCGGATAGCCTTAGCAGGGCCTCCGTTTCCTTAAGGATTATTTTCATGGATTGAAGCAAGGGGTCCCGGGCAATGGCCCGTTTTAAGATCACCTCAAGATCCTTTTTCCCGAAGGGATTCAGTATATATACCTGGCATCTTGAAAGCAGGGCAGGGATTACCTCAAAACTGGGGTTTTCAGTTGTTGCCCCAATGAGGGTGATCCATCCTTTTTCAACAGCCCCCAGGAGGGAATCCTGCTGGGATTTGCTGAACCTGTGTATTTCATCTATGAACAGGATAGGATTTTTGGCGGTAAACAGACCTCCTTGTTGTTTCGCTTTCTCAATGATCTCCCGCACGTCTTTTACGCCACTGCTGATGGCACTGAGGGTGTAAAAAGGCCTGTTGCTTTCTGTGGCAATGATATGTGCGAGGGTAGTCTTGCCTGTCCCCGGGGGACCCCAGAGGATCAGGGAGGGTATGATCCCTTTTTTTATCTGATGGGTAAGGGAACCACCACTACCAACCAGGTGGTGCTGACTTACATAGTCCTCCAGTGTTTTGGGCCTCACCCGTTCTGCAAGCGGTTCATTCATGGGCATAAAAGTAGTAAATTTAATAGATGACAATTTATCAGGTTTTGAATTTCTGGCCGCTTAATTGTAATACCAATTGTCAAATACCCCGCATGTCTGAAGATCATTATTTTAAGTTTTCCAATAGTGTGCTCCTTGCCCCTTTGGTAGCTGTGTTGCTGATCTGGCTGGTATTCTGGGTGGAAGTTCGCTTTCAGGTTAACCTCAACCATTTTGGAATTTATCCGAGAAAATTATCCGGTTTGAAAGGGATTATATTGAGTCCTTTTGTCCATGGCTCTATCAGGCATCTCTACAATAACACCATCCCACTGGCCATTTTAACGGCCTCCCTTTTCTTTTTTTACCGAAGCATAGCTTTTAAGGTACTGATATGGGGTTTGCTCATTTCCGGCTTGATCGCATGGGGCATTGGCAGGCCGTCCTATCATATTGGAGCGAGTGGTGCAATCTACCTGTTGGCCAGTTTTATTTTTTTTAAAGGGGTTTTTAGCCGCTACTACCGATTGGTGGCGCTATCCCTGATTGTAGTGTTTATCTATGGCGGTTTGTTATGGTATATCTTTCCTGTAAAGGATGAGATTTCCTGGGAGGGGCATTTGGGGGGTTTCCTTACCGGGCTTTTCCTGGCGCTGGTCTTAAAGGCGCATGTACCCGCAGCACGAAAATATGACTGGGAAAGGGAGGATTTCATTGAAGAAGAGGATGAATTCCTGAATCATTTTGATGCAGACGGGAACTTTATAGAACGTAAGAATGATGATCCTGAACGGGCAGAAGGCCCAGTAAGAATAACGTACCACTATAAAAAAGACAAGGACATGGAGACCCCTCCCTAACCTCCCCCTAAGGGGCAGGATTTGGTGTATGTAAGGACAGTAGGAAATAGCTCCCCGGCTTTCCACAATGGGGGGAAAGGTGATCGAAAAGTTTTAAATGGCCTGCTCCCCCTCCTTGGCAGGGGGCTGGGGGGAGGTCCGTTGTCTCAGCACTTCATAAAGAAATACCCCGCAGGCCACGGAAACGTTCAGGGATTCGATCTCACCCAATAAAGGAAGTTTTGCACTATAATCGGCCAATTTCAGGATGGAAGGGGAAATCCCCTTGTCTTCCGAACCCATGATAATAGCAAGAGGTTTATTCATAGGTACATCATACAGGGTTGTGCCGGTCTTTTCCGTGGCGGCCAGGATATGGATCCCGGAAGCCTGCAGATAGAAAACAGCGTCCTTAAGGTGGTCTATCCGGGCTATGGGAACCTTAAACGCTGCTCCGGCAGAGGTTTTTATCGTATCAGCGGTAACAGGGGCCGCCCCTTTTTTCTGGATGATTATCCCGTCTACCCCCGTGCATTCTGCCGTACGGATAATAGCACCAAAATTACGGACATCGGACAGTTGGTCGAGTAGCAGGAATAAGGGCACCTCCTTAACTGCGATCACCTGTTCCACGAGTGTTTCAAAGTCATGGTATACAATGGGGGAAATTGTGGCAACCACTCCCTGGTGGTTACTGTTCGTCAACCGGTTCAGTTTTTCAATGGGGACATAGGAACTGTTGATGTTGTTTTTGCGGATAAGGGCTTCCAGCGACCTGGAAAGGTCTCCTTTAAGGCCTTTTTGAATAAAGACCTTATCAATGGGTTCGTTGGCATGTATAGCTTCCATCACAGCTCTGATACCGTAGACCTGGGTTGTTTTTTCCATCCTTCAAAGATACGTAAAAACCAACCTCTTAAAGAAGGGGGAGACCTTAAAACAGGATAGTTGCCATAAGGACTGGCTTTTGGTTCATCACCTACTTGTTCAGGTCCATCGCCGGTATATTTCCTACGAGATAACGCTTCCGTTACAGTAAGGAATGGAATTTAATCAAAAGAATTTCTCGAAGCTTTTGCCCCGGGGCACCTTCGCTCTGGAGAAGCTGAAACAGCCTATAGGTGAGGAGAAATTCTTTATTTGAGGGAGCCCTGTAAAGACGCGCTAATGATCCGGCGGTGTTTGTAGGGAATTCAGGAAATCAAAGACCTGGATCAGGTCTTCCTGTTTTTTGACATTGATATTCCGTTCTTTAATAAATGCTTTCAGTTCAGGAACTATGGCTTTATCAAAGGAGGCGGTAAATTTCTTTTTCCGGTCTTCCAGGAAGTATGTCACATCCTTTTCCTTTGTGGTATCCGAATAATAAAAATCAATATAGTTGGTGAATTTATCCGGGGTAGGCCTCACAAGGGAATTCACGGGCTTGGTAGCTTCGGTAAATTTTACCTTGGTCCTGGTATAGAGATTGAACCTGGCTCCGCTGCTGATAAGGTTCAAATACCCGTTCCGGTAACTGCCGTCATCTGTAACCAGTGTTTTCAGGCTTAGTTCTTTATCCATCGAAACGAGCCGGAACTGTTTATCGGTATGCAGCGACACTTTTTCAGGATCCTCCGGGTAATCCTTGATTTCAATTTCATCATTATAGGCGTTGTGCCTGTAATAAAAATTCCCGGCAAACTCTTCACCTACATAGATTTTGCAGGGCAGGAAATCTTCACTCATATACGGAGATCCCACAGCATTTATCCAATCGACCCTGCCCTCGTGGTTTCGGACATCGGAAAACAACTGGTCCATTGCCGGGTTGCGCAGCATGGCATAATTGGCAATGCCAAATATTCCAGCCTCTGAAGAAGGGGCGGCCTGGGCACTATAGTTGATCGTATTTTGGGCACTGCCTGCAGTCATTCCTGACAGCAGGGCGAGGAATACCAGGGTATACATGGTTTTGGGGGAAGTATGTATCAGGAGGGCCATTGATGTAACGTTTAAAGGTTTTAAGGTACAGAAAATTTATCGGTCGCACAAGTGCTATCCTGAAATCAAAAGCGCAGCTTACTTTAAAAATAATATCATTGGCTGCCTCAGGAGTGGCCGGAAGGAGCCTGGATACCTTCAGATAGAATTCAGATAGCCGAACAAGGATACAAGGTCTTCTTCCTTTGTTAGTTTATTTTCTCTTCCTTAATATATTTCTTTACCTGTTCCCTCAGGTCTTTCACCGCCACTTCCAGGAACTCTCCTTTTTTAGGAACTATGAATTCAACTATTTTATCGTCCCCGGTCTTGTAATAATATTCCGTAAAGTGGCTGAATTTATTAGGGGTAGGCCGTACCATGGAACTGACGGGGTGAGTTCCTTCTGTATACTTTACATTATTCTATAAATAAAGCGTATAGTTTTTTCCTTTGCTCAGGGTATATAAATATTCACAATATATTGATATTTAATTATTTATGTCGGTTGGTATTGTCCATTTTTTTTAATGCCCATTATGAGCTTTCATAATACTTTTATTTTTTTAAAGCTCCCCTCTTTTTTTAAAGAGGGGAATGAATCTGCCAAAGGCAGAGAAAGGGGAGATTATGTCGGTTGGTATTGTCCATTTTTTTAATGCCCATTATGAGCTTTCATACTCAGGTAATTTATTCTTTTAAAGGCGGTAAAAATACCTGGAATTAAATGATGCTTTGACTGCTTTACACTAATCTTCACAATTGCCTATATTAAAATCGAGTTCTAATGGGTTGGACGGAAAAAGGTCCTTCCCTGAAAAAGCGGCATAGGACCTGGGATATTTAATCGCCCTGAACGTCAGGTTGCCCTCTGGTGCATCACCCTGGGCCATGATTTCCCCTGTGGATTTCACAGGGTTTTTATATTGCCAGACTATTTGTTTTTCACCATCAATCTCAAAAAAATGGCCCAGCAACCCTTCGCATACAAGTGTATTACCATTGGGTAGCCGCTGCCCGCTGGAAAGTATGCGCGAATAAAATAAGGTGGGATCATCAGGGTTCGTGTACGTCCAGCTTACCTCATCGGGCCCATACGGTCCGTTAAGCGGTTCGCTGTATTCACCGGGTCCGGTGGTGGGTGGATCCAGTATATCGATGGAAGAATAGTCGCCATCCGGCCTGCCGTTGCCGTTGTTAAATAACATGATCTTCCCGCCATCCGGATAGGATGGGGGGATCCAGGTTGGGTAGTGATGCCGATAAAGCCGGGTATCTGCAAGGTTCCCCTGGCCATAGGCTTCCGGATTTCCCCAGCGGTACAGAATGGATCCCCCCTTGCCCCGCAGGCCACCCATATTGGTCCCTGCTTCTTCTGTAGTGGTGGAATGGTCAATTATGTGGATTTCATTGATGCCGTTGCAACTGATAAGGATCTGGTCCAATACCGGGTTATATTGCAGGGAATTAATATGAAGCCAGTCTGCGTCCGCGTTGGTGGGTTCACTTAAATAGTTTACGTCCATTAATTCGGGATGGTCAGCAACCACTCCATAATTGTCCCTGGCGGGGTCGAAGTCCTGCACAAGGTGGTCCCAGTAGTTCCATTCCCATAATATTTCCCCGCCTGTATCGCCAATAGGTTTAACCTCGACTATCTGTTCATTATAGAGGACACCTTCCGTGAGGTTGGCTGGGTCCCTTCCGGCCTGAATGGCTTCGGCTTCTGTTTTTTTATCTGCGGCCAGTAATAAGACGTTGCCATTGGGCATGGGGTAAAAATCGTGGTGAAGGTTCACTTTGGAGGTAGAATAGGTGTAAGACCAGGTTACCTGATTATCCCAGTTGATCTTCTCAACTATCCCGCCGCCTCCCGGATAGGGCACCTCGGTATTTTCGAGGATCCCGCCGCGAAGGATGGAGCCGTCTTCCAAGAGGTAAACCGCTTTCCCGTCTATGTAATCACTGCTCCAGGTATTGATAATCTGTCCACAATTATTGATCAGGTATGTATTTTTATCGATGGTAAAGAGGGTATAGCCATTATCTGCCTTTTCCTTATTGAGCAGCAAAGCCCCCACGGTATTGGATGCAGGGATCTCAATGGATGTCTCTTCATCAACGATCGGGGGGGCAGGTGTCCCCGGGTCATCTTTGGCACATGCCCATAGGATCACCACCATGCCAACGGCCCAATACCTCCTTAAATAGTCCTGTATCTTCATCTGTGTTATTTGTTCAATAATGCAAAAATACACTGCTTTAATTAAAAAAACAGCCTTCCCACCAGGAAAGCTGTTTTCTATAGTACGGTTCAATAAATTAATTGGTAACCAATGGAGGCCAGTCTACGCCACCTTCCCTGGTGATCACTGCCCTTCCGGAGTCAGCATAGTCATTCACCCAGTCAATAGTCAGTTCAGGACCATTGACACTTACGATTGTCCAGGTATATACCAAACCATACTGGTCTGTACCACCGGTGGTGATGATATTACAGGCATCCACGAAGGTAGCTCCTCCACTTGAGGCAGGGCTGTCATTCCAGCAGCTTGATTCATATTGTCCAAAACCAAGGTCAGATGTAAGATAGGTTCCCCCACCCTGGTTTGTCCAGGTTACTGTGCCGGTCACAGTTCCCACGGGGCAGGCCCCGGGGTTATTGCCGGCTTGCAGATTGGAAGCTATGAAGGAATGTGTACCTTCCAGGCTGGTTGGGCAAACAAGGGATGCGCTATAGGCATAAGGGGAAGAATAATAACCCCCTAATGCAGCAACGTTTCCATTGACATCGGCAGCGGAATAAGTCCGGCCGTCAGTCAGTACCAGCTCGAGGCGGATACTGAAACTGTCGCCACCATTGTACTGCCCGTCACTTAAACCCAAAGCGGTTAATGCCTCGGCCAGGGTGATTTTCACCGTGGTAGTGGGCAACCCGTATTGGCTGGTTGTAAATTCAGAGGCTGCCACAGTACCTACCGCAACTTCAGCCTTGGAATAATCCGTTCCATCATCTGTAACATCGGTAAAACTGATGTACTTATTTACCTGGGACAACAGTTCGCCATTTTCATGGTCCTGTTCTTCAACAACAACCTCAAAGGAAGATGAAGTGTCGAAAAGGTTGAAACTTGAACTTACAGTTTCCACAGTCCTTAAAAAGCCTCCATTCTCAACTTTTTCAAATACGTCGTCTATCGTGTTATTATCCGTGGAACAGCCGATCAGGACTGCCAGGGTAAAGAGACCCGAAGTTATTTTATAAATTATTCTTTTCATTGTATTTTTTTTTAGTTAGATGATGGAAATCCTGGTGAGGCAGGGTTGGTATCCCAAAAAACCTGTGTGGTTACCTCTGCTTTCTGCTGTACCGATGAATTGTTGTTCACAAAGTTTGCAGGATAGAATAAAGACCTGATAAACGGTCCGGGATTCGGTTCGAGGTTCGGCTGGAGATTGGCGGGATATCCGGTTCTCCTGTAAAAATTATAGGCATCTATACCGTTTCCAAAGAGGGCGGTAAAGAATTCCCTTCCAAGAACATTCCATCCCCCGTCAGGATCTGCATCAAAAGCAGCACCTATGGCCGCGCTGTGGTCAGATATCTCGGTGGCTGTAGGTGCCAGGGATTGATCGGTGCTACTATCGATGGCTCCGAACGCCACCACCTTCGCTACGGATCTTGCGACCCCTGAAAGGACGGCGGCCCTGGCAGTGGCTGCCTGCCCGGCTGCAAGTGCAGCTTCCGCGATCATGAAATCAGAAGTAGAGGCAAGCATAATGGGTGTAATCCCGGCACCACCGGCGCCTGCACCCTGTCCCTGACCCTCAAAGGAACTGTCATCAAATTTTCCTCCGGCAGGATACACTCCAGTCAGTGTTCTCAGGAAGCCATCCGGAGGTGTTCCTTCATCATTACCATGATCCCTGCCCCAGAAGCCGTTAGGCAAATAACAGAATGGGAACCCTGTGTAGTGTGGGGGGGGTTGCTGAAGGGAACACTGAAGGGTTTCCAAAGCCGGTGGAGCCTCAGCACCAGGCGTAAATTCATTTTGCCTGTAATAATAATACCGTATCCTCGGATCCGAGTTGGTCAGCATATAATTCATCTGAGCAATAGACATGTAATCATTACCTCCGGTAGAGGAGTAGCTTCCGACGGTACCGCCGGTGTCCGGATCCACATCATTGTAGCGTGGGTGGCGGGTATCGGGCTGAACTTCATTGGTACCCCACGAAAATTGAAAGTCATCCGCAGTATCCGAAATGTAGTTTCCGGAATTCACAATGGCATTAAAGCTTGCCAGCGCCCCGCTGTCGACCAGGCGGGTTTGCATATACAGTTTCATTTTTAAGGTATTGCACGCTTTGATCCATTTACTGGCATCGCCGTCGTAGAAAAAATCATTTTGAGGGCTTGCAGCGCCGCCAGCTGTAAAGTTGGCAATTGCCTGATCAAGTAACGATATGGAAGCCTCATAGATGCTGGCTCCCGAGTCCACGGCAGGATTAAAATTTTCCGAACCAAGGTTGGCCTCACTGTAGGGAATATCACCAAAAAAATCAACCATCATGGTCATGGTGTATGCCTCGATGAACTGGGCAATGCCCAGATGGAAATTCAATCCCGCCTCCTCTGCAAGCGGGGTCATTGCCTGTATATCCGTTCTGATCTCGGTATATCCATTGCGCCATTCTGAATCAAAGCTTGAAGGCTGGAAACCGAGAGCATTTCGATACGACCGCCCGCTAAAATAATCAATCCGGGTGAGTTGTCCTGCTGTATTGCCAAAAGCTTCAACGGTAGCCGCAAAATCAAGTTGAATGCTACTGAGAAGGAAGTCCGGGCTACCCTGATCCGCTGAAAGCGCATTCGGATTGGTCCTGAGATCCAGTTCCGTCGTTTCGCAGGACTGGACAAAAGCTCCGAGAAACGCTGCGATACATACTATTTTAAACATATTTTTCATAATAACAATTTTTTTAATTAAAATGTAGCTTTTACACTA
>JBGTLT010000224.1:0-18985 GCA_041743975.1 Zeaxanthinibacter sp.
AACAATGTTTCATTGAGCATGATGTCATTGCTGAATCCCGATAACAAAGGGGAAACTTCCTGGGCGATCTGCTGAATTTCTTCATTGGTTTCAGCAGAATTAAGATTGAAAAATACACTTGAAATCCTGTCCAGCTGCTGCCCGGAAAATTCAAGGGCTGCCACGGTGTTTTCGAATGTGGGTTCCTCCGTATTCTGGGTGATGGCATCGATTTCAGCCTGCGCTGCGTTTATGGCGGCTTCAAAAGCCGGTTTAAAATGCGCATTTTGAATTTGGCTGAAAGGAGCCGTATCAAAAGGGGTTAAAAGGGGATTCATATGGGTATAATTGTTATGGGGTCAGCGAACTGTGATAGGGATCATGGTACTGTTTATTTTCTAAGGTCCTCAGAACCCCGGATAACTTTTTCTTTCAGGGTTTCCTTATAGGCTATGATTTTTTGCAGAATCGCGGGATCACCGGTTCCAATAATCTGTGCGGCAAGGATTCCTGCATTCCGGGCTCCGTTAAGGGCCACTGTAGCCACCGGTACGCCTGCAGGCATTTGCAGGATGGAGAGGATCGAATCCCATCCGTCAATGGAATTGCTGCTTTTTACAGGGACCCCGATAACGGGCAAGGGTGATAAGGATGCGATCATCCCGGGGAGGTGCGCTGCTCCCCCGGCACCTGCAATAATAACAGCGTACCCCTTTTTATGTGCATTTTTGCCAAAATCGAATAATTTTTCTGGGGTGCGGTGCGCAGACACTATATCAACATCCACTTCGATTTCAAACTGAGCCAACATATCGATGGCTTCCTGCATCACGGGCAAGTCGCTGGTACTTCCCATAACCACTGCTACTTTACTCATAGTTATTTGGTTGCTATAACATGTATTGTCTCTTTAACCCTCTGTGCTATTTTCCGGGCTTCGGAAAGGTCGGTGTGGACAATGGTCACATGCCCCATTTTCCGGAACGGCCGGGTCAGTTTTTTACCATAAATATGGGGGGTCACCCCATGGAGTCCCAGTATCTCTTCCATATGTTCGTATATAACCGGGCCGGTATGCCCTTCAGCACCCACCAAATTTACCATAATTCCTGCTAGTTTACTGGCCGTATCCCCCAGAGGCAGATCCAGAATTGCACGCAGGTGTTGCTCAAATTGGTTGGTAATACTGGCCTCTATACTGTAGTGCCCGCTATTATGTGGCCTGGGGGCAACTTCGTTGACCAGTATCTCATCCTCTTCGGTCTGGAACATTTCTACCGCGAGGATGCCAACATGCCCCAGGCTACCGGAAACCTTCAAGGCGATCTCCTGCGCTTTCTGCGCTACCGAAGCAGGAATCCGGGCCGGGCAGATAACGTATTCCACCTGATTGGCTTCGGGGTGAAATTCCATCTCAACAACAGGATAAGTAACCACTTCCCCCCTGGCACTCCTGGCTACAATAACGGCAAGTTCATGCTTAAAGGGTATCATGCTTTCCGCAATACATTCCACATTGGAAAGTCCGGCCAGGTCTTGAAGCGAGCGAACCACTTTAACGCCCTGCCCGTCATACCCAAATTGTGCCGCTTTCCACACAAACGGAAAATTCAGACCGCCATTCGCTACACTGTCCTCAATTTCACTGGTATAGGCAAACCTGGCAAAAGGGGCCGTTGGTATCTGATGGTCGGTATAGAATAGCTTTTGTGTTGCCTTATTTTGGATGATGGCAAGGGTATGGGTTGGGGGATATACCGAAACCCCTTCCTGCTCCAGTTTCACCAGCGCATCCAGGTTGACATTCTCAATTTCAATGGTCACCAGATCCAATTTCCTGCCAAAATTATAAACCGTTTTATAATCCATAAGGTCACCCTTCACAAAGGTATTGCAGCCAATCCTGCTGGGCGCCTCTTCCGATGGATCCAGTACGAAGGTGGTAATATCCCATTTCCTGGTTTCATTTAACAGCATTTTCCCCAACTGCCCGCCGCCCAATATTCCCAGTTTGAAAGGTGATGAAAAACAGTTCATTATAATTAATTTTGACTATTGGCAGCCTGCTCCGGAGAAGCCACAAAAATACAGCTAAATCTCAGAAACCCGCCCTGTACCCTTAAAAAAGAGAAATCAAAATGTTATCTTCGCAGTTCCATAAAACCTGAACCCTTGCTTAAACTGCACGACAAACAATTTATTCCTTTTCTGAGCGAAGAAGAAATTCTTGCTGCCGTAAAGAAGATTGCCGGGGAAATAGCGGCCGACTATAAAGACCAGGTACCTATATTCGTAGGGGTACTCAATGGCGCATTTATGTTTACAGCCGATTTTTTAAGGTATTATCCCCACCCCTGTGAGGTATCTTTTGTTAAATTGAGTTCGTACCGGGGCCTTACTTCCACAGGTATTGTTGAAACCTTATTGGATGTTCCGGATAATATTGGCGGCCGTAGTGTAATCATTCTGGAAGACATCATTGATACCGGGAGGACCCTCCAGGAATTGGTACATATCTTTTCAAAGACCAATGTCAAGGACTTTAGGATCGCCACCTTATTTTATAAACCTGATCATTATAATGGTGAATACACCATAGACTATATTGGTATGGAAATCCCGGATAGATTTATTGTTGGCTATGGGCTCGACTATAAGGAACAGGGGAGAAATTTAAGGGGGGTATACCAATTAAACCAAAACCAAATGATAAACATTGTCCTATTTGGAAAACCAGGTGCCGGTAAGGGTACACAGGCAGATTTTCTAAAAGAGAAGTACAATTTAAAACATATCTCAACCGGGGATGTTTTCCGGGAAAATATACAGAATAAAACCAAGCTTGGACAACTTGCCCAATCCTATATGGATAAAGGCGACCTTGTACCAGATGAAGTTACTATCAAAATGTTACAGGATGAGGTAGACCACAATGCGGATGCCAGCGGTTTTATATTCGATGGCTTTCCCAGGACCGCCGCGCAGGCTGAAGCCCTCGATAATTTTTTGGAAACCAAGAACATGGGGATCGATGTTACCATTGCCCTGGAAGCGGATGATGAAATATTGATAGAAAGGCTCCTGAACCGTGGTAGGAATAGCAGCAGGCCCGATGATCAGGATATAGCGAAAATCCGCAACCGCTTTGAGGAATACAATGAAAAAACAGCCCCCCTGAAAACGTATTATGAGGCCCAGGGGAAATTCCACAGCGTCAGCGGAGTGGGTGCAATTTCAGAAATCACAGCAAGGCTCAGAAATGTCATAGACGCCCTGGAGGAGGCCTGAAGTTAAGCCTGGTATACTGCCAGCAGGCAGGCTTCAAATAAAATATGGTATGTTTCCTGAAAGGTTTTGCATCCCGGCGATAATACAATCGATACTGTAGCCGGGTTTCTCCGAAGTATCAAAAAAATACCTGAGACAACATTCCCGACAGGGAAAACCGATGGAGGATTCAAAGCACCGTGTGGCCTGACAAACCCCGCACCTAAAACGAGCACCTGAAATGACCGAAGGAAATTTTGTAGATTATGTGAAGGTAGACCTGGCTTCCGGCAATGGGGGAAAGGGCTCCACGCATCTCCACAGGGAAAAATTCATAACCAAGGGTGGCCCTGATGGAGGCGATGGAGGGCGTGGCGGGCATGTAATCGTACGGGCTAATAAAAACCTTTGGACCCTGCTAAGTTTTAAATTCCACCGGCATTTCAAAGCAGGCCACGGCGGACATGGCAGTAAGAACAGGAGTACCGGGGCCGATGGGAACGACGTATATATGGAGGTACCTCTGGGGACTGTGATCCGGGATGCGGAAACCAATGAAATTATCATGGAAGTCACCGGGGAAGGGGAGGAAAAGATACTTTTGGAAGGGGGACTAGGGGGTCTGGGGAACTGGCATTTCAGAAGTGCAACAAACCAAACACCCCGCTATGCCCAACCCGGTATTCCCGGGCAGGAAAAACAACTGATCCTGGAATTGAAGGTATTGGCAGACGTAGGGCTCGTTGGATTCCCTAATGCCGGGAAGTCTACCCTGCTTTCGGTTATTACCTCGGCCAAACCCAAAATTGCCGATTATGAGTTCACCACCCTGAAACCCAATCTGGGGATCGTACAGTACCGTGATTTCAAAAGTTTTGTAGTAGCTGATATTCCCGGGATCATAGAAGGCGCGGCAGAGGGAAAAGGACTTGGGCATTACTTTCTCAGGCATATAGAACGCAATACCACCCTGTTGTTCCTGATTCCTGCCGACAGCAAGGATATCAGCAAGGAATATGATATTTTGCTCAACGAGCTGCGGAGGTATAATCCGGAATTACTGGACAAGGATCGTTTGGTGGCCATATCGAAGTCGGACATGCTGGATGAAGAACTGATGGACGAAATGCGGGATGAACTGGACAAGGACCTTACAGATGTTCCGTTCCTCTTTATTTCTTCCGTTGCCGGGTATGGTTTGCAGGAACTCAAAGATAAACTTTGGAAGATGTTGAACGAATAACAAATTACTTCTTCCGGTTTCCTTGATTTATCTTATTTTTATAGAAACACCGGGTATGAAGAACTACCACCTCTACTTATTGATGCTTTGTTGTTTTTCCTGTACGGCCGTACGCGTTTCATACGACTATGACAAGGGCACTGATTTTTCCAATTACCAAACCTATAATTACTTTGAGAACCTCGAAACAGGATTGAGTGAGCTCGATACCAGGCGGCTCCTGCGCGCCATCGATTCTACAATGCAGCTAAAAGGGATACAATTTTCCGATGAACCGGATTTTTTTGTTAACATTCAGACCAGGGAATTCAGGAATCCAAGCCGGAATAGCGTAGGGGTTGGGGTAGGAGGTACCGGAGGTACCGTAGGTGGCGGGGTTTCTGTGGGACTACCCCTTGGTGGCAACACTATGGAAAAAGAAATTATTTTTGATTTTGTAGATAGCCAGAAAGATGAATTGTTCTGGCAGGCGGTTACCGAAACTGCTTTTCGGGAAAATGCTTCACCGGCTGAGAAGGAACAAAAATTACAGCAAATCGTACTAAAGGTACTTTCCAAATACCCCCCGAGAGCCAGTACAAAATGAGGCTATGGGTCATAATTGGCGCGCCCGGATCCTCGCACTTGCCTTACTTTTCGTTGCTGACCTGTATGCGTATCCCTTCACTGTGACTGCTGAATTCAGGAGCATACATACTCTGTATGGTTGTAATGCCATTACTGAAGTCCCCTGCATTGTTTACCCGTAAATCATACTCCAGCACAAATACCCCTTTGGGAAGCAGGTCGAAAAAGAAATTTGTGCTGGCATCCTTTGTGCTTTCATAAAACCCGAGGCCATCCTGGTACCTATAACCTGAGAGCACATTCACCGGCTCCAGTCCAGAGGCGCGCATATCCTTAAGGTGTACAAAATCCATGGGACGGTCAACGCTTATCTCCATGCGTACCCGTAACAGGTCGCCGGTATGTAAGCTGGTTACTGAATCCAATTCGGAGAGCACCTCCCCATTTGCTGTGAATTTTCGCAAAAACAACTTTTTCTTCAGTTTCAATGGGGTTTCGCCAAATGTAATTTTATCGAGGTCCTCAAAGTATTGCCAATAAAGGGCGCCCCAGGAAATACCAGGCCCCTTCCTGTGAAGGGTAACCTCGGCCATGGCCGTTGTTATTGCTGCTCCCTCCCACGCTGTTTTAAAGTATCCCGTTCCTGCTTCAACATGGGTTTCCGCTTCCCAGGGGGCCTTAACCGCTTTACCCCCTATAGACACTGACAAGGTGTTTTCCAGCGACAACCAGTCCGACCCTGTTAAAAGAAGGGCATAGATGGCCTCCGTCGTGGATTTGGTGGTGCTCCACTGATTGGTTTGCTTATGCCGTAACAACCAGAGTTTTAAATTATCGATAGTTTCCTGTTCGTTTCGGATCTCATCAAAAACCGATATCATCAGGGACTGTGTTTCAATGGGCGCCTGGTACCAATGCCAGGATGCCGTATTCTCCTTCCAGTACATGCCCAGCTCCTCACTGGTAATACTATTCTCCTGCAGGGAGCGAACAATTTTATTCGCCGATACCGCATCACCCATCCGAAATAAGGTCAGGGCAATAAGGCCTTTTCCATATAGGTTTTTGTTAGTCCAGTATTTACCCATCTGGGATTTATAGTATCCCATGATGTCTTCCACTTTCTTATCCGCAACCTCCCCGGGAAAAAAACTGCGCATATAGAGGTACTGGATTTGCGCATAGCTTAGATGGTCATCCCCCATATTTTTTGTCATCTTCTTCAGCTGTTCATATTCCATAACAAACTCCGCGTCCAGGAATTCCATTGCCTTCAATACCATTTGATTGTTTTGCTGTTCTTGTATGGCTTTTAACCGCTGCAGGTAGCCCACTCCGGTAAGGATGTGTTGGGTGATGTACCTGTTTTCCCTGCCTCCGTCAAACCAGGGCCAGGCCCCTGAAGGCAGCTGGCTGTTTTTCAATTTTTGTATCGCATTGGCTTGTTCAGCACCCATTTTGTTCAGGTCAAAGAGTAATCCAATCCGTTTCTTTTGTTCGGTTTCAGATTGGGCATCTCGCAGCCAGGGGGTCTCCTGTATCAACAGGGATTTCAAATCCTCATTTTTTTCCAGGTTGCTGACGTCCCTGCCGGAACGGGCCCATTGGTCAAAAACTTCCCGGATTTTGGGGTTGCTTTTTGCAATATGGCTTGCCAGGGTATTGGCGTAGTATCGCGAGAAGACCTGTTCACTGCAATCAAACGGATATTCCATAAGGTATGGAAGCGCCTGTACTGCGTACCAGGCTGGGTTGGATGTTATTTCCAGGGTCAATTTATGGTTTGTAAGGCTGGTGGAAGTATGGTCCCTTAATTTCTGCAATGTGAAGGATTTGCTCTGTTCACTGCCAACCCAAAGTGGCAGGGTCTCGGTAACCAACATCCGGTTGGTCAGTACGGGAAGCACTTGCTGTTCCCCATCACTGAAGCTGCCTGCTTTTGCTATTACTTTAAGTTGTACAGCCTGCAGGGCAGAGGGTATCTTCAGCCGCCAGGTCACCTGGGTATTACCAGATGAATCAACCTTAAAATGCCGGGCGTTTTTCTCTCCGGTGGACTGATGGTCAGGCAGCATTATGCCTGAGATATCCTTTCCCGTTACTGCATCCGCCAATTCCAGGTGTGCTTCCCCTTCCATAGGCCTGCCACTCATGTTTACGATCTTGGTGCTAAGGGAGATCTCATCTCCTTCCCGTAAGAATCGCGGGTAATTGGGGATTACCATCAATTCTTTCTGTGTTACGGCCTCCAGGGATCGGATCCTGCTTTTGAGGTCGATGGTATGTGCCATCAATTGTAATTTCCATCGCGTAAGCGCTTCCGGGGTATTAAAACTGAAGGAGATGTTACCTTCCTTATCGGTTTCCAATTGCGGGAAAAAAAAGGCGGTTTCCTGTAAATTCCTGCGTATCTGGACACCTTGAGAATTTTCTGTTTCGATGGGCAAGTCTGGCGCCGGTTCTGTCACCGAATCCATTACAATTCGTTCTTCCATTTCCCCGTCCTCTTCCACTGCCTCCATCTCATTTGCAGCTACCGCGTAGACCATATCATTTATACCACCTTTGTAGGCTTTGTTGCGATAGGCCAGTTGCCTGTTATAGCCAAATGTGAGGCCAAACCAGTCGAATTCATCATAGGTCAGGACCGGAAAGTCAATAGGGCTGTTATCATCATTATTCGTGTTAAAATAATTGGTCCCATAGCTTTGTTCCCCGGAGATTTGAAGACGGTTGTAGTATTCAGGGTCGGACAGGGGGGCAAAACCCCAGGAATGTTCGCGGAAGCTATCCAGGGAAGCATCATACATCCCGGCCAGCATTTCTGCTGCGACCCGCTCGCCTGCAGCACCTTTGATGCGGAACGCCCAGGTTTCCTCCGTCCCCGGTTCCAATTTGTCCCGGAATGAAATTGTTTCTATCTCCAGGCCGGCGTCTGGATAAGGTACGGCGATTATTATACTGCCGGATTTAAATGAATTGTAAGCGGAATAGCTGTAGTTGACTGCAAACCCTCCCGGGTCGGCTGCAGTTACCGGGATCCGGATCACCTTGTTGTTGTTCCGGAGCTCTATCAGCTGTTGATCTATTATTTTACCGCCCTTTTCAATGTATATGGTTACGGCAAGCTTTTCCATATTGCTGCCTATTGTGATTTCCGCTGTTTCGCCCGGGGAATAGGTTTCCTTGCCTGCCCGAATTTCAAATAAAGAATTATCCGCAGGTATAGGGTCCTTTTTACTGTATAGAATGGTCCTGGCTTCCACTTTTACCTCTTGCCCGAACCGGTCTTTGGTTTGTAATTCCAGAAGGTAGGCACCGGATTCCCATTTATTGACAGGACCCAGGGCAATCTCCCCGGACTTCCCGGTATCAAAACCTGTTTCCCATTCCAAATCTTCCTTTTCCCAAAATAATGGGTCGTCTTCTTTATCGTATGCCTCATAAGGAAATAATTCCTTAAACTTCCCGAGTGGCATGGACTTGTAGTCCGGGGAAGGCCATGGCCTTTTCCTGAGGACAGTATCAGGGGACTTCAATTTATAGGCTTTCAGAGTTCCCCTGGCCGCTACGGGCTGCCCATTGAGGTTCGTTGTGGCAAGGAATACCTTCCGGCCCGTCTGCTCCTTATCGATCTGTTCAGGGATCGTTATCTGTGCTGTCAAAGCATGGTACCCTGCATTTACGACAGAACTGGCGGTGCGTGTTTCTCCATTGATATCGGTAATCTCTGAGGTTACTTCATAGCTAAAGATGGGTAAACTCTCCCGATCTACACTACTGTCCGGGATTGCCCTGAACCGGATCTCAAAATTCCCTGAAGCATCTGTTTGAGTCTCCCCGGCGGCAATTTCCTGAGGATTGCTAATGAAATAGGGGTGGATCCGGGAATACCACATCGGAAAGTTTACCACCCGGTGTACGCGGTAAGCAACCCCGGCGCCTGTAATGGCACTGCCGGCATAAGCCCGGGCAGATCCTGCTACCTGGATACTGTCATTAACCCTGAAGGTTTCCGTTATCGGGTTCAGGATAGCCTGGAATCCGGGCCTTTTATATTCCTCCACAGAAATATCGGTATTCCCCTTCAGTTCAATATCATTTGATTTGGAATTGAGCGTAAAAATTCCGGTAAGGCCCCCATTGGGGATCATGAATTCCCCGCTGAAAGACCCAAAATCATTGGTTATGAACTCGTGTTCGGCAACCGTTTGGCCATTTACATCGCGGAGGTCCATGGTAATAGTTGTCCCGGATTTTACAACCCTGGAACCAGCGGTCCCTGTCAGGGCTATCCCTTTAAAAAACAAGGGTTGTCCAGGTCTGTATATGCTGCGGTCTGTAAACATGTAAACGGTGAACCGGGTACTTTCTGGCTGGCGCATATCCGGTTCCTGACCGATATAATATTCTCCAAACCAGGCTCGTTCCTCTCCATTTGTGATCTTGGCTGATACACCGGTCCACCAGTATTTAGTAAGGGGGATGACCACCATTCCCTTATTGTCTGTAACAAATGCCCTCTCTCTAAACGCCTTGTTATAATCTTCCTGATAGGACAGGGTGAGGCCTGCATTCGGTATGGGTTGGCCATTGTTACGGTTGACCACCTGAAAGGAATAGGACCCGGCGGTCCTCAATTCCAACAGCGCCAAATCCGTCACCTGTGTAAACCCGAATGCAAAGGATTTTCCGCTATCCAGGGGAGTAGCGAGCAAGACATACGTGCCATTTTCCAGAGAAGGAAGGAGCACCTCCATGGTATGCTCCTGGTAATCCATCTCATTCCTGAGATGATACTGCCATTCACCCACAGGTTGTAAGTTTTTTATAAAAGATATTTGTTTCTCAATGGGATAGGTTTCATTCAATTTTTTCAGCTGGTCCGGGGATATAGCATAGGCCTTTAACTGGAGGCTATCCTGGTTTTTATAACGGACCAGTATTTTGGAAGGTTTTGCTACAGGGATGTTTCTCTCAATGGTCAAATGCAGATCCCGGGCTTCAATGGCACTCCTGAGCGCCCGGCATTTTTGTGCCCCTGGGCTGTTGGGATATGCCTCCACTGCCCGCGAGCAAATTTCCAGGGCTTCTTTACGGTTCCACCGCTGTGCTTCGTTTACTTCCGGCTGGTATTCATCAGCCAGGGTATTTAAATGTCGGGCTATTTCATATATATACAGGGTTGACGCTTCCGATGCCTTGTACAGGGTAGCGGAATTCCTCAAAACCTCTTCATACAACATTGCCTTGTTTTCAAAAACAGCGTTTTCATAGGTATAGTTGAGTCGGTCTATGTCTGTATCCACCAGGACTGAAATGTCGGGATCTTCCATGTGGAACCGGATAAGTTCCTGGTAAAGTTCCAGTGCGCGGGCCTGCAGTGAAGTCTCGTCTGCCATGGGGATTTTTAATTTGGTAAACGGTAGTGCTTCGCAAAGGAGATCAGGGTCGGCAATTTCAAATTTATCGGCCGGCCGGGTGATGCTGTTTTCGTCCGACTTATAGAAATCCAACGCTGTATGGGCTAAAAGATCATATAGCGTGGGTCGGAATTTGCCACGCTCCTTGTTTGGGACCAGAAGCGGTTCAAATAACGAAGTCTCCACTTTTTGCAACTCATGCGCAGGTGTTAGCGACCTTTCAAAGTGGGTTGCCACTTCTGAGAAGAGGGTAGTAAGGTCCCAGGTCCTGAAATCGGTGCTATCCACTTTTTGTGTGGTTTGGGTCCTTTCGTAAAACTGATACCGGTTAAGCTGGAAATACTGCCAGTACATGTTAGCCAGATAACTTTCCAGGATATTTTTAGTGGGGGTTTCTGACCTGGAGATCGCTTCCCGGAAATCGATGACGATTTGAAGCCGGGCATCTTCTTCAAGGATGAGGGCATATTTTGAGGTGTAGAGGAGTGCCTTTATCTGCTGGGCCTGGTTTTGCCCGGCTTTCGCTTTGGATGCTATCAATTGAACATCTTTCAGGGCCGATTTGGTAAGGGCTTCGGATTCCAACTTTTGAACGGCGGCCCACATTTCCGCATAGGACTTGTTCGCTTGTGGATATAATAGTTGCGAGCCAAACAGGAGGATAAGAAGGGATATTATGTGTTTCATGTATGCATGTTTATTAGCAAAAATGCTACTTCCGGATATCTAATGCCACTGTAGACCTGGGAAATCGTGTCATGGATCAGGAAGGCCATTTGCAACAGTAAGACAAAGAAGGTGCCAAAGGATACTTTGTGAGTGAGAATTTTATTGTTTTGCTAAACCGATCGCAGCAGTCCCCCGTCGATTGGGATGTTGGTGCCGGTGATGTAGGACGCCTGTTCGGATGCAAGGAAGGTCACCAGGTAGCCGTATTCCGCAGGGTCTCCAAGTCGTTTCAAAGGTACCCTCGATTCCATTTCAACCCGTACGTCGCTTTCCGGGATACCCATTTGACTGGCTTTTTTCGCATTCAGATCGTGGATGCGTTCCGTATCGAAATACCCGGTTAGAACACTGTTCACGGTAATCTGATGTGCTGCTGCATCTGTGGCCAACGTTTTGGCCCAGGTAACCACCGCGGCCCGGATACTGTTGGATAAGGCAAGGTAGGACAATGGCTCCCGAACGGAGACAGAAGCCACATTGATGATCCTTCCCCAGCTGTTGGACATCATATGTTTTAGCGCCAACCCGGTGGTAAAAACGACTGCCTTGAACAGCAGGTCAAACGCCTGCTGATAGTCTTCCACGTCAAGTTCCAGGCTGCCACCTGCTTTTGGGCCCTGGGTATTATTGACCAGTATGTCTATACCATGGTCCTTAAAATATGCCGTTATGGTCTCCCTGTAAGCCTTAAAATTGCTGAAATCAACAAGCAGGTAGCCATGCTCTTGCCCTTCCCGGACGGGTAATTCAGCAATGATTGCCCTGAGTTGGTCTTCACTTCTGGCCATCAGGGTAACGCTTGCCCCACTTTGGGCCAATTGTATGGCAATAGCCTTGCCGATACCCCGGCTACTCCCGCCCACCAATGCCTTTTTCCCTTTTAATGATATGTTCATGCCTCCTATAGTTACTATTTAATCAGAAGAATTCCCCGGGGCTTTTGTCCCGGGGCACCTATCTTCTGGAGAGGTCGAAACCGCCTAAGCGGTTTCGGGTAAGAAGAATTTCTTCATTGCTTACCGGATTCCCACCATGCTCCACTTACCTGTATGCCTCCCGGACAGGACTGAATACATCCATCAGCTTGCAGGGGGTAAGGGCTTTTCCCCAATGCACTGCATAGGATGGGATTACCACCAATTCCCCCGGCCCATAGGATTTGGTAATGCCATCTACGGTAAGTTCAAACCTTCCTTCCAATACCTGCATGATCTGTTCATTTACATGGGAATGTTCAGGGACGGTCGCACCGGCAACCACTTCCCAGAAAGCAAGCGTCATGGTTTCCGTATGGATCATTTTTCCGAAGTACCCCGGCATGTATTCGGCGACTGGTATTGCTGCTAGCTTCAGGTCCATAATTAGGTTTTTTTAAGGATATATATGTGTTCATTAAGTACTTCTTCCCTTTCAACCGCTATTTCAGCGGCATATAATCCGGCAAGCGAAAAAGTATCCTGGTGTTCCGTCAGCTGGTACCCATCAAGCTGCTCATAAAAACTGTTTTCCATGGTTTGATATTCAAAATTATCATTCTTCTCCAGATTGCTTTCCGCAAACGCGATAAGCCTTTGAAATACTGCTGTCTTCTCCAATTCGGGGGTAAAGGAGACACTTCCCACCATACCCCCGGGGGCCTGGATGTCCTGAAATACCCGAAAAAGGTTGGCTGTATCCTTTACAGACAGGAAAAAAAGGACCCCTTCTATCAGAATAAAGGAAGTTCTTCCCTCCAGGTTCCCGAGTAGGGTGGATACCAACCAATCCAGGTCCCCGCAGATAAAATCGGCGGAAATATAAGAGATAACCCTTGGTGGTAAGATCCCGTTTGTCTGCCAATGCCCTATCTGCTCCTTCTTGATATCAATAATATGGGGCAAATCTATTTCTATATGTGCGAGGTCTTTATGGAGCAGGAAGGGATACATGCTGAATCCGCAACCAAAGTTGATCAGTACGTCTATATTCCCATTCCGGAAACAGGAAGCAAGAGTTTCATAAAAATACCGGTTGCGAAGACAATGGGCCAGGGGCTCATACTGTGAAACGGATGCAACATATCGGTCGACATGGAGGGCAGTCTTTGGACTTCCCCACAGGTGGGCAAAAGAATCCATGCTCAAGGCTTCATCCGATGCCCGGAACAGGGATGTCACAAAAGCTGTTTCAGGAATGCTTAGTCTTTCGTCCATTTAATAGGGATTCTTTGCAGTAGGTGCCATTGCGAAGATAAAAAGAATCCGATGCCAAAAGAAGGGTTTGGGAAGCACATTGCAATTCCTATCTTTATCCCATAATTACCATTCCATGCATATTCATTTTATTGCGATCGGCGGCAGTGCGATGCACAACCTTGCCCTGGCATTACATCATAAAGGTTATAAGATAACAGGTAGTGATGACGTCATTTTTGAACCTTCCCACGGGCGGCTGGCAGACAAAGGGCTCTTACCGCGTTTGATGGGATGGTTTCCCGAAAAGGTCATCCCTGAATTGGACGCGGTAATTCTGGGTATGCATGCAAAGGCGGATAACCCGGAATTGATAAGGGCCCAGGAACTAGGGTTGCCTTTATACTCGTATCCAGAGTACCTCTATGAACATTCCAAACATAAAACAAGGGTGGTCATTGGAGGGAGCCATGGCAAGACTACGATAACATCCATGATACTCCATGTTCTGAACTACCACGGGAAAAAAGTGGATTATATGGTTGGGGCGCAATTGGAAGGATTTGACCGTATGGTGCACCTGACCGATGAGAACGACTTTATAGTACTGGAAGGGGATGAATACCTTTCCTCCCCTATAGACAGGAGGCCAAAATTCCACCTGTACCAACCCAATATTGCACTGTTAAGCGGTATAGCCTGGGATCATGTGAACGTTTTTCCCACCTACGAAAACTATGTGGAGCAGTTCCGGATTTTTGTAGATGCAATCGTAAAAGGAGGTAGTATTACCTATAATGCGGAGGATCCGGAAGTAAAGCGCGTGGTGGAAGCATCCGGGAATTCCATTCGAAAATTACCCTACTATACCCCGGAATATACGGTGGCTGAGGGGCAGACTTTATTAGAGACGCCCGAAGGGCCTATGCCAATTGAAATTTTTGGAAAACATAACCTTAATAACCTTGCCGGTGCCAAATGGATCTGCCAACATATCGGCGTGGATGAAGATGATTTTTATGAAGCAATCGCCAGCTTTAGCGGGGCATCAAAACGCCTTGAAAAGATAGCCGAAGGCAAAAGCGCCGTAGTGTTCAAGGATTTTGCACATTCTCCCAGTAAAGTAGCGGCGACCACTTCTGCCGCCAGGGAGCAGTACCCGGACAGGAAATTGATCGCCTGCCTCGAATTGCACACCTATAGCAGTTTGAGCGCAGCTTTCCTGAAGGAGTATAAAGGGACCCTGGATGCCGCGGATGTAGCGGTTGTGTTTTATTCCCCGGAGGCTGTTAAAATCAAACGATTGGAAGCCGTAACCGGACAGCAGATAGGGGAGGCCTTTGAACGCGATGACCTGGAGATATTCACGAGTGCGACAGCCTTCAGGGAGTTTCTCTATTCCCGGGACTTTCGGGAATCTGTCCTCCTTCTCATGAGCTCGGGGGACTATGGCGGACTCGATTTCAAAGCGATAAAAACTTTGATTGAGGACCAATAGCAGGTTTTTTATAACCGGTAGCCTCCTACAACCCAAACTGCCTCAGGTGATGGTCCAGGTGCTTATACTGCATCTGTCCCCATTGTTCCGGGGTAAAGGAACCAAATACCACATGGGGTTCCCAGTCTGCTCTGTCTTTTTCCCCGTAAAAATCATGGATTAGCCCTATTAATCCCGTCTTTTCAGTTTGAAAGTCGTACTCACCCTCCACCCTGTATTCCCGGGCCGTCGGTAAATTTTGTTTCCAGGCCTTGTCATTATACAGGGAAGATTTAAACGTACGCATCAGTAGCGACACTATAAAATTGGGCTTTTTCAATGGCTTCCTTCCCAGCGCAACTGCCAGGGGCTGCTGGCAATGATGCAGCATCCTGGCGGCATCCATTCGGCCCCATTTCCCGGTGTGGCCCCCAGTGATCTGGTTTACCCGATGGAGCACCTCTTTATAGGCATCCTCGTCAAATAGGGATTTCATAGAAGCGGGTTTATGCACCCCTAAAATACAATTATCCTTGAAAACCACTTTTATGCTAAACTGTAAAAAAACTATCGGCAGAACCTTATTTTTAAAGTATGAAGGATAAACCAGCCCCTTTCCCTATCCGGCATTGGGCCGAAGATGATAAGCCACGGGCTAAATTGGTACATAAAGGGCAGGCTGCATTGTCGGATGCAGAGCTTATCGCCATATTGATCGGTTCGGGTAGCAGGGATGAAAGTGCAGTGGAACTCTCCAAAAAAATCATGGCCTCGGCCCAGAATAGCCTTCATGAATTGGGCAAGTTGTCCATTTCCCAATTAAAACAGTTCAAGGGTATAGGAGAGGCTAAAGCCGTCAGTATTGCCGCTGCCCTGGAAATCGGGAGGCGCAGGCGGCAACAGGCGGCATTGCAGTTGTACGGTATCAACAGCAGCCAGGATGCCTTCGAGCTTTTGCAGCCATTGATCGGGGATCTGCCCCATGAAGAATTCTGGATCGTTTACCTTAACAATGGGAATAAGGCAATCTACAAAGGTCAATTGAGCAAAGGAGGGATCACAGGCACCCTGGTGGATGTTCGCCTGGTACTGAAGCAAGCCCTGGAGATCGGCGCAGTGGCTCTTATACTGGCCCACAACCATCCATCAGGAACCTTAAAGCCCAGTGTTGCAGATAAGGAGATCACCTACAAACTCAAAAAAGCCGCCGATTCCATGGATATAAAGGTATTGGACCACCTGATCATATCACATCTTGGCTATTTCAGCTTTGCAGACGAAAAGATCATTTAATAAAAGGAATTCCTCGGGGCACCTATCCTCCGGAGAGGTCGAAACCGCTTAAGCGGTTTCGGGGGAGGAGCCAATCCGGATAGCGATATTTTCAGACCAGGACAGTGAACTCTTCCCCGTCCAGGGTAATCGGGATTTTGTACATTTGGATTTTATTGGAAACATGTTATTGATATATACCCATAAGATCACCCCTCGATTTAGCTATATTATGAAGCATATCTTCAACAGGATGCTGGGGATAGAGGTGTCCTATACAACCAAAGTGGAAGATTTTATCAAGCATACCGGTCCAAAGATCACCTATACAAAACAAGCATTACAGAATGAATTTTTTGTTCGCAGCAACGACCTGTTATTTGAGCAGGGTATCAATGATATAAAGCTGGTCATGGCCGAATGGGATGGTATCCCCTGCTTTTTCAGATCCGGGGAACGCAGCAACCTGCCTTTTGATATTTTTTCTGCCAGTTTTTATTTGTTGAGCCGGTATGAGGAATACCTGCCGCATGTAAAGGACCTCCATGGAAGGTTCCCACCCACGCAAAGTTTGGCATACCGGGAAAATTTCCTCCAGATGCCCATCGTAGACATCTGGGTTCTTAAATTATTCGAAAAACTCCTGGATCGATTTCCGGAACTTCAATATAAACCCCGCGTTTATCAATTCACTTCCATCATAGATGTGACTTCATCCCACTGCTTTGCTCACAGGGGGTTCGTAAGGGGACTCGCAGGCATGTTGTTCGATTTGGGGAGTTTGCATTTCAAAAGGGTCAGGGACAGGATCAGGGTTTGGTTCCATATCACTCAGGACCCCTATGATAATTATTTCCGCCTGGTGGAGCTTCATAGAAATTTGAATTTAAAAAGCATGTTCTTTTTTCAGTTCGCCGAATATTCAACCTATGATAAAAATGTATCCCCTAATAACAATAAATTCAGGCACCTTATTAAATCTGTGGCGGACTACAGCAAAGTCTCCCTGGCAGCTTCCTATAGTTCTTTTGAAGATAATGAGCTTTTAATCAGAGAGAAAAAAAGGCTGTCAGATGTGATCAACAGACCAATCACCAGCTCCAGGATACGCTATAACAGGGTGGATATCCCACATACATACCGGAATCTGGTGGAGGCGGAATTTACAGATGATTACACTATGGGCTATACACATGAAACAGGGTTCAGGGCCGGCAGTTGTACCCCTTTCTATTTCTACGATATAAATCTTGAATTGCAGCAACCTATCAAAGTCCATCCCTTTGCCTTCCATGATTATGCCTTGCTACACCTTCAATCAGAAAGTGAGGTTTTAAGTGTACTGGACAAGCTATACCAACAGGTTAGTAGTGTTAAGGGTCATTTTAATCTTATCTTCTCCAATGAGGTCCTTGGAGGGGACCAAAAGGTCAATTGGCTGGAACTATATAGTAAAGTGATCAACAAATACCATGTTTAAAGGAGTTGTTACCGATGTATTTTTTGATCTTGACCATACGCTTTGGGATTTTGAAAAGAATTCAGCGCTGACCTTTGAGAGGATCCTGAAGCTGAACAGGCTTTCAGTTGACCTCGATAAGTTTCTGGAGATTTATATCCCGGTGAACCTGGCCTACTGGAAATTGTATAGGGAGGAGAGGATCAGCAATGCAGATCTCCGATTTAACCGCTTAAGAGTGACTTTTGACAAACTGGGATATGCTGTTGACGGTAACACCATCCATACACTGGCGAATGATTACATAGGCTTGCTCTCTTCCTTTAACCATTTATCGCCGAACACCATCGAAACCCTTGATTATTTGAAACCCAATTACAGGCTGCATATTATCACCAACGGCTTTAAGGAGATCCAGGAGAAGAAACTCCGGAATTCTGGGATATTGGGGTATTTTGACCAGGTCATAAATTCAGAAATGGCAGGGGTAAAAAAGCCCAACCCGCATATCTTCAAAATGGCCCTCAAAAAGGCTGCTGTTTCCTGTCACAGGTCAATAATGATCGGGGATAACCTGGAAGCTGACATATTGGGCGCGAAGGCGGCAGGACTCCATACCCTGCATTTTAATGCACATAATGACCCCTTCCATGAACACTGCAAAATGATTACCGACCTGAGTGAAATAAAAATGTATTTATAGAGTTATACTAGAGAAAACATTATTGTGCTTGTAATGGGAACAATGGTTACCAACCTTTAACAACCATTTTAAACAAGTATTGAAAGATGAAGCGTATCCCTCTGATTAATTTAATGGTATTCCTGTGCCTGGGAGTGATGGTGTCCTGTGTTGAGGAACAAGACTTCAAACAATATGACGATATCAATGTCACACCCACCCTTGAAGGAAGCATCCTGTATGTAGAAGCGCCGGAAAGGATCATCAATGAAATTACAGGGGTTAATTTTATTACCCAGGATTTTAATTTTGATGCTTTCAGCGAAGAGTTTGTGGCTCAGAGGGCCCTGGATGGAATCATAACCTATGAAGTTGAGAATACCACCAGCAAACAACTCAATATTACGGTGGAGTTCCTTGATATAGCAGACAACGTCATAGATACTGAAAGCTTCTCAATAGACCCTGCGCCTACCGCGATCTTAAGGAGGGAAATTGCTTATGGGGGCGTATCAGGGCGCAGTATAGACATTATAAGGAACACTTCGGCCCTGCGTGTCAGTGCCGAAAACCTTAGTGGTAACAGCAGTGTTTCCCCACTTCCCGACCCAAAGATTATTCTGCGCTCCAGTGCCAAAATACGAATCCGCCTGAAATGAGATATTTCAAGATAGCCTGTTTGGCGGTGCTTTGGGGAACCTTTTCCATGCATGGCC
>JBGTLT010000225.1:0-1722 GCA_041743975.1 Zeaxanthinibacter sp.
CCCACATCAAAACGCGCCCGTCATTGGCAAAAGTCTTTAAAATATCCTTTATGTAACCCTCCAGTGCCGGGAAATTCTCTTCTTCCTTTGATGCAGGATCGCCGGGATCCTGTACCCAGCCGGAGTTATGGGTCCCTGGAACCGGTTCTGGTTGTGTCCCTGATTTCGGGACCTTTTTCCAGACATCATCGAAAAACACAAACATCGTCTTTATCCCATGTTTATCAGCGATCCCCAAATAAGTATCCATTCTTTTTTTGAATCCTTCCGGATCGGCTTTATACGCCAGGCTATGCAAATAAACCCGCATGGTATTGAATCCTATCCCTTCCGCATACCCAAGTTCGCGATCGATGGTCACGGGGTCAAATGTGTCTTTTTGCCACATTTCCAATTGATTGATCGCAGTACTGGGGTTGAAATTGGCCCCGGTTATCCAATCGTGTTGGGTATACCATTGATGGGCTTTCTCACGGGACCATTTATTCTGTTCCAATAAGTTTTCCTGGGCTGTTGTTACCGTAACAACAGAAAGTAATATCAGTATTAATCGCATTTTATTCATTTTTAAGATTTTATCAGGTTCATTTTTTTTAGTTGTTTAAAGGGTTCTGTTTAGGCCCTGTGGTGGGTCCGTTTACAATCAACCTCCCGTCATCCAGAATTTCCATTTCATCCATAAATACGACACGGTTATTGCCAGTCTTTTCTGTACGGCCGTGATACACACAATACATTTTATTTCCATCACCCAGGAACAGTACCATGTTGTGGCCCGTTCCGGTAACATCACCACCAGCTGATGTGTTCTTTTCCAATACCGGGTTGTTGGGTGCCTTGGTAAAAGGCCCGAGCGGTGAAGGGCCGGTGGCATAGCCAACGGCATAATTTTCACCTGCGAAATGGTTGGCGGAGTACATGATATAATAAGTGCCCTTGTGCCTGAAGGTAAAAGAGCCTTCTGTCCAACGACGGTTTACCTCTCTGGAGGTAACTGATCGACTTTCCCATTCCGCGTTCCGGTCATCCATGGTTTTCGGCGGGGCCAGCAACAAGACCGGTTCCCCGATGACTCCCTTAAAATCTGGTTTTAACCGAATTCCATAGACCCAACTTTCCTCTACTTCGTCATATAAACCCTCATTTTTTGCCCAATCGGCAATTTCACTTTCCACAGGGTGTTTGTAACATGCACGTGAATAATATAGATAATACTGCCCATCATCGTCCCTAAAAACATTGGCATCTATGATCGGATACCCTGGATCAAACAGGGGGTTTCCCGTTAAATCCTCGAACGGGCCTGCAGGCTGATCCGCAACGGCAACCCCTATTAAAAAGTTCTCGAGTTCGTTGTCCGGGTTCTCGCGCCAGTCGGCACTAAAGAAAAGGTAATATCTATCGTCTATTTTATAGACTTCAGGTGCCCAAAAGCTTTTTACGCCCCAGGAGTTTTCGGTATTTCCGTAATAGACTTGCCCTTCATATTTCCAGTTCACAAGATTGTTTGAAGAATAGGTGGAAAAGCCATCTTTTGCACCCCCACCTGTGCCATACATATAAAAAGTGCCGTCTCCATTGTCCAGGATAAAGGGGTCCCCGAATTCAACTGTCAGCGGGTTGCTGAAGGTGGTATACTGCCCTGATGGTGGGTTTTGTTCCTTTTTGCCGCGCTGGCAGGAAACATATGCCAGGCTAAGGGAAGCAAGCAGGCAGAAAAAA
>JBGTLT010000226.1:0-1634 GCA_041743975.1 Zeaxanthinibacter sp.
ATAGAACGTGCACAGATCCTTTTGTTGACCACTAAAAATCCCATAAAGGAAGTTGCGTCGAAAACAGGGTGGGGCACCGCGTCGTACTTTACAAGGATATTCAAAAAAACCACGGGAAAAACGCCTGGGGAATTTCGTCGCGAACGCTTAATGGTGTAGGGATTTTAAAAGGTCCGACTTTTCCGGCCCATCGATTGTTAGCTTCGGGATGTCCCTTAAAATATTATTTTAGGACTAAAATTTCCACTGCAGTAATTAAATATGATGGTTCCCTTCCAAATACCACTTTATAGAAATTTTCGATTCGAAAAAAACCCCACCATTATTTCTTGGTGACCAAACGCAGTCTCTTTTTCTAGTTTCGTCTATAGACCTTTTATAGGCCTCGGTTCATCAAATTTTAAGTGCTCGATTAAGTCCTAGCCAACATCTTCAGCACTTATCTTTTCCTTCATTCCGCAGGCTACATTCACTCAAAAATAAGAGCTTCCGGTTCCGCACAATACAGGTTGTGATTATTGAGCCTTCTACCATTGTTTATACAAACTCAATCACAACCAGTATTTTACCCCTTACGGATTTTCGTCATAGCTCTGTCAATTAATTTTTTAGAATCATCACTAACTCCTGAATCCTTGGCATAACTATCCCAGTAAGCAACTGCATTTTTTATTTTATTGATAATAGTTTTAGGGTTTTTTACTCCGAATGTATTTGCCAATTCCAACAAATGCTGCTCCCCAGGTGATTTAGTTTCATCTGCAATCATGGTACTGTGCATACCGTGCGTTGAATTTGAAAAGGTAAGGTCATAGGCAGGTGCTAATTTCCATTCTCCAGTAGCGTTCATTAGAAAGGATATATTCTTGCTATGATCGTCCCGATTATGGCTATACACATTGAAAGCAGCTAACCTAAGTACTTTTGAATAGGCAGCCACATGGTTTTCAAGACGAAAAGCGCAGTCCATAACATTTCCATAATCTAAATTGCTATACCGAAAATTATCATTCAAAAGTCCGCCTGCAGAATGTAAATGAAAACGGTCATTTTGTATTCTATCAAATCTTTTGGTTGCAAAATATTCTTTTCCAGATGTCCCAAATAACCAAAAGGAAACAGCGATAGTCCGAAAAATACCGATGCAATTAGGTCTCCATTATTATAATGAATGAGGTACAGTAAGACTTGTGCTTGCAATTGTTCAGTCGTAAACACGTTGAGATAATTTACACCGTTGATCAATGATAAAACGTTGAACTGGTTTTGGATATTTATCAAGGCTATTGGAACACAATACTTATTTCTAATTAAATCTGTTCTAACTTTTACTCAACGGTATAACTCGCTTTATTTACTTGCGTCAAGCGAAAGTAACCATGTGCAAAATTTTGAGGGTTCGTTAGATTGATACAGTTTCCCTTTACGGCTACCGGAGTAGCCTGAAAAAGTCCGACACCCCCAACTTGCTCTATCAATATCTCCAGATAATCATTATATGTGCTTGAGATACCATACATTTCTATGGAGACCAGATCGCCCGGCTGGAGGACATCAATTTTGTCGGTGTCCTCATCCTCTTGAATTTCATACCACCAATCAACTTCCTTACCATTAATAAATTTATCATTTCC
>JBGTLT010000227.1:0-2169 GCA_041743975.1 Zeaxanthinibacter sp.
ACGAAACGAGGTGGAAAGGCTTTTCAGAAGGCTCAAAGGATTCAGGCGGATCTTTTCAAGGTTCGACAAACTTGACGTGATGTTCACCGCGTTCATCTACATTGCATTGATTTTCGATGCAATTAGTGTTAACACACCCTAATAGTTTCTTAGAATTGGCAATGTCATTTTCCGTTCCGAAAAATGTCGAGACGAGTTCAGATATAAAATTATGCCGTGAAGCTTAGGAAACTGGAGTAGGACTGCCTTTTGCAGAAAAGGATCTACGCCCTTGGGGACGAGGTCCTTGGCGAGTTCTGGTTACCGGACCCTTTCATACTGCTAGATTTATAAAAAGTAAAAAAGTCTAAACCATTCATTTGATTTTAAAAATATTTTAGCCATCTATCTATCCTTAATTCAAAGTAAAGCGAATCACCATAAAGGCGTTGTCAATGGCCTTGTCAGTGTTATTTATTGTCAATTTCCAATCTGCCAATTTAATCTCAGCCTCTGAGATAACAAATGTTTTGGTATCGCCAATGGGGATGCCCAAAGTAAATGGATTGGAATCATTACCAACGTCCAGGGTCATATCACCCATTTGTAGATCGGAGTGGTTAATAAATAGGACATCCCTCACTTTAACCGTTTTAAGGTCCCGTGGTTTCCCGTCTTTTGTTTTTATCAAATAAGGCAAGAAATTCTGGACATTATTTATAGTTAGTATGCGGGAAGTATTCCCTTCTTTAACTTGCATGGCTTTATGCCAATCAGTTGGCAGGTCGTGCTGTAAGTCAATGATACTGAAAAGCCCTTCTTGTTGTCCCAATTCTTCCACACTTTTCATAAAATCTCCGACAGCATCGGCGGCAGCTTTTTTCAAACGCTCGCCGCCTTCATCGGAAATATATCGGATGTGTATCACCGCATCCGAAATGGTGTTATAATCAAATTGACGGAAATCGGGTAGTTCCAAATGCCATTTGCTGATAACACCGGCACCTTCAAATGGTAAATAACGTTCGTCTTTAAAATTGAGTTCAAACATTCCACTGTCATTTTGGGAAGAACTGGCAGCTATGGCACTGATCGGAATAACATAAGTACTGAAACGCTCATCCGTTTCAACCTTTTTTTCCGGATAATCCGACTTGCTCCCGGCAATAGGGTGGTTCCGGAATTTATTTTCCAACAGACGCAAAGTCGCATTAATGTTGGTATAGTGTCCTGTCACGCAAGGAATGGAAATGGAAACTGATTTAATGCGGCGCCTGTAGTGCCCGGGGAAGTCCATATCAAAAAGGATTTCCGGTACCTCAAACTCACACATACCAATCTCTCTAAGTTGCAGAATGGCGATCGGGTTAATTTGCCGCAATGAAATATGCTTGGTTATCTCGTAGTCGTACCCTCTATTTTCCTGGTAAGCCGCTTCCAACTGTTTTAAACCAACATACAACTGTTCACCAGCCAACAAGCCATCACGACCCGCATCCCAGTAGCCTGCATTGATGAAAGCGGATTGCGACATACCGCGTTCAAAGCGATACACTTTTTCGCATTTCTTCGCCAGGTCATAGGCTAGATTATAAACCTGCCTGTACAAGGTTTTTAAACTACCCCTCATCCAGGCATAAAGTTCTTCGTTGGTGTACTTGTTCTTTAAAAATTCTTCCACCTCCCGGGTATTGTCAATTTGTTTTTGCTGGTTCGTAATGTCAAGATTAGCAATATTAATGCGGATTTGCTGTGCCGTAATTTGCTTGTCTATTTGTTTTATTTCATAACCGGCAGCATTGGCTTGCATGATACGTTCCTGTAATGCTCGCTGGAATCCACCTTTTTTGGCAGCAATGGATGATTGATGAGATAAATGACTCGAAGCTATTTGAAGCCCTTTTGACACTGCTTGTGTCAATTGCCCTAAATTAGTACCGCCAAAGGTTGCGCCGGCCCCAAGTCCAAAAGGTTTTACATCTGCAGCTAACTGCGGGATAACAAACAATATGCTTGCCAGAGCTTCAGGTATACCCGCACTTAATTGTAAAAGTGCTGACAGGTTCGATAAATCCATATCCTCTTTCTCATACTTGCTTAACCGTAAACCACTTTCATCAACTGGTTTTTCAATACTATTGGCTAACTCAGTAAAATCATTGTCTAATCCAGGTACTTTTCCAGCATCTT
>JBGTLT010000228.1:0-9524 GCA_041743975.1 Zeaxanthinibacter sp.
CGTATCCGGGAAATCTGGAATGAAAGGGGGATGAAAGCCGGTGAAAATATTAACCAGGCACTGAACAGTACCCTAAGCAGGACGCTGAATACTTCCATGACCACCATTGTAGTGCTGCTGACTATCTTTATTTTCGGTGGGGAATCCTTGCGGGGCTTCATGTTCGCGATGATCGTGGGGATCATAGTGGGAACGTATTCCTCTCTTTTTATCGCGACGCCGATACTTTTTGATACGTTGCGCAAAAAGATCGAGGCCGGAAAATTACCCAGTAAACTTAAAGCAGAAACCCCTAAAAAGAAGGTGGCCCGGACCTGATAAATCCTATGGATAGCAATCTGCCAAAGTCCCATTATCCGGGTCTTGGCACCGCTATCTCAGATTCCTTTAATCGATTAACGCTGCCGGATAACCCTTCCGGTAGACCCCTGGTCCGACATTTCCAGGCGGAATTCTAATTGTGGTTTCAATCCGGGTTCTTCCCGGTGGGATACAAATAGTATGGCCGACCTGCTTTCCGCCGCCATTTTGTTCACCAGGGATACGAAGAGGGCTGCACTTTCATCATCGAGACCCGCGGTAGGTTCATCCAGGATGAGCAGCGGAGGATGTTTAATCATTGCGCGCGCACACATTATCAGGCGTTGGTTACCCATGGAAAGGTCATGGAAGTTGCAATCCCGTTTCTCATAGATTCCTATAAGGCGCAACCATTCCCGGGCTACCCTGAGCTGTATTTCGGACGGCTGAACGTAAAGCCCAACTGAATCCACAAGGCCTGAGAGGAGCATATTTTGCAGGCTGTGGTAACCGCTGAACCGGTCGGTCATGGTCGGGGTAAAATAGCCGATCTTTTTCTTAATGTCCCAAACACTTTCCCCGCTGCCCTTTTTTTGTCCGAAAATTGTAAGTTCCTGTCCATAGGCCTTCGTGTTGTCACCGGTGATCATAGTGAGCAGGGTGGATTTTCCGCTCCCATTGGGACCGCTCAATTGCCAGAATTCATTTATGTGGATATCCCAGTTGATGGAATGGAGTATGGGCCTGTTCCCATAACGAACACTGATATTCCTGCACTGTACCAGGAGTTCCCCAGGGGAGGGTATGGCTTCAATTGCCTCCGGCAGAGGCTGGTCTGCCCATCTTGTAGGAGAGGGATCGGATACATGTGTGGCGCTTTCTTCGGCTATCAATTCGCTTCCCTGAAGCCGGTAATATATCTTTATAAAGGCCAGGATGTCTATTTTTCTGGCGAGGAGCTGTACCAGGCTGGTATCCTTTGAAACCGAATGGAGGATTTCCCTTAATTCCTTTTGGTAAGCACTATCCAGGTTGTCCCAGGGGTTATCAAGAATTATAAAATCCGGCTGGATTTCCAATACATACCCCAGCAAGGCCTTTTTCCGTTCCCCACTGCTGAAGGATAACAGGCTTTGAGCGGTATGGCTAGTCAAAATCTTTGCATCGTGGCGGGCTTCCTCCTCAATAAAAGGAAGGAGGGCCAGGGTTGAAAAAAGTGCTCCCCTTTTCCCCTTTAAAAGTTCAAATTCCGGAGGAGGGCTACTAAGCAGCCTTTCAATAAACCCTTCCTTGTCGGAATTATTGGCTATATAAACTGCCCAATGCTGATGTTGGCCCATTAATTGAAATTGATCTCACTAAAGTATACTCTGGAAGTCCGGGGGCAAAATTATTTCTCTATAAATAGTCAGGGCCCCCTTGGTCCCCAGGGGAGTATACCCTGAAAATATCCACCGGGTTATCCCTGTAGCGGGTCGTCTTGTCTAAAAACATGTCATTCTTCAGTGCCACTTTCCGGGATGGCAGGTTGTCTTTGTGGATTATGGATATAAGGGATGGGGCGTAAGCACGGCTGAAGGCCAACTCCTTGCAGTGCAGGGCCGCTTCTGCTGCATATCCCTGCCGCCAGTATTCCGGTACTATGGAATAACCTATTTCAAGTTCTTCCATACCGTCCACAGACTGCACCAAAAGGCCGCTCATTCCAATGAGTTTGCCATTTGAACGCAGGATCAGGCCATTCATCCCTCCCAGGCCTTTATCATACCGTTCAAAAATCCGTTCAAATTGTTCTTTACACGCAACATCCGGGTCAGCGGGGAGCCCATACCAATACCGGGAACTCCTAGGATCCTGGTGAAAGGGCAACCAGTGGTCATAATCGGAGGCTGTAATTTTTCGGAAGTACAATCTTTGGGTTTCCGTGCCATCTAGCATATACATTTCCATCCGTTGTTATTTACGGATCCATTCATCCACCATCTTCCACAGTGTATCTTTAAACCGTGCCCTGAAAAACCCAAAATGCCGCAAATGCCGGATGTCCTTTTGGCCTGGTACATAATGTATCCTTTCCTGTTCCGCATTCCTGTACTGATTGGTTAGCCAGTCGACCGCTTCCGGAGGTGCATAGGGATCATTTGGAAAACTCAGGGAAAGCAGGGGTATCCTGATCTTATCAAAGAAATAATGGGTATTGTCCTCAAATGCCATCATATAGTTTTTTTCCTTACCCCATTTCCGCCATTCCAGCACCATTTTTTTGGGGAGGTTTTCAAACAATCCAATACGCTTTGCCGGAAAATATCCAACCAAAAAAGTGGCAGCCGGGATCAAAACATACCAAAATAGCCACATTTTTGGCAGGTGCATACCCTTGTAGTATTTCCAATACCCACTTTGAGAGGCTACCATTATGATCTTATCCAGGGACGCATGGTTTGGGTTAAAACCCAAAACCTGGCCCCCAACACTATGTGTCAACAATACCATTGTGTTATTGGGATGGTGCTGCCGGGCATAGGCTACCATTGCAGCCTGGTCTATCCGGCCCCAGCCCCGGAGGCCGGTATTGTTCTCCTTTAACTCCCGTATCCCCGATCCCGATTTGCCTATACCGGAATAATCAAAAGTATATACCATATACCCCAATGTGGCAAAATAGGTGGCAAACTTACGGTAATATCCCTGTAAAACGCCCGTGGCCGATGAGATGATAAGGGTTTTATGAATGGCAGTGGCAGGCTCAAACCGGGTTGAGGCGATTTCGTATCCACCAGGGGTCTTTATATGCATCTCCCGGATGTCCACCAAACGATTATCTTTCAATTTTTTGGTAGACTATCCTGTCCCCGGTTTGCAGTTTCCATTTGGCAGCATAGCCCCCGTTTACCTCCAGGACGTGGATTACCGGAAACTGGGAAGATAATCCTGTCTCATCCATTGGCTGCGCATTTTGGACCATATGTACGATCCGTAAATTTTCATCGATGAAGAGGAGGTCCAAAGCTATTTTGGTATTCTTCATATGGAAAGAATGCATGGCCGTTTCGGGGAAAACAAAGAGCATTCCCTGATTTGCTCCCAGCTGATCGCGGTACATTAACCCGGTCTGGGTATCATAATCCGTATCGGCAATTTCAATTTCCAGGGTGGTTATCAAGGAGTCTGATGTGCTTTTGTAAAGCATTAATTCCCCTTCTTTGGTAAAACTGACAGCATCGGTTTTAACAACCCTCTCACCTTTACAGGATACAACAAGGGGAATGGTTAGTACAAGTACCAGGGCCGTTATAAAAATACAGGATATGTAGCGGGTCTTGTTCATATACGTTCTGATTCCCTGGCCTGTGCGATAAATTGGAAAGCCCTTGCGTTTCAGGTAGGCGGTATTTATTGCCGGGAACCTTCGGGGGCTTTCCGGAATATAAAGTACAAGCCAATCAGTATAAAAGGAATACTGAGCCATTGACCGGTAGACAATATGCCCAGGGATTTTTCAAAACCACCCTGACTTTTCTTTACGTATTCCACAAAGAAACGAACGGTCCATAACAATACCAGGAAAATGCCGAACAAATAACCCGGTTTGTTTTTCCTGGGGGTTTTCCAATACAGGTAATATAGTATGAGGAATACAAAGATGTAACAGACCCCTTCATAGAGCTGGGCCGGGTGACGGAAGGGGATACTCTCCAGGTATTCGGAAAACTTTGGATTATTTTCAATTGCGGCATATGCTGCATTTACAGTTTGTTCTTTCGTGATGGCCAGTGCAGAAGAAGCCGGCATATCATCCGAATCCCGGATGAAACGCGTGGCAAACACAAAGGATTTGTCGGTGACCTTCCCATTGATCTCAGAATTGAAAAAGTTGCCGAGCCGCACGCAAAAGGCCCCAATGGCAACCGGGATGACAACCCTGTCCAGGATCCACAGCATCTTAAATTCCTTGAATTTTCGGGTATACAGGTACATTCCGATAATAATTCCAATAGCCGCTCCATGGCTCGCTAACCCTGTGAAGCCTGTAAATTCATAGCCTCTGATAAACCCGAGGAGGGAGCCTTCTGCACTCTCCTGTATGGGTAATAATATTTCCAGAAGGTGGTCCTGGTAATAGGCCCAGTCATAAAATATAACATGGCCCAACCGCGCGCCCAACATGGTAGCCAGTACGGTATAAATAAACAGGGAGTCCAGTTGCTCCATGGATTTTTTTTCATTCAGGAAGATCTTTTTCATGATAAACCATCCCAGGGCAAAAGCCACAATCCACAGGAGGTTGTAGTATTTGATCTGAATAAAGCCGATGTGGAACAATGTGTCGTTGGGATTCCAGGTTATACCTAAAAAGTGCATATTGATTATTTAGTGCGGCTAAGATAAAAAATTGAAACAAGACAAGGGTTATAGTAAGTGACCTAACTGAAGAAGTGTATCATTTTATGCAGGAACCCGGGGATGGTCAAACAACCCACCGATCTTTAACCTTTACAGGCCTGCCCGGTATTTTCAGGGCACCGGATCATAACCTTTTCCACCCCAGGGGTTACAGCTGATAATTCGTTTTAACGATAGCCAACCCCCTTTGAACAGGCCATGCTTTTTTAAGGCCTGAAGGGTGTAGTTAGAACAGGTAGGGGAATAGCGGCAAGTTGCCGGCGTCCATGATGAGATCAGGAGTTGGTATGCACGCACCAGGAAGATAAAGGGGGCAATGAGGATTTTTTTCATGCTGTCTTTAAAAGTCGGATTGCAGTAATAGACCATAATCTACCGGACTACACCATGCTAAAGGTAGTGCCCTCTTTCCCATCCTTTAGTTGGATCCCTATTTCAAGGAGCTGGTCCCGGATCTTGTCAGAAGTAGTAAAATCCTTATTAACACGGGCTTCGTTTCGCAGCTGTATCAACAATTCCACCACCCCGGCAAGGGTATTGGAATCAGGTCCGTTGTTCAGGTTTTTTTCCAGGCCCAGGACTTCAAAAACAAAATTGTCCAGGGTTTCCTGCAACAGTGCCTTATCCGCTGACGATATGCTTTGGCTACCTTCCTTACACTGGTTGATCTGCCTGACAGCTTCAAAGAGATGGGCGATCAGGACGGGTGTATTGAAGTCATCGTTCATGGCATCATAACACTTCTGCCTCCAGGCCGAAACATCAAAATCTGATGTTTGCGATCCCATTTCCAGACCCTCCAGGGTATTGATGGCTTCCATGAGCCTGTAATATCCCTTTTCAGATGCCAGGAGGGCATCATCACTCAGGTCAAGTATACTGGTGTAATGCGCCTGCATCATAAAAAAACGTACCACAGCAGGTGAGAATGGCTTACTTAAGATTTCATTTTCCCCCGTGAACATTTCGCCGGGCAATATATTGTTGCCGGTGGATTTAGCCATTTTTTTCCCATTCAGTGTAAGCATATTGGCATGCATCCAATACTTAACCGGGGCATGGCCGTTTAAAGCTTCGGCCTGGGCTATCTCACATTCGTGATGCGGGAATTTCAGGTCCATTCCCCCACCATGTATGTCAAAACTTTCCCCCAGGTACTTCATGCTCATGGCTGTACATTCCAGATGCCATCCCGGGAACCCATCACCCCAGGGTGAAGGCCAGCGCATTATATGCTGGGGCTCCGCTTTTTTCCACAAGGCAAAATCCTGGGGGCTGTTTTTTTCGTCCTGGGCGGCAAGGATGCGGGTATTGCTGATCATGTCCTCCAGTTTCCTGCCACTTAGCTTCCCGTAATTATAGGTCTTGTTGAATTTCCGGACATCGAAATAGACCGATCCATTCCGTTCATAGGCATAACCCTTAGTGAGGATATCCTTTATGATCTCGATCTGCTCTATGATATGCCCCGTAGCGGTAGGCTCTATGCTGGGTGATAAAAAGTTGAATTTTTGAAGGATATTGTGGAAGTCCGTGGTATATCGCTGGACAACTTCCATCGGTTCAATCTGTTCCACACGCGCTTTTTTGGAGATTTTGTCTTCACCGGTCTCTGCATCATCCTCCAGATGCCCCGCATCTGTGATATTCCGGACGTAGCGTACCTTGTACCCCAAATGTTTCAGGTACCTGAATATCATGTCGAAGGACATAAACGTACGGCAGTTCCCTAAATGGACATTGCTATACACCGTAGGCCCGCAGACATACATCCCTACATGGCCTTCGTTAATGGGTTCAAATGTTTCATTGGTGCCGGATATGGAATTATAAATTTTCAGGGGTTGGCTGTTGTACAATTGCATAGGTGCTATGGTACATTAAAAATTAGTATCCAGATTAATATAATCCAGGAATTCCCTGCGTACCCCTTCCTCCTTGAATTTGCCACCATACTCCGCCGTGACAGTGCTGCTTTCAACATCCCGTATACCCCTTGAATTGACACAGAGGTGCTTTGCATCTATTACACAGGCCACATCCTGTGTCCCCAATACTTTTTGGAGTTCCCGAACGATTTGTATATTCATGCGTTCCTGCACTTGTGGGCGTTTGGCAAAGTAATCCACGATCCGGTTCATTTTGGAGAGGCCTACAACGGTACCACTGGAAATATAAGCAATATGTGCCTTGCCGATAATTGGAAGCAGGTGATGTTCGCAAGTGGAATAAACTATTATATTTTTTTCCACAAGCATTTCCCCGTACTTGTATTTATTACTGAAGGTGGAGGATTTAGGCTTCTTATTGGGGTCTAGTCCGCCGAAAATTTCCGTTACGTACATTTTTGCTACCCGGTCTGGTGTGCCTTTCAGGCTGTCATCTGTAAGATCAAGGCCCAGGGTGTACATCATTTCCCGGATATTTTCCCGAATCAGGGCTATCTTTTCATCATTGGTCAGAACAAAGGCATCTTCCCGTATAGGAGTTTTCTCCCCTGAAGAAACGTGGTCGTTTCCCAAGGCCTCAAACTGCTCTTCCAATGTGCTGTCTAATTTCATATCCCCCTTTCTTAAACGAAGTTCAAAGATATACATAATATGCAACTTTATAGCCTGTTTAGGGCGTTACACAACATAAATTAGTGTTAAGGAGAGCCGCCACTTATTTTTGTACTTTCCAAATTTTAAAGTTGTTCATGAGGTCCCGTACCATTTGTTTATCGATATGTATGGTGTTGGGAAGCCTCTTGCTGGGCGCGCAGGTATCACCCAATTGTGATACCGCCATTCCCATTTGTAACAGCACCCCGGTTAATGCCGGGACCCAGGGTTACGGGGCAGATGATTTCCACGGGGCTTTCAGCACCGGATGCCTGGAACAGACCCTCACCGGTGCAATAGAGTCCAATTCAGCCTGGTACAGGTTCCGGACAGCAGCATCCGGGCAATTGGGATTCAATATCGGGTTTGAAACAACCGAAGATTGGGACTTTGCCCTTTACAGGGCAACCGACTGTGGTAACCTGGGAGATCCCGTACGCTGCAATTTTTTCGACAACCAGGAAGAGGAAGCTTCTATGGGGGTGGGGGAAGATCCTTCCGGCAATACCGGTTCCGTTTTGTATGAGGATTGGCTTCAGGTGCAGCCGGGCGAGGACTACTATCTGCTCATCAATAATTTCACCAATAACAACTCAGGATTTTCCATTCAATTTACCGGGGGGATATTTGTGACCAATCCTACTGATGCGTTGGATTGTTCCCTTATAACTAATCTTTTAGGCCCCCCTATTGCAGCCTGCACCAATCAAAACATACAACTGGATGCTTCCAATACACCGGAAGCTGCCATCAGTTATGCCTGGTTTCTGGATACCGGAACAGGGTTCCAGCCTATCCCGGGTGAAACAACCGCCTTTTTGACGGTCCTTACTTCGGCAACCTATCGTGTGGAAGTCACAACGACCACCGGTAATAGTATCAGTGACGTACAGGTTGGTTTTACGCAGGCACCGGTAACCGCATTGGTACAGGATGAATACGTTTGTTCCGATACGTTGGCATTTGACCTTTCCCAAAAAGACCAGGAAGCACTGGGGACACAGAACGCTGATGAGGTCCTGGTAAGCTATCACAGCAACATGGCCGATGCACAAAGAGGCGCCGGCCCATTTCCCAAAACCTATCCGCTTAGTGCCGGCTCGGAAACCATTTATATCCGGACAACTTCAGTGCAGAACAGCATGTGTTATGATGTATCGGAAGAATTCATATTGACGGTGGAGGAAACCCCCATCCTCGATTTTCAAACAGAGGTATTTTTATGCGATGAAAGCAGCGGAATAATCATTGGCGATTCTTCGCCCGATCCCCAGCTCGTTTATAGCTGGGATTCCGGAGAGAATACCCCCTCAATAGTGGTATCCGCGGGGGGGACCTATACACTGACCGCCACCAATTACCAACAAGGTCAGCTAAGCTGCACCGCAACAGCAACCATTACCGTAATCGTTTCTGAATCCCCGACCATCTCCGGGATCATAATTGGAGACCTCCAGCGCAATAATTCTGTTGAAGTCGTGACCGCAGGCGAAGGGGAGTATGAATTTCAGCTGGATGCCGGTCCCTTTCAAAACTCAGGGATATTTTCAAATGTAGCACCGGGGATGCATACCGTTGCCGTCAATGACCCTAAGGGATGCGGTATGCTTACCGAAACCATCACGGTTGTAGGCTTCCCGAAGTTCTTCACCCCGAACGGGGACGGGGTAAATGACCTGTGGCATGTCATTGGGGTTACAACGCTCAGGGATGCCGTGGTAAGAGTGTATGACCGGTATGGAAAACTACTGAAGCAAATGGAAGCGGATTTCCCGGGATGGGATGGGACGTATAATGGGCAACTTTTGCCTTCATCCGACTATTGGTTCAAGCTTAGCTATACAGACAACATGGGCCTCGTTGTGGAAGCCAAGTACATACAGAACCACTTTGTACTCAAACGCTAGGTTTTGCGACGTTCCCGGAAAGGTATCACCCATTTTATTAAACGCCGGAACATACTAAATCCAAGTGGATTGAGTTATACTTATGATTGAATATAAATTGTTAGCCCCACTCTTATATGCCTGTGCAACATTGTTTTTTGTATTGCATGCTCCTTTTTGTTTTTGTGGCAGCAGCACAAAACTCCCCGGATTGCAGAAGTGCTATTCCTGTTTGTGCGGATGCCCCTATCTTTTCCATGACCGATGGCAGTGGGGATATCGATGATTTTGATCCGGATTTCATCCGGCAGTCGGGTTGCCTCGAAAAGGG
>JBGTLT010000229.1:0-26199 GCA_041743975.1 Zeaxanthinibacter sp.
GCCTGGAAAGGCGCCTTTTTAATACCGTTTTTAAGAAGGGTCGTTACTGGACCAAACGCTCCCGTGCCCCACCGGCCGCAAAAAGGGCCCTCATACGGTCATTTTGACCGGTGGTAAACATATACATACAATCATCCTGCACATAATCCATATAATTCATTGTCATGTCATTGCTGTTACAGTGCACCGTGGGATAGGAAGGGCAATTATAATTAGCCCTGTCTGACTTAGGTGTATCAGCAACATAATCATCCCTGTTGCATCTTCCATCACCCCATATATGTCTTAAATTAAGCCAGTGACCAACTTCATGGGTAGCGGTCCTTCCATGTCCATAAATGCCTCCGGCCGTACTTTCACCAAAATATTTAGGGCCTATAACAATTCCATCGGTGGTTTCAGAACCGCCAGGGAACTGCGCATACCCAAGGATACCTCCCCCAATTTCACATACCCAGATGTTTAGATAAGTGGAAGTATCCGTGGCATCAATCCCGCCCTGGGACGCATATTTCATAGCATCATTGGTGCCCCAGGATGATTTGGAAGATGTTTTCCTGATAACCCTGTCCAGGTTGAATGTAATGTTGACATCCGAGTTGAGCGCAGCAAATTCAGAAGGTATAGAACTTGCATTGGAATTGTTGCGGTTGAAATCATCTGTTAAAATATTGATCTGGGAAGTCACTTGTGCATCAGTGACTGCCTTGAAACTGGTTTCTATGATATTAACTACCACAGGGATGGTAACCGCTCCGGTATAGATAGGTGGAGTGCTTCCACCACCTCCCCCGCCTCCCGGTTTTCCCCTTCCATTGCTTTTAAGGGCTATTGCCTTTCGGGTAGTATATTCAATATCATACATCTTTTGCTCCAGGCCTGGATTCTTGTGCAAACGGTACTTCAAATTTTCCATGGTCACACACTTGTCTGCGAATCCGGCCGGCTTACCCGTAATATCATCGCTATCGGCGAGCAATGTAAAATCGCTCATGTCTACCTGAACATCCTGCAAATCTCCCGGGTCAGGAATGCCCTGGTCTTTTTCGCAGGATACGGCCACCAAGGCAACTAGAGCCAATCCAATACATACTTTTATCATGTTTCGATATTTAACTATTAGTCACTATCGAATATATGCTATTTTAACAAATAATTAAGATAATGTTTGAATTATAAAATATGGTAAGGAGTTTCTTATATTGTTTAGGTACATCGGCACTATTTTATGGGAGCCGGTGAATTCCAAAAAAGTCAACAACCCTGAAACACCAAGGAGTGATATGGGGATCTACTCTTAGGAAAGCATTTGTTTTGCCTTTTTTACACCAGCCACCAAACTATTGACCTCCTCCATTGTATTATAGAAACTGAAGCTGGCCCTAACCGTTCCCGGGATCTTAAAGAAATCCATTACGGGTTGTGCACAGTGGTGTCCGGTCCTCACTGCAATGCCTAATTTGTCCAGGATAGTACCGATATCATAGGGGTGCAATCCTTCAATATTGAACGATATTACGGCCGTCTTATCTTTGGCCGTACCATATATTTTCAGCCCTTCAATACCCAGCAATTCCCTTGTGGCATATTCCAAAAGTTGTTGCTCATAATGGGAAATAGCATTAAAACCAATGGAATTCATATAATCCAGGGCTGCCCCAAAGGCTATGCCCCCACAAATATTGGGCGTCCCGGCTTCGAATTTATGCGGTAATTCAGCATAGGTCGTTTTTTCAAAGGTTACCTCCCTGATCATCTCCCCCCCACCCTGGTAAGGCGGTAACCTGTTGAGCCATTCTTCCTTCCCATATAATATGCCCACTCCTGTTGGCCCGCACATTTTATGGGCGGAAACGGTATAGAAATCTACATCCAGAGCCTGCATGTCTGCTATGATGTGGGGTGCTGCCTGGGCTCCGTCAATCAAAACAGCTGCCCCTATACTATGGGCTGTTTCAATGATCTCCCTTATAGGGTTGATTGTCCCCAGTGCATTCGACACGTGGTTGCAAAAAACTAGTCGGGTACGTTCAGACAAAAGCCTTTTATAGGCCTCCATGATCAATTCCCCCTCCTGGTTCATCGGAATAACCTTTAAAATTGCGCCGGTGCGTTCACATAACATTTGCCAGGGCACAATATTGCTATGGTGTTCCATTGCGGATACCAGTATCTCATCCCCTTGGGCCAGGATGGTCCCAAAACCATGTGCAACAAGGTTGATACTATGCGTGGTTCCGGAAGTAAACAGGATTTCCTGACTTTTGGCTGCGTTGAAATGGCGCCGGATCTTTTCCCGGGCCTGTTCATATTTATCCGTAGCTTCCTGCGAAAGCGAATGGACACCCCTGTGGATGTTCGCATTGTAATGCTGGTAGTAATCCACAATGGCATCTATGACCTGTTGTGGGGTTTGTGAGGTAGCCGCATTATCCAGGTATACGAGGGGATACCCGTTTACCTCCCGGTGCAGGATTGGGAAGTCTTCCCGGATTGCCTCAATGTTGAACCGGTAGGTTGCCATCATATCAGGGAACGCGGTGAAGGTGGCTTCCCCGGTTTCGTCGTCTTCCTTTTTGCTCTGTATTCCCATATTCTGTAATAAAAAGGGTGGGGCTTAGTTGTCAGAAAAGCAAGGGATACTACAGCTCAAATCCCAACCGTACGTTCAGTTTGGTGGCGACCAGTTTATTGATCCGTGCTTTTAACTCAGGGATTCGTACGCTCTCCAGAACATTGTTTGAGAAAGCATACATCAAAAGGGCAGTTGCCTCTTTTTTGGGAATGCCCCTGGATCGCAGGTAAAACAAGGCATCCTGGTCCAGTTGTCCAATGGTACATCCATGTGAACATTTAACATCGTCCGCAAAGATTTCCAATTGGGGTTTGGTGTTGATCGTAGCCTTGTCACTGATCAGGACATTGTTGTTTTGCTGGAAGGCATTCGTTTTCTGGGCCAGTTTATCCACGATGATCTTCCCGTTAAAGACACCGGTAGATTGCTCCCCGTAGATACCCTTGTAATCCTGGTGGCTCCTACAATTTGGTTGCAGGTGGTGTACCAGTGTATGATGGTCTACATGCTGCTTTTCCCCCAAAATTGAAACGCCTTTCAGGATGGAATTTATATGTTCCCCGTTTTGATAAAAATTGAGGTTGTTGCGCGTCAGCTTGCCCCCAAAGGAAAAGGTATGGACACTGACCTCACTGCTATCCTTCTGCGAAATATAGGTGTTGTCTATAAGGGAGGCACTTTTGAGGTTATTCTGAAGCTTGTAATAATCCACAATGGCATTTTTAGCGGCGAATATTTCGGTGACCGAATTCGTGAATACCTCATTAGTGGTAAGGCTTTGATGCCTTTCTATCACCTGAAGTTCCGCATTTTCCTCCACCACGATGAGGTTCCGTGGCTGCAACAGCAAACTGGCCTCGTTACCGGTTGCAAAATGAAGGATTTCCACCGGTTTTTTAGGTGCCTTGTTTTTAGGGATGTAGATATAGGCGCCTTCCCGGCTAAAAGCGGTATTTAAGGTGGTAAGCGATTCATCGGCAGAGGCTGCCTTATTAAAATACACTTCGATTACCTGTTTATACATGGGTTTGGTCAGGGCCGCGCTCATAAGGCAGATATCCACCCCGTCATGGGTGGTTTCTGAAAGGTACGAACTGTAAATACCGTCTATGAATACAATTTTATAAGTATCGATATCATGCAGGAAATATTTCTTCACATCCCGGTACTCCAGGGTGTTTTCCTCTTTTGGGAAAATACTGAAGTCCACCTTTAACAAACTGCTAAGGGAGGTGTATTTCCAGGCTTCCTGTTTTTTGGTTGGAAAACCCCTGCTTTCAAATTTTTTGATGGCTTCAGTTCGGATGTCATGAACCGGATGTTCCACATCTATATTGTCCTCAAATGCGAGAAAGGAGGAAACCAATTTATCTTTTAAATCCATTGTATGAGTGTTCAGTTAGTGGCATCTTCCACCTGTTATACCACAGTTTCATTTTTAAGCCAATCGTACCCTTTTTCTTCCAGTTGCAGCGCGAGTTCCTTGGTGCCCGACTTCACTATCCTTCCCTCGTGCAATACATGGACGAAATCCGGGATGATATATTCTAAAAGCCTTTGGTAATGGGTAATCAGGATAACAGCATTGTCTTTATTCCGCAGTTTATTGACTCCATCTGCAACAATGCGGAGTGCATCGATATCCAATCCTGAATCCGTTTCATCCAGGATGGCCAGTTTGGGCTCCAGCATGGCCATCTGGAATATTTCATTCCGCTTCTTCTCCCCCCCTGAAAAACCTTCATTGAGGGAGCGCGATAAAAACTTACGGTCAATATTGAGCATTTCAGATTTCTCGCGGATCTTTTTCAACATGGTATTGGCCGGCATATCTTCCTGCCCGCGCGCTTTCCTGGACTCATTGATGGCCGTTTTCATAAAATTGGTAACTGTGACCCCCGGGATTTCAACCGGATACTGAAAAGAAAGAAAAATTCCTTTATGTGCTCTTTCCTCGGGTGCGGAATCATCCAGGTCTTCCCCTTCAAAGAATATCTTTCCCTGGGTTACCTCAAACTCTTCCTTCCCCGCAATTACAGAAGCAAGCGTACTTTTACCCGATCCATTCGGGCCCATGATCGCATGGACTTCCCCGGCTTTGATCTCCAGGTTAATACCATTTAATATTTCATTACCTTCTACCCCTGCGTGCAGGTCTTTGATTACTAGCATCTTTCTTCTATTTTAAATAATTCGGTGCCACTGGCATCTTATCAAAATCTTCTTTTTGGTGTTGTAAATATACTTTTGCATTAGTTTCCCGGGCAAAGGCTTCAAATGCCTCCATGCTGGCCAGGGTCTCCGGTATACTGGAATTAAATTTCGGAACCCTTTTGTATTCCCTGTTCTCATTCAAGTGGTACATATCCCCGGATAATAGGGTAGGGCCGTGTACAGGGAGGTCAAGGAACAATACCTGGTGCCCGGGTGTATGCCCTGGCATGGACTTCAAAATAATACTCCCATCACCAAACACATCAAAATCCCCACTCAACCGCTGTACTGTCTGCAATGCTTTTATGGCGTTATAGCTATCGGTATTGTTTTTTTGTGACTCTTCACCGGTTATATAATCGTATTCGGCTCCCTGTACCAGCCAGGTGGCATCCTTTACTGCGTTGGCATGGCCACTATGGTCAAAATGGGTGTGGGAAAGTGCGATATAGGATATATCTGAAGGGGTGAACCCGATTTTCTTAAGCTGATTGACCATGGAATCCTTTCGGGATACAGTGAAATTGCCATCCGGGGAGGTATAGGGTTCGGGCTGGCCCACCAGTGCTTCGGGCAATCCCGCATCCCACATCAGATTTCCTTTGGGATGGACAATAACGTAGTAGGCGTTTGCAAATTCTTTTTGCTGTCCCTTATAAACCGAGTCCAGGGAAAACAGTTCCAGATTATTTACCATAACGGTGCCCCCGCTGAAGGTGTAGAGCTTCAGTTCCGGTTTTTCCATAGCAACAGTTGTGGCAACCGGATCGCTTTGCTTTTTACCTTCCTTGCAGGCAAAAATGGTCAACAGCAGTATAAATCCTAAGATTTTCCTCATCATTGCATTGAAAATTTTAACTATCCAACCGAACCTTCCAGGCTGATCTCCAATAATTTCTGGGCTTCCACGGCAAATTCCATCGGCAATTTATTCAATACCTCCTTGCTGAACCCATTCACTATAAGCGCAATGGCCTTTTCAGTGGGAATGCCGCGCTGGTTGCAGTAAAATATCTGATCTTCCCCAATCTTACTGGTAGTGGCTTCGTGTTCAATCTGGGCCGATTTGTTCTTTACTTCTATATAGGGAAAGGTATGCGCCCCGCAGTCATTCCCCATCAATAAAGAATCGCATTGCGAGAAATTCCGTGCATTCTCTGCCCGGCTGCTGACCTGTACCAGTCCTCTGTAACTATTCTGTGATCTCCCGGCAGAGATTCCCTTGGAAATAATGGTACTCCTCGTATTTTTTCCGAGATGGATCATCTTGGTCCCTGTATCTGCCTGCTGATGGTTGTTGGTCACTGCGATGGAATAAAACTCCCCGATAGAGTGATCCCCTTTCAGGATACAGGATGGATATTTCCAGGTGATGGCAGAACCTGTTTCTACCTGGGTCCAGGATATTTTTGCTTTTTTCTCACATAATCCCCTTTTGGTGACAAAATTGTATACCCCCCCGCGGCCTTCCTTGTTCCCGGGGTACCAGTTTTGTACCGTTGAGTATTTGATTTCAGCCCCATCGAGTGCTATCAGTTCCACAACAGCCGCATGGAGCTGATTCTCATCGCGGGAAGGTGCCGTACATCCTTCCAGGTAACTTACATAACTTCCCTGGTCAGCAATAACAAGGGTTCTTTCGAACTGGCCGGTGCCTGCCTGGTTTATCCTGAAGTAGGTTGACAACTCCATGGGGCAGCGCACACCTTTTGGGATATAACAAAAGGATCCGTCTGAAAAAACCGCAGAATTAAGGGCGGCATAGAAGTTATCCCTCTGGGGTACCACACTGCCAATGTATTTTTTTACCAGTTCCGGGTGTTCCCGGATTGCTTCGGAGATAGAGCAGAAAATGATCCCCTTTTCCCCCAGGGTTTTTTTAAAGGTGGTGGCAACTGAAACTGAATCCATGACAATATCAACCGCAACCCCTGACAGCTTTTTTTGCTCGTCCAGGGAGATTCCCAGTTTTTTGAACGTTTCAAGCAATTCCGGATCCACCTCATCCAGGCTGTTATACTTCGGCTTTTTGCTGGGGGCTGAGTAGTATGAAATATTCTGGAAATCAGGTTTCTTATACCGTATGTTGGCCCATTCCGGCTCGGTCATGTCCTTCCATGCCCTGAAGGATTCAAGCCGCCATTCGGTCATCCATACCGGTTCCTCCTTCTTGAGGGAAATAGCCCGTACAATATCTTCATTAAGGCCAATGGGGAAGGTGTCCGATTCAATATCGGTATAAAAACCATATTGATACTCCTTGGTTTCCAGTTCCTTTTTTAATTGTTCTTCAGTATATGCCATAGCTTTCTGGCCCCGCTATGTGGCGGGGATATTTTTAGCTGTTAAACAAATCATCTTCATGCGTTCCTCCTGATTATTAAAATTGCCCTAAGGGTTTCTGATTTCTGCCGGGGATTGGGTTATAGCGAAAAACTTTCACCACAACCACAGGTACGCTGTGCATTGGGATTATTAAAGACAAAACCCTTCCCGTTAAGCCCCCCGGAATATTCGAGAATGGTCCCGGCCAGGTAAAGAAAACTTTTCTTATCCACAATGATCCGCACAGAATTATCTTCAAAAACCTTATCGGTCTCATCAGCCTTGGTGTCGAATTTCAATTCATAAGACAGGCCGCTGCATCCACCGCTTTTAACGCCTACCCGAACATAGTCCCTGGAGGCGTCAAAACCTTCCTCAGTCATGAGGTTGATAACCCGCTGCTTAGCAGTTTCCGAAACTTGTATCATTCTTATTTGGTATTATTCTAAATAGATTACAAATATAGGGTATTAGTAGGGTTTAACCGCAATTCCTAACATTAATATAACGCATACGGGCATAGGGTTCTTCTATCCGGCAAACGCCACGGGAAGTAAACAATCACGGCAGCGATTAACGCCAGAAATGTATGAGGGCATCGTTATTCCCCGTTCCTGCTGATAGCTGGATAATTTCCCCTCAACAAAAGGCAGTTAATTATCCTCCCCTATTTCATCTACTCTTTTATCAATTTCGGTATCCACCTCCCTTTGTTCCCCTGCCTTATCAATTTCACCCCTTTCCATCTTTGGTTCCATTTAATCGGCTATCGATTTTTCCTTTGTTTTCTACAGGAATGAAAGGCTGGAACCAGGATATACCATGGATAGCCAAAAAAAGTATATGATTCTTGGGTTTGTATGAAAGTAAAACGGGATAATCTGCTGGAATACCAATAGTTTAAAACAAAGTGTCAGTCGATCTCCAGGATAACAAGGTCTGAACGTCCTATATTCTGCAGGGTTAGCAGGGCATCACTGGAGCTTTCCCCGACCAGGAGGATCCCGCGGGTGTTTTCGATTGCACTATACCCAAAATCCAGGTCAGCCCCCCCAAAAGACTGCTGCCATACCATATTCCCTTCCGAATCGGTCTTTAACAGCCAGATATCATTTTCACCCTCATTGGCTATGAGGTCACCATCCCCGCTTCTCGAATTTCCCGCTATTATAAAACCCCCGTCACTGCCCTGGCTGACACTTCTTCCCATATCAAAACCGGTTCCTCCGAAAGTGTGTCCCCATATCAGCTGCCCCGTATCATCCACCTTTATAAGCCAGAGGTCTGATCCCCCATGGTTGCCGGTCACATCCGTATCCGTACTATAAGTATGCCCTGTAATGACATAGGCACCATCATCGGTATTTGTAATATCATAGGAAATATCGATCCCTGAACCTCCAAACCTCCGGTCCCACATTAACTCCCCCCGGGAATCAATCTTTAAAACCCAGAAATCATAGCTCCCTTTGGTAACTGAAATGGCATCATCGCTTTCGCTGAATCCTGTCATGACAAAACCCCCGTCACGGGCAAGCGCTACGGCATGAGCCCGGTCGTTATTGGTCCCTCCGAAATACCGCCTCCACTCCAGATTGCCTTCTGCATCAATCTTGATCCCCCAAAATTCACCCACCCCATGCAATGTCTGCGAATATCCTTTGGCGCCCCCTTCCCCGCCGGATGCCACGACGTCTAAAAACCCGACAAAGAAAAAACCGCCGTCATCCGTTTGCAGGATGTCATAGGAATGGTCATGCCCGGCAAAACCATAGCTCCTTTCCCATTCGATATTCCCTGCCGCATCAAGTTTTAAAATCCAGTTGTCATGGAACCCTTCATTTTGGCTGCCATCTCCATCGGCGCTCATCGCGTAACCCACAAGAGCATACCCCCCATCCCGTGTTTGTATAATGGATTGTCCCCTGTCATCTTTACTGCCCCCGTAGGTCCTGTTCCATTCCATTTCCCCCTCAGCATTGAATTTTAGCAACCAGTAATCGGCATCCGGCATAGACTGGTCTTTGATATCCCCATCGATGCTATTGCTGAATCCCAGGACGGCATAACCGCCATCCGAGGTATTGATCATGGATTGGCCTGCCTCATTACCCGAACCTCCAAAATTCCGGATCCGGTTTAAAGTACCCTTAAAGCCCGGCTCTTCCATAGTCGTTTCCCCAAGTGGATGAATCGCATCCCTGGAACAGGAAATACCACTTAAACAAACCAGGAGGAGGAGCTTAAATTTCATGGGGTTCAGTTAGATTTCCCGATTATAAAAAGGCCTGATTCAATATCGCTGACGATGATCTTCCGGCTTTCGAAAAAAGGATATACACTCCATACCCCATTGAAGGAAGGGATATTCGTAGCTGGCAACGTATCAAAGTACCCTGCTTCTGTAATGGTTTTATCTTCAATACCGGAAATATCCACAACCCGGACCCCAGCACTGTAGTTGGCAAGAAAAAACTGATCGCCCTTTACATACCCGTTATGGTCTATAGCCGGGGTTGGTCCTATATAAGTGGTGTGCAATACCGGGGCATCGAGGTCTGTTAAGTCGAAAATAAGGGTGCGCGAGTTAAACCCAAAATTGAGTTCGTCCACTTCATCACCCTGCAGGTAGAATCGCTGGTCATCTGTCAGCCACCCCTGGTGAGCGTATGACACATTGCTATACTGAAAAAAAGATATGCTGATGGGGTTTGCTTTATCAGTCACATCAATAATAACAACCTGCGTTTCATTGGACCCTATAAAGATTTCCCTCCCGGTATAATCCGGATCCGGACCGTTATAGGTTACCACCTGTGCGTCATGGGTATAACCCATGCCGCCATACCCGCCCGCTGCGGTTGGGTTTTTGGGGTCACTAATATCAACAAAATGAACGCCCCCGGCATACATATCATCCCTGGCGGTACCCACCGGATAGGCAAATCCGGTACTTTCATTGATGACAATATTGTGTGAAGTCCCAATGTTTGAATACAGTGCATCTTCCGTAAAGATTGCCGGGGGATTGGCAACGTCCCTCAATTTGGCGAGGTCGAATACCTGCATTCCATGGCCGGCCGCTTCGGAGCCGATAAACGCATGGCCCCGGTACACTTTAATATCGCGCCATGCACTGTTCTCCGTGGCGGTAGGCAGTTTCCCGAGGTAGGTCAGCTGTTCTGTATCTGTGATATCCACAAAGGCGGTGCCGTTGTCCAGGCCGATCAGGGCATACTCCCTGCCCCCTTCCGGATCGGTCCAACCCCAAATATCATTTGCTGAGGCTGCGGACATCACGCTCAGTGGCACATGTGCCAACAGGTCATATCCGTTGCAGGGATACTCCCCGGCCATCCCGCTTTCACAAGGTGTAAAACCAGTAACAACATCGTCATCAACTATGGGTGTACCCCCTGTATCCGAAGGGTCAGCGGGAGGGGGATCATTTTTTGAACAGGCGATAAGCAGGCAGGCTAAGATTATAAGAAAGCACGATTTTTGCATAGCAGCTTATTTTGTAAGACCCGGATTCTTTTTCAGTTAAAGATAAGATATAAATCCTATCTCCGTATTTTTGCCAAATGTTCGAAGACAAGAAACCATCCAGGACTTCCCTGGAGGAATTGGGAGAATTTGCGCTGATTGAGCACCTTACCCACAACTTTAAGCCAGCCCTGAAATCCACTGTAAAGGCAATCGGGGATGACGCTGCGGTAATTCAATTCAAGGATAAGCAGGCGGTGATCTCAACGGACCTCCTTATTGAGGGTGTCCATTTTGACCTTAGTTATATGCCATTGAAAAACCTGGGCTATAAAGCGGTAGTTGTAAACCTAAGTGATATCAGTGCTATGAATGCCAGACCTACCCAGATAATGGTTTCCATTGCCGTTTCCAACCGCTTCCCCGTCGAGGCGTTGGAGGAACTTTATGAAGGCATTGGCCTGGCGGCCAAAAAATATAAGGTAGACCTTGTCGGGGGGGATACCACCTCCTCATCCAAGGGGATGCTGATCAGCATTACGGCTATCGGGCAGGCCGATGCCCCTCAAATTGTCTATAGAAGTGGGGCGAAAGCCAATGACCTCCTTGTTGTGAGCGGTGATCTCGGAGCGGCCTATTTGGGGCTGCAGGTACTGGAAAGGGAAAAGGCAGTCTTTAAGGTGAACCCGGAAAACCAACCCGACTTAACCCCGTACACTTATCTTGTAGAGCGTCAGTTAAAACCGGAAGCCAGGACAGATATTATTGAGCTGCTTGAGGTACTACAGGTGCGGCCCACATCGATGATTGATATAAGTGATGGCTTATCATCCGAGATCCTTCATTTGTGCAGGCAAAGTAAAGTGGGATGTAATGTGTATGAGGATAAATTGCCTCTGGACCCTTCCGTTATTTCGGGATGTGAGGAATTCCGGATAGACAGCACCCTGGTGGCTCTAAGCGGGGGGGAAGACTACGAATTATTGTTTACTATTGACCAAAAAGAATTCCCGAAAATTAAGGGCAATCCCAATCTGACTGTCGTGGGGCACATGACCGAAGAGAATGAGGGTGCTTTCTTAATTTCCAGGAATAATTTTAAAAGTCCGTTAACTGCACAGGGCTGGAATTCTTTTAACAAATAATCAGGCTACCTGCTGATGGGCAGCTCCATGCCTTTTCTGGTATAAATTTTCAAGGGTATCGTTGATTTCCTGTAACTCTGGTGTCAATACGGATAGATTTCCGCTAACATCGGTAGTTACCCGTTTTCCGCAGTGAATACATTTATACTCCTTAATATGCAGGGTAACTTTCTTTGAAACGGAGTAGTGGTGCCCAAAAATATTGCAAAATATTTTTATCATGACGTAGGTTTTTAGGGTGCATTGGTAAGGTTTGGGGACCGTAAATGCTGGTTAAACTTGGGATTTGGTCTAAAAGGGATGTTTGCGTATCACTTTAATTTAACAACGGCTATCCTGCCAGGTTTATTGGGTATCATACGCTATTTTTAACAAATATTCGATGAATGAATGTTTTTTCGGTCAACGGTAACGATCCTTCGGTGAACAGCATCTACTCCTGAATAGTTTTTTCTGTTATCTTTCGCCACAATTTCGACCGATGCCTAAGACCAAACTCACACTTGTTACCGCTTTTGCCTTATTCTCACTCTTCTTTGGTGCCGGTAACCTCATCCTTCCCCCACAACTTGGAATTAAGTCGGGCGAGCTTTGGTGGCTTGTAGCACTGGGATTTTGTATTTCCGCGGTTTTTATACCTATTTTGGGCATCCTTGCGCATGCCCGGTTGCAGGGCACCATGTATCATTTTGCAAATAAAGTCTCTCCGGCATTCAGTGTGGTCTACTGTTATACAATCTATGCAATCTCCATAACCCTGCCATCTCCCCGAACGGCTTCCGTTACCCATGAAATTGCAATACATCCCTTTTTTGAGAGTCCGGCCATCCTCACCAGCATCCTCTATTTTGCCCTGGTACTGGCCGTTGTACTGAACCGATCTAAAATAGTAACTATAATCGGCAAGCTATTGACACCCCTCATCATTTTGATCCTGCTCCTGATGATTGGGATTGGCATATTCCTTTTTCCATTTTCCTTTAGCGGGAGTTCCCTGCCAAGCCCCTTTTCCCATGGCATCCTGGAAGGGTATCAAACTTTTGATGCCATCGGGGCCGTTGTAGTTGGAGCCGTGATCATTATATCCATCAATCTGAAACTGAAAGATACCCACTATGCTGACAAACGAAGATTGATCTCGCGGGCCGGATGGATGGCAGGCCTGGCTCTGTTGTTCATCTATGCCGGCCTCATTTTAACGGGAGCGCTTGTTGAATCGCAATTTGATCCGGCAATCAGCCGTACTGCATTACTTACCGGGATCAGCAAGGCAACCTTGGGCAATTCAGCCAATTACATGCTGAGTATCCTGGTTAGCCTGGCGTGTTTTACTACGGCTGTAGGTATTGTGACGGGTACAGCTGACTTTGTAAGTTCCCGGGCATCAGACTCGCCCGGGGTTTATACCCTTACCGCGATAGCGGCCTGTATAATAGGGGTACTGATGGGCCAGTTCAATGTGGAGTATATCATAGCGGTAGCCTTGCCGGCTCTGATGTTTGCCTATCCCATAACCATTGTCCTGATCCTGCTCAACGTGGTACCTGCGCGGTTTGCCCCCCCTATTGTTTTCAGGACTGTGGTATTGGTCACCATCGTTTTCAGTATTCCTGATTTCCTGGGCAGCCTGGGGTTAGGGGAATCCATTAAGGGTATACAAAGATTAATCCCTTTCAGTGCGCTCAGTTTGGGTTGGGTCCTTCCGGCCCTGCTAACATTTGCCATCACAAATTCCTTCCTTAAACGCAATCCGCCAGTCGCGGAATAAAGAATTTCTCCCCACCCACAACCGCTAATGCGGTTTCGACCTCTTCAGAAGAGAGGTGCCCCGGGGCAAAAGCACAGAGGAATTCTTTTGATTAAATGTGCGCCTGGCCTCTAAGAACCCGCCATCAATGCTTCGATCTCTTCGGCCTCTATAGGAATTTCCCGCATCAGGTTAAAGGGCGCCCCGCTTTCCTGTATCACCACATCGTCTTCCAATCGGATTCCCATTTTTTCCGTCGGAATATAGATCCCCGGTTCTACCGTAAAGACCATGTTGGCCTTCATGTGGGTTTTCAACGGGCCGTAGTCATGCGTGTCCAGGCCGATATGATGGCTGGTACCGTGCATGAAGTACTTTTTGTATGCCGGCCAGTCCTTGTCCTCCTTCTGGATGTCGGCCTTATCCAGGAGACTTAACCCCAGGAGTTCGGAAGTCATTATCTTCCCTACTTCCTTGTGATATTCGGCCCACAACGTCCCTGGCACAAGCATTTTAGTAGCCTCTTTCTTCACCTGCAACACGGCATCATATACCTGCCGCTGCCGCCTGGTAAAGCGGCCGTTGACCGGGATGGTCCTGGTCATGTCGCTGGAATAGTTTGCATATTCCGCGGCTACATCCATCAATATCAAGTCCCCGTCCTGGCACTGGTTGTTGTTTTCAACATAATGCAAAACATTGGCATTATTCCCGGAGGCGATGATAGGGGTATAGGCAAACCCCCTGGACCTGTTCCGGACAAATTCGTGCAGGTATTCGGCCTCCAGTTCGTATTCCCAAATTCCGGGCCTGGTAAATCCGAGCACCCTTCGGAATCCTTTCGCTGTAATATCGCAGGCTGTCTGCATCAGGGCCAGTTCTTCAGCTTCCTTTACGCCCCTTAGCTCCTGTAAGATCGGATTGCTTTTCGCCACCCGGTGTGCCGGGTAATCCCTTTTGCATTTCAGAATAAACCGGTCTTCCCGGGTTTGGGTTTCAACGGCCTGCCGGTAGTGCTCGTTGGTGTTGAAATAAATGGTTTCCGCTTCCGTCATCAGGTTGAAGAAAACCTTGTCAAAATCTGTCAGCCAATGGACTGTCGCAATTCCAGAGACCTCGGTTGCCCGTTGCTTTGTTAATTTTTCACCTTCCCAGACCGCAATGTGCTCATTGGTTTCCCGAACAAACAGGACTTCCCTGTTTTTATTATCCAGGGCAGTTGGAAACAACAATAACATGCTTTCCTCCTGGTCTACCCCACTCAGGTAAAAAAGATCACGGTGTTGTTGAAAAGGCATTGTACTGTCTGCACTTATGGGATAAATATCATTGGAGTTAAAAACTGCAATACTGGCAGGTTGCATACGCTGCATGAATTTCCTGCGGTTTTTTATAAATAAACCGCTGCTGATAGGCTCGTATTTCATGTAATCTGAATTTACCCAAAAATAGCCAAATGAGATTACACCCCATCAAAAAAAGGGGCTCAAAATACCGGTGGATACGCTATCTTTTGAAAGATGATACGGAATCCCGGCAAATTATATTTTTCGGAAAGCAGATTCAAATTCCTAAATTCGACGACTCTTTAAAAATAATTCCATGTTCAAGCCACTACTTTTCCTTGTGTTGATTTTAAGTACATCTTTTATCCTGGGCCAACCGGGTACTACTTCCACAATTGAATTAAAGGAAGCCATAGCGAGGAAGCAGCAAATGGGGGAAGAATCCCTCTTCAAAAATATCCCATTCAAAAATATTGGCCCTACCATTATGAGTGGTCGTGTAGTGGATATTGATGCCAATCCGGTCAACCCGGTAGAATTCTATGTAGGATATGCCTCCGGTGGTCTTTGGTATACCGCAAACAACGGGACTTCATTTACCCCTCTGATGGATAATTCCCCCACACAAAATGTGGGTGATATAGCGGTGGATTGGCAATCAGGTACGATCTGGATTGGGACAGGCGAGAATAATTCTTCGAGATCCTCCTATGCTGGTATTGGCATCCTGAAATCCACGGATAAAGGACAGACCTGGCAGAATATGGGATTGCCGGATTCACACCATATCGGGAGTATCGCCATCAACCCGAAAAATGGCGACGAGGTTGTGGTGGGCGTTACAGGCCACCTGTATTCCCCGAATGAAGAGCGGGGGGTTTATAAGACAACGGATGGCGGCAAAACATGGAACCGGACACTTTTTATCAGCAATACGGTAGGTGTCATAGACCTGATACATGCCCCGGGCAATTTTGGGACCCAATGGGCTGCAACATGGGAAAAAGATCGGAAAGCATGGAATTTTACAGGTAATGGTGCCGGATCGTCCATCTATAAAAGCCTTGATGGCGGAACAACCTGGAGCAAGGTTTCTACGCCAGAGAGTGGTTTTCCAACTGGGGAAGGCATCGGCAGGATAGGGCTGGATGCGTATGACGAGAATACCATATATGCGTTGGTCGATAACCAGAACCGCCGGGATAAGGAAATAGAGGAATCCAAAGAAGGTCTGAAAAAAGATGATTTTAAAACGATGTCAGTTGAAGCTTTTCTTAAACTTGATGATGATAAACTCAATGAATTCCTGAAAACGAACGGGTTCCCGGAAAAGTACAATGCAGCAAACGTAAAGCCAATGGTGCGAAGTGGGGCCGTAAGGCCCATCGAACTGGCAAAATACCTTGAGGACGCCAATACTTTACTATTTGATACCCCTGTTGTGGGGGCCGAGGTATATCGTAGTGAGGACGGGGGCCTGACCTGGAAAAAGATGAATGAAAAATATTTGGACGACCTGTATTTCAGCTATGGATATTATTTCGGAGAAGTTCGTGTAGACAATGCAAATAAGGAAAAGATTTACTTGCTTGGGGTTCCTTTAATAAAATCGGGGGACGGGGGCCGTACCTATACGTCCATGGATGGGGATAATGTTCATGCAGATCACCAGGCACTTTGGGTTGATCCTTCCATGCCGGGGCACCTTATCAACGGAAACGATGGGGGCCTTAACATGACTTACGATGACGGCGCTAACTGGAGTAAACTGAATTCCACCTCAGTGGGACAATTCTATGCCATTGCTGTGGATAACCAAAAGCCTTACAATGTATATGGGGGTTTGCAGGACAATGGGGTTTGGATGGGCCCGCACAACGCCGAACAGGACACCGGCTGGCAGCAAAGTGGCCATCATCCGTGGAAATCCATACTGGGCGGTGATGGTATGCAGGTGCAGGTGGATATCCGAAACGCCGCAATGGTTTATACCGGTTTTCAATTTGGAAACTATTACCGCCTTAACCTCGATAAAGATCAACGCACGTCCATTCAGCCCAAACATGAATTGGGGGAGGCGCCATACCGATTTAACTGGCAGACCCCCATTTTATTGTCTCCCCACAACCAGGATATCCTCTATTTGGGAGGCAACAAACTCCATCGCTCCCTCACCCAGGGAGATGATTGGGAAGCTATTTCGGACGACTTGACCCGGGGGGGTATGAGCGGGAATGTGGCGTACGGGACCCTTAGCACCATCTCGGAATCCCCTTTTAAATTCGGGCTGCTTTATACCGGAAGTGATGATGGGCTTATCCATATGTCCCAGGACGGTGGCGGCAGCTGGAAGGAGGTTGGCAAAAATATAAACCGCCCAGGGGAGGCTGTGATGAATATACAAAAGGCTGGACTTTGGGTGAGTCGTGTGATAGCCTCCGGGCATCAGAAGGAAAGGGTATACGCAACCCTCAACGGGTATCGCTGGGATGATTTCACGCCCTATATCTATCTCAGCGATGATTTTGGAGCCACCTGGAAAAATATTGCAGCTGATATCCCGGCTTCCCCGGTTAATGTTATCATAGAAGATCCACATAACGAAAACCTGCTATTTGTTGGTACTGATAACGGCCTCTATGCTTCCGTGGACCGGGGGGATTCCTGGCAGCTTTTCCAGGATGGTATCCCAAATGTGGCGGTCCATGACCTGGCCATACAGGGCAGCGCAAAACATTTACTGGTTGGCACCCATGGCAGGGGGATCTATAAGGCAGACATTTCCCAGATTGAACAACTAAAGCCGGAAGTATTGCAAAAAGCCCTGTATGTATATCCGCTGGAGAACATCAATTATTCAGGAAGATGGGGCAATTCGTTTAGTAACTGGGGCAAACCCAACACCCCCGGACTCGATGTGGTCTTTTATTCAAATTTGACCACAACCTATACGGCCCGGGTCAAAACCCCGGACAATATTGTGGTCAGCGAAACCGAGGTAGTTGCAGATAAAGGATTGAATATTATGTCCTATGACCTTGCCTTTTCCAAAAAAGGACAGCAGGATTTCCAAAGGAAGAACAAAAAAGAATTAAAGGAAGCCGGGAATGGAAAGACCTACCTCCCCGAGGGAAAGTATGAAGTTGAGATTTCCGGGAACGGGACTACTGAAATTACCGCCTTTGAGATTAAAGCACAATAAAGTAGCAATAGACCGGCTATAGTGGTCAGGCTATAGATGAAAATTCGCCTTTTTGGCCATATCCGGATAAACAGACCGGATGGTATGTCGTTGATTTCCGGGATTGGCCCTTCCAGCAACTAATGCAGATAAAGGGTGCATTTTGACGGTAGGGGGCAAGAGGGCCGTTAGTATTGCGGGAAAGATGCTCCCTGGCAGACCATCCGGTTTGTAAACCAATGGAAATCGATCTCCTGGGTTGCCCCATGGGCTTTAGCTGGTGTCAATATTTACTGTAATCAACCTACTTGCCGATATGGAATAGGGCATCCCCCTGGCTGACAACAGCCTGGTGGTTGATGGAGATGATATGCCCGTCAAAAGGGGCCTTAATTTTTTTATGGTGGGTGGTGTATGTATCTGTTATAAATCCCAGGGCCTGGCCTTTTCTGACCGCACAACCATTGGTGATCTCCGGGATAAACATCCCCGCCGTATGCGCGCGCAGCCACCGGCGCACTTCCAGATACCGCGTATCGTTAGGTTCCTGAAATTCAGGGTCAATTTTCCGGATCATCCCATAATGCTTCATTATGTTCAATATCCCCTGTATGCCTTCCTTGATACCGGAGCCATTAAATCGCATGCTCTCTCCTGCCTCATAGACAATGGTGGGCTTCCCCATTTTATGCGCCGCATTCCTGAAAGAGCCTGGTATAAGTCGGGACGGAAAAGTAAACGGGGCATTAAAGGCATCCGCAAGGTGCTTACTCGTGGCGTCATTCAGGGTAAACCGCACCTGCGGGAAATTCTCCCTCAGGGCCCCACCAGTATGGAGATCGATGCCGAAATCGATCTGTGCCAGGATTTCAGAGGTATAATAATAGGCAATGCGGCTGGCCATGGAACCCGATTTGGTTCCCGGGAAACTTCTGTTTACATCCCTGCCGTCAGGAACATCCCTTGTATAATGTATAAATCCATAGACATTCAGGATGGGTACGGCGATAATAGCCCCTTTTAAGACTTTAAAGTACTTCTTCTGAAGCATGCGCCGGACGATCTCTATCCCATTTATCTCGTCGCCATGCAACCCTGCCTGCACCAGAATTACAGGGCCTGGTTTTTTGGCATTGAAAACATAAACCGGGATATCGATCAGGGTGCCTGTGGGAAGCCTGTCAATACTGATCTTCAGGAGTCGGGAAGTACCGGGCGCTACCGCTTCATTCCTGATAATAATCTCTTTATTTTCATTTCCTACCTTCATTTTATGTTGCATATTGGCTATAAACTCTATCTCACCATAGACATCTCACAAGGGCCTGCCTGCCATGGGCGGGAATTAATCAGCAGTTGGTATATCGTTGCACCGCCCTAATATCGGTCAAAAAAGGGTATCTCACCAAACAGTCGCCCGAAATTACACCCGCCAGGGTTTTATCATACCGTAGCCCACCTTAACTTCCCTCGTATTGCGGGGTTAGGCAGTCCGGTTTTACCGACTCAGATACAATATGTGGGAATATGGATAATTGGTTTACTAATCAAACCTAAAGTTTGTTAAAGACGGTCCGATGGCCTAATTTAGTAACCGTCCAATAAACTAACCTTTATGAGTGGATTGATAAAATCTTCAATTGCCAGAAAAATTGTCATGGCCTTGTCGGGCCTTTTTCTGGTCATTTTTCTTGCACAGCACTTTACGATCAATATCACATCCGTTATTGCGCCGGATACATTTAATTCCTGGTCGCATTTCATGGGATACAATCCCCTTGTACAATTCGTCTTTCAGCCAATCCTGATAGCTGGGGTGATCATTCATTTTGTGATGGGCGTTGTATTGGAAATTCAGAATAACAAGGCACGGATCATTAAATATCAGCGATTCAGGGGCAGTGCAAATTCCTCCTGGATGTCCAGGAATATGATCATCACCGGCCTGGTGGTACTGGCTTTCATTGGCTTGCATATGTATGATTTCTGGATACACGAAATGGCCTTTAAATATATAGCAGGAAATCCCGAAGATCCAACTCGTTATTATGTGGAAACAGTAGAAAAATTTGAACCCTTCTGGAGAACGGTAGTATATGTTGTGTCATTCGTATTACTGGCGCTGCATTTATGGCATGGATTTGCATCCTCCTTCCAAACCCTGGGGGTTAGCAATATATTCAACCGTGCACTCCGTATATCTACGAGGGCATATGCCATACTTATTCCCCTGGGCTTTATATTTATTGCCTTATACCATCATTTTAACCCTATTACGCATTGATTATGGGCAACCTAGACTCCAAAGTTCCTTCAGGGCCCCTGGCCGACAAGTGGACCAAACACAAGAATGAGATTCATCTGGTCAATCCTGCCAATAAGCGGAATATCGATATCATCGTGGTAGGCACCGGCCTTGCAGGGGGATCCGCTGCGGCCACACTGGCGGAATTAGGCTATAATGTAAAGACTTTCTGTTACCAGGATTCACCCCGGAGGGCGCATTCCATTGCAGCTCAGGGAGGTATCAACGCAGCAAAAAACTACCAGGGTGATGGCGACAGTGCTTACAGGCTATTTTATGATACAATCAAGGGAGGTGATTACAGGTCCCGGGAGGCCAATGTATACCGCCTGGCAGAGGAATCTGTGAACATCATAGACCAATGTGTGGCACAAGGGGTTCCATTTGCAAGGGAATACGGGGGATTATTGGATAACCGCTCCTTTGGGGGGGTGTTGGTTTCCCGTACCTTTTATGCCAAAGGGCAGACAGGGCAGCAACTGTTACTGGGGTGCTATGCAGCAATGAACAGGCAGATAAACCGCGGGAAGATCAAGGCCTTCAACAGGCATGAAATGCTGGATCTGGTACTGGTGGATGGCAAAGCCAGGGGAATTATTGCCAGGAACCTCGTCAACGGTGAATTAGAACGTCATTCTGCGCACGCGGTCGTGCTTGCCACCGGTGGCTATGGGAACGTATTTTTCCTTTCTACCAATGCCATGGGCAGCAATGTTATGGCGGCCTGGCGGGCGCACCGGAGGGGGGCCTATTTTGCCAATCCCTGTTTCACGCAAATACATCCAACATGTATTCCGGTTTCCGGGGAACACCAATCCAAATTAACCCTGATGTCTGAATCCCTGCGGAACGATGGCAGGATCTGGGTGCCAAAACGACTTGAAGATGCACAGGCAATTCGGGAAGGCAGGTTAAAACCGCTACAGTTGATTGAAGAGGAACGGGACTACTATCTGGAACGCAGATATCCTGCATTTGGCAACCTGGTACCCCGCGATGTGGCATCCAGGGCAGCGAAAGAAAGATGTGACGCTGGTTATGGGGTCAACAGGACCGGGGAAGCAGTATTCCTTGATTTTGCCTCAGCCATAAAAAGATATGGGAAGGAACAGGCCTTGATAGCAGGCCGGAAGGATGCGAATGCTGAAACTATCCGTGAACTTGGGGAAAAGGTGATCTCTGAAAAATACGGAAACCTGTTCCAGATGTATCAAAAAATAGTGGACGAAGACCCCTATAATACCCCGATGATGATCTACCCTGCCGTGCATTATACCATGGGTGGACTCTGGGTAGACTATAACCTCCAGACCACTATACCGGGTTGCTATTGTATCGGGGAAGCCAATTTCAGCGACCACGGGGCAAACCGACTTGGCGCTTCGGCATTGATGCAGGGCCTTGCTGACGGGTATTTTGTACTGCCCTATACAATCGGGGACTATTTATCTCACGATATCCGGACCGGGAAGATTAATACAGATTCCCCTGCATTTGATGCAGCCGAAACAATTGTGAAGGAGCGATTGGAAAAGTTGATGGGTGCAAAGGGAAAGCATTCCGTGGACTACTATCATAAAAGGCTTGGTAAGATCATGTGGAATAAATGTGGCATGGCCCGAAACGCAAGCCATTTGGAGGAAGCCATTGAAGAGATCGCTGCCCTGAGGAAAGATTTCTGGGAAAACGTTAAGATCCCGGGGGAGCTGAATACGATGAATCAGGAGCTGGAAAAGGCAGGCCGTGTAGCGGATTTCATGGAACTCGGGGAGTTGTTTGCAAAGGATGCCCTCCATAGAAATGAATCCTGTGGCGGCCATTTCCGTGAGGAATACCAGACACCGGAGGGGGAGGCCCTAAGGGATGATGAAAACTATAAGTATGTAGCAGCCTGGGAATACAAGGGCCAGCCCAAAGAGGCCATTCTGCATAAGGAGCATCTGAGTTATGAAAATATAGAACTGAAGACACGGTCCTACAAATAATGACCGGATTTGCCTAAGTTCCCCGGGGGAGGATCCCGGGTGTCAATACCCGGATCTCCAACGAACAGACCTCCGGACCAACCGCGTAAAATACAATACAGTATGAAATTTAACCTTAAAATATGGCGTCAAAAGAACGCCCAGACCAAAGGGGCCATGGTAGTGTACCCCATCAGGGATATTGAAGGCGATATGTCCTTCCTTGAAATGATGGATGTGCTGAACGAGTCCCTAATCAACAATGGGGAGGAACCGGTGGAATTTGATCACGATTGCCGTGAGGGGATTTGTGGTAGCTGTTCCCTGCAAATCAACGGGGAACCTCACGGGCCGGACAGGCTGGTTGCTACCTGCCAGCTTCATATGAGGAGGTTTTCCGATGGGGATACGATCGTCATTGAGCCATTCCGGGCAACCGCTTTCCCGGTAATCAAAGACCTTGTGGTGGATCGCAGTTCCTTTGACCGGATCCAGCAGGCCGGGGGCTATATCTCCGTAAATACTTCGGGCAACACGGTTGACGCTAATGCCATTCCAATTAGTAAACATGCAGCAGACAAGGCGATGGACGCCGCAACATGTATCGGCTGTGGGGCCTGTGTTGCGGCCTGTAAAAATGCCAGTGCCATGTTGTTCACCTCTGCTAAAATTTCCCAGTTGGCCTTACTGCCCCAGGGAAGGGTGGAAGCTGCGCAGAGGGTTAAGAATATGGTACGCCAAATGGACCTGGAAGGGTTTGGGAATTGTACCAACACAGGTGCCTGTGAAGTGGAATGTCCCAAAGGGATATCCCTGGAAAACATCGCCCGGATGAACAGGGAATATATGGGTGCCAACATGAAGGGTTAAAATGCGGGACACTATCATTCCCGTTTGCGATATCCATACTATTCCATAGGTTTATTCCGTATTTTTATAGGAGAAAACAATACCTATGGAAGGAAGTATTAAAATGATTTTGTCCAAACTCCCGAACCTTCCCGATTCAATATTTACCATCATGAGCGGGTTAGCAAGGGAACACCGGGCTATCAACCTCTCCCAGGGCTTTCCCAATTTCCAGCCGGATACTGTATTGATGGACCTTGTAACCAAAGCCATGCACGAGGGCTATAACCAATACGCCCCTATGGCCGGTATTTATTCGCTTCGCGAAGTCATTTCCGATAAAATAAGATCGCTGCACGGTACCAACTACGATCCGGAGACCGAGGTTACCGTCACTGTAGGGGCCACCCAGGCCATTTTTGCCACCATCACTGCTTTTATACGGCCTGGTGATGAAGTGATGGTTTTTAAGCCGGCCTATGACTGCTATGAACCGTCGATACAAGCCAATGGCGGCATTCCGGTGTTCCTGCAATTTGAAGGCCGGGGTTTTAAAATAGACTGGGAAGAATTTAAAAGCAAACTGACCCGCAAAACCAAAATGGTCATTATCAATACCCCTCATAATCCCAGTGGAACGGTATTCTCAAAGGCAGACATGCTTCAGCTCCAGGCTATACTTGCCAATACAGATATCATACTCCTCAGCGATGAAGTTTATGAACACATTGTATTTGACGGAAGGGAGCATGAAAGTGCATCCAGATTTCCCGGCCTTGCCGCCCGAAGTTTTGTATGCGCTTCTTTTGGAAAAACCTTTCACAGCACAGGGTGGAAAATGGGGTATTGTGTGGCACCCGCAGCCCTCATGAGGGAATTCCGGAAAATACATGAATTCAATGTGTTTTGTGTCAACCACCCTATACAAAAGGCATTGGCCGAATATCTGAAGGATCCGCAACACTATCTGGGACTGAACCAATTCTACCAGGAGAAAAGGGACTTGTTTTTATCGCGAATTGCATCTTCCAGGTTTTCCTTTACCCCGGCGGAGGGGACTTATTTTCAGCTGCTGGATTATGCCGCGATAACAGATGAGGCAGATGTGGAACTTGCCCGGAGGCTTACCGTTGAAAAAGGCCTGGCCAGTATCCCGATATCTGTTTTCAATGTAGGCGCCCAGGACAATAAACAGTTGCGATTCTGTTTTGCGAAAACCACCGAGACCCTAGAAAAGGCAGCTGAAATTTTATGTGCTGTTTAGCGCAGGGATGCCTGGACCATCCCTAAAAACTCCCCGATCTTCGAAGGCTCCAGCCAGCGGGTAACCACAACAAGGTCATGGGCCTTGTCAACCACTATGAAATTTCCCCCAAAGCCGGCAGCGTAATAAAGTTGTTCCGAAAGCCCTTTCATATGCCCCTCCCCCTTCGTATTCAGCCACCACATATACCCATAGTTCTCATTTGGAAATGAAGGTGTTACCGCGTTTCGTATCCATTCCTCACTGATTAGCTGCTCTGATTCCCATTTCCCGGAATTGAGGAAAAGCAGCCCGAAACGTGCCATATCCTCTGTGTTGATGAACAGGCCTGCACCGGAATGTCCTCCCCCCGTCACCGATTTCATCTGCATCCCATCAATTTCAGTCCAGGCATGGTCATACCCATACCATCTCCAGGTGGTGGATGCCCCGATTTTATCCATTATAAGCTCTTTCAGGACAAGTGGCAGGGGCTTACGCCAAACCTGGGTAAGTGCATATGCCAGGACGTTAACCCGGACATCATTATATTCCATAACCGAACCAGGTTCATGGAGCTCCCTGTTCTTCCATTCGTCCAGGCTCCCTTCATTGGGCGGTCTGTCTGCCCAGTCCTGACCTCCCCAGATCTCCCCGGACCAATCCGAATTTTGCTGCAACAAATGCGCCCAGCTTATCCTGCTGTTATGCTCCCCCTCAAAGGTCCCATCCCATATATAGTCTGCAACCTTATCATCCGTACCTGCAATTAAACCCTCATCAACGGCCAGGCCTGCGACGGTGGATAAAAAACTTTTTGTAACACTGAAGGTCATATCTACCCTTTTGACGTCACCCCATGAATGGATCACATAACCATTTTTCAGGATCAGGCCTGCCGGTCCTCCCCGTTTTTTCGTGGGCCCCAGGATTTTATGATATGGCTCGCGCTCAAACCCTTTCAGAATGGCAATTCTTAAATCCCGGGAACCGGAATATTCATTTTGAAGCGCGAAGGTAACAGCTGCCTCCAGCTTTTCAGCATCCATTGCGACATCCGCGGAAGACTTTTGGGCCCATACAGCATTCCTGTCCGGAAAATAATAGGGTTTTTGTGCAAAAACCAGTTTGCTGCAGAAAATAACCAACACTAAATGGGAGAAACGTAGGATCATTGGTATTCTTTTAGTAATCCAAGGTAGACAAATTCATCTTCATGAGCCAGTCCATTTGCCGGTCCTTCCCGATATAATAAGGATGCATTGCAAATTTGATAAATCCCAGGCGTTCATAAAAACGGATGGCAGCTGCATTCTCCTCCCAAACCCCAAGCCAGATATATACTTTCTTTTTCGCCCTGGCAATTTTCAGAATTTCTGTAATGATCCATTCACCGATTTTAGTACCCTGGAATTCTGTAAGGACATAAATCCTTTCCAGTTCGATGCCATCCGCCTCTTTCAGGTCTGTCTGCGCATCGTTTTCATTGAATTTGAAGTAGGCAACAACAGCTACCCCTTCGGTAACGAAAAAAAACGAAGTGTCCGGATTGCGGAGCTCCCGGGCTAATTTCTCCCGACTCAGGGAGGTATCGAGGTAGTGTTTAAAATCGTCCGGATCATTCAGTGCCTCAAAGGCATCAATAAATGTTTTCCTGGAAATCCTGGCAAGTTCCGTAAGGTGTTGCGGCCCGCATTTGTGAATTTCCCTTGGCATGTGATTTGAAATATAGGCTAAAATAAAAAAAGGAGCAGAATTTGAGTCCTGCTCCTTTTAAAATTCTGCTTCAGATCGTTACAGCATGAAAAGTTTTCTTGCAAGCATTACAATACCGCTGTAAAAGTCATTGTGATACACCTGGACTTCTTCCTCGGCAGGT
>JBGTLT010000230.1:0-55079 GCA_041743975.1 Zeaxanthinibacter sp.
CAACATATAGTATCGCATTGAGAACTTTGTGGTCCGAAAGCTTAACATTGCCGCGTTTTATGGGCAAATGCGAGCTTATCGTTTCAAATTGAGTATCTGTCAGTTCCATCTGACAAAGATAACTATTTTGTGTTAACACGCTCTAATTCATTGGATAGGGGAAACAATCAGGATTTCCATACTATCGGCAATAAATTTTTCTATTTTTTCTATTTGCTTTTCGCTCTTATAATCAGCATCCAGAATAGTTAAATTTATAGTTGGATCCAGTGATGCCTGAAGCTTCATGGAGTTATCCATGGCACGCCTCCAATCATCCTGCGACATGGCCTGGGAAAATCCGATTCGGACTATGTTTTCATCCGATGTGTTCTGACAAGACCAGAGGTTGATCAATACTGTCGCAATCAAAAAAAGCCATAAAAGCGCCCTGTTGATGATTGTCCTGTCCTTTGCTTTACCTAAAATTAACGTGATAATAAATACTGGAGTTTTATTTTCGTCCGGGGCACTGTCATTAATCAACTATCTCAGGATTTAGTAGCAGTATTGCGTATTAGGTAGCTGATGGATACAGCCCAACCCGCTATAGTGAAGTAGCCCGAGGCCGATACTTTGGAGGGGTAAAATGTAATTTTGGTGAATATGTTCACCAAAAAAACGCATATTTGGTGAATTGGAGTGAATTTGCGGGATTATAGTATCAAAAACTTTGAAATATGGAGGTAAGCCCGGGTAATAATCCATCCTGGTTTATGTATCCGGGATGCCATTGTTTACATGGTCTTGCCAGCTCAGGAATTCTTTCGCGATACAATGATATCATCTACAAAGAACTTCCCTTTATGTTGAAAACCCACCCAAAATTTAACGGCTCCGAATTGCCGTGCCAGCGGTAGTACATTTGACTGGACACTGGTATTGATGCTGCCGGAAGCATTACCCCCCAACAGCGATATTTCTGCTGTTGCACTGGTCTGTGTGATCACCAGGTTAACGGAAAGCACAAAATTTTCATCCCGGGGGAATGACCCGAACCGTACGTTGCTATCATCGATCCGTACATCGCCTTCCGGCATAAAATCCAGGTGCATAAAGGGGCCAAACGGCAAGGGGCTCTGGCTGGAAGCTTCAAATTGTACGGTTACCACACCACTGCCCTGGGGTATGTGCAGGCTTGCCAGAATCCCATAACTACCCAGTCCGAACTGGGTAAAATTCCCGGTGAGTTCCGTGGGTTGGGTTTGCACGGTAGGGTGGCTGATCTCACACCAATTATTCACCGGAAGGTCCGGGGTAGGTGCAGAGACTACCTGGATGGTCCCGGAACCCGTATTAACAGTTACAGTGCCGGTGGGCTGCGCGGTAGCAGGCGGTAAACCCACGGTGTCGTTTTTGAAGTTTGCCAGCAATACCGTGTTCGAGCTGCAACCGGCCAGGAGCAGGAAGAAGGTAAACGCCACCCATAGGGCCAGCAGGGATCTGAAAGGGTTGCTTAGATTGATAAGCGCTGTATTCCCTGGGTTTGTTTGTTGTACCTGATAGCATGAAGATTTCTGATGTAAAGAATGATCCATAACACAATTTTTTAATATGAATGATAAACGGGGAAAGCAACAGGCCGGCAACCCGGGGAGGAGCTTTTTGTATTTGAGTTGTTATAAAGCATATGCCTTATAACCCTTCGCAAGGACCCAACCAGAGGCAATGATTTACTAAAGCTACTTCATTTTCCGAGAGATCGAAGGGTTTTTATACGGTTGGAAGGTATGAGTGTACTATTGGCCCGAATCCCCCTGTAAATTGCGTTTCTATCAGCCTGCAAAAAGGGATTGTGATCTTCCTGATAAAGAGCCGCATGCCCTTGGCGCTATGCAAAAAGACCGGAAATGTCCATTGATGAAGGCCACCCACAACACAGGCATTCCGGATGCCACCCCGGGGGCTAAATCCACTTTCCCTTCCCGGGGAACGGTCCGAAAGAAAGCTGTAAAAAGTTTTCCTTTTTCCTTGTTAAAATGCCGGGTTAGCGTATAGCCATGGCCCCAGGATTAATTAAATAGATTCCCGCCACTATGTGCTTATATTTCTTATATTTAATACTACAACTGATCTTAATCACGCCAGGCAATGCCCGGACACTCCATCGAATTAATTTTGAGCAGGCAACTTGCCGATTGCCTTAATGTGCCTGTCTTTATCGTTAATCCCATTGGAACCCTGCTGTTTTATAATGCACCCGCTGAGGAAATCCTGGGACAACGATACGAGGATACCGGGGAAATGCCGGTTGGCGAATGGGGCTCTAACTGGTACCCACATGACGGGGAAGGAAATTCCATACCCCCGGACGAACTTCCGTTGGTTATGACCATAAACAGTAAGGTACCTGCCCATAAAACCTTTTGGATAAAAAGCCTTGACGGTAAATCGACCCAAATATCCGTGACCTCCATCCCGATCATAGGCCGATCCGGAGACTTTTCCGGCGCCATCGCAATATTCTGGAATAATGAATTTATACCATGAGGATAAAGCTACATGGAACAAGGGGGTCATACCCCACTTCTTCCACTGACCACCAGAGGTTAGGTGGCAATACTTCCTGCATAGAGATCATCGATGGGGAAGAAAGGCTGATCCTGGATGCCGGTACCGGAATTTTGGGAATCAATTTTGACGAGGATTATCCCAATGCCCGTATCGACATACTGTTGACCCATTTGCACATGGACCATATCCAGGGCCTCGGTTTTTGCAAACCTATATTCGATCCTGAGAAGCAAGTCCATATATGGGGCCCGGGTGGGAGTCCCCAATCCCTGCAGGCGAGGTTAAACAGGTTCCTGTCGCCCCCATTGTTCCCGATTCCCCTGCGGGATATTCCATCTGCTTTAAGCGTCCATGAATTGCCCAATACCCCTTTTAAGGTGGGAAAATTTACCATAACTGCCGGATTTATCAGCCATCCCGGCCCTACTGTAGGCTTTCGGATAACATCTGGCACAAAAAGTATTACCTATATGCCGGACCATGAACCCATGGTAGGCAGACAACCCCTTTATCCGGAAGATTCCTGGGTATCCGGATTCGGACTGGCTTTTAAGACGGACCTGCTTATCCATGATTCCCAATATACCCAGGAGGAATATTGGGAAAAAATAGGGTGGGGACATTGTTCCCTGGATATTGCTGTGGAATACTCAGCAAGGGTCCAGGCTAAAAAGCTGATTTTATTCCACCATGACCCTACCCATCCTGATACAAAAACAACCCAGTTGTACCTGGATTACCTAAAGCAAAATAAGCCCGACTTTCCCATTGAACTGGCAGTTCAGGGGCAGGAGATAGCCGTTTGAAAGGTGGCAGGAAGGCTATAACTCCGCAGCGGAACCGGAAATTGCCTTTGGCCCGACTTGTTTACGGCCGCCTGCTAGTTTAGTTTGTAATGGAAATCCATTTGCTGCAAGGTTGCCAGCAGTTCACTGGTAATCTGGACTTTCTGTTTACGGCAGGAGAGGTTTACCTTTATCTCCTCTTCCATTTCATACACTATAAAATGAAGGGAATGGTCCCCTTTATAGGAAACAAGGGTGTCTTTGAGTTCGTGGATCTGTTGTTCCCTCAATTCATCGATATTCAGTTTGATGGTCAGTTTCCTGGCAAAGGATTGCATAACCTCCTGAAGCATCATGAAATTGTTGAATTGCATCCTGGGTTCCGCCTTATTCCCCGTTTCCCGGTTGATCCACCCGTCACGGATAAAAACTTTTAAATAAACGAAGGAATTAATCATCAGGAAATGCCGAAACTTCAGGTATTCCTCCCCGAAGATCCGGAATTCAAAGGTGTCCGTATAATCTTCCATCGTAAATGAGGCCCAGCCTTTCCCATTCCTGGAGACCCTGTGCTGCACATCGGTGACTACCCCGGCGACCGACAATTCCCGGTTCACATACTCCTCCAGCTTATTGAAACAGGATACCCCGGAATTACAGAAAGCATCGATCTCAGTTTTAAAATCATCAAGCGGATGCCCGGAAATATAGATTCCCACCACTTCCTTCTCCCTACGGAGTTTTTCCATGGTCCCCCAGGCCTCACAGGGAGGCACAACGGGCTCCGGGATCTGTACCTCGCTGGCATCGCCGAACAGGTTTACCTGGGCAGAATTCTCACCTTCCTGAAACCTGGCGCCATACCGGATAACTTTCTCCAGGAAGGTCATTCCGTCCCCTTCATTGTGAAAATACTGTGCACGGTGCGTTTCTTTAAAGGAGTCAAAGCCCCCCGCAAGAGCCAGGTTCTCAAAAGATTTTTTATTGGCGCAGCGGAGGTCTATGCGTTTGGCCAGGTCGAAAACCGATTTATAGGGCCCGTCCTTTTTCCGGTTCTCCACGATCGTTTCCACTGCGGACCGGCCCACGCCTTTGATAGCGCCCATCCCAAACCGTACTGCATTCTCCTTGTTTACGGCAAATTTATAATACGATTCATTGATGTCTGGTCCCAGCACATCCAGCCCCATGCGCTTGCATTCCTCCATGAAGAAGGTCACCTGCTTGATGTCGTTCATGTTATTCGAAAGAACCGCAGCCATGTATTCCGCAGGATAGTGCGCTTTTAAATAGGCAGTCTGGTAGGCAATATAGGCGTAACAGGTGGAATGGCTTTTGTTAAAAGCATAAGCGGCAAACGATTCCCAATCTTTCCAGATCTTTTCCAATACTTCCCGTGGATGCCCGTTCTTTTCACCGCCTTCCAGGAATTGAGGCTTCAATTTCTGGAGCAGTGAGATTATTTTCTTGCCCATCGCCTTACGGAGTATATCGGCATCTCCTTTTGAAAATCCTGCCAATTTCTGGGAAAGCAACATCACCTGCTCCTGGTAGACGGTAATCCCATAGGTTTCCTTTAAAATCTCTTCCATCTCAGGAAGGTCATAGCTGATTTCCGTGAACCCATTTTTCCGGGTGATGAAAGTGGGAATATATTCCATCGGACCCGGCCTGTAGAGCGCATTCATGGCGATAAGGTCATCAAAAACGGTAGGTTTCAGATCCTTGAGATGTTTTTGCATCCCTACGGATTCATACTGAAATATTCCTATCGTATCCCCCCTTTGGAACAGCTGATAGGTCTCCTCATCATCCAGTGGAAATTCATCGGGGACCAGTTCAATACCCTGCCTTGCCTTCACAATTTTAACGGTATCCTTTATCAGTGTCAGGGTTTTCAAGCCCAGGAAGTCCATTTTCAGCAGGCCGGCGCTTTCCACTACCGAGTTGTCGAATTGGGTTACATAGAGGTCCGAATCCTTTGCTGTGGCAACCGGGACAAAATTGGTAATATCATCCGGGGTGATGATCACGCCACAGGCATGGATCCCTGTATTCCGGAGAGAGCCTTCCAAAACCCGCGCCATTTTTATGGTTTGAGCCTCCAGGTCATCCCCATCCGCAATATTGAGGAGTTGGTTTATTTTTTCAAGTTCATCAGAACGGAACCTTTTCTTGAGATCTGCTTCGGGGATCGCAAAAATCTTCTCCAGTTTTACCATATTGGGAACCAATTTAGCAATGCGGTCAGCATCATTAAGGGGCAGGTCGAGCACGCGTGCCGTGTCCCGGATGGCCGACTTGGCTGCCATGGTCCCGTATGTTATGATCTGGGCAACCTGTTTGGTGCCGTATTTTTTGATCACATAATCCATCACCCGCCCCCGGCCTTCATCATCAAAGTCAATGTCGATATCGGGCATGGATACCCTGTCCGGGTTGAGGAAGCGCTCAAAGAGCAGGTCGTATTTTAAGGGGTCAATATTGGTTATCTGCAAGCAATAGGCTACTACGGAACCCGCTGCCGAACCCCTTCCCGGGCCAACCGAAACATCCATTTTACGGGCCTCCCGTATAAAATCCTCTACGATCAGGAAATAACCCGGATACCCGGAGTTGGCTATTGTATTTAATTCGAAATCAATCCGTTCAGCTATCTCCGGGGTAACTGTGCCATAGCGCATATCTGCCCCCGCATAGGTGAGGTGTTTCAGGTAGCCGTTCTCCCCCCTCCGGCCACCGTCTGTGGCATCCTCGGAGACCCTGAATACATCCGGAATTTCAAATGCGGGAAGGAGTACTTCCCGGGCCAGGCCGAAGGATTCAATCTTATCCACTATTTCCTGGATGTTGAGGATGCATTCAGGGATGTCCCTGAATAGCTCCTTCATCTGATCAGGGGATTTAAAATAATATTCCTGGTTGGGCAGCCCGTACCGGTATCCCCGGCCGCGGCCAATGGGGGTAGCCTGTTTTTCGCCGTCTTTTACACACAGGAGGATATCATGTGCCTCGGCATCTTCACGGGCACAGTAATACGTGTTGTTGGTTGCAACCATTTTTATGTCGTGCCTGCCGGCCAGGGCTATCAATACCTGGTTGGCCCGATCCTCATCTTCCTGCCCATGCCGCATGATCTCGATATAAAGATCATCCCCAAAAAGTTCCTTCCACCAGAGCAGGGCTTCCTCTGCCTGTTTTTCCCCCACATTCAGGATTTTGGAGGGGACCTCCCCGAACAGGTTCCCAGTGAGCATAATAATATCATCTTTATAGGCCTCTATGAGATGCCTGTCAATCCTCGGCACATAATAAAAACCATCGGTATACGCCAGGGAGGACATTTTCGCAAGATTATGGTAGCCATTTTTGTTTTTGGCCAGCAGAACAATCTGGTACCCATAATCTTTTACATTTTTATTGGTATGGTCTTCACAAACAAAAAATTCGCAACCCAGGATCGGTTTTATTTCCTGCATTAAGGGGGTCCCGTTCTTTACGGCATCCGCATTCTGATCCTTGATATTCTTGTTGTGCGCCATTATGTCGCGGACAAAATGGAAAGCGCCCATCATATTGGCATGGTCTGTAAGCGCTACAGCCGGCATCTGGTTCTCGGCAGTGCATCTAACGAGGTCTTTTAACTTAATGGTGGACTGCAATACGGAGAACTGGGAGTGGTTGTGTAAATGGACAAACTGTGCATCTTCGAGGGTTTTGATATTCTCTTTTATCTCCTCATGGGAAACCTCCGGGGTATCCGCATCCGCTGATTTTTTCCGTATCCTGTCCGATGCTTTTTTAAGGTCCAGGTGCTTCAGGCCGTATAACGCAATGGCCTCCGGATTGGCATTGGTAAAATTAGCCAGGTAGTCGGGAGTTGCCAATAACTCCTCCCGGGTAAATACCCTCCTTCTTATCAATTCAAAAAAACAACGTGCCGTTGCTTCAACATCGGCAGTGGCATTATGGGCCTCTGCAAAGGGTGCCTTAAAAAGGAATGCATGGAGTTCGGCAAGGGTGGGTAATTTGAATTTACCACCCCGTCCCCCCGTGATCCGGCAAAGCCCGGCGGTTGTTTCCGTACAGGTATCCAGGACCCGAATTTCCCGGAGGAGATTGGCCTGCCCTTGCCTGTGGAGTTCAGCACCCATGATATTGATGTCAAAACCCACGTTCTGGCCCACGACGAATTTAGCCCGGGAAAGGGCACCTTTGAATTCATCAAGGATAGTTTCTATAGGGATACCCTGATCTTCTGCAAGGGCGGTAGAAATGCCATGAATTTGTTCGGCATCATAGGGGATATTGAACCCCCGGGGCCGTACCAGATAATCCTGGTGCTCCAAAAGGTTGCCCATAGCGTCATGTAACTGCCAGGCGATCTGTACACAGCGCGGCCAGTTTTTCGTATCGGTATACGGGGCGTCCCATCTTTTGGGCAGGCCGGTTGTTTCCGTGTCAAATATCAGGTACATAGGTTGTTTTTGAAGCTGCTGATGCGGGCTGTAAAAATAGGAAAATCCGCGCTTTTGGGAAGGGCTACTTATCAGGAGTTGTTAACTATGCCTTTCCCTTATCATGAGCAGTTTGATGTAACAATATGGTGGACAGGTTCTTAAGGACCTGTTCAGGGGCAACATGAATTTTTTGAGGCCAGGATACCTTCCCGTTGATTGATGAGGATCAGTTCTGTAGGGGTAGGAAAGTTTATCCCCGGATCTTCCAGCAAACAATCATATAGCTGCAGGCTGCTACGCTTCATGGTTGCCACTTCGTCCGGGGTTGCCAGGCTATTCCCCGATGCCGGCGCCTGCAGGTCCTCTTGTTTTGATGGGAGGTGCCCGTAGGCCCTGATTTCCTTCTGTAGTTCCAGGATAAACGAACGGCGCTGTTGCTCCATCCCTTTTAAAATATTTTTTATCAGTGGTTTTTCGGACCTTTCGGCCCCCAAATTATAAACTTGCTCCGCTTCGTAAGTTTTAACCAATAACTCATTCAATTTATTCACAATCTTTTCAGAATACTTCATATTATCTCATATCATTTACAATTTATTGCTGCCCCCGAATTTCGGAGGCCTCAGTCCCTAAGGTATTTATTTATGGTAAAAATCCAAATAAGAACTGATCTTTAGTAAAGAATTAACGGTTTCCGCTCGCCTTATCGATGCAATTATCGTTCTTCCTTTTTTTTTCTGTTATCTTGATGTCACATAAAATAGAAATACTATATTTGCATCCGCTTTCGCAACCCCGTGTTGCTTTCGCGGAAATGCCCCTGACGAACAAGGGTATGAAGAATTAATAACCGAGGGTCGGGAACCCTGCAAAATTAATGTGATATGCCAGTAAGAATCAGATTGCAAAGACACGGAAAAAAAGGGAAACCAATCTATTGGCTTGTGGCCGCTGATGGCCGTTCCAAACGGGATGGTAAATTCCTTGAAAAATTGGGTATGTATAACCCCAATACCAATCCGGCAACTATCGAAATAAATGTGGATGGTACTGTTAAATGGTTACAGAATGGCGCACAGCCTTCTGAGACTGCCAAGCGTATTTTATCCTATAAAGGCGCTCTACTGAAGCACCACTTGTTGGGCGGGGTCCGGAAAGGTGCCCTTACCGAAGAACAGGCTGAAGAAAAGTTCAATGCCTGGCTCGAAGAAAAAGAAAAAACAGTTGCAGGGAAGGCAGAAGGACTTGAAAAGGTACAGGCTGAAGCCAGGGCAAAAGCGCTGAAGGCTGAAAAGGAAGTCAATGAGAAAAGGACCCTTGCCGCTCTTGAAACAGAAACCGCGGTAACAGGAGCTGCGGCGATAGAAGTTTCGGAACCTGAGGTTGGCGGAGACGCCAGTGAGGAACTTGAAGCCCTGGAAACCGCTCCCGAGCCAAAGGCTGTGGTAGCGAAGGAAGAAACCGCCCAGGAGGCGGCTCCCAAAGCTGCAATCGAGGCCAAGGAAGAAAAAGCAGTAGTGGAAACCCCTGGGGTTCCCCAGCCCGATAAGGACAATGCTGATATGACTGCCGTGCCACCCGTTGTGGAAGAATCCGTAATCGAAGAGAAGGAATTGGCCAGGAAAGCACCAGGCGTTGAAGAAGTGGTTGAAGCAAGGGATACCGAAGACAAGCCCAAGGCTGCCCCTTCAACCGAAGAAGAATAATTAGCAAAGACATGCAGAAAGAAGCGTGTTTTTACCTGGGTAAAATCGTTTCAAAGTATAGTTATAAGGGGGAGGTCCTCGTTAAATTGGATACGGACGACCCCGAGATCTACAGTAATATGGAATCAGTATTTGTTTCGTTGGGAAACAGCCTGGTTCCATTTTTTATTGAAAGCTGCACCTTGCATAAGTCCAATTTGCTGCGTATCCGGTTTGAGGAAGTTACCGACGAAGGTGCTGCTGACAGGATCATGGGATCCGGACTGTATCTTCCACTGGAAATGCTCCCCAGGCTAAGCGGAGACAAGTTTTATTACCACGAGGTTATCGGGTTTTCGATGCACGATAGCGTCCATGGGCATATCGGAATTATCAAAGGGGTAAATGATACCACGGCACAGGCATTGTTTGAAGTGGAAAAAGATGATAAGCAATTGCTGATCCCCATCAATGATGAGATCATAACCCGACTGGACCGCGAGCAACGAACCATTTTTGTCACAACCCCTGAAGGCCTTGTCGACCTGTATCTGGGATAGGGTGCAGCACCGGAGACGAATCACATTGTCATGCTGAACAGAGTCATGATATGTGTTATTTTTCTGTTATAAATTCACAAACTAAAGGTAAATGGTCGCTAAGCACCAGCCATTTTCTGATATTTCCGACTTCTATCTTCTTAAGTCTATTTGTAAAGTCCTTACTGCCGAATATATAATCGATATGATATGGTTTTTCTAAGTTTCTATGAAGGTAAAAAGTAGGCCTGGTTTCTTTACCTTGTTCTTCATTCCAGTAGTTGTGATAAAGGCTTTCAATTCCAATTTCTTTAAGTTCCCTCACAACATCTGAGTGATTCCACCATCTCCGTGATTTGTCCCAAAATATATTGCTGTTCAAGTCTCCCAAAATCAGCGTTTTCTTAAGATTCGATTTGTTAACCTGGAGGTATTTCCACAATTGTCCGATATAGCCGAAAGTTGGAGAATTGTTACCATGAGTCCAAACGGCCAATAAGTCAAAATCCTGATTGATATTACATGGTAAAAAGTGTTTTACTTTAGACTCCTGATAACTATCTGACCAGTCTAATTTTTGTAATTCAATATGTGATCTGGCAAAAATCCCAATTCCTTTATTTTTTGTGTCGCCAGTCCATAGGTGGTTTTTAGTCCATTCAGTGTATTCTTTATGTTTGGTTTCCAATGGATTTTCACACTCTTGTATAATGTGGATATCCGCATTAAACTCCAACAAATGCCCGAATTTTTTTCTTAATGCTCCGTTACAATTCCAGGTTAATACCTTCAATTTAATTCAATTTTATCTTGCTGAGAGCAAAGCACATTGTCATGCTGAGCGCAGCGAATCATCAGGACAAGGCATCTTTACAATAAGCAAGGCATCTTGTTACTTGCTGTACGGCATCGGACCCCTCCGGGATCTCATATTCCAATTCAATAGTGGCCGGGAATGTATACCTGTTATCGCGCATTAGTTGCAGTGCTTCCGCGATAGGGGTATTCCCGCTTCCCCATATAAGGTTTCCCTTCCCATGCGCCGGTGACTGGCGATCTTTGATATGCATACTGAGGATGCGGTCATGTTTGCTTTTGATAATTTCCAGGGGGTTGGTATTACCTGCTGCCACGTAATGGCCCAGATCCAGGTTGAGGCCATTGTTCGGGGACTGTTCCAATGCCACGTCCCAAAAGGTGGGGGTTTGCTGTTCATGGCCATGGTATCCGATCTTCATATTATATTTTTTGGCCAGGGTTGCTAATCGCTTCGTTTGCGCATAGTCCCCCGGGTGTTCCAGGGTTACATGCCCGGCACCCAGGGTTTTGGCGGCACGAAATCCATATTCAATTTCAGCATCTGTATTGTCGCTGCCAAAGGCTGCCGGCTTAAAAGCATAGATTGATACGCCTGCATCATTGTACATCTTGCGCAATTCCTTGAATTTATCCATGGATACCTTTTCACGCCATTGTGCTACTTCCTTGTTATAGGAGGCCAATTGAGCCTCCATCCTTTCCAATTCCTGTTGTTGATCCCCTGTTAATTCCCCACCTTCCCTGGCCCGGCGCAAGCCATAATAGGCACGCCTGTCTACCGGGCTTTCCGATTTCCCGGCAAAGGCCTCTGCGGGATCGCCCATAAGTTCAATGGCATTGATGCCACAATCCAGTACATACCGAAGCGTAGCCGCAGCACTCTGGTCGGGCATGCTCCGGAAGGAATACGTGATTACCCCAATCTGTACCCCTTTGATAACCGAGTTTGGGAACATCGGTGCTTTCCCGGGTAAGACGGCACCTAAAAGAGGGTGGCTGACCAGTGCTGTACCTGCTATCAGGGTTGCAGACGACCCAAGAAACTTTCTCCTGCTCAAATGTGTGGTGTTTTTCATAACTATTTGTTTATCTGAATTTTTTTATCTCGAATCCCCATTGGTAACCTTCACGTTGTCCGGAATCGCAAAGAGTTTCAGTTGCCTCATGGTCCAGGGAAGTTCCCCTGGAGATTCCCCTTCGGCCAGGCCAGTATGCAGTATCCTCAGGTAACTGGCTTTGACCGGTTTAAAAATCACTGCGGTATCCGAAGATTCCCCTTTGGCGACAGCGATGGTATTCCAGGTTTTTCCATCCCCGGAAACCTGGACTTCGAAGGAACGGGGATAGGTTTCAATGGGGGGAGGGGCATCCGGTCCCCATCCTTTTCTGATCGGCTGGGAGTTAAAATGGATTTCAGTAAGTTGCGCGGCTGTCGGCAGAAAAACCTGGAACCACATCCCTTTTTTCTGGTTTTCACCTGTGGTCCATCCTTCATAATTGAAGGCGCTTGCCGGGGAAGCTGTGCCCCCTATTCTTGTGGCGACGGTATGGCTCGCCGTTATTTTCCAGTTGTTTGCCGGTACCAATAGTTGCGGCACGGAGGCTATTAGTTCCTGATAGCGATACGGGCTGAGCTGTGATGAACTTTTTGCCCTTGTTTCAGCCACCTGTGCCGGTGAAACCAGGGATGCCTCATTGGAAAGGTTATATCTGATGTAGGAGGCAATGGCTGCGATCCAGTCATCAGACTGTTCCTCCATACCCACCATGATGCCACTGGCATAGTTTTTTCCTTCCAATGGCCCTGACAGACCATGCAAAAGTGTTTTTATTACATATTCCGGGTGGGCCTGCACCCGTCCTGACCCGGCGAGGGGAGGTGCCATTAATTGGCCGTTACCCAACGGGGTCCCCAGACCATTGTTGCCATGGCACTGCACGCAGAGCTCATTATAGATCACAGCGCCTTTTTCCAATCGTGCTTCTTCCTCCCGGGAGACCGCCGCCCCGGCCCTTGCCCAAAAACCGCCCGTAACCTGTGGCTTCATTATCTGACCGCCAATTAGCTGCACCCCTTTGGAATCATTTGCGGCCATTGCGGACTGTACGTATTGTTCCAGGTCAGGAAGTTCCAGTATTTTTGCGGTGAGAATGGCCTGTATCACCACCCGGTCGTCCGTATCGGAGATCAGCCGTTCGTAAAGGGGCACCAGCTTTTTGACCCCTGATTTGTACAAGGTCTCACTGGCCCTCAATGACTGGACCCTCATCCGGGGTTCCGTATCTTCCAGCAGGTCTGCCACCATTTCATAAGACAATGTACCCAGCCCTTCCAGGCACCAGAGCGCATGGAATCGTGCCAATACATTTTTGTTATTGCGCGCCATGGCCTCCAATTTTGTGGTGAGGGACTGGTCCCCGCTCAATACAATAAGCTGCTGGGCTTTGTCGCGCCACCAGCCATTGGGGTGATCCAGGTACCGGACCAATTCGGAAGGGCTCTTGTCCAGCATTCCCGGACGTGCCCTATCCCGTTCCATCCCGGTATAGGTAATCCTCCAGATTCTGCCGAGCCCAACCACTTTGTCTAATTGGTACTGTTCAATTTTTGACCGGAGATATGTTCCTTTCTGTGCCCATTGCCCTTCCTGTATAATTCCGTGGTACATATCTGTAATATAGAGCGTCCCGTCCGGGGCGGTCGTCATATCGACCGGGCGGAATAATGGATCGGTAGAGCGGAGAAACTCTGAATTTTGGTTTTGGAATACATTGTGAAGCGTGGTGAGCCCTCCGGAAACAACAGGGTTAACCTGTCGTACAATGCGTGCCACAGGCTCCCCATAGAAGTATTGTCCATAGACTTCTTTGGGCAACCGGTCACCCCGGTAGATGTCATTGCCCGCAGCCCCGGTAACCCTGTTGAGGGAGCCGTCCGGCTGGCGTACCTCGTCCATCCCCCCCTGCATATCCGCAATGTGTACGGCTGACCCCCATGGGATATCAAAACCCTCGGCAAATTCACCTTCCACTTCAAAATTGCCATACTGAACGGGGAATTGGAAATGGGAAGGCAATCCGCTGGCGCCTCCCTGAAACCAGAGCTTCCCGTCATCATCGTGCGTTATACCCCATTGTGCCCTGTTGTATCCTGTTTTTTCCCGGATAACACCTGTGGGTGCTTCCCGTACCCGGAACGCATTGACAGTGCTGTATAACCAATTGTCCATCCCCCAATAAAGGAAAGCCTGCTGGTGTTCCACATTGCCGGACCTTCCGAAACGGGTTGTAAAAAGTTCTTTTTTATCCGCTTTCCCATCCCCGTCAGTATCTGTATAACGATACACATTATCAGCATCCGATTCCATGGTCAGGACACAATCCTTCCCATAGGGAAGTACAAACCTGGGGAAGATGAGGCTATCCACAAATACAGTTCCTTTTTCAAACACCCCGTCGTTGTCCACATCCTCCCACCGGGATATCCGGCTTACCGGCTCCAGCGTTCCATCTGAATCGGCCGTAAGCATATAGGTTCGCAATTCCAAAACGAACATACGGCCATTCCCATCAAATGCTATGGCTCCGGGTTGCTCGATTTCGGGCTCGGTTAGCACTGCCTCGATCTGATATCCCGGGGGCAACAGGAATCGTTCCTTCTCTTCGGAGGCATAGAGGGGCAATACGGGGGATTTTGGTGCTAAATCAATTCCATTCCAGTCTTCATCCCCGGGATCCGCATCTGCAGGGAGCGTTATGGTGGGGAGGGTGTCAGACATGGAGCCGATCACCTTCTCAACCGGGTGTGGCCTCTTTTCTTCTGGGGTACAGCCCATGAAAATTAACAGCAGGAACAAAGGAAATAGCCTTAACGTATGAGGCAGTTGTTTGGTTCGGGAAATTCTCATTAATTCTCAGATCAGGTATAATCGGTTTCAGTTTCGGGTTGTTTGTAAACTCAATGCAAGAAAATTAATTATATTCAAGGCAAATAGCAAGCTTTTTTATCAGCCTCAATATGCGCATTAAATCAATGTCATGCAATGTTTAAAATCACTGGCTTTTTTCTTTTGGCCAGCTGTTTGGCAGCCTGCGGGGAAACTTCGGAAAAGAACCCCGCTACTGAGGCTACCCCGCCGAATATCATCCTCATTTTTACGGATGACCAGGGATACCAGGACGTGGGGGTCTTTGGTTCCCCCGATATAAAAACCCCGTTTTTGGACCAATTGGCCCGGGAGGGGGTTCAGCTTACCAGTTTCTATGCTGCCCAGGCGGTTTGCTCCGCATCGAGAGCCGGTATCCTTACGGGATGTTATCCCAACAGGATAGGGATCCATAATGCGCTGATGCCCAACAGCAAGGTAGGGCTAAACCTTTCAGAAACCACCATAGCTGAAATGCTCAGGCCAAGGGCTTATAAATCCGGCATATTCGGGAAGTGGCACTTGGGGGACCATCCGGATTTTATGCCCACAAAACATGGGTTCGATGAATTTTTTGGTATCCTGTATTCCAATGATATGTGGCCCTTACATCCCCAACAGGGGCCGGTGTTTCAATTTGGCCCCCTTCTGCTGTATGAGAATGAAAGCATCCTCGACACCTTAACGGACCAGTCCAATCTTACCAGGGAGATCACGGAACGCAGTGTGGATTTTATACGGAGGAACAGGGGGTCTCCATTTTTCCTGTACATCCCACACCCACAGCCCCATGTCCCCCTGTTTGTTTCAGATAATTTCCGGGGCAGGTCAGAGAGAGGCCTCTACGGGGATGTGATCATGGAAATTGATTGGTCTGTAGGGGAAATTATGGGGGCACTCAGGGAATATGGCCTTGAAGACAATACGGTACTGATCTTTACATCAGACAACGGTCCCTGGCTGGCCTATGGAAACCATGCAGGAAGTGCGTTGCCCTTCAGGGAGGGAAAGGGGACTGCATGGGAGGGGGGACACCGGGAACCCTTTATTATTCGCTATCCACGGAAAATCAAGGGGGGTCGCATACTTGATGCCCCGGCCATGGCCATTGACCTGCTGCCCACGATCGCTGCCCTTACCAATTCCCCCCTTCCCGAAAAAACAATCGATGGAAAGGACATTGGGCCCTTACTGGCTGGGGAAACTTCCGGGGGGCCCCAGGAAGCCTATTATTTTTATTATAAGGTCAATGAATTGCACGGTGTCAGGTATGGCAAATGGAAGTTATATTTTCCACATAACTACAGGACTATGACCGCACAGGTGCCCGGGAAGGATGGGGCCCCCGGGGAGTACAAGTATATTGAACTCCGGGAAATTGAATTGTATGATGTCTCATCAGATCCCGGGGAAGCCCATAATGTAGCTGATGAAAATCCTGATATTGTCCGGGATATACAAAAATTAGCCAAAAAAATGAGATCCAAGCTGGGGGATGCCCTGACAGGAATTGAAGGCTCCGAAACCAGGCCGCCCGGAACAATCGTAAACCAATAGCCCCTGAAATATCAAGGGCTAAAGGCATTTTTATACTAACTAATTCTAGTCTGTAATGTTCAAAATACCGGTCATTACGGAATGGAACTGGCAATTGTAATACAATACATCCGGCGCATCCATCGGCACTTCGAACGTTATGGTCCCAATTTCTGCCCCGTTGTTGGTAACACCGTTGTTGTAAGCATTGGCATTCGTATTTCCCTGAACCGATTTAATAAAAAACGGATGCCCGGAGGCATTTACGGTAAACGTATAGGTAGCCCCCCTTTGAAGGGTCAGATCAGGGTTTTCTGCGTCCGACAGGTCGTCAGAATTGAAGATATACGATATAAGACCATTATTGGTAACATCATAATCCTTGCCAACCGGGGGGGGTCCGTCATTTTCATTGATGCCAATGTTACCCTGGGCAATCAGGGTCCCCAGGTCGGCATCGCTGAGATGTACATTGATATATCCGTCTATAACAAGGACCTCTTCATAACCCAATGGGCTGCTATCATCCAGAGCAGCCACATTGGTGGTACTCATGCCCGTATCACCATTTACCGGATTAAAGGTAAAAATGATGTCGCCTCCAACGGCCGCAGAATTAGCATGGATGTGTGACGGGTGCGAACCCCCGGCCATGGTGTTGGATAGTGCCAGGGTAGCCAATGCTTCCCCGTTGACCCGCTCTGCAAAGGTAGCGGTACCTTCGATCGCCGGATCGGAGACGCTGGCAAGAGGGTACACTTTGGTGGTACCGGTCAGTTCATTCTGGCCGATGTCCCCCTGGGCAATCAAGGTGCCCAGATCTGTATTGCTTACATGTATGTTGATATATCCGTCGAAGTCGAGCACATCGCTATATACAAAGGCACTATCATCATCCAGGCTGGCCACATTGGTAATACTCATCCCGGTATCCCCGTTCACAGGCGTAAACGTGAATGCAATATCCCCGCCTTCAGCCGCGGTATTCAGATGGATATGACCTGGGTGTTCACCACCTGCGATGGTATTGTTCAGTGCTATGGTTGCCAGGGCTTCCCCGTTGACCCGTTCGGCGAAAGTAGCGGTGCCTTCAATTGCGGGATCGGACACGCTGGCAAGAGGGTACACTTTGGTGGTGCCGGTCAGTTCATTCTGGCCGATGTCCCCCTGGGCAATCAGGGTGCCCAGATCAGTGGCACTGAGATGTACGTTGATATAACCATCGAAGTCGAGCACATCACTATATACAAAGGCACTGTCATCATCCAGGTTGGCCACGTTGGTATGACTGATCCCGGTATCCCCGTTCACAGGGGTAAACGTGAAAGCAATGTCCCCGCCTTCAGCCGCTGTATTCAGATGGATATGGCCTGGGTGTTCCCCCCCTGCAATGGTATTGTTGAGTTCAATTGTGGCAAGCGCTTCCCCGTTGACCCGTTCGGCGAAAGTGGCGGTGCCATCGATATCAGGATCTGAAACGCTTCCCAGGGTATAGACTTTTGAGGTGCCGGTCAGTTCATTCTGGCCGATGTCTCCCTGGGCAATAAGGGTGCCCAGATCAGTTGCACTGAGATGTATGTTGATATAACCATCGAAGTCGAGCACATCACTATATACAAAGGCACTGTCATCATCCAGGTTGGCCACGTTTGTATGACTGATCCCGGTATCCCCGTTCACAGGGGTAAACGTGAAAGCAATGTCCCCACCCTCAGCCGCGGTATTCAGATGGATATGGCCCGGGTGTTCCCCCCCTGCTGTGGTATTGTTGAGTTCAATTGTGGCAAGCGCTTCCCCATTTACCCTTTCAGTAAAAGTTGCGGTGCCATCGATAGCGGGATCTGAAACGCTACCCAGGGTGTAGACTTTTGAGGTAGAGGTCAGTTCATTTTGTCCTATATCTCCCTGGGCAATAAGTGTACCCAATTCCCCGGAACTCAGATGTACATTGATATATCCATCATACTCCAGAAGTTCGTCATACGTAATATCGGTCCCATCATCCATCATGGAAAAATTGATGGTACTGCTGCCCGTGTCGCCATCAACCATTCCCAGGGTTATGGCTATACCACCACCCTCAGCTGCCGTGTTTACATGGATATGTGCAGGATGCTGGCCTCCGGCCGGGGTATTTTGCAATTGCAATTCAACGGTAACCGAATTGTCATCTATTTCACTGAACTTTGCGGTACCAGTGATGGCCGGGTCTGAAACCGAACTTAAGGTGTAGGTTTTGGATTGCCCGGTAGGCAATGGTTCATCCGGTACCATTGGACCGGGGGAGTTGTCGTCGTTGCTACAACTTGCGAGTACAAGCATAGCCAGGATCAATGGAGGAGTCACCCCCAACATTCTGAGATTCTTTTTCATGATACAATTTTTTTATTTAGCACTTTAAGATACAAATTTTTAATGAAATTGATGGATTTATTGGTGGATAATCGGATACAATGTTGACCCGAAAAGGATTACACAGGCGGTTATATGGAAAACTAATAAACCAGCCCGAAGCACTATTCGTTGCATCGCTATGCTGTACCTTGATCTCTAAAATATCATAGTGGACAAGCCTTTTTATTTCAAACAATTTACCGTCCATCAGGACCGTTGTGCCATGAAGGTCGGTACAGACGGTGTATTGCTTAGTGCCTGGGCGGACCTGCAGCACCAGCCCGGAACCCTCCTGGATATCGGGGCCGGAACAGGGCTAATTGCCCTGATGCTTGCACAGCGAATGGCTATTTTTGGGAATCCCGTGACCATCGATGCGATGGAAATGGATGCTTCCGCATTTGAACAATGTGTGGAGAATTTTGAGGCATCCCCCTGGGCCGCCCAGCTTTTCTGCTACCATGCCTCCCTGCAGGAATTTTTAAGGGAAGTTGACGAAAAATATGACTCCATTGTTTCCAACCCCCCTTTTCATTCCGGGAAAGCTCCTAAAGAAAATCCTTCCAGGGCACTCGCCAGGCAGCACCATTTTTTGCCATTTGGGGAATTGTTGCAAGGGGTAAGTATTCTATTGGCTCCTTCCGGAGTATTTTCAACCATTATACCCTATGCGGACGAAGTGCAGTTTCTGAAGCTGGCCTCGGCCTCTGCCCTTTTTCCGAAACGGATAACCAGGGTACGCGGCAGAAAGGCTGCTGCGATAAAGAGGAGTTTGCTCGAATTTCAATTCAGGGAGGTGGCCCCGCAAATAGATGAAATCATCATAGAGATTGAACGGCACAATTATACAAATACTTACAGGGAACTTACCAGGGATTTCTATCTTGAACTATAGGGCAGGCACATACCTTTCAAGAGGCCTTGTAAGGCATGTTGGCCCGCCCCCGCCTTTTAAACTTATTTCCCGCCCTTCATAGGACAGCACCTCACAGCCATTGGCGATCAGGCCAGCCTCCGTCCGGGGATTCCCTTTCAGCAGGATGCATTTCCGGGGTGCCACGGCCAGGACATTGCAACCCATGGATACATACTCCCCTTCAGGGACTTCCACCAGTGTGAATCCTTTTTCCAGCAGGGTATTGCGGAAGCCGATAGGCAGGAGCGGGGAATATACTACCGCCAGGTCCCTGTCTACCGGACTCACTACAGACATGAGGTGGAATACGTCTGACGGGCCTTTGTGATGGGGGAGGTCTACAACGATTATCTGGATACCGAGAAGCGCCAGGATGTTCCCCAACTGCCGTATCCCTTCGGTATTGGTCCTGTAACTATGACCAACAGCCAGTGTGTTTTCATCGAGCCAGGCGACATCGCCTCCCTCCAGGGTCCCGGGGGCATCAATTGTCCCAAGGACAGGGATCTGATGGGCATCAAACATCCGCTTATGGGAAACGGGTTCCCCTTTCCTGGCAGGTTTCCCCATGTTGCAAAGGATCATCCCAAAATTGGTGGCCACCGAAGCATCCCTGCAATAAATGGAATCCATGCTCAGTTGCGGGTCAGCCGGAAGCTCCAGGATATGTATGCCTTCCAGCTGCAGCAAAGACCGGAAACCCGCATATTCCCTCCATGATTTTTCCAGGTCGGGTTTGGCCAGGTACTGCAGGGATTGCCATTCCGCAGAAAGTTTGGCATTATTGCAAAATGCCGCTTCAGCCGGCTTTAAACAAACTGTTGCCATTTTAAGGTATTCGGAATGAAAGGTTGTTGCCATATCTGCTTACTGATTCGATTTTTTCTGGCGCCATTTCATATAAATATATATCGGGATCCCGGAAAGTAACAGTAAAAATCCCCAGTATACGGCTTTATCACCTGCGCCATATACCGCCCAGATCGTAAACGCAAAAGCGACCGCACCCATGGCAATGTTGCCATGGGGCATTCCTGTTCCGGTATTTCTCTGAAGGACCAGGAGAACATACGCTGCCATGGAAAAGAGGTAGGGGACAAGACAACATAACGTGGCCAGTAGGATGATGAACCGGAACTGTTCCACCAGGCCATCGGTATAACCCATAAGCATCACCGCTGAGGTAAGGAAACTCCCTATGATAATGCCATACACCGGGACACCGTTGCGGTTAAGCCTGCTGAAAACAGCGGGGAATAGCCGGTCTTTAGCAGTAGCCCCGGCAACTTGCCCCTGGACCAAAATCCAGCCGTTGAGCGCGCCAAAAGCGGCCACAGCGGCCCCCCCGGCCACCAGGTCCCGACCCCATGCGCCGCTGATTATGTCCATGGCGTCCGCATAGGGGGAAGGAGAGCCGGCCAAAATGGCTGCAGGGATCATCCCCATCACTACGGTGGTGCCCAGAATGTAAAAGAGGGTAGTAATAAGGGTCCCCATAAGGGTGGCCCTGGGGATATTTTTTTCGGGATTTTCTATATTTTTTGCAGGGATCGTAGCACTCTCAATACCCAGGAAAGCATATAGGGTCATGGTAGCCGTAATGGCTATGGCCCCCAGGGAGGTTTCGTTGCTCACATTAAAAGGCGAAAAGTTTTCCAACTTAAAAAAGAAAAAACCGCCCAGAATCACCACCAGCAACGGGATCAATTTCAACAGGGTGGTAACCAGCTGGAGTTTCCCGCTTTCCCGTATACCCAGCGAATTGATCCAGGTGAGGCCCCAGATGGCACCCAGGCCTGTAACCACCGCCACCGGGGGATTCGTGGCCAGGATCGGGAAAAAAACACTCATCGCACTTACAAAAGCGACGACAATAGCTGCATTGCTTACCCAAATGGATATCCAATATCCCCAGGCCACCAGGAACCCGATGAAATCCCCGAATCCTGCCTTGGCATAGGCATATGGCCCGCCATTTTCACCCGAAACTAGTATGCTCAGTTTGCTGAATACCCTGGCCAGCATAAAAGCACCAAAGGCCGAAACGATCCATCCGATGATGCTAATACCGCCGTAGGCGGCCAGTGCCGATGGCATTAAGAAGATTCCCGCCCCGACCATATTGCCGATCACCAGGGAAGTGGTCATCCATAAACCCAGGTTGCCCGACTTGCTGCTTTGGTTCATCTGAAACCAAAAGTATCAAAAGAATTACATACTTTTAATTTTCAAACCAACTTTCCGGTGAACCTGAATTTCCATATTGATCCCGATATTACCAGGGCAAAAACCTTGCCTGCCGCCTTTTACCGGAGCACGGATATATTTGAGGCCATCAAACAAAAAATCTTTTACCATTCCTGGCAGTGGATAGGCCATGAGAGCCTCGCCGGATTCCGTCAGGGGGTATACCCCTTCATATTATTGGAGGGATTTTTGACAGAACCCATGTTCCTGAGCAGGGATTCAGATGATGTACTGCATTGCCTGACCAATGTCTGCACACACCGGGGAAATCTGGTAGTCCAGGCGAGTGGGAAACATAAAAAACTGGTTTGCGGCTACCATGGCAGGCGATTCAGCCTGGATGGGCGTTTTGAATTCATGCCCGAATTTAAAAATGCCAGGGATTTTCCATCGCCCTGTGATGACCTCCACCGATTTCCGATCCGGCAATTGGGCCCGTTCGTTTTTGCCGGACTTGACCCGCTCTTCGATTTCCAGGAGGTAATTGACTCCATGACAGAACGAATTGGATTTCTGCCACTGCACAGCTTCCAATACGATGAAACCCGGTCTAAGGACTATTTTATCAATGCCCACTGGGCCTTGTACTGCGATAATTATCTGGAAGGCTTTCATATCCCTTTTGTGCATGAAGACCTGAATGAGGTGCTGGATTATGGGCAATACGATACGGTACTGTACCCCCATTGCAACCTGCAGATCGGATATGCAGATGGCGTCGGGGAGGTGTTTGACCTGCCGCCGGGGCATAGGGATTACGGCAAAAAAGTTGCGGCTTATTATTACTGGGTATACCCCAATATGATGTTTAACTTTTACCCATGGGGACTATCCGTGAATCTGGTCCATCCCCTGGGCCTCAACCGTACCAAAGTGACTTTCTTAAGTTATGTATTTGATGCAGCTTTGCTCGACCGGGGGGCAGGCCACCACCTTGATAAGGTAGAAATGGAAGATGAGGAGGTGGTAGAGGGGGTACAGAAGGGGGTACGGTCCCATTTTTACAAGGCCGGTCGATTTTCCCCGGGCCGGGAAAAGGGTGTCCATCATTTTCACCGTCTGCTGGCCGATTATTTAAACCGGGAAAATCGGAAATAGGCAGTCGTTTATTTATGATAATGTAACAAATGCCATTTGCAAAGTTATATATCCTCACTACCTTTGGCCCAAATTTCTGTTGTTTATGAAGCCCGATCTATTTGAATCCCCTGATTATTATAACCTGGATGAGCTGTTATCCGAGGAACATAAGCTGGTCCGGGATGCGACACGCCAATGGGTTAAACGGGCGGTATCCCCCATCATTGAAGCGTATGCCCAGAAAGCGGAATTCCCAATGGAACTTATTGGCGGGCTGGCAGAAATAGGGGCTTTTGGCCCCTATATACCGGAGGAATACGGGGGAGCGGGGCTTGATCAGATCAGCTATGGCCTTATCATGCAGGAAATTGAAAGGGGCGACAGTGGGGTGCGTTCCACCGCTTCGGTGCAGTCCTCCCTGGTAATGTATCCAATCTTTACGTACGGATCGGAAGAACAGCGGAAAAAATACCTCCCCAAACTGGCAACAGGGGAACTTATGGGGTGCTTTGGCCTTACGGAACCCGATCATGGTTCCGACCCCGGGGGGATGGTCACCAACTTTAAAGATAAAGGGGACTATTTCCTCCTCAATGGGGCCAAACTCTGGATCTCGAACTCACCCTTCGCGGATATTGCAATTGTTTGGGCAAAAAATGAAGAAGGCCGGATCCATGGCCTGATTGTGGAAAGGGGGATGGAGGGTTTCACAACACCGGAAACCCACAATAAATGGTCGCTCAGAGCATCGGCTACCGGGGAATTGATATTTGATAATGTTCGAGTTCCCAAGGAAAACCTCCTGCCGGGCAAAAGCGGGTTGGGGGCACCCCTGGGATGCCTGGATACAGCTCGCTATGGAATTGCATGGGGTGCCATCGGAGCAGCGATGGATTGCTATGATACGGCCTTGCGGTATGCCAGGGAACGCATACAGTTCGGGAAGCCCATTGCGGCTACCCAGTTACAACAGAAGAAATTGGCCGAGATGATCACTGAGATCACCAAAGCACAATTGCTGGCTTTCAGGCTGGGGCAATTAAAAAATGAAGGCCGTGCCACTACCGCCCAGATCTCAATGGCTAAGCGAAACAATGTGGATATGGCCATCCGGATCGCACGGGAAGCCCGGCAGGTATTAGGAGGAATGGGTATTACAGGGGAGTATAGCATTATGCGGCATATGATGAACCTGGAAAGTGTGATCACCTATGAAGGCACGCACGATATTCATTTGCTGATCACGGGTGCCGATATTACCGGGATGCCTGCATTTAGCTGAATTCAGCGCCCGAATGTACCGGATATCACATTTTGCATATAAGGCACTTCCTCCAGGGCCTTTTGGGTAAAATTGAACAGGCTAAGACACCGGTCGAGATTTTGATTTTCATAGGCTACCTTATAATATAAGTTTCCGTTGAGGTAATCCGTCAGTGCCCGAATACCATGCAGGAAGGGCATAAGGACCGCTCCAAAAGGAAGCAATGCCAGTTCTTTCGGGGTGAGGAACTCCCCGTCAGTGTAAAGTCCTTCCACAAATGCCCGGAACAGGTTTTTTTCAAAGGTTATCCTGTAATGTTCGATTTCATCCTCCGGTGCCGTATTGACAATGGTCCGCACCGCATCACCAAAATCATAGTGGAAATAGCCTTGCATAAGCGTGTCCAGGTCTATCAGGCAAAGTGCCCTATGGGTACTCCTGGAAAAAAGTATATTGTTCAGTTTCGTATCGTTGTGGCAGATCCGGCGTGGTACGCCACCCTGCTCCCATCGGTTCAATTGAGGAAGGACCCTAAATACAAAGGCAATAGCGGAAGCGGCATTGCGGGCGATGGACAGAGGTGCCTGTTCCACTGCTGAATCGAACTGGACTTCCCGCAACTTGAGGTCATGGAAACCGGGGATGATATCCTCAAAATCGTTCAGGGGGGCATTCATTAGCAATTGATGGAAGGTGCCTATGATCCGTCCGGCTTCCCTTGCTATGGCAGGATCCCTAGTGGTGTCATAAGCAGTGCTATCCGGGATATAGGTCATCAGGCGCCAGACGCCCTGACCAGGGTCCGTGTAATACGAAGCACCACTGTTTGTGGATACCAGCGTAATGGCATGGTACTCATTGCCCTGCAGGTATTCCAGGGCCCTGCCTACATTTCCCATGATCCCTTTTGCATTGGGGAACACGGTGGTATTGATCCTTTGAAGGATGTACAGAGGTTTTACCCGGTCCAGAACGAGGTAGGTGTCGTTGATAAAGCCCTGGTTGATCGGCCGCAGCACGTACGCTGTTTCAGGAATGGAAAATTTGTGCAATACGGCTGCGGCTTTCTTGTTTTCCATTTTGCCCCTGCTAAGATTTGGCGTCGGGCCAGAGTGGTGATCTGTAAAATCCCTTGTTGGTCATCTCCTGCAGCAAGGATACTGCTTTTTGCTTGTCATCCGCATATGTTACACCAAACCACTGGCTATCGGAAGGGATGACCTCCACCAAAGCAGTTTGGTCCTGTAATATCCCCTGTATGACAACTGGCAGGTATACCTCCCCCTTTTGAAGGGCTGCAGTGTCCTTTTGATTGAGGAATCCGCGGAGATCTTCTTCGATATGCTTAAAAACAGAAGGCCTGCAAATCCAGAAATTCATACTTACCAATTCCTCACCTGTAAATTTGATCCCGGTATCCAGGTCCTTTATCCCATCCGGCTGCCGCTCGATCTGGGTGCGTTCCTCCACAGAGAGGAGGGAGTTTCCATCCCGTTCGCAGACGCCCCTCGAAACAGAGCCGTGTTCGGAAAGGGTATCACTCAGGGTATAGGCCACCAACCCATATGTTTCGGGATCCTGGCAATCCCTGATAAATTGTGCAGCATTGGTATAAGACGCCTGCCCGTAATAATCATCTGCATTGATAACCGCAAAGGGGGACCGGATCAGGTTCCTGGCAGACCAAACCGCATGGGCCGTACCCCAGGGTTTCTCCCGTTGCCCGCTATATACAGAGCCCTGGGGAAGGTCGGTAATCTCCTGTGCGATGACATCGAGGCGGATATGTGCCGGTAACCTGCTGTTTAAATGGGCTTTAAGGAAGTCTACATTATCCTTTTGCGTAATAACCACTATCTGGTCAAAACCATTTGCTATGGCATCATAGATGCTAAACTCCATTAAAAACTCCTCATGGGGGCCCAGGCCGTCAAATTGCTTCAGTTTTCCGTATCTGCTGCCCCTGCCAGCAGCCATTAAAAGTAAGGTCATATCCACGTGTTATGGCCGCAAAAATAAGTTTTTATAGCACAAAATGCAGGGTATCCTCAAGAATTTCCTAATTTAATCCTTTGTAAAATCAGAAGGATAATGAGCAGCAGAAGAAAATTCATCAGGAATACCTCTGTAGCAGGTGCCGGGGTATTGCTCTCGCCAGGCCTGGCCTCCGGCTTAGTGGGAACCGGGCAGGACACTAAATTAAATGTAGGGATGATCGGGGTAGGCTTGCGGGGGACCAATCACCTAAGCAACCTGTTGGATCGGAAGGATATAACAATTACGGCCATTTGCGATATCGACCCTGAAAGGATTACCATAGCCCGAAAAATGATCAGCGATGCAGGTGGGCAACCCCCACAGGTTTTTGGCGAAAACGAAGAGGATTACAAGAATTTGCTTTCCCTTGGCAATGTGGATACGGTACTTATTGCCACCCCCTGGCTATGGCATGTGCGTATGGCAGTTGATTCCATGCTTGCCGGGAAATATACCGGGGTGGAGGTGAGCGCCGCGAACACCATGGAAGAATGCTGGGATTTGGTGAATACCCATGAGAAGACAGGGGTCCATGTAATGATCCTTGAAAATGTAAATTACAGAAGGGATATCATGGCTGTTTTAAATATGGTCCGTCAAAACCTTTTTGGGGAATTGCTCCACTTCCGTTGCGGATACCAGCATGATCTGCGGGAAGTAAAATTCAACAATGGGAAACAACCGTACGGCGGTGGGGTGGAGTTCGGGGAGAAAGCCATATCTGAAGCCAGGTGGCGAACGGAACATTCTGTAAAGCGAAATGCTGATGTGTACCCAACCCACGGCCTGGGACCCATCGCGGTAATGGCTGATATCAACAGGGGCAACCGCTTTGTGTCCATGACATCGCACGCCACGAAAGGGGTAGGCCTGCATAAATATATTGTTGACCACGGGGGTGAAGACCACCCGAATGCCAAAATAAAATTCAAGCAGGGGGATGTCATTACCTCAATCATAGACACGGCCAATGGGGAAACCATTATCATCACACACGACTGTAATTCCCCCCGGCCCTATTCACTTGGCTTCAGGGTTCAGGGAGCGAACGGCCTATGGGAAGATGACGGCAACAGGATTTATATAGAAGGGAAGTCTGAACCGCATGAGTGGGATTCAGCGGATAACTGGCTGCAGGAATACGACCATCCCTTATGGAAGAAATATGGGGAATACGCAGAAGATGCGGGTCATGGGGGGATGGATTTTTTTGTGTTGAATGCCTTTGTGGAATCTGCCAAAATGAAAATTGCACCTCCTATGGATGTCTATGATGCAGCGGCATGGAGTGCGGTGACCCCCTTGTCCGAAGTTTCCATTGCCAATGGTGGGGCCCCCCAGGATTTTCCTGATTTTACGAGGGGGCTGTGGATCAGGAGGACACCTTACGATTGGATAAAGGACACTTTCTGAAGGCCTGGTCCCATTCATCAACCCAACGATGTTGTTAATCAGGCCATACTTAGAATACGGTAGGCGGGGAGGGAAAAAATGTTAAACAATATGCCGGGAAAATCCCATATCTCAGTTCCTTCCTTTAATCAAAAGAATTCCTCGTGGCTTTGCCCACGGGTTTTCGATTACACCTCTCCTCTGGAAGGTCGAAACCGCCTGAGCGGATTCGGGTGAGGAAAGCAGAATTTTAGTTTTTGGCCAAAGTATAAACTGATATCCATCATAGTATTCTATTCCTTAATTTTTAATTTTAACGAAAATTCCAGTGCATGAAAACAATTATAGTCCCTACTGATTTCTCGGAGCAATCGGAGTTCGCCCTTAAGGTGGCTGCCTCCCTTGCCCACAAACACAAAGCTGAAATAATAGTGCTTCACATGCTCGAACTGAATGAAGCGATGATATCCTCCAGCGAGGGCTTCCATCCGGAACAGACTGTCTTCTTTATCAAAATGGCTGAGAAGCGAATAAAAGAGTTTATGGACAAACCCTATCTGAAGGACATCCGTCTTATTCCCATTATCAAGCATTTTAAAGTATTCAGCGAGGTCAATGACGTGGCAGAAAAGCATGGGGCAGACCTTGTTATCATGGGATCCCATGGATCAGATGGGCTAAAGGAGATATTTGTAGGCTCCAATGCGGAAAAGGTGGTCCGCCATGCCAAAGTGCCGGTCCTGGTGATTAAAAATGAATTGCAGGATTTTAAGGTTGAACAATTTGTTTTTGCCTGTAATTTTGAACTCGAAAGCCTGGGCGCATTCAGTGAGGCCAGGGAATTTGCAGAGAAATTATCGGCCAAATTACACCTGGTCTATATTAATATCCCCGGGGATAATTTCCTTAGCACCCATGATATTTATGAAAAAGTAACCCTGTTCTTACAGAAATCAGGCGCCGGTATGGAAGTGGAGATTTACAATGACTATAGTGTGGAAAGGGGGGTGCTGAATTACAGTCGGAGTGTGGCAGCGGACCTGATAGGAATTCCAACCCATGGACGGAAGGGACTCTCCCATTTTTTTATGGGCAGCATAGGCGAGGACCTGGCCAATCATTCCAAAATCCCGGTCATCACATTCCGGATCTGATAAAAGATCTATAATTAAAAACATAGGAGCCTGTGCAGGCATTGCGGAGGGTTACAACCCTATTTTATCATCGGGAAAAGCTTTTTAATTTCTTCCTCCGAGGCTTGTTTCCCATATTCGCATATTTCAAAAGCTTCTGCATGTTCAACGTTTTTTCCCTTGGGGCCATACCATTTTATCAGGCTGTTCCGGGTAGCTTCATTCGGTGCATAGGACCGCCATTTCGCTAACATAATAAGCCTGGATGCCTCATCCTCCGGAACTTCTTCCAGCTTGCCGGAAGTCCAGGGAAGCCAGTCAAAAAACTGGGATTCGTGGGCTGCCATCGAATAGATTTTGGCATCGAACACCGCATCAATGTCAATTGCAATATCTGGTTCAAAAGGGCTGGGCTTTTCAAAGGGGTCCTCAGAGTACAGGAAGACGGGATTTTTTTGGAGCGGGGGGATTTCAGGTGCAACATTGGGGACGATTACCATATAGGCTGCATCCTGGACCAGGACACCTGTATAACGGTGATCGGGATGGTAGTCATTGGGCCGGGGTGCAATCACGAGGTCCGCTTCCCACTTCCGGATCTCCCGGATGACTTTCAACCGGTTTTCCAGCGTTGGCATCAGTTCCCCGTCATGGTTTTCCAGTACGGTGTACTCCACCCCAAACCTTTTGCCGGCTTCTTCGGCCTCAGCTTTCCTGATGCGGGCCAATTCCCCGCCACCGAGCTTATAATGCCCGGCATCACCATTGGTAAGGGATACAAATTTGACCCGATGTCCCATCCGTGCAAAAAGGATAGCCGTCCCCCCGGCATCATTATCACAATCGTCCGGGTGGGCCCCAAAAACAATGACTTTGATAGGACCCTCCTGTGCATATGCGCCGAAAAGCAACAACAGAAGGCAAAAAGGTAAAAGTATTTTTTTCATCGGAATACGGTTTTAAGTAGCGCTTCATTTTTCCCCCGGATGCTGGTATTTGCCCAGGATATAACCCCGGGAACAGTATAAACATGCCCTAGGTCAGTTTCATTCCTTCAGGATCCCAGGTAACAATTTTTTCCTGGAAGTAACTTTCGTTAGCCAACAAGGCGGCTCCGGCTGCCCGGAACCCAAACCGGGCATCTTCGATGATCGGCTTTTTATCCCGGATAGCCTGGGCAAAATTGTGGAAATGGTCATAATGTGCACCCTTATAATCCTCCGGGGCCTCAAAGGAAGTTTCCCCCAGGCTTATCAGGGATTTTCGGTTATCTGCCTGTTCCCGGGCATAGGCAGCTTTTATGTTCTCCTGTGTTGCTTCAGTATAGGCAATCATTGAGTATCCCGCGGGTACCATGTCCAATTTGGAGCGGGTGAGTTTCACATAATTGCTGTCCACTTCCATAGCTCCCTCCGTACCCACCAGTTTAAAGCCACCCCCCCCTCCGGAACCTGCGATGAAGTTGACCCGGAAGGAGGCATTGAATGCCGGATGGGTCTGGGTCTTTGGATAGTCGTATATCGTCAGCGTCACATCGGGTACATCCCGTCCATCCTTCCAAAATCGAAGCCCCCCGCTGGATAGCGCCCGAACGGGTCCGCTGGAATCTATGATATGGTGCAGCGTGGAAAAGGCATGGACAAAAAGGTCCCCGGCCACCCCGGTGCCGTAATCCTGGTAATTGCGCCATCTGAAAAACCGGGTGTTGTCATAGGGAACCTTGGTAGCCCTTCCTAAAAAGGTATCGAAGTCCACCGTCGCCGGACCGGCATCAGGGGGGATCGGATACTGCCATGCCCCTTCAGCGGAATACCGGTCATTATACATGTCGAGCATAACCAACTCCCCGATTGCCCCGTCCTTATATAATTGCCTGGCCTTCTCTATCCCCAGGGAGGACATCCCCTGACTCCCGATCTGGCACAGGGAACCGGTTTCCTGTTGCACTTTAATAATTTCATGGCCATCCCCGAAGTGCTGTACCATCGGTTTTTCACAGTAAACCGCTTTTCCTGCCTTCAGGGCATCCAGTGTTATTTGTTTATGCCAGTGGTCGGGGGTAGCAATGATGACTGCATCGATGTCTTCCCTGGACAGCAATTCCCGGTAGTCCCGGGTTGTAAAAAGGTCATTTCCCCATAATTCTTTCGCCCGGTCCAGTCGCCCGGTATAGAGATCGCACACAGCAACCAATTTGATACCCGGGACCCTGACAGCCGTCAGTGTATCATAGATGCCCTGGATCCCGGAACCGATGAGCCCCAATTGGATCTGGTCATTGGAACTGTATAGTTCAGGGAAATATTCGCGCCAAAGTGTGATTTTTTGTTGGTAATCAGCGGCCATTATGTAGGGGGCCGACCCCAGGACAACACCTCCCAGCGTTGCTTTTTTCAGGAATGATCTTCTGGATTTGCCTTTGCTCATGCGCTGCTGTTATGTTACGAATTCGAAAAATACACTTTTTCCCATGGTCCGACAATGGATACCATGAGGCTACTTATTGCGGTGCTCATAAATTTGGAGGAAAAGCATTGTCGACATTTTTTGGGCACGGTTCTTCGCAATCCATACGGTTTCACCGGCGAATAATTCATCAAGGGTCTGAAACCAAAGATTCATCCACATTCCGAAATGCTCCGGGGTTATAGTACCATGTACCGCGTCATCAACCTTTTGGTGGGCAGTCACCGGGTTTCCATAGTATTTTCTTTTTAAAAAAAGCTGGGTTTCCCAAAAATCTGTTAGCAACTCCAAATGCGCGTCCCAGTCTTCGACAACCGCTGTAAATATGGCTCCCAGCTCCGGATGTGCCCTGACCTTCCGGTAGAATTGACTTACCAGTAACGCAATATCTGCACGGCTGGAGATATCTGTGAGGTTGCCCATGAATTGTTTTTAGTACCGGAAAGTTAACTAAAATCAATTTAATGATCCCGGCATCCAAAAAGTATAAAGGGAAATAAAAAATGGGACTCAGTCATGCCAAAGCCGTATTGAAGGCAAAATGATATTTGGAAAGCATAAATGTGTTGAAACACCAATGGCTGATACCTGGTTTGGCCTGCCCGTACTGTGGTCGCCGGATCTGGAGGCGGTCGCCGATTAGCTGATTGGCAGCTTGGGGAACTGGCTTCAAACCCTGAAATACAAAGGGCCAGTGCCTTTTTCAGAAATGGCTAAACCCTCATTTCCGGGCTACGCTAAGAGGGAATTGTAGCTCCTGAAATTTGGGATGTTATGGAAACTTCCAGTATTTTTGGCAACCAGATCGTTTCAAAATGGCATATGCATCAAACCTTAGGGTACATAGAATGCGGTAGCTGCCATGGGATCTTAAAAACTGGGGATATGAATATACCGGATAACGGGCAGAAAAGGGTAGTGATCATAGGGGGCGGATTTGCAGGCATTTCGCTGGCCAAGAAACTGAAGAATCTAAAAGCGCAGGTAGTGCTGATCGACAAGCACAACTACCATACTTTCCAACCGCTGCTCTACCAGGTATCAACAGGTGGCCTGGAACCCGACTCCATTGCATATCCCATACGTAAAATACTAAAAAAACTCCGGAATTTCCATTTCAGGTTGGCTACGGTGGAAAAGATCGATCCGCGGGCTTCCACTATTTTCACAGAAATCGGAACACTTACTTTCGATTATTTGGTGCTTGCTACCGGAACCACAACTAATTTTTTTGGAAATACCGAAATACAAAGGTATGCCATGCCCATGAAAAATGTCCCGCAATCGCTGAATATCCGCAGCTTAATGCTTCAGAATTTCGAAGAAGCAGATGATTGTGAAGATCCCGCGGAACGGTCGGCACTGCTTAATTTCTGTATCATCGGGGCGGGGCCAACGGGGGTTGAACTGGCTGGGGCCTTTGCAGAATTGAAACGGAATGTGTTTCCAAAGGATTACAGGCATTTGAATGTCGCTGAAATGGAAATACATCTATTTGAAGGTGCAGACCGTGTATTGCCCCCCATGTCTGAACATGCTTCCAAAAAGGCCAGGGAATTCCTGGATGATTTTGGGGTCCGCCTCCATTTAAATACCCTGGTCACCAATTATGACGGGGAAATACTGACCACCGATGGCGGGGAAACGATCCGGACACGAAACTTTATCTGGACGGCAGGCGTAACAGGTGCTGCCATCAGGGGTTTCCCGAATGCCGCTCTGATTGAAAAACTAAACAGGTATAAGGTTAACCGTATGAACCAGGTTGAAGGATACGACACTATTTTCGCTATTGGGGATATCGCTTATATGGAAACGGACAAATACCCGAAGGGACATCCACAAATGGCGCAGCCTGCCATACAACAAGGGGAGCTTCTCGCGGTGAACTTAAAAAGGGTGCTCAGCGGGGAGGCCATGAAACCCTTTTCTTACCATAACAAAGGAGATATGGCGACCATCGGCAGGAACAAGGCAGTAGTGGACCTGCCCCGGTTCAGTTTCGGCGGTTTCTTAGCCTGGTTCGTCTGGATGTTTGTCCATCTGATGTCCCTGGTGGGGTTCCGGAATAAAGTGATCGTACTTTTTAACTGGGCATATAATTATATCAATTATGATAAGGCTGCACGTCTCATCGTACGGCCCTTTAAGCCCAAAATGTAAAAGGCTGCGGGAAAGCATAAAAATTTAAAAAGCTTTGTTATATTTGCAATGTTGTGTTGTGCACAAACCATGCGGCAGGGTACTCCTTGCTTTACGGAATGTGCAAATGTGTAGCTATCAAATCATTTGATAACTGCCAATGAAAGGCTTTCCTTTTTGGGGAGGCTTTTTTTATTGGATTTGCCGAACATTCGGCATTCGGCAAATCGGGCCCCATAAGCCTGTCTATAGATGGGGTGGATTTTAGATTTTTGCCACTATATTTTACAAAACCTTCATTTTATTGTAATTTTATTGAAGATTCTAAAGAGATTTTCACATGCCCGTATACCACAGCTTAGGCAAGATTCCCCACAAGCGGCACACTGTTTTTAAAAAGGATGATGGCAGCCTTCATTACGAGCAGTTGTTCGGGACCATAGGTTTTGATGGTATGTCGTCCTTAATGTACCATCTTCACAGGCCAACACAGGTAATAGAGGTGGCAGGGGCAGTGGACGTTGCTCCAAAGGCTGCCGTTCAATACAACATAAAATCCAGGTTACTGAAGGGTTTTGAGGTTAAACCCGTGGATGATTATTTGGATAGCAGGAAGGTGATTCTCTTTAATAACGACGTGCATATATCCCTGGCCGCCCCCAAAAGATCATTAACTGATTATTTTTATAAAAATGCGAATGCGGATGAATTGCTATTTGTCCATAAGGGTAGGGGGACACTTAAAACCATGCTTGGCGAGATTCCTTTTGAATATGGGGACTACCTGATTATCCCCCGGGGGATGATCTATCAGATCGAATTTGACAATGCTGAAAACCGATTGCTGATCGCAGAATCCTACCATCCCATCTATACGCCAAAAAGGTACCGTAACTGGTTCGGGCAGCACCTGGAACATTCGCCTTTCTGCGAGCGCGATTTTAAATTGCCGCGGAACCTGAACACCCATGATGAAAAAGGGGAATTCCTTATGAAGGTTAAAAAACAAGGCCAACTCCACCAGCTTATTTATGCAACCCATCCTTTTGATGTGGTTGGCTGGGATGGCTACAATTACCCTTATGGTTTTTCCATACACGATTTTGAACCGATTACCGGCAGGGTACACCAACCACCGCCGGTACACCAGACCTTTGAGGCGGCTGCCTTTGTGGTCTGTTCTTTTTGCCCCAGGTTATATGATTACCACCCGAATTCCATCCCCGCCCCCTATAACCATTCCAATATCGATTCTGATGAGGTGTTGTATTATGTGGATGGTGATTTTATGAGCAGGAAGAGCGTTGACCAGGGTTATATTTCCCTGCACCCGGCCGGAATCCCACATGGTCCTCACCCGGGGACCTACGAGGCCAGTATCGGCAAATCCAAAACAGAGGAACTGGCCGTGATGATCGATACCTTCAAGCCTTTACAGCTTACCCGGGAAGCCCTGGAGATCGATGATGGCAAGTATTATAAATCCTGGTTAGAGTAAATCTTTCTTATGGACAATGAAATGGACCAGGCTAGCCCCCAGCCTGGCTGTCTGGTTATCCCTGTCTAATGCCGGATTCAGTTCGGCAATATCCATGCTGATCAATTTTTTGGTTTCCACGATCACCTTTAACGATTCCAGGACTATGTCCGGGGAATAGCCCATGGGGGATGCAGAGCTAACTCCGGGGGCATAGGCAGAAGAGAAACCGTCGAGGTCTACTGTAACATAGACAAAATCGACCTGATCTGTGAATAATTTGATTTCCCGCTTTACCTGGTCCAGCCGATGCATCGAAAACTGATCGGTTTTGATGTAGTCCACTTCCAGTTCCAGGGCTGTTTCAAATAATTTGCTGTCATTGGCATCCTCCCGGATTCCCAGGCACATGTATTTAAAAGGACGTTGTTCCGCAAGGCAATCCATGGCGATCTGATAGAATGGAGTTCCGGAATTATTGCCTTTTTCATTGTTCCTGAGGTCAAAATGGGCGTCGAAATTAATAATTCCCAGCGTTTTGTCCTGCCCTAAATGCCTTTTGATCCCGTTATAATGCCCATACGCAATATCGTGCCCTCCACCCAGGATTATTGGGAATACACCAAGGCCCAGGAGTTCAGATACGTACTTGTCCAAAGACGCCTGGGCACCTTCCAGATCGGTATCCCTGCATATAATGTTGCCTGCGTCAAGGAGTTTAGTCTGCTCAATTAAGTTGACGGGGAGTTTGCCTATCTGCACCCTAAGTGCATCGGGGCCTGCTGCAGATCCGGGCCTGCCCTGGTTCCTTTTCACCCCCTCATCACAGGCATATCCCAGGAATACGATGCTATTGGATGCAGGAGCCGGCATTTCCGAATCCAGGTCGATACAGGATATTATCTCGTGGATGTAGTAATTTTCTCCGGACATACGGCCTGTCCAGAGTTCGGGATTGGGGGGTAGGTACGTTGTCATAGGTAAGGTCTTGAGGCTCCGGGGGTGCTATTATTCCAACAAATTTAGTGAAACAAATTATCTAATAGCCTATCAGCAACAATATTGGGTAGCGTTACCTGCAATTCGGGAGTTCGTTGCATCTCCCTTCTGATCGCAAAAATAGCTTCGGGATTCCGGGCCCAGCTCCTTCGGGAAATTCCGTTGTTTACATCATAAAATAGCATGTTCTTCAGGCGGACTGAAGCTTCCGGGGATCCGTCGAGCACCATCCCGAAACCGCCATTGATAACTTCCCCCCATCCCACGCCACCGCCGTTGTGGATGGAGACCCATGTGGCACCCCTGAAACTGTCCCCTATCACGTTGTGGATGGCCATATCGGCAGTGAATTGGCTGCCATCGTAAATATTGCTCGTTTCACGGAAAGGGGAATCTGTTCCGCTAACATCATGGTGATCCCTTCCGAGAACAACCGGTGCTGAGAGTTTCCCGTCTGCGATCGCCTTGTTAAAGGCTTCCGCGATTGTCGCCCGTCCCTCCGCATCCGCATAGAGGATACGTGCCTGTGAACCCACTACTAAGCTGTTTTTTCCAGCTTCTTTGATCCATCGGATGTTATCCTCCATTTGCTGTTGGATTTCCACCGGGGCAGTCAGTTGTATCTCCTCCATCACCTGCTGGGCTATGGTATCTGTCTGTTGCAGGTCCCCGGGGTCCCCTGAGGTACATACCCACCTGAATGGCCCAAACCCATAATCAAAACACATAGGCCCCAGGATGTCCTGGACATAGGAAGGATACCTGAAGTCTATCCCGTTTTTGGCCATAACCTCGGCACCGGCCCGGGAGGCTTCCAGGAGGAAGGCATTGCCATAGTCGAAAAAATAGGTTCCTTTCTGAGTGTGCCTGTTGATGGCTTGTACCTGTTTTTTGAGGGATTCCCTGACCTTTTCCTGGAACAGTCCGGGATCTTCGGCCATCATCCGGTTGGCCTCCTCATAGGATAAGCCATCCGGATAATACCCCCCTGCCCAGGGATTGTGGAGGGAAGTCTGGTCCGATCCCAGGTGTACAAAGATCCCCTCGGAATAAAAACGCTCCCAGATGGAGACCACGTTGCCCACGTACGCCAGGGAAACATTTTCCTTACGGGCGACCGCCTGTTTGGTGCGGGCAACAAGGGTATCCATTTGGTCGATCAATTCATCGACCCACCCCTGTTGGTACCTTTTTGATGCCGCTGTCCTGTTTACCTCAGCGCAAACCGTTATGCATCCTGCTATGTTTCCTGCCTTAGGTTGGGCCCCGCTCATACCCCCCAATCCTGAGGTGAGGAATATCTTTCCCCCGGGGGTATCACCTTTATCCAAAACCTTACGGAAGGCATTCATGACGGTAATGGCCGTTCCGTGCACTATTCCTTGCGGCCCTATGTACATAAAGGAACCAGCTGTCATTTGCCCATATTGTGTTACCCCCAGGGCGTTGAAGCGTTCCCAGTCGTCGGGCTTCGAATAGTTGGGGATCATCATCCCGTTGGTCACCACCACCCTGGGTGCTTCAGCGGAAGATGGGAACAACCCCATTGGGTGCCCGGAATACAGGTGCAGCGTCTGTTCCCCCGTCATTACGGACAGGTATTTCATAGTGAGAAGATATTGCGCCCAATTCTGGAAAACAGCGCCGTTCCCACCATATGTGATCAGTTCATCAGGGTGTTGTGCTACGGCGGGGTCCAGGTTATTCTGTATCATCAGCATGATGGCAGCGGCCTGGGGACTGATTGCCGGATATTCATTGATGGGCCTGGCATATAAATCATAGGCTGGTTTGAACCTATACATATAGATCCGGCCATAGTTCCGTAATTCGGCAGCAAATTCTTTCGAAAGTTCAGCGTGCCAGGCAGTAGGGAAATAGCGCAGGGCATTGCGGACCGCCAATTTTTTTTCCTCCAGGGAAAGGACGTCCTTCCGCCGGGGTGCATGGTATGCATCCTGCGTATAGGCGCGGGGGGGCGGTAATTCTAATGGGATACCCTGCAGTATGTATGTCTTGAATTCCATTAGTGTTCTGTTGCCTCCTTAAAAACCAAATCTCCATGTTTCCATACCTGCCAGGGTTTAAGGGTTCCCTGGTTGTATAAAATTTCCTGGTAATTATCTGTCCGGAATATAGCGAGGTCTGCCAGCATTCCTTCCCCAAGGCGGCCCCGGTCAGATAATCCCAGCGCTGCGGCTGCTCGGGAAGTAATGCCCGCCAACACCTCAGCATTGGTAAGCTTTTCAAAGGTTCCCAGGATAGATGCCTGTGTGAGAAGCTCCCCCATAGGGGCTGAACCCGGGTTATGATCCGAGGCAATCGCCAGGCACGCCCCTGCATCCAGGAGTTTTCGGGCCGGGGTATAGACGCACCCCAGGCCAATGGATGCCCCTGGTAAGGCAGTTGCGATGACACTGCTATTCGCCAGCATTTGAATTTCGTTTGCCGTACTGGCCTCCAGGTGGTCTGCACTTAGCGCGTTGAATTGTACGGCGACTGCGCTGCCACCGGTGGAAAACTGGTCTGCATGCACCGTTATGTCAAATCCCATTTCCTTCGCTTTGGATAAATACGATGATATGGTTTCCGGTGTAAAAGCCCCTTCTTCCACAAAGGCATCTATCCGATTGGACAACCCCTCAGATTTCAGTTTGGGAAAGAGTTCCTCACTGATCATCAAGAGGTATTCCGCTGCATTCCCGTTGAAATCCAGAGGCAGCATATGTGCGGCCAGGCAAGTGGGGATAAGATCTGCCCGGAGCACTTTATTGGCATCCCTTATTGCGTAAAGCATTTTGAGTTCTTCCTCCACGGAAAGCCCGTACCCGCTTTTTACCTCAAGGGTGGTTACCCCATGGCGCAGGTGCCGGTTGGCCCGCTGTATGATACCTTTTATCAGTTCTTCCTTCCCGGCTTTCCTGGTTTGGGTCACGGTATCCCAGATACCCCCGCCAGCCTTTGCGATTTCAAGATAGGTCTTGCCTGCATTCCTCAGGGCATAGTCCCGGGCCCGTGAACCCGCAAAACAAATATGGGTATGTGCATCAATAAAACCCGGGAGGCCTACGCAGTTGTCGGGCAGGTGGATAATTTCCAGATTGGGCCCGCTGTATTGCTCCTTCAGGTCCGTGAAAGAACCGATGGCCAGGACCCGGCCGGCCTCAAGGAGGATCCCTGCCTGTGTTTCCATCGGTAATATGCCGTCCGGGATAGTTCCTTTCAGCGGTATCCCCGTCATGGGAATCAGTTGGGAAAAAGGCCCTATAAGTTTGCGGTTATCCAATTGTGGTTCCTGAGGTTTATAAAGTTTTACAGTCTTTCCGGCAATTTCAATAAACTTCGAATTCGGCGGAATGCGTTGTTTCCAGGGAGATTCCTTCTGCCCGGCAAACACGCTCCACTACATGAATGATGGCCTTGTCCCTGATCATACAGATCCCCTTTTCGATATCATCCGAGAATACCCTATCCTTTACCGCAAAGGCCACCTGTTTTCTAACTTCCTGATGAACCTGGTCCAGTAAAATACCCGATTTCAAGGGCTTCCGGAATTCGAATGCCTGGGCAGCTGTCAGCAATTCGATGGCCAGGATTTTTTCTACATTCCCCAGTACCTGCATCGCTTTCCTCCCAGAAATGGAGCCCATACTTACATGGTCTTCCTGCCCCAGGGATGTAGGGATACTATCCGCACTGGAGGGAAAACAGAGGCCTTTATTCTCGCTTGCCAGCGCTGCGGAAGTGTACTGCAATATCATGTACCCCGAGTTGATCCCCGTGTTCTCCATCAGCAGCTTAGGTACGCCCGGGCTATTGCCCTCCAGGGCGAGATAGATCCTGCGATCTGAAATATTGCCGATCTCCGACGCGGCAATGCAGGCATAATCCAGGGCCATTGCCAGGGGCTGTCCATGGAAATTGCCCCCGCTGATCGTGAGTTCCTCGTCTATGATAATCGGGTTGTCCGTAACGGAATTGAGTTCCGTTTCCAGCAATTCCTTTAAATGCAGCCAGGCATTCCGGGAGGCGCCATGGACCTGGGGCATACACCTCAGGGAATAGGGGTCCTGTACCCGGTCGCAATCAATATGGTCTTCCATGATCTCCGAACCCTCCAGAAGGGATTTGATGCGGGCTGCCACATGGACATTACCTTTAAAAGGCCGAAGCGCATGTAGTTCGGCATAAAAGGGCTTTACGGATCCCTGCAAGCCTTCAATCATCATTGCCCCAATGATATCGGCCTGTGAGAGGCAGGCGTGTAATTTTTCCACAACTCCCACGGCATGGGCAGCGATAAATTGGGTTCCGTTGATAAGGGCCAGCCCTTCCTTGGCTTCCAATTGCAGGGGTTCAAGCCCCATTTTCCCGAAGAATTCCGCTGTAGTCATGATTTGGTCCTGATATTGGACCTTTCCGAGCCCAATCAGGGGTAAGAACAAATGGGATAGCGGGGCAAGGTCCCCGGAGGCCCCAACCGATCCCTGGGAAGGCACCACCGGTATAGCGTCGGTTTCAATATGCCAGAGAATCCTGTCCAGGGTTGTTTCAGCTATACCGGAATACCCTTTCGCCAAAGAATGGGCCTTGAGGATCAGCATTAATCTGGCAATTTCCCGGGGTACAGGATCGCCTACTCCCACACTATGGCTTTTCAGGATATTGGTTTGCAGTATTTTGGTTTCTTCTTTTGAGACCCTGGTGGTGCATAAGGGCCCGAAACCGGTATTGATACCATAGACCGGATGGCCTTTCTTTACGATCCGTGCCACTCTGGCCTGGCTCTCCCTGATCTTTTTCCGGGACCCGGGAGATAGCTGGCCGGTGAGCACCCCCCGTGCCATATGCAATGCTGTGCCTGCTGTAAGGTGGTCTTCCCCATAGGAAAATGAAATGGGTTGGGTGCTCATTTACAAATAAATTTTAGAACCCTAAATGTATTCATTAAGTTTGAGAATTGCCAAGATATTGTCCGTGCTGCCCCCGAATGTGCAGAGGATTAAACCAAATTCAAATGAACACCTATGATTTTCGATCTGATAAAAAGACGCCGGGCCGTGTTCCCTGCCCAATATAACGAAAAACTCATTAGCCGCGGAACGCTGGAGATGATACTGGAAGCCGCCAATTGGGCCCCTACGCACAAAAGAACGGAACCCTGGCGATTCAAGGTCATGTTGGGGGATTCCAAGGCTAAATTAGGGATGTTCCTTTCCTATAAGTATATGGATATGGAAGAGCAGCCAAAACAGATGAAGGTTAAAAAATTACTTGAAAATCCCCGGCAGTCAGCCGCTGTAATAGCTATTTGTATGCAACGGGATCCCCAGGAGCGTTTGCCGGAATGGGAAGAAGTTGCAGCAACGGCAATGGCCGTACAGAATATGTGGCTTTGTTGTACCGGGCTTGGTATCGGCTGCTACTGGAGTTCCCCTGCCATGATCGGGTATATGGATGAGTTTTTTGACATGCAACCCGGTGAAAAATGCCTCGGGTTTTTGTATATGGGGTATTATGACGGGGAAATCCCGGAGGTGGCAAGGACCCCGGTGGAAGATAAGGTCCAATGGTTGTAGACCACCACGGCACAATTACCGGCACTGTTTCTTCAGTCGAAATAGGGAAAAAGGGCCGCCTTATATTTCCAGGCCCGCACAATAAAAAGGCCCAGGAAAACCACGGTTACCAGGAATTTTAAAAAAGTCCCGGTCAAAAAGCCCATAAAGGAACCAAAGGCCGCTTTGAGAGCCGTTTTCTGATCCGCTTTATTGATCAGCTCCCCTACCAGTGCCCCTATAAAAGGCCAGATGATGATCCCAAAAATGCCCAGTATCGGAAAGAAGATGGCCACCAGTAATCCCACCATGGTACCTATCATCCCTGCTTTGCTGCCCCCGAACTTTTTGGTGCCCATAGCGGGAATAATATAATCGAGCGCCACAACAACAAGGGAAATCACCCCGGTAATGCCCAAAAACCACCAGTCGTTGGGTACAGCTGTGGTGAGGATCAGCAGCAAAAGGCCAACCCAGCTGACAGGAGGGCCGGGGAGAACGGGGAGAAAACTGCCGAGTATTCCGGTCAGCATCAAAATAAAACCCAGTATAAGTAATAGGATATCCATACTAATTCTTCAACACCCGGAGCCGGGCGTACTTGCTTTGACGAAGATATACAAGAATTGTTACAGTCTGGAGTAGTGGGAGGGTCCTATTAAATTTATAACTAAAAAATTAGTTTAAACTAAATATTTAGTTATATTTGATAAATATTCTTTATTTATATCATGAAACAACTCACAAAAGCGGAAGAAGAGGTCATGCAGGTGTTATGGCAACTGCAAAAATGCAATGTAGCCGCCATCATTGAGGAGCTTCCCGATCCTAAGCCGGCTTACAATACGGTCTCTACAATAGTACGCATCCTGGAGAGCAAGGGGTTTGTGGATTATGAAAAGGAAGGCAAAGGGCATTTCTATTACCCGCTGGTAAAAAAATCCGATTATAGCCACCAGTCCATTTCCAAACTGGTAGACGGATATTTTCAGGGATCCCATAAAAGTCTGGTGTCATTTTTTATGAGAAGAAATGATATTAGCCTGGCAGAATTAGAAGCCATATTAAAAGAAATTAAAAAGGAAAAATAATGGTACAGTATATCCTGGAGGCTATTACCTTTCAATTGGTGTTCCTCATCATGTATGATTTTTTTCTTAAAAAGGAAACTTTTTTCCAATGGAATCGGCTCTATTTGATCGGCACCTATTTGCTTTCATTGCTTTTGCCATGGGTTAAACTGGAGATTATCAGCACTGCCATTCCCGAAAATTTGTCCCGTTACCCGGAATATCTCCGGGGTCTTTCAGGCCAGGAGGGTATAGCTGCCGCAACCGGAAATATGGGTATCTGGCATTGGGCACCGGCATACATCGTGGGTGGCGGGATGCTGTTATCCCTGTTATTGTTTGGATATAAACTTTATAAAATACTGCAACTTCGCCAGATGGGAGCAATTCAGCATTTTCCCGACTTCACCATGATTATTATTGAAAACAGCGCATTGGCGTTTTCCTTTTTCCGATCCATTTTCCTGGGGGACAAGATCCGGGAAAAGGACTACCAGGGTATCATTGAACACGAGATGGTACATATAAAACAAAGGCATACGCTGGATCTGTTGTTTTTTGAAGGGATGCGGATTATTGGCTGGTTCAATCCCCTGGTCTATTGCTATCAGCACAGGCTCTCGGAATTACATGAATATATCGCCGATGCCAAAGTGTCCAAAACCGGTGAGAAAGAGCAGTGTCAACTCTTGTTGTCCCAGGTTTTCCAGACGGAAAGCATCTCCTTTGTCAATCACTATTTTAAATCATCCTTAACTAAAAAAAGAATTCTCATGTTACAAAAAGCAAGGTCAAAAAAAGTTTGGAAACTAAAGTACCTCTTACTTATTCCGATCATTTCAGCGATGCTGATATATTCTTCCTGTCAAAAGGATTTTGTTAACCAAATGGATCAGGTCATTTCAGTAAACGATATTGAAAACCTTAGTGAAGCAGAGGAAAATGCGATAGTTTCCAAATTGGTAAGCCTTTCTGAAGGGCAAGACCTTTGGAAACTTACGATAGAAGACAAGAACTCGATCGTATCCTTTACAAAGGCAGATGAGGGTTCCTATATTTCGGGCCCAAATAATTTGAAAATTAAGGCACGCATGCAGATTGATTCCAAAATCCACGATTAATCCCTTGTTCCTTTTGAGAGAATTGCCCCTGCCATGGTTACACTAAATTTGAAAGAGCAGGCGGTTCTTTTTATCCCGGTTGAAAGCCCCCTATATTCCCGGGTTGCGGGAACGCTACGGATGCAGGGGTTTGTTTTTATGACAAAACATTTGGCCATGTCCGAAGAAATTTATCCTAAAGTAGCCGGGAAACCAGGATTGAAGGGAATGTCAATGTGGTATTTACCATAAACGGACAGGGGGAGATCCCCCATATCAGCAAGCACGGGCCACATGCGATGCCGGAAGCTAAGGTTATACATATCATTTCAGGATTGCCTGAAATACAGCCAGGGGAGGCAAATGGTAAAGCGGCTACATTGCCTTGTTCCATCCCCAATACCTTTATACTTTAAACCCTTTGCAAGACTATTAAATGTCAGGGCTTCACAGGATGTCTTGTCAATTTCAAATTCCCGGCTAGATTATGATCCATGGGATAACCTGAATTAGTACCAGCCCTTCCCGGATCAGTCCTTCAGGGCATCATTTATAGGACGGGTGGGTTCTGGAAACCCGATACTTCTGATATTGACAGGAAGCGCATCAGCCAAATTAAGGAGGAAATCCAACCCAGGCAGAACGGAATGCCTAAAAAATCGTAATTTCCCGCCCAGAAGTCGACCAGCAATGAGGAAGATAGCAGTTTTGTGTGGGCTATGCCTGATGGTATCCTGTGATTGGTTCTCCTCAAGGGAAGCTAGTACACGGAAATTGGTGGATAAGGAATTAAGTGGAATAGACTGGAATGACGTGGACCAGTACCCGCTTTTTACCGAATGTGACGAGGTGGTGGCAAAAACAGCACAAAGGGAGTGCTTTGAAAATACCTTATTAAAGCACCTTGCCTTGACCTTACAGGATTATGAATTTGTACTCAACAAGGATTTTGAGGATACTGTTTATGTTGACTTCCTTGTGGGTAGGGAGGGACAATTATCAGTTTTGGAAATACAGGAAAATGAGGCAGTCCGGGAACAAATCCCGGAATTCAATGGTATCATTACCCAAAGCCTTAAAAGCCTTCCCAAACTGGAACCTGCACTCAAAAGGGGCATTCCGGTCAACGCCAAATTCAGGATACCCCTTGAACTGAACACCAATTAAAGATAACGGTTTGCAACAGGAAAAAATCATATTGGGAATAGATCCGGGAACCACGATCATGGGATTTGGGGTAATAAAAGTAACGGGTGCCAAAATGGAATTTGTACAGCTCAATGAATTGCTGCTTAAAAAATATGATGACCCCTTTACCAAGCTGAAGATCATATTCGACAGGACCCTGTCCCTCATAGACACCTATCACCCTGATGAAATCGCTATTGAGGCCCCATTCTATGGTAAAAATGTACAGTCCATGCTGAAACTCGGAAGGGCCCAGGGAGTGGCAATGGCTGCCGGGCTGTCCAGACAGATCCCAATCACGGAATACCTCCCCAAAAAAATTAAAATGGCCATTACGGGCAACGGTAATGCCAGTAAGGAACAGGTTGCTAAAATGCTTCAGGGCATCCTTGGATTGCAATCGCTCCCGAAAAATCTGGATAGCACGGACGGACTCGCCGCGGCAGTATGTCATTTCTATAACCAGGGGAAAGTGGTAACCGATAAACCCTATAGTGGGTGGGAAAGTTTTGTAAAGCAAAATGACAAACGGGTCGTTAAGTGAGGAGTAAACAGTGAACAGTAAACAGTAAACAGTGAACAGTAAACCGTGAGCTAGGTATGGATGGTAATCTTAATACGTATAGGTAGTACTCGTTGTTGGAAGTAGGTAAAAATCGACGATATGTTATTGTTTTGCAGTATTCAAGCTGAACTTGTGTGGCTACTTTAATCCAGCTTAATTTGAAATTTCAGGATTTATTGGTTTACCGGAAATCATTTGGGTTGGCAATGCAGATTTTTGAAATCTCTAAACAATTTCCAAAAGAGGAGCAGTATTCACTGACAGATCAGATTAGGAGGTCTTCGAGGAGCGTTTGTGCCAACCTTGCCGAAAGTTATGGCAAACGAAGGTATCAAAGGAATTTTATCAGCAAGTTGACAGATTGCGATTCAGAAAATCTGGAAACTCAGGCCTGGCTTGCATTTGCATATGCCTGTGATTATATAGACCGAAAACATTTTCAGAATTAATGGAACAAAATGAAGCGATTGGAAAATTAGTTTACTTCATGATCCACCATCCAGAGAGATTCGGATCCAAATGACTTTTGTTGTGTTGGTTGTATGATATATTACGTTCCCTTAAACTAAAGCCTTTTACCGATTACTTCTTACTGATTACTAAGAAATGTCCGGAATCTACGTACATATCCCTTTTTGCAAGCAGGCCTGCCATTACTGTGATTTCCATTTTAGCACCAGCTTTGGGAAAAAGGATTTGATGGTAGCTGCCATTTGCCGGGAAATGGAATTGCGAAAGGAAGAATTACCGGCTCAGAATGTAGAAACCATCTACTTTGGGGGTGGTACTCCCTCCATACTGAACATCGCAGATATTGAGCAGATCCTGGATCAGGTATACCGCCATTATAAAGTTTCCAGCGACCCCGAGATCACGCTGGAAGCCAACCCGGATGACCTCTCGGGCCTGAAGTTAGGACAGTTGTCCGGTTCGTCGATCAATCGGCTGAGTATTGGGGTTCAATCCTTCTATGATGAGGATCTCAGCTTATTGAACAGGGTACACAATGCCTGGGAGGCGGCTGAATGCATCGGGGCAGCCATGACGTATTTTAAGAATGTATCCATCGACCTTATTTACGGGATCCCAAACCTGAGCAACGAAAGGTGGCTCGATAATATCACAAGGGCGCTCTCCTTCAAGGTACCGCACATCTCCAGCTATGCCCTTACCGTGGAACCGAAAACCGCCCTGAAAAAATTCATTGCCGAAGGGATCCTCCCCGATGTGGATGATGAACAGGCGGAGGAACAATTCCGGCTGCTTGCAGCACACTTAGAAAAGGAAGGATTTATCCATTATGAAATTTCAAATTTCGGGAAGCCCGGATATTTTTCAAAAAACAATACTGCCTACTGGCAGGGGAAACCCTACCTGGGGATTGGACCCTCGGCCCATTCCTATACTGGCCCTACCAGGTCGTGGAATTGCAGTAACAATATGAAGTATATCAGGACCATCGGTTTGGGTCTCTTGCCTTCAGAAACTGAAGTCCTCTCACAGGATGATCGCTACAATGAGTTTGTGATGACCGGCCTGAGGACTATGTGGGGTATTTCCCTTACAAAGGTCAGGACAGGGTTTGGTGTTGACTGCTACAACCACCTTATGAAGGAGTCTCAGAAACATATCGAAAAACAACTGCTGATCAGGGAAAGGGATACGCTGCTGCTCACTAAAAAGGGGAAATTTTTGGCTGATGGGATTGCAAGCGATTTATTTATGGTTAAATTGAATTGAGATTCCTGGATTACTATTGAATCCGGCAGCAAACGGCGGAATTTCCTGACGGCCCACTGTTTAATGGGGTAATATGGATGGATCTCAAACCCAACGGCATACTGTATGTTAGCAACTATTACCCACCATTCGGAAACCTATACCATAGATTTGTCGAAACCCCATGATATTTCACTGCCCCTGCGGGGGGATCCGTCCAATGTTACGGCCTGGGATGTAAACCCTCCCATAATAAGCCCGCATACTGACGGGAAATTCATAGGAAAGGTTTCCGAAGGCGCTTCCGTTAACTTCAATGATATCAGCTTTAATCCCCATGCCCACGGTACCCACACGGAATGCATCGGGCACATCACGAATGAATTTATTTCCGTAAATAAATCGCTGAACCTCTACTTTTTTATTGCGGAATTGATTAGCCTGACACCTGAAAAGTATGGGGATGACCTAATGATTACCGGGAGGCAAATGGAAGATTCACTCCACAACAGGGAGTGCGAAGCGGTGGTTATCCGTACGCTGCCCAATTCCACGGATAAGGTGTCCCGCCAATACTCCAACACCAATCCGCCGTATCTGCAGGAAAGCGCGGCCCTATTTTTACGCGACAGGGGGCTTGCACATCTCCTGGTAGACCTGCCTTCGGTGGATAAGGAAAAGGATGGCGGTGCCTTGCTGGCCCATAAAGCTTTTTGGGACTTTGATGGTAAAAGGCGCACCCATGCTACCATCACGGAATTGCTATACATTGCTGATACTATCCCGGATGGGACCTATATTTTAAACCTGCAGATGGCCCCTTTTGAAAATGATGCCAGTCCCAGCAGGCCGGTTCTATATACTATTGTAAGGGAATGAAAAAACTATTAAAACTGGAAGAGTTGCTCATGTTTGCCCTGGGGGTATACCTGTACACCCTGCTGCCCTATCCGTGGTGGTTGTTCCCGGCCCTGATCCTGGCCCCCGACATCGGTATGCTGGGGTATCTGGTAAACAACAGGGTGGGGGCCCATACCTATAATTTCTTCCATCATAAGGGATTGGCCATTTTGATATACCTTGCAGCAAGTTATCTTTCCATACCTTTATGGCAGCTATTAGGTATCATTCTCTTTGCGCATGCGGCTTTAGACAGGGTCTTCGGATATGGACTGAAATATGTTAGCGGGTTTACCCACACCCATTTGGGGGATATAGGCAAACAAAATGAATAATATACTGGAACTTTTTTTAGGGTTGATTCTGGGTGCCGTCCTCATGTACTGGCTGTATTCCTATTTCGGGGTCCGGAAGGAGAAGGAACTTACAAAGCACCAATCCAGTGTTCTGTTGAATGAGATTAAAAGCGTATGCAAACTGGTCTCTGTGGAGGGGGATTTTGCCGAAATTTACCGTTATGAAAACATAAAGGAACATTTCTTAAGCCTGGTAAGCAGCAAAAAGAAAGCGTTGCTGGTGATCCACGCCAAGGTGCAGATAGGCTATGACCTCAAGAAAATTGTGCTAAGTGCCGATACGGCTAACAAGAAGATAATATTGACCAATTTCCCGCAACCGGAAGTGTTGTCCATTCAACCGGAAATTCAGTTCTATGATATCAAGAGTGGGATGTTCAATTATTTCAGGCCGGATGACCTTACGCTGCTTACCCGGGAAGCTACAGATCTTATCAGGGGGAAGGTCCCGGAAAGCGGGTTGATGGAAATGGCAAAGAAGGAGGCGTTGCAGGCCGTGGTACTGATCGAAAAAAGCGTGGAGACTATAGGTTGGAGCCTGGATTATTCCGCCCTGGAGCGCCTTAAAAGTGAAAATCCGAAATTAAAAGCGTAGACATTTAAAAATAGAAATATGAAAAAGTACTTTTACATCCTAATTTTATCAGCAATTTCCATAAGCGCTTATGGACAAGAAGAAAACAATATGAGAAATTTTGACCCTACCTTTGTTCATACCGTATTTTTCTGGTTGAACAACCCGGACAATGCTACAGACAGGACTAAGTTTGAGACTTCCCTTAAAAAATTCCTGGATACCTCCCTGTATACCAATACCAATTTTATCGGGAAACCTCCCGCAGCTACCAGGGATGTGGTGGATGGATCATTTACTTATTCCCTGGTGGTCAGCTTTGAGTCGGCCGAAGCTCAGCAAAAATATCAGGTAGAGAAGGCACACCTCTTGTTTATCGAAGAATCTAAGGACCTCTGGAGCAAGGTGATCGTGTATGATTCCATGGGCATACAGCAGTAGTACAATTCAATAGTACCAGGAGTGAGGATCAGGCCACAATGAATATTGAAGAATTCAGGCTGTACTGCATAGCCAAAAAAGGGGTTACAGAATCTTTTCCTTTTGATACCATGACGCTGGTATTTAAGGTGATGGGTAAAATGTTCGCACTCGTTCCCCTGGAAAGGTTACCATCACAGGCTAATTTAAAATGTGACCCCGAACGCGCTGTTGCGTTGCGGGAAACCTATGACGGGGTGGTTACCCCGGGATACCATATGAGCAAAGTGCATTGGAATACCCTATACGTGGAGCAGCTGCCCCCGAAACAGATTCGGGACCTTATAGATCACTCGTATGAGCTGGTTGTTGCCTCACTACCAAAAAAACTGAGAGAGCAATTAAAAAGTCCCGGACCATAAGGGACAATCAGCTTAGTGCAGAAAGCATTCAGACCCCCACAACATGCAAGACCCCAGGAAATTTTACGATAATGCCCTTTCTGAACACAGAGACTCCCTGGCAAGGGTAGGACGTCAACTGGCACAGGTTAGTATGGCTCGTCTCGCCCTGTTTTTAATTGGCGTTGCCGCGGCCTACTTCCTCTACGGGCTAACCGACTGGTTATGGATGGTATTGGCATCTATTCTTGTTCTTTTCCTTTTTATGGTTACCAGGCACGCCCAACTTCGACACCAAAGGGATAGGTTGATTTCACTGATAGCAATAAATGAAGTGGAATTAGCTGTTCTCGATGGTAAATTTCACCAGCTGCCGGATGGGCTGGACTTCCAGGATCACGATCATTATTTCAGCCAGGATATCGACTTGTTTGGGAGGGGGTCTTTCTTTCAGTATTGCAACCGCACGGCATTGCCGCAAGGTACCGCTATCCTGGCTGGGATGCTCCTGGAAAACCATATTGAAGGGATCCGCAATAAACAGGAAGCGATACAGGAATTGGCTTTAATCCCAGGATGGCGACAGGAATTTATGGCCACTGCAAGCCTCGTAAAGACAGAAACTTCTACTGGGCGGATTATCAAATGGTTCGCCAAATACAGCTACTTTATTCCTTCTTCCCTTAAATACATGCCTTATTTTTTTAGCCTTTTCTCTGTGTTGGTGATCTTGTCGTATTCGCTCGGATGGATCACCGGTTGGGCCTTGGCTGGCTGGTTCCTTTTGGGACTGGGTATTACAGGGCTGTTCGCTAAAAAAATTAACAGGCTATCGGAGGATCTGGCGAAACTTCAGTCTGTATTTCAGCAGTATAAAAAGCTTTGCAGGATACTGGAAGACACCGTATTTCAATCCCAGCTGCTGAAAGTCAGGCAAGAGGGTATTTCTAAATCGGGAAAAAAAGCCTCCCAAATCCTGGGCCGGTTCTCACAACTGCTCAACGCGTTTGATCAAAGGAATAATATGCTGATCGGGTTACTTGCCAATGGCTTTTTGCTACGCGATATAAAGGTGTGTTTTGACATAGAGACCTGGATTCGCCAGGAGGGCGGCAAGGTAGCCGGATGGTTTGAAACCATCGATTATTTTGATGCCTACAATTCGCTGGGAAATTTTGCATTCAACCATCCGGATTATACCTACCCGGAAATAGTGGCCGAAACGGAGGTCCTTACTGTTACGGATGCGGCCCATCCGCTCATTCGCCCCGGTAAGCGGGTGCCCAATGATTTTTTTATTGGCAATGAGGAATTCTTTATCATAACGGGTGCAAATATGGCCGGGAAAAGCACTTTCCTCAGGACGATATCCCTTCAAATAGTAATGTCCAATACAGGGCTCCCGGTGTGCGCCACTTCATCCAGGCATGTTCCCATCAAACTGATCACAAGCATGCGAACCTCAGATTCCCTGACGGATGAAGAATCGTATTTCTTTTCGGAATTGAAAAGGCTGAAGTTTATCGTTGAGGAAATAGCAAAAGACCGGTATTTCATCATCCTGGATGAAATCCTGAAAGGCACCAATAGCACTGACAAAGCAATCGGGTCCAGAAAGTTCGTAGAGAAACTGGTCAATTCAAATTCTACGGGGATCATTGCAACCCATGACCTGAGCCTTTGTGAAGTGGCAGCCTCCCATCCCTGCGTTAAAAATTACTTTTTTGATGCCGGTATTATTGATGGAGAATTGTTTTTTGATTACAAACTTAAACCCGGTATTTGCAAAAACATGAATGCCTCCTTCCTGCTGAAAAAAATGGGGATAGTAGAATGACTACCTGGCATCCTTTAGCAGGTTCCTGCCCTCCCTTATAAACTATTTATCTGCAGATCGTGAAAAGCATCCGCCTGTAGTTTCAGCAATTCTTCCGCCTTTAGTTTTTTATAGGCATACACTGCCTCCTCTTCCGCAATCTCCCCGTAGATCCTTTCATTCAGGGTGGTATCGGTGGCAAGAATTTTTTCCCGCTGGAGCACCTTTTGGGCAACCCAGGTTTCAATGATACTTTCTTCATCCTCCAGCTTCAGGTCATAAGGCCCTTTTGGCGACAGGAGTTTGGCGATAATAGGGGAGGTTTCAATAGCCAGGAACAGCAGAAAAATAAAGAAGGAAGGAAACCATGGCAGGTCACCAAGGGCCGTGATACGGGCCATCAGTCCATCGAATCCGTCAATTATGGGTTGTGAGTCTGTAACCACCTTTGTATAGTCGGCATTCAGTGTAGCTATGCCGGTTTCTGCTGTGGCAATTTTCTGTTTATTGATTTCCTTCAGGGATTGGAGTTCTGCCAGGGCGGCATCGTGCTTATCCCTTTTTTCCTTGTATACGGGCCCTTTTCCCAGGAGCAGGGTCCCTTCCCTGCCTTCGGCTTCCGCGATATAGGTATCGTACAGGGCATTGGTTTCGGACTCTTTCGCAACGATCTCATTCTTCAAGGCAGCGATATCGGTTTCAAGGGCTGCCACTTCCGGGGTAAATTGTTGTGCGATTTGCTGTTTATTGGCAAGGGTAAGTTCATTTTTCTGTTCGAGCAGGACCTGGTTGATCTCTTTTTCAAAAATCTTCATTTCCAGGGGTTTCGAAATCACAACGGCAATAATAATTGCCAGGATGATCCTGGGGGTTGCCTGCAGGAATTCACTTTTGGCACTATTCCTCTTTTTAATGGTAGAAACGATAAAACGATCGAGGTTAAAGATCAGCATCCCCCAAAGCAACCCAAAGAAAAGGGCGCTGTATATATTGTCAAAGACGGTGAAAAGGGCATAACTACTGGCAATAAATGCCATTACTGCGGTGAAGAATACGGTAGCGCCAATGCCGGCATATTTGTTTTGTTCCCCTGATGAACATGTCTTCAACAGGTTTGCATCCGCACCCGAGCAGAGGATAAAAAAATCTTTTAACATAGTGTCCAGATTTAAGCCTGCCTAGTGGCAGTCGATTGATGAATGACTAAAATATCACAACGCCGTTTTTGATGAATTGTTTTACAGGAAACAGGATTTCAGCAATTTTGAAAACAGGGAATTGGTTCACCCGGGGGTAAGCCGGAAATAGTACCTATTGAAAGTGGATGTTGATGACCAGTTTGGCAGCAGGAGGCTCCAGGATGTTACCGGGAAGTACCGGGTGGGTACGGAACAGTTTCACCGCAAGGGCCGGATCGAATTCTTTCGCGGCATCAGCAAAGCATTACGGGTGGGAGCATGATTATTCTGGAGGCATGTCCACGCCTTTCTGCCCACTCAGTTCTGTAAAATACCGGTAAAAATAGGGGATGGTCTCAATGCCTTTGAGGTAATTCCAGATCCCGAAATGTTCGTTGGGGGAATGGATCGCATCACTGTCGAGTCCAAAGCCCATAAGGATCGTTTTGCTGTTCAATTCCTTTTCAAACAAAGAAACTATCGGGATACTTCCGCCACTCCTTTGTGGGATTGGGGTTTTGCCAAAGGTTTTTTCATAGGCTTTGCTGGCAGCCTGGTAGCCAATATTGTCGATGGGGGTGACATACCCCTCCCCCCCATGGTGGGGTGTTATTTTTACTTTAACCCCGGCAGGGGCAAGGGCCGCGAAATGGTTTGTAAAAAGTTTGGTTATCGTTTCCCATTCCTGATGGGGCACCAGCCGCATCGAAATTTTGGCATGGGCTTTTGCCGGAATAACTGTTTTTGCACCTTTGCCGGTATACCCCCCCCAGATACCATTCACATCGAGGGTGGGACGGATAGAATTCCGTTCGTTGGTGGAATAGCCAACTTCTCCGTATACGGCCTCTATTCCCAGCGATTTTCTATAGTCCTCCAGATCAAAAGGGGCTTTAGCCATTTCCGCCCGTTCTTCTTCCGAGAGGTCTTCCACGGCATCATAAAAGCCGGGGATAGTGATACTGTTCCTCTGGTCGTGCAAGGAGGCGATCATCTTTGTGAGAATATTGATAGGATTGGCTACAGCTCCCCCATACAATCCCGAATGAAGGTCACGGTTGGGCCCTGTTACCTCTACTTCAACATAGCTCAAGCCCCTGAGGCCGGTGGTAATGGAAGGAATATCATTGGCGATCATTCCTGTATCGGAAATAATGATGATATCGTTGGATAATTTTGCACGGTTTTCTTTGACGAAATCGCTGAGGCTTTTGCTCCCCACTTCTTCTTCCCCTTCAATCATAAATTTCACGTTGCAGGGCAGGGCATTTTGCTGCACCATATATTCCAATGCCTTTACATGCATAAAAAACTGGCCTTTATCATCACAGGACCCCCGCGCAAAAATGGCCCCATCCGGATGCTTATCCGTTTTTTTAATGGTGGGTTCAAACGGAGGAGAATCCCATAATTCCAGGGGATCGGGTGGCTGTACATCATAATGCCCATATACCAGGACAGTGGGCAAGGCAGCGTCCCTGATCTTTTCAGCATACACTACGGGGTAGCCCTTTGTCTCGCAGATTTCCACAGTATCGCACCCGGCGTCCGTCAGGCATTTTGCCACGGCTTCCGCTGTATCATGTATATCCTGTGCATGTGCCGGGTCAGCGCTGATGGAAGGCAGTTTTAGGAGTTGCAGTAGTTCCCGGATGAAGCGATCCTTGTTTTCGGCGACGTACTGCGATACATTTTGCATTTTAAATTTTTAGACAGGAATCTAAAAGTACAAAAAGCAGGATTAATTTTTAAAGTGGGTTTATTTTTAAATTGAAAAATTGCCTTATATTTGCACTCCCAATTAATTTATTGTGTGGGGTTGATGCAGGCGTGATGGAATTGGTAGACATGCTAGACTTAGGATCTAGTGCCGCAAGGTGTGGGAGTTCGAGTCTCCCCGCCTGTACAAATTGAAAAAAACCTCCTTTTCCGGGAGGTTTTTTTATGCCCGGGAAGTCCCTATTGGCGGGGAGACGAGAAGTTTATCCCGAGCAGAGGCGAGGGAAGTCTCCCCGCCTGTACACAAAGGAAAGCCGACTTTTAGGAGTCGGCTTTTTTGTTTCTGGGTAACACATAGGTAACACAAATTCGTATTTTTGAGATAGTGGTTTTAAGTGAATCCAATTGAAACCATTTGAGTTCAAAATGAATAAATTGTTATACTCTATTTAGGTATTTCAGGGTACTAGTCCCAAATTTTACCCCTAAACTTTGCGCGTGGATCCAGTGGAATTTTTGTAGCAATTCCGGCAGATAAGCGTTGAGCAAAAATTCCATAAGGCGCACTCTACTATTGATTTGGAACACTTTTCTTCAATTTCTTTGACTTTGCAACCATCGGGAGCAAAGCGAGTTTGTTTTTGTGGCCACAAAAACACATCTCG
>JBGTLT010000231.1:0-55021 GCA_041743975.1 Zeaxanthinibacter sp.
GTTCTTGAGAAATTATTTCCGGAACACATTTTTCTGAAAATCGACCAGATTGAGCCCAAAACCACCAAAATCAGCTCTAATTTGTTCAATCTTGAGATTATTCATTCCTTTTTGGGCGAAAACCGTGAAATTGTGGACGAAGTATTACATACCTTTCTCCAGGATACAGAGTCCAATTTAAAGCGGCTGTCCAGGGCACTGAAAACAATGGATTACAAAGAACTGAACGATACTTGCCATAAAATGCTTCCTATGTTCCGGCAATTGAGTGCCACAGCCGCCCTGCCGGACCTCGAGTACCTGGAAACTGTTAGGCCTGATATGCATACTTCAGAGGAGCTGAAAAAGCGTGTGGAAAACCTGAAAAAAGAGGCGATGGATCTGGTAGCGGCACTCCGTGACCACTTGGCTAAAAGTCCAAGTTATACTGGTTGATCTTGTTATAGAGTGTTTTTCGGGTAACCTGCAATAGTTTGGCTGCCTTGGATTTATTGAAATTTGTTTTTTTCAGAGCTTTCAAAATCTGTTCCTTTTCATAATCAGCTTTGGAAAAATTTTCCACGGCTACGGGCTCTAACTTGGTATCCAATACTTCCCTGGGCAGCGATTCAATTTCAATCTCATCACCAACCGTCAGCAGCACAGCACGTTTGATGACATTTTGCAATTCACGTAGATTCCCAGGCCAATGATAATTTTGGAAAGCCTCATATACTTCCTGCGAAAACCCCTGAACATGTTTATTCAGGCTATGGTTTGCCTTGTTCAAAAAGAAATCAGCGAATATTGGGAGGTCTCCAAACCTTTCTTTCAGGGAAGGAATGGCAATGGAGAATTCATTTAGACGGTGGTACAGGTCTTCCCGGAAGGTCCCTTTTTCTACAGCTTCCGTAAGGTCTTCATTGGTGGCGGTAATGATGCGGAGGTCCACCGCGATTTCAACGGTACTCCCCACCCTTTTGATTTTGCGTTCCTGAAGGGCCCTTAATAATTGGATCTGGTTCTCATAGGATAAATTTCCTACTTCATCCAAAAAAAGCGTCCCTTTATTCGCTGCTTCAAAATGCCCGATTTTATCGGATATGGCACCTGTAAAACTGCCTTTTATATGGCCGAAAAATTCGCTGGTGGCCAATTCCTTGGGGATGGATCCACAGTCTACCGCAACAAAATCAGAAGCCTTCCGGGAACTGTTGTCGTGGATGGCCCTGGCGGTCACTTCCTTCCCGGTCCCGCTTTCTCCGGTGATCAGTACCGACATATTGGTGGGGGCAACAAGCTTAACGTATTCATGTAGTTTTTTGGAAGCATCGCTTATCCCCTTTACAATTTGAAGCTCAGCTTGCGTGGTCTCGGATTTCAAGGAAGGTGCAACCGCTTTTTCCGTTGCCGCCTGCTCCTTGTAGTTAAGGGCATTGGAGACCACCATGAGCATCTCTTCCGGTGTAAAGGGTTTGGAGATATAATCAAAGGCACCTTTTTTCATGGCCGCAACAGCGGTACCTACTTCGGCATACCCTGTCATCACGATCACGGAAGTACCCGGGGAAGTTTTCTTTATATGGGATAACAACTGGATGCCGTCATAATCAGGCAGGCGTAGATCTGTCAGGACCAGATCAAAATGGGTATTTGCATATTTTTCCTTTGCATCATGGGCACTGTAACTGCCTTGTACCTCGTATCCCTGTTTGGTCAAAAACTTTTGGAGCATCTGGCAGAAGGCGGAATCGTCTTCAATTATCAAGATGTTTGACATATGAACTTCCTTGTTTTGTATCTATGTAAAAATAACACAAGATAGCCAGCCCCGCTTTAAAAATTATCATAAAAAAGAACGGGACCCAAAAGGACCCCGTTCCGACCAAACCAACTTGATACAAAACAAATAACTCAAGTTATCAGTTAGATGTTTGTTATGGTCTTATTTATTCTTCTATCCAATTACCATTCTCATCAGCATACAAAGTACCGGCAGTTCCGTCTTTCAGGGAAACTTCCAATTTAAATTGTTTTGCTTCGTTTACATAAGCCTTGTTAATAGTTGCGGTAGGATAATTTTTCCCTACTGCCTCAGTAACTGCTTCCGGTAATTCTTCAATAGCTATTTCCGAAAAATTGTCCTGGGCAGGCGCAACAACCTCAGTTGCTTCTTCCTGAGGTGCAACCTCTGTATCCTGAGCAAATGCGGCTAAACTTCCTAATGACAATGCGGCTGCAAAAAATAATTTTTTCATGATTTTGATTTTAAGTGTTATGAAATTAAATTCTTCTTATATATAGAAAATATAGTACCACATTTTGAAATCTGCATTTAATTAGTTTAAAAAATTGATTATCAATGTTTTATATTGCTATTGAGCTAAATGTCCAGTGTGTAAATATGGGTAGTCTACCGGAATTATGTGTAAATAATATACGGTTAATTGTCATAATCCATCCTCCGGAACACTTGAAAGGACAGGGTATCGATTCGGAAGACCTCCATGCGGAATATTGTCTGCAGGAATAGGTATACCTTAAAATGGGAGTGGAGAACAACAAGTACCGAGAGAATATAAAAATGCCCCTGACAGTAAGCCAGGGGCATTCTTTTAACCAAACTAACCAAAAACTATTTAAGTTAATTCAAGAAATGCTAATTACATTTCAATCCAGTTACCTTCGGCATCAGCGTAAAGAGTTACAGCTGTACCATCTTCCTGAGCAACTTCTAATTTATAGTTAGACTCTTCGTTTACGAAGGCCTGAGAAATTGTGGCATTTGGATGATCTTTTGCAAGAGCATCGGTGATAGCTGCAGGCAATTCACTTACTTCTACAGCTGTGTAATTGTCCTGAACTTCAGCCTGAACTTCAGCTTCAGCTTCAATTTGTTCTGTTTGCTCAGTTCCTTCAACTTGAACTTCAGTTTCGGTATCCTGTGCAAAAGTTGCAGTTAAACCTCCTAAAGCTAATGCGGCTACTAATAATAAATTTTTCATTTTTCTGTGTTTTAAAATTAAACTCATGTGTTTTGTACTGCTACATATATAGAAATAATGATGCCATGATTGAAAGTGACCTAAAAACAGATTATAAGGCTGATTATCAATGATATATAAAACTTACCTGAACTTCATCACTGTATAATGGTGGGTAAATTATTCAGAAAGTGTGTAATGCTTACACACTATTACCTATGCTACCAAATGAACACAGCGCTTACCCGGCCTGATGTGCAGGTTTTAAAAGGTCATTGACCGTTTTAACGGGATTAAATGTAAACAAGGGCACTTCAATGAATATGGTATTCCAGAATGCCATTGCGCCATTCCATAGTCCGGGAAGCTCCAACGCTTTTAAATTTCTACCGCCGCTGGTTTTTTGTGTAATAAACCCCTGTTTTTTATCCACGAAGTTCAAAAGGTTGTATTTTTTGCCCCGGTGGTTCCTGATACCACAAACGAGGTCTACCGGGTTAAAATGTGTTGCATTGCGAAGTATGGCCTGTTGGGCAGGATCCGAGGGGTCAACCTGGGCCGCTTCAATGATTTGGAGGGATACATGGCCCATGGCATCACGGATCCAAAAGGGCCCTCCTCCGGGTTCCCCAACATTTTCAACCATCCCGCAAACCCGGATTGGCCTGTTGACCTTGTCTTTTAATACTTCGATCTGCTGCGAAAGGTTAAACCCGGAAAAATTTTCTGAGAAGCGCACATTCAGTTGCCTTTCCAGGAAGGAGGTGATTTCATTAAGTTGCTCCCCATTCAGAATTCCCTCTTCCAGCAGGGAGGCATATTCAAAAGTTTTTTCCTGTACCCGGAGCAGGTATCCGGCCAGGACCTTTTTACTGTAACCTATCTTCTGCGCTATTTCCGGCACAGCCACATTGTCGATATTCTTTATGAAAATAATATCAGCATCCTGCTCGTTGAGATTTTCTATTAGTGCCCCATGGCCCCCTGGCCTGAACAGCAGTGTGCCGTCATCATTCCTGAAGGGTTTATCTTCCAGCGTCACTGCGAGGGTGTCGGTGGATGGCTTTTGATAGGAATAACTGATGTGGAATGAATTCTGTGTTGCATTTGATACCCTTTCTTTGATAGCATCGAACTCATCGTTGAATAGGTCACCATGCTGTTCAGATATGGTAAAATGCAAATGCGCTTCCTTTTTCACACTTGCATAGTCTGTTGCTTCTTTTAAGTGTTCTTCAAAAGGAGTAGCTACATACTCCCTGTAATTATGAAATGGCAATAACCCTTTTGGATAGAAGCCGTAATTGCATCCCTCGATCAGCAACATCTCCCTGACAAACTCATGGCATTCTTCCTCTTTTGAGGATGCCTTCCCTTGAATACGGTGATTGACCATCCCAAAGAAAGGTAGTTCCGTTTGTCGTTCAAAGAAGGCAGCCAGCTCACGGTTCCCTGTACGCTCCAGGTAAGTTGCTATCGATTCATTTTCCGGATTATAGGTCTCCAAAAAATTGAAAAGTATCTTAAACATCCTGGAAGCTGCTCCGGACGCCGGGATGAATTTTAGCAAGGCCAGCTCGTTCTTTATTTTTTCAAATCTCCCGGCCAATTCTGCTTCTTCCGTTGCAGTGAGCTTTATGATACCGGAAGAAACCACCGCGGCCTTTTCCAGGTTCACATAGGGTATGCCTTCCCGGAAGGTTTCAATCTGATCCAATACCTTCTCTCTTGAAATGCCCAATCGGGATAATTGTTTCAAGTCGTTTTCGTAAAAATCACTCATTTTATTCCAGTTTATCAATCGTTTTTATCGCCTTGTTCATCCTTGCTTGTTTACTTCCTTTTAAAATAACAAAATTCCTGTCATATTTTTCAAGTGTTTCCTTAAAATACCCGAACATAAGCTCACGCTCCAGGGGTTTATCGCGCAGGTCATCCTTCTCCCAGGGGACATCTATATAGGTGAGGAGATAGAGTGCATACGAATTCTGAATCGCATATTTTTCAAGCAGCGGATCACAGTATCCCAGATAATAGGCTTCCGAATACACCTTTGTTTCCAATAGGTCCGTATCACAAATAAGGATTTTAGTTGCTTTTGGGGTCAGTTCATTTTCCATTTTCATCTGTCCTCTGGCAATAGGCAGCAAGTCTTTTAGCTCACAGGTTTTACGCTCAGTATCCCATTTCTCCTGCAGGTACTGACGGGCAAATTCAGGCACCCAGACCGTGTTATAATGCCTGGCCAATTCCTTGGACAGGGAGGTCTTCCCGGTAGATTCCGGGCCAAAAACCACTACTTTCAGGATATCTGAGGGGTGTTGTTCAAGTTCTTTTTCCATGCGATATAGCCCTGTACTGCCAGAACCGTAAATATAAGGTATTGGAGGGAAAGCATCCCCCAGCCCCTATAGGCATATAAGGGTACGGTAATGATATCGGCAATAATCCATAAGGTCCAATTCTCCAGTTTCTTATTGGCCATATACCACATAGCCGTAAAAAACAGGCCGGATGTGAACATATCTATATAATTGGACAGATTGATCTGTTTGCCAAATATCCGGTACACTGAATAGGTAATCAGGACCGTTAGCACAAACAGTCCAACCCCTATTATTTTTTCCCTGCTGTTGGTCCTTGAAATTTGTACCACCTTTTGATCTCCTTTAACCCGCGTCCAATTCCACCATCCATAGATACTCATTATGGAATAATACAGGTTGATCATCATATCGCCAAGGAGTTGATCAACCAGGAAAATATACATGGTAATGAGGGTGGCGACCAGACCGGTTGGGTATACCAGTATATTTTCCTTTTTGGCATAGACCACACTGGCGATCCCCGAAACTAAGGCAACCGCCTCCAGGACAATCAGGTATGCACTTCGGTCAACATACGGATCCAGGAAAAAATCAAAAATCGGGTTCATACGCGCTACGGTCGCCCTTTACGATTTTCAGGTACAGCAACCCGCGATCCATCAGTAAGAATGCCGTTTTAATCTCTTCCTGGAGCAGCGGCATCACTACGTCATAGTCGCCAAATACCTGTGTACTCAGAGGATTTTCCCGGACCCTCTGTCCGGAAGCCCGGAGCTTATTAATAAAAGCAATGATGTGGCCTTCATAGGAATCCTGCAGGGGGGTAAGGGTGAGTTCTACGGAAATATTCATGCTATTTATTATCTTGTTAGTAGGCTGGTGCTTATACATCCTTGATAGCATAGACACAAGTGAAATCATCAAATTCCAGAAAGGAAATGCTATAGGTTGTGGACCGTCCGTGATATATGATTTCCCCTGTTGTATGTGTATTGTTCATCGCAAAATCCTCAATCACAATATGGTGGAGGAAGCTAAGACCATGGGTAGCGTCAATTTTATACAGGGCTTCCTTGGCGCCCCATACAATGGTCAATTTCCGCACCAGTGCTTCCCGGTTCGCAATGGTGCTATATTCTTCAATAGGAGTAAATTTATGGGCTATTCTTAAAATCTTATCCCGTTGCTTCTCAATATCAATGCCTACCTCCTGAGAGGCTCCAATAATAATACCTGTAAACTGGTGGGAATGGGTAATGGATATGTGGGCCCCGTCCTTCAGGTGAGGTTTGCCCGCTTTGTCATAATACAGGTCCCGGTCCTGATATCCCGCTTCCGCCATCAAATGGCGGATACTCAGAAATGCCCTTCGGTGCAGTTCCGATTTCATACCTCCGAGTCGGGCCGCACAGGAAGGGGAAAGATCGATGTTCTCCGAAAGTTTGGATTCCGATTCAGTAACATGCCAAATGTATACCTTGGTGAATGGTGAGATGGTTATGGTTTTATAAAGAGCCACGTCATTATTTAAGTTATTACTATCTTTACAGCTGGCTAAAAACAGTTTTGCTACAGTAAAACGAAAGTAAAATAAAAAAAGATATGAATACCAAAACAATGGCATATGTCCCTTATAAGGTGAAAGATATTTCCCTGGCAGGCTGGGGCAGAAAGGAAATATTATTGGCAGAATCAGAAATGCCTGGCCTGATGGCGCTACGGGAGGAATTTGGTAACGAATTACCTTTAAAAGGGGCACGGATTGCCGGATGCCTTCACATGACGATCCAGACAGCTGTACTGATAGAAACGCTCATAGCTCTGGGAGCCGAGGTAACCTGGAGTTCCTGCAATATTTTTTCGACACAGGACCATGCAGCAGCAGCGATAGCCGCCACCGGTATACCGGTCTATGCCTGGAAAGGCATGAATGAAAAGGAGTTCGACTGGTGCATAGAGCAAACCCTTTTCTTTGGGGAGGATCGGCAGCCCCTAAACATGATCCTGGATGATGGGGGCGATCTTACGAATATGGTATTGGACAGGTATCCTGAGTTGGCATCCGGAATTAAAGGGATTTCAGAAGAAACCACTACCGGGGTCCACCGCTTGTATGAAAGGGTAAAAAAAGGAACCTTGCCCATGCCTGTGATCAATGTGAATGATTCCGTCACCAAGTCTAAATTTGACAACAAATATGGCTGCCGTGAAAGTGCGGTAGACGCCATACGGCGCGCAACAGATACCATGCTGGCAGGAAAAAGGGTGGTGGTAGCAGGTTACGGAGACGTAGGCAAAGGTACCGCGGCATCCTTCCGGGGAGCCGGTTCAATTGTTACTGTTACGGAAATAGATCCCATATGTGCCCTTCAGGCCTGTATGGACGGTTTTGAGGTTAAAAAGCTGGAAACAGTAATCCAAAATGCAGATATTGTGATTACCGCCACCGGGAACAAGGATATCATAAGGGCCGAACATTTTAAGGCTATGCGAGATAAAGCGATCCTTTGTAATATCGGACATTTTGACAATGAGATCGATATGGCCTGGTTAAATGAACAGCATGGTAAATCCAAGGATGAGATCAAGCCCCAAGTAGATAAATATACCATTGACGGCAAGGATATCATTGTCCTGGCGGAGGGCAGGCTGGTAAATTTGGGTTGTGCAACCGGGCATCCCAGTTTTGTGATGAGCAATTCATTTACCAATCAGACGCTGGCACAGATTGAGTTATGGAAACACCATGACAAGTATGAGAACGAAGTATATATGCTACCCAAGCACCTGGATGAAAAAGTAGCGCGGCTTCACCTTTCCCGCCTTAGTGCCGAATTAACAGAACTTAATCCGGAACAGGCCAATTATATAGGGGTTCCGCAAAGAGGGCCTTTTAAACCGGATTACTACCGGTATTAGGAGGAATTGTACCTGGGATAGAATACTAAAAAACCCGTTCTGAAAAAAGAACGGGTTTTTTAGTGCTTGCTGTCAGTGCCTTCAGGCATCAAAGGGTTCTATGGAAACAAATGACTTCCCACCAGATTTCTTTTGAAACTTTACAAGGCCATCTACTCTGGCATGCAATGTATGGTCTTTTCCGAGGTATACATTTTCACCCGGATTGTGTTTCGTACCCCGTTGTCTTACAATTATGTTACCAGCTATGGCAGCCTGACCTCCAAAGATCTTAACTCCCAAGCGTTTGGATTCTGACTCCCTGCCGTTTTTGGAACTACCTACTCCTTTTTTATGCGCCATGGGTTTATACTTTAAATTATGTTAATCTTATTTTTTATTAAGCAAATCTTTGGCCTGTTTTACCCATTCTTCAGCTTCGATCTTCTCGCGGGTAATGCCCTCCAAAGCAGATAATTCATCTTTGTCGGCAGCTTTCAATTTACTGATCTGCGCATAGGTATAGATCCCGATATTGTTAAGCTTCTTTTCATAAACCGGACCAATTCCATTTATTTCTTTCAGGTCATCCGCTTCAGCTTTTGTCGCTGTCCCGATGCTGTGGAGTAATTTATCGACATTGACTTCAATGTTTTGCTCTTCAGCACGATGTTCCGCACGGGTAACCAAATTTTCGCTCACTTCAACTTCCTTCTTCGCTTTCCCGGTCTCAGCAGCTGGTTTTTTCGCTGCATCGTCAGCCTCTTTTGAAATTGTTTTTTTAACAGCTTCCCTTTCAACTTTAGGTTTGGAAGCTACAGAAACATCAACAGGAGCGTCTTTGGTTTTGGCTTTGTCAGCTGCTATAGGTGCAGTCTTTTTGGGCTCCTCTTTTTTAACGGCTTTTTTGGCGCCCGTAGCAATAATGCTATTGATGACCAACTCTGTGAGGTACTGGCGGTGTCCGTTTTTCTTGCGGTACCCTTTACGCCTTTTTTTCTTAAAGACGATGACCTTATCACCTTTAAGATGCTGCACGACTTTGGCTTCAACTGCCGCGCCGTCTATAGCCGGGGCGCCGATGGTGATGTCCGAACCGTCTTCGATCAAAAGGACGCTGTCAAAAGTTACCTTTTTCCCTTCGTCTTCCTGTAAACGGTGAACATACACTTTCTGGTCTTTCGCAACTTTAAATTGCTGCCCTGCTATCTCTACAATTGCATACATAGCTTGTATATTTATGATTTATGGTGCCCGCATATCGGGTGATTGCTACTATGCCATACACAGGGTATTGCATAGGAGGGTGCAAATATACTGCTAAATTGGGAATTCGCAAGTGAATTTAAAGATTTTGGGCTGAATTTTTCTTAAGGTTCCTGGAGCTTTTAAAAAGTTGCATGAACGACAAGGTGAGGACCAGCGTAGTGGCAAAACCCATGATAGCAACGGTAAAGAATACAATACCGACGAAGTTTTCAAAATCCTTAAAAAATGCGGTTGACAGTTCTGCCAGAAAACTCGTATTGAGTTCCGTGGAATACAATGCAAAAAAGATGGTGAAAATCAAAGTGGCGACAAAACCTGTTACCATCCCCGCCGTAAATCCCATTCCATAATTAAATCTTTCCCCAGCCTCAAGGCGGAAATATTTTATGGCTTCATAAATCCCGAAACCGGTGATCACTCCATTGAACAGGCTGAAAAATACATTAGTATGCAAGCCAAATAGGGAGAGGATCAGAAAATAGGCAATCAGGCCACCACTGGTCGCAATTCCAAACCGGATGGGAAGTGCAAATTGTTTCATTGAGTATTAATTTGATTTTCTACCCCTGAAAATAATCATTCCTGATGAATAATCCCAAAAATTTCTTGTTAAAGCCTCCCTATAACCACCGACATTCGTTGGCTATGGCCCTCAGGAAGCCAGCCTGCCCACTAAGCTTTGTTATGGGCTTCCTGTTCCGGATTTTTGCTTTTCCGGTTTACCAGGAAAACCCCGAAAAGGATGATAATTCCCCCCAGCAGCTGGAGCAAATTGATAATTTCCCCATCGCCCAAGCCCCACAGGACAGCGACCAATGGTATCAGGTAGGTTACAGATGCTGCGTAGACAGGGCTTGATACTTTGATCAGCATATTAAAGAGAATATTGGCAATACCGGTTCCCAAAATAGCCAGGATAAACAAACAGGCCAATGGGATATGCAACTGCTGCCCGGACCAATCAATACGACTCATATCAAATCCCATCAATATAAGTATGGTTGGGGGGACTGCTACCCCGAAACTTGCCGTGGTTATGGCAAGCGGGCTCAGGTGGAAAAGATGGCGTTTGATTATATTGATATTGAATGCATAGCCCATTGCTGATATAAAAATAAAAAATGCATACCCGTAATTCTGGTCTGGGTGAAGTTCCGAACCGGCGAGCATCAACAAAGAAGTACCCAACAGGCCGACAATGACTCCTACTCGTTGCCGGGTACTGACATATGCGCCGAAAAGCAGGGCCCCCACCCCGGCCGTTAGCAGCGGGGTAAGGGAATTGAAAATGGCGGTAACCCCACTGTCAAGCTCTGTCTGGGCCAGTGCAAACAAAAATGGGGGTAGACAGGAACTTAAAGTCCCGGCAATTATAAGCCACTTCCAGTCTTTCTTTTGTATGGTGCGCATGCTCCTGAAACCCAGAATAAAAAGGAAGAAGGATGCAATCAGGATACGGAACCCACCTAATTGCACTGCCGTAAAGCCCAGCAGGGCTTTCTTTATAAGGATAAAGGAGGAACCCCATATCAGGGCCAGTGCAAGAAGATAAATCAACTTTTTCGTCATGCTTAGCGGTTTACAGAGGATCCTGGCAAATGTGTCAAATTATGATGACTTCTAATCGCGATAGTCGTATTTTTAAAGTCAGATAAAAACAGAATGACACTTAAAAATTGGATTGTTATAATAGCGGTGCTACTTTGCTTTGGCGGCTGTAAGGAACCCAAAAAGGAATCCGGTGCAAACCCCCGGATGAGTTCGGTTATGGCACAGCATGATGCCATGATGCTAAAAATGGGGACCATCGGCAAATTGGCTGCCGAATTAAAGCCAAGGGTTGACAGTACGAAACAGGGCCAGGAATATGCCGGTGCGCTGGCAGACCTCCAGGAAGCAAACCAGGCCATGATGGACTGGATGCAGGGTTTTGGCGACAGATTCAATCCTGATGAGATCATCAACGGGAAGGAACTGAACGCGCAAAAGAAAGGATGGCTACGGGAGGAAGCTGAAAAAATGGAGGCCCTGACCATGAAGATCAATTCAAGTATTGCCAGGGCAGAATCCATTTTAGGCAATGAAGGTGATCAATAGGTGGCTTAAAACGGCAATTTGCTGAGTTCCACATTACCCCCGGAAATAATGATCCCAACCTGTTCCCCCCGGAACCTATCCTGCTCCCGCATCAAGGCAGCAAGGGCAACAGCACTGGAAGGTTCCACTATAATTTTCATCCGTTCCCATAGCAGCCTCATGGCGGCAATTATCTCCAGTTCTGTTACCCGGATAATGGCATGGACATAGGATTGTATAATGGGGAAATTATGCTCCCCCAGTACTGTTTTAAGTCCATCTGCTATCGTATTGGTTGTAAGGTTCTCTTCGATTCTGCCACTTTGCAGGGAGCGGTATGCATCATCTGCTTCAAAAGGTTCACCGCCCAGGACCTTGCATTCTTTGCCAAAATAGTGTGCAGCCAAAGCTGTTCCCGCGATAAGGCCTCCACCACCCACGGGTACAAAAACGGAATTGAGGCCGGGGTGATCCTGCAGGAGTTCCAGGCAAGCGGTTCCCTGGCCTATGATGACTTCCGGGTCATTGGAAGGGTGGATAAAGGCAGCCCCGGTTTCTGCCCCGACTTTGATGGCAGCCACATTTCGGGCTTCCAGGGTAGGCTCACATTCTGATAGGATCCCCCCATATGCCCTAACAGCATCCTTTTTTACCTGAGGAGCGCTCAGAGGCATAATGATATAGGCCTTAACCCCAAGTGAACCGGCTGCCAGTGCCAGGGCCTGTGCAAAATTACCGGAGGAATGGGTCAGTACCCCATGTGAGCGCTGTTCTGAAGTTAATTGCAAAATAGCATTCGTTGCCCCCCGCATCTTAAAGGCTCCCATCCGCTGGAAGTTTTCACATTTAAAAAACAACTCGGCACCCGTCATATCATTCAGGAGTCGGGATGTCAGTACAGTCGTATGGTGAATGTATGGACTGATCCGTTTTTGGCAATCCAGAAGTTGTTTTTTTTGCATAGGGGAGTCTCTGAAACAGGGGTGGCAAGGCCCCTTATTGTACGCATCATTCCTTTGGAAAGATACTGATTTTAACCGATGCCAGCCTCCTGTTCGGCATCCTATTTCCAGCGCAAAGTCTCCATGATCAGCCGGATATCCTTTTGCAGGTAGATGGCCGCCGGGTAAAGGGAATCATAGTTTGGCCGGGCATAGAAATACAAGGACCCCGTGACAAAATGACGGGTGCTGTCCGTTACATAGAACTGTGCCTGGGAAGCAGCATCCCCCCTAACTTCATAGAACATGCCATAGACTTTTTCAGATTCGTTAATAAATTCGGTGGGGTCAATGGCATCTGCTTTGGAAACATGTTCAAGGGATAATTTTTGGGCGTCCGTAAGCAATTTGACGAGGTTGCCCTTAACCGGTTTGTAGGTTATAAAAACAGAACCTTTCATCCTGGGGTAATCCAGAGTTAAGGAAGCATCATTTATATTTTTAACCTGTGCAAGGGCATTGTATTCGAAACTGAAATACGCTGTTTCCAGTAACTTTTCAGCTGCGGCCGGATACTCCAGGCGCAGCATTGCTTTCGGTTTGGGTATGGCACCCTCTTCACAGCCCCACAGGACAAGGAGCAATCCCAGGGAGACTGTCAGTCTATTACCCATTTGGCAATGTTATTTTGATTTGTTTCAACCTTTTTTTATCCAGGCTTTCAACAAGGAAACTATACTCCTTGAAGTGCAGAACCTCCCCCCTTTTGGGAAAGCTGCCGGCTATCTCCAACACAAAGCCGGCAATGGTCTCGGATTCCCCCTTTTGTTCTTCAAAATCAGCTTCATCTTCTATTTTTGCCACCCTGTAGAAATCCTTCAGGGTTGTTTTTCCATCAAAGACGAAATTATAATCGTCTATCCTGGAAAATACGAGGTCCTCGTCGTCAAATTCATCGCTAATGTCCCCAACAATCTCTTCTATAATATCCTCCAGGGTTACAATCCCGGAGGTTCCCCCATATTCATCAACAACCACGGCCAGATGGATTTTTTTATCCTGAAATTCCAACAGCAGGTCATCCAGCTTTTTATTTTCAGGTACAAAAAAGGGTTCCCGGATAAGGCTCAGCCAATTGAAGGTTTTCCGATCAATATATGGCAGAAGGTCCTTAACATATAATACCCCCAGAACATTATCCATATTCTCCGCAAATACAGGGATGCGGGAATACCCATGTTTTTGGATCTCCTCGATGACCTCAGCAAATTTCATGTTTTCCTTCAGGGCAAAAATATCGATTCGGGGCCTCATGACTTGCTTGGTATCCGTATTGCCGAAGGAGACAATCCCCTCGAGAATTTTTTGTTCCTCCCGGGTAGTATCCCCTTCGGAAGTGAGTTCCAAAGCCTGGGAAAGATGATCCACGCTCAGGCTGGATTTTTGTTTTCCCAGTTTATTATATAAATAAATGGTACCTGCCCGCATCGGTAAGCTGAGTGGGGATAAAAGAAAATCGAGGGCTTTTAAAGGGTAGGCCATCAGAAATGCGAATTGCCTTTTATTCCGGTTTGCGTAAACTTTGGGAAGTATCTCCCCGAACATCAATATCAGGAATGTGGCAACTACTACTTCAAGCAGGAACCGGATTGATACGACCCCAAAAAGGGTATAGGTAACATTGGCAAAAATAGTATCACCTATGGCACTGAATAGTAACACAATTCCGATGTTGATGGAATTATTTGCAATGAGGATGGTCGCCAATAATTTCTTGGGGCGCTTTAACAGGCCGGTCACGATCAGGGCACGGGAAGTACCTTCTTCTTCAATTTCATTGACATAAGTGGGTGAAAGGCCAAAAAATGCCACTTCGGCACCGGAGATCAGGGCAGAACAGGCCAGTAGTAGCCCCAAAATGACAAACTGAAGGACAATGGCACTGTCAGCAACAACTAAATTCAACAATAAGCCAACAGGGTCAGGATCCAAGTATTACAGTTTAGTTGCTATTAATCTAGAATGGCAGATCATCATCCTGTTCCGGCTCCGATAAGGGTTGCGGTTCGTTCACTTTATTTGTCCGCGATGCTGACGCTGCTGATGGCTGGGAATCATTAGCACCTGGCCCTGTATTCGCCATACTTTCTTTATTGGTGGACAAAAATGTAAAATCCTGGACGTGAATTTCAGTGGTATAGCGGTTATTACCATCCTCGCCCTGCCATTGCCTGGTCTTCAAACGTCCTTCAACATAGATCTTATCTCCCTTGCTAAGGTATTTTTCGCAAATCTCTGCCGCCTTGTTGCGCACAACAACATTATGCCATTCGGTATTGGTTACCTTTTCACCGGTTTGCTTGTTGGTATACGTTTCATTGGTTGCGACAGGAAAACGCCCTATACAATTACCCCCCTCAAAATAATGCATTTTGACTTCATCTCCCAGATGCCCTATCAGCATCACTTTGTTTAATGTACCGCTCATAATTTTTCTCTTGGGGCAAAAATACAAAATTTAAAGTGTTTTAATGAATTCAGCCAGCAATACCGGCACCGGATAATTCCGTATTTGCTGTATACTCAGGCCATCCCGGAGTTTGTCCTCCGTTCTGATGATCCAAAAGCGGGTATCCAGGTGCTGGTGCGTCAATTTATGGATGATCTTATCGGTATTTGCCAATTGTACGTCGCTTATTTCATGGGAACCCAAAAACCGGGCTAACCGGCCAACAAATTCTGGAAGATCCAATTCCTTTTCTGTCTCCATCAATGGAAACTCGAATAAATTTTGCCAGATACCCTTTCCTTCCCGTTTCGTCAGACGGGTTTTGTAATCAGGGTCCAGGAGGACCAGGTAGTTGAAATATCTTTTTTTTACTTTCACTTTGTTCAGTTTCACGGGAAGTTGTGCAACCATATCATCCTTCAATGCAATACAGCCCGTGTTTAACGGGCACTGTCCGCAATCCGGTTTCTGAGGGACGCATTGTATGGCCCCAAACTCCATGATACCCTGGTTATAGTCAGCTATGCGACCGGTATCCATGACCGCACGTGCCAGTTGTTTGAAATATTTTTTTCCCTCCCCGCTGTTGATCGGGAGCTGAATTCCAAAATACCTGGCTAAAACCCGGTATACGTTGCCGTCTACAACCGGTTCCGGCAGGTTGAAACTGCAGGAAGCAATCGCACTGGCCGTGTAGTCTCCCACCCCTTTCAACTGTAATAGCCCTTCGTATGTCTCGGGGAACCTACCGCCCATGTCCCGGGTTATGGCGATGGCCGTTTTGTGCATATTACGTGCCCTTGTATAGTATCCAAGCCCCTGCCAATGCTTTAATATATCGGTCTCCCCGGCATTGGCCAGGTCTTGAAGTGTAGGGAATGCCGTGATGAATTTATGGTAATAGGGCAATCCCTGGGCCACACGCGTTTGCTGCAAAATTATTTCGGAAAGCCATATTTTGTAGGGATCAGTAGTATTGCGCCAGGGGAGAGGCCTCTTATTCCCGGAATACCACAGGAGAATTATTTGGGAAAAAAACATGGGGCGATAACTAAGTGGCAAAAGTAATTGTTTATATACTTAAAATTAGCTCTTTGAGCCAAAAGATTGAATAATATTTATATATTTGCAAGCCTGAAAAACATACAGAATAATTAAATTTATAAAATGACGAAAGCGGATATCGTAACTAAAATCTCAGAAAAACTGGGAATCGAAAAAGGAGACGTACAGGCTACTGTGGAAACTTTTATGGAAGAAGTAAAATCTTCATTGGAAAATGGAGACAATGTATACCTGCGTGGTTTTGGCAGTTTTATCATAAAGACTAGGGCCGAAAAAACTGGTAGGAACATATCAAAGAATACTACTATAAAAATTCCCGCCCATAACATCCCGGCATTTAAGCCTGCTAAGGTTTTTGTTGAAGGAGTCAAAAGCAATGTACAAGTCCAGTAATAACAGCAAAAAAGCAGAATTTTATGCCGAGTGGTAAAAAAAGAAAGAGACATAAGGTAGCTACCCATAAGCGTAAAAAACGCAGGAGAGCTAACCGTCACAAGAAAAAGTAGTTTTCATAACTACTTTTTCATTTTATACGTTCCTTGACATAGAAATTCCAAAAAAGGATTTCGACGGGTTAATACAACCTGTTGCAAGTATTGTTTAATCCATCCGCCGCATGCGGATATAAATTGAATCAGGTGAATAGAGAATTAATCGTAAGATCCAATTCCGATACCGTCGATTTTGCCTTATTAAAAGATGGAAAACTCATAGAGCTTCACAAAGATGAAGACACCAACCATTTCAATGTTGGTGATATTTTAATCGCCAAAGTACGCAAGCCCGTTACAGGCCTGAATGCTGCATTTGTTAATGTAGGTTACGAAAAAGATGCCTTTTTACATTATCACGACCTGGGGCCGCAATTGGCCACCATGTTGAAATTTATAAAAAAAGTGAGTTCAGGGCATTTGAAAGAGTATAGCCTGAAGAATTTTCCATTTGAAAAAGACATTGATAAAAATGGTACCATTAACAATGTTATCAAAGCAAATCAGTCTTTATTAGTGCAGATTGTTAAAGAGCCCATATCCACAAAAGGGCCAAGGATAAGCTCGGAACTTTCCCTCGCGGGGAGGTACCTTGTTATGGTCCCCTTCTCTGACCGTGTTTCCGTTTCTCAGAAAATTGGGAGCAGGGAAGAAAAGGAAAGGCTTAAAAGATTAGTAAGCAGTATAAAACCCAAAGGATTTGGGGTTATAATAAGAACAGTCGCAGAAGGCAAAAAAGTAGCGGAACTAGACAAGGATCTTCTAAATTTGCTGGCCAAATGGACAGCAATGTGCAAGAAATTGTATAAAGCGCCGGCACCCTCAAAAGTATTAATAGAGCTCAACAGAGCATCTTCAATCCTGAGGGATGTGTTCAATGATAGCTTTACCGGCATTCATGTGGACGACGAAACGCTTTATAACCAGATTAAAGATTATGTTCAGGAGATCGCTCCTGAAAAAGAATCCATTGTAAAGTTATATAATTCGGCTGTCCCGATATTTGAAAAATTCGGGATAGACAGGCAGATCAAAACCTCTTTCGGACGTACTGCGTCCATGAGTAAAGGCGCCTATCTTATCATTGATCACACAGAGGCCCTTCACGTAATTGACGTGAATAGCGGAAACCGTTCCAATAAGGCAAATAACCAGGAAGATACGGCATTGGAGGTAAACCTCCTTGCTGCCTCGGAAATTGCCAGGCAATTGCGGTTGCGCGATATGGGCGGTATCATTGTTGTGGACTTTATAGATATGGTTAAATCCAATCACAGAAGAAAGCTATTTGAACATCTTCGGGATGAGATGAAGGATGACAGGGCCAAACATAAAATTTTGCCCCCGAGTAAATTCGGGCTCATTCAAATTACACGGCAGAGGGTCAGGCCCGAAGTCAATATCAAAACTACGGAGGAAAATCCAAGTGGCATTGGCCAGGAAGTGGAAGCCCCGATAGGTATGATTGACAGGATCAATGAGGAACTGGAACGAATTATGAAAGGTCCTGATAAGGAAAAAGGCCTCGTCTTAAATGCACATCCGTTCATAGCGGCGTATTTGACCAAGGGTTTTCCATCCATTCGAACCAAGTGGTTCCTGGAGTACAAAAAATGGGTGAAAATTCAACCGAGAGATGCCTATACCTATCTCGAATACCGTTTTATAGATAAAGACGGCAAGACCATCATTTAATAAAAGCGACCCCGAAAGGAGGTCGCTTTTTTTGTTTTAGTACTTTTGATATCCGTCACTCACATCATTTTTCCAGGGGTGCCCTCTGAATTAAGCAAGGAGTTATGTCCTCATCGCATACAACCGTCACAATTCCGGAAGCCATTTCAAAATTGGAATATTACTGCGCCTACCAGGAACGCTGTGAACAGGACGTATTGCTAAAACTGGCAGCAACGGGCCTTCCCAGGGAATCATTTGAAACTGTTGTATCACATTTGAAAAAGGAAAATTACCTGAATGAAACGCGGTTTGCCTGCACCTTTGCCATAGGAAAATTCAATATCAGGAAATGGGGACGACAAAGGATCAGCGCAGAACTGAGTGGTCGTGGTATTCCTTCCCAGTTGATTGACCAGGCACTTACCGCAATAGATGCGAAATCCTACCGTCAAACCTTTGATATGCTGGCAAAAAAAAGATGGTCGCAGATAAAAGAAAAAGACATCCTGAAAAGGAAGCGAAAATTAGCCTCATACCTCCTGTATCGCGGGTGGGAAACGGAACTGGTTTACGGGATGCTCAATTCCCTGAAAGCTTAGACCACAGATTATCAGCTATTGGACGGTTATCGATTTACCAATCAGACACTTTTCAGGAGGCGGTCTGTTCTCACAATAGCTTGCTCATTTTTCCAGTCGATCCAGCTCTGGCCTCTGAGTTTGCGCATGAAGTTATCATAATGCCTCATAATACAAATATTGTAAACCGCCTTGCCCAGGTTCTTCGGGTTCCGGGCGATGGCCCGGAGGCTCATGGAGAAACCCGGGGTAAGGTATTTCATGTGGTGCCAAAATCCTTCCGGGATGTACAGTACTTCCCCGTGGCCCAAATGTGTTTTGTAACCGGTAACCTGCCGCAGTGCCGGCCATTTTTCAAAATCGGGATCAGAAAAATCTATACTTTCATGTGTGATAAGGGAATGGGGTATTTTATACAACCTGTCATTTTCGGTTTGGGGAAACAGGATACATTCCTTCTCGCCCTCAAAATGAAAATGGAATATATTGGCCAGGTCGATATCATAATGCATGAAGGTATAGGAATCCTTCCCGCCAAAGAATAGCATGGGCAGCCCTTTCATTAATTTCAGCCCAAAATCCGGGTAATAAAAATCATTTCGCAGCTCGGGTACTTCCTTTAATATATTCCAGAGAAAAATACGGTACTTTGTAGGTTCCCGTTTAAGGAGGTCAATGTACTCGCTCATCTTCATACGGGCATGGGGTTCATTGAACCCATCCTTGTAATCCACGGGACGATCATCATATAAGGGGACTATTTTGTTCCCCGCCACCCCCTTCATATAATCAAGGCTCCATTTGTCATGTGCAGGCCAGTCCTCCGCAAACCTTTCAATAACAACAGGTTTCTGAGGCCTGAAAAAGTTGCTTAGGAATTCTTCTTTGGTAATGCGCGGCACTCGATGGATCTCCTGTAAATTCAAAGTCAGTTGGTTTAAAGACACCTCAAAATTATAAATCCTCCAAAAAACCTGGTAAATAGTAACCTTTGGTTAGGAACGCCAGGGGGCTTTGGAGGCTGTTTTTGCGGTTTCATTCCGCTCGATGGTATGCTCCGGCCGTGTCCATTTGGGTTTTTCTCCCAGGGATGTTAATTGCGATTCCGAAGCTTCCACCGTTTTTGGCTGGGGGTGCCTTATAAAAGGTGCCTGAGGGATAAGGCCCAATATTTTAAACATTTCCATGTCTTCCGCCACATCGGGGTTTGGGGTGGTCAGTAATTTATCCCCCGCAAATATGGAATTGGCACCCGCAAAAAAACAAAGTGCCTGGCCTTCCCGGGACATTTGAGTCCTCCCGGCTGAAAGCCTGACCTGCGTCTTTGGGATTACGATCCGGGTGGTTGCCACCATTCGGACCATTTCCCATATTGATACAGGCTCCATATCTGCCATGGGTGTCCCTTCCACTGCAACCAGTGCATTTATGGGAACCGACTCCGGCTGGGGGTTGAGCGAAGAGAGAGCCACCAGCATACCGGCCCGGTCTTCCAGGCGTTCACCCATGCCGATAATCCCCCCACTGCATACGGTAACATTGCTTTTGCGTACATTATCAATTGTTTCGAGCCTGTCCTTATAGGCACGGGTAGAAATTACGTCCTTATAATAATCCTCGGAAGTATCCAGGTTGTGGTTGTAGGCATACAGACCAGCTTCAGCCAGCCGTTTAGCCTGATTTTCGGTAACCATCCCAAGGGTGCAGCATACTTCCATATCCAATTTATTGATGGTCCGGACCATTTCCAAAACCTGATCAAATTCAGGACCGTCTTTTACATTACGCCATGCCGCCCCCATACATACCCTGGAGCTTCCACCGGCCTTCGCCCTCAGGGCCTGTGCTTTTACCTGCTGCACAGACATCAGTTCATTCCCTTCAACATTGGTATGGTAACGCGCTGCCTGGGGGCAATATCCACAGTCCTCCGGGCAGCCACCGGTTTTAATGGAGAGCAAGGTGGAGACCTGAACCGTATTGGGATCGTGATACGCCCGGTGGGTGGTGGCCGCTTCATAAAGCAGTTCCATCAGTGGCTTGTTGTATACTTCCAGGATCTCCCCGCGGGTCCAGTTATGCCTTTCCGCTATCATAAAATATCAGATTTCATATTCAAAAATAGTCCTTAAAATAGAATTATCGGATATACATTCATAAAAGTTGATCCGATAAGTTGAGGTTGCATTCCGGTTCCTCTCAAACCAGGTACTTTGTCCCGGATACATTAAATCAGGACACCATTTAACAGAGAATCGTTTGAATTATTCCAATCTGATTGGAAATGTACAATTGAACAGTCCCAAAAAGGCAATGCTTGCCACAGTAAAAATCAATGCGAGACTCGTATCCTATCCGGAATTTGGAAGTGCTATGTGTGTTATAAAGGAAGCTGTTGGCACCAGATATTTCTGATTTAAATCCGGCTTCCGGCTGGCAGACTGAAAACTTCCCTTGAATTATCCATAAATTAATGCTTAATTTATAACAAAAGAGTATGAGGAAGTTTGAAGACATGGGTCGTCTCAAGGTTTTTATGAGGGATCCGGACAAAAAAAACATTTTCCGGATGGCCATTGAATTATTGGATTTGACCATCCGGAAAAAGGAAATCCCATTCTACTATTTCAAGTTCCTCTATAAAAAAGAAGCAAAGAACTATCGTGATTATTTAAGTACGGGGGAATGTAACCTGCTTCACAAAACCAAATTGCTTCACAAGTCGGAATATACTGCTGTTCTTTTTAATAAACTCTATTTTGCCCTGTTCGCAGAAAGGGCTTCCATCCGTACCCCAAAACTAATAAGTTATAATTTTGGGTCTGCCTTCTTTTTCCGGGACCGTACCATCAATGTTCCGGACCAGGAAGCGCTGGAAGCGTTCTTTAAATCAGTTTTCGCAACATCACGGGTAGATTCCATTTTCCTCAGGCCTTCTTCTGCCTTTGGGGGAAGCGGATGCTTTAAAGTGAACAGGGACCGATATAAAACCGATCTTGCCAATAAGTACGACGCTTTTATCTCAAGGAATTATGTACATACGGAAACCATTCGTCAGCATCGGGAAATCAATTTAATTCACTCTGGTTCAGCGAATACATTGCGGATCATCTCACTTATCACGGCAGAAAACAGGATTGAAATAATCTCCGCAACAATGCGGTTTGGTGTAGGAACAAGTGTGGTGGACAATGCATCTTCCGGAGGATTTATCGTTGGGGTAGACATGGAATACGGCACGTTGCAACATCACGGGCAATATCTGATTGAACAGGGCGGCAAAAAAGTGAAACACCATCCCACCAGCGGCTTTGATTTCGGCGGCTTTAAGATCCCCTATTTTAAGGAGGCCTGTGAACTGGTCATCCGCACAGTCGAAATCATACCGGACCGGTTTACCGGCTGGGATGTGGCGATAACCCCGGATGGCCCAACCATCATTGAAGCAAGCCCCGACCTGCATATCCATCTCTCTGATGTTGGACATGGCGGTTTGTTAAAAAATAAACACCTGAAAGACTTACTTACCGAAATTACAGCTGCCTGATACCGTAAGCAAGTTTGGAGGTATACGCCCCCTGCCTCAGATGCTATTGCTTCAGGGAGCTGCCAAAAGTATACTTACCGCATTGCCTCCAAAACCAACGGCATTTACCATCACCCGCCTAATGGATTTTGGCGTATCCGGATAGTTCAGGAAGGGTACCGGGATGAATTTTTGATGTTGCAGCATCCCTGCCGCCAGTTCCACACTCAACATGCCTGAAGCCGCAAACGTATGACCGATTTTCCATTTGTTCCCGGTTAAAAAGGGTATCTCCCTCCCGAACACTTTCTGTATTGCGTTCCATTCTGCCCCATCACCTTTCATGGTACCGGGAGCATGCATCACAATGACATCGATATCCCCCGGTGCGGCTGGGCCCATGGCCATTTGCATCGAGCGCTGAAAACAGATCGCATCTGTGGAAAGTGATACACTGTGCTCAAGGGGCTCCGTGGCATATCCCACACCTTCTATAAAGGCAAGTGCACCCTCAACTTCACCTTTTTCCAGACAGGCTACGGAAGCCCCCTCCCCCAGCACCATGGAATTGGTGTTTTTATCCAAATCCAATGACCTGCAGGGGTATTGCTGCTCCTTTTGAGGCTGTTCCTCAACCGTGGAATATATTTTCAGGGCTTTCATCTGGGCGATGGTAAAAGGTGTCAGAGGGGCTTCACTACCCCCAACCAGGAACTTATCTGCCATCCCACTATGTATCCAGGCGATGCCGTTCAGCATGGCATGCAAGGCGGTTGAACAGGTTATGGAATGGGATATTTCCGGACCTTGGGTCCCCAGGTCATGGGCTACCCAGGAAGAAAGATTCCCAAGGGTGGTAGTCGGGGAGGATAAAGTGGAAACTTTATTCCGGATAACAAACTCTTCATGGTACTTTTCAAAAAGCGCAGTGGCCCCCCGGGACGACCCCATATTAACACCAAATTTTTCAGATGCCTTCCACCCGGCACTTTCAACAGCTTTCCTGCTGGCATACATGGCATACAATACACTTTTGTCCAGGACTTTGTACTTTGGATCAGACATGGCAATTTGTTCAACCAATGCCTTCGCAGCGGGACCGATTTCCGCTACCCACTCCTTTTGATGGCCTATTGCTATCCGCTTCAGGAAATGTCCCGGCCTGAGATAGTTTTCCCATATTTCCACCGGGGAACTGCCGACCGGTGAAACAGAGGCTATGGAAGTGATGGATAAGGTTATCATGGTCGGGTTATATCTTACGGGCAAAAATAAAAGTTCTTCCTCTCATCTACCCTGTTTATAGTAAAAACAATGGCTGATCTTATGGGCTGATCCTATGGGCTACTCCCCTGGAACCGATCAAGGGCACCGCCTATTGCCGCGTAAATTTTTTCCAACTGCCCGTCGCTTATGACATAGGGTGCCAGGACATAAATGGTATTTCCCAAAGGCCGTAAAAAAATCCCCTTTTCCATAAAATAAGCGAAGATCTTATCGCGAAGGCTACCGTACCTGTCCATCTCAATCGCCAGATCCAGCGCATAGATTACACCTAGTTGCCGGGTTCCGGCCACCCCGGAGTGGTTCCGGATGAGGGTGTCAAATTGAGTATGGGAGCGGGTGATTCGTTGAATGTCAAGTTGTATCTCTTTTGATTGCAACAATTCCAACCCGGCCAGTGCAGCAGCACACGCCAGGGGGTTGGCTGTATAGGTATGGCCATGGAACAGCCCTTTGGCCAGGTCATCACTATAAAACGCATCATATACCTCCTGCGTACAGGTGGTTACCGCCATGGGCAGCAATCCGGCGGTCAGGGATTTTGACAGGCACATGATATCAGGTTTGGTCTTCACATGATCCGAGGCAAAATGCTTCCCGGTTTTACCCAGGCCGGTCATAACCTCATCGGCGATATTCAACACCCCGTATTGCCGGGTAAGCTGAAGGATAGGATCCAAATCCTTTGCCTTGTACATTTTCATACCGGCTGCCCCCTGCACCAGTGGTTCATAGATAAAGCCGGCGATATCCCCCTGTTTTAACCTGGACTCCAGGCGGGTGTGCAATTCCGCAATAGTATCCGGATTCGGGATGGGCAGGCGCTCTACCGTCATAAAAAAATCCGCAAATGGCCCATTGTACACAGAAAGCCCCGAAACAGACATCGCCCCGAATGTATCTCCGTGAAACCCTTCTTCAAAAGCAAGCATCACGTTTCGCTTAACACCCTGGTTAAAATGGTATTGCAGCGCCATTTTAATCCCTACCTCCGTAGCCGTAGAGCCGTTATCGGAAAAGAAAAGTTTTTGTTGATTGCCCGGGAGTATTTTAATAAGTTCTTCAGATAAGGCAACCGCCGGTTCGTGGGTAAACCCACTGAAGACCACCTGGTCCAATTGCTGCATTTGTTCCTGAACCTTCTTCAGGATATACGGATTGCAGTGGCCGTACATGGAAGTATACCAGGATGCGATACCGTCAATGTATTCCCTCCCATCCTCATCGAACAGGACAGCCCCTTCGGCTTTTACAATGCCCAGCATACCAGGATTCAGTTTATGTTGTGTCAGCGGATGCCACAAATGTTTCCTGTCCCTTTCCGAAATATTTTTCAAGCAGCTATATTTTACCGGGGCTTCAATTTATCTATCTTGCACGAATGGGAAAATCCTCCACTAACATGCCGGACAAAGTTATAACATCTCTCTGTGCAAAATGCGACAAACTTTCCGGCAAAATGGTGTTTATGGTACTCCTGGGCATCACTTTTTTTATCCGCCTGCCCTTTTTTTTCAGGGACTATATAGACAGGGATGAAAGCACCTTCATCCTGATGGGCCAGTCCCTGGTGGATGGCCATCTGCCCTATACCCAACTTTGGGATTTGAAACCCCCTTTTATTTATTTTTTCTTCGGTTCGATCATATCCCTTTTCGGAAAGAGTTTTATAGCCATCCGCATGGTAGGGGTCCTGGCGGTTGCAATCACAGCCTTTTTCAGTTACAGGATCAGCCGGCAGTTTGCCAGGAAGCAGGTAGCCTTCTGGACGTCTGTCGCCTGTGTGATGTTACTTAGCCTCTTTGGGAGTCTGCAGGGGTTGATGTCTGAGCATATTTGCATGCTGTTCTTCATGCCTGCGATCTATCTCCTGATCACCAAAACCGGCCATTATGCCACTTTGGGGGCGGGATTGTTGATGGGACTCGCTGTAATGACTAAGTTGAACATGGCCTACCCTGCCCTTTTTATGGGCTGCTACCTGATATATGAGGTTTTCCGGAATCGCAGACAAAGCTTCACCCCGGGCCGCCCCTTCCTTTACGGCACGGGCATCCTGGCCATAATACTGCTAACACTGCTGCCCTACTATCTGACTGGAAGAACTGATATGTGGTGGAAATCTGTAATACTGGCTTCCCTGGAATATTCTGCCTCCAGAAGACACTCTGTTTTAGCACTTTCTCCGATCTTTATCCTTGTAATTGGTTTTTTATTTTATTGCTGGCGGTATAAAAAATTGGATTTCAACAACAGGACCGTCCAGCTGTTAATCCTGGCGATAGCCGGAGTTTTGCTTTCCTTTGCAAAAGGAGGACGGGTTAACGGGCATTACCTTATACAACTCCATCCCTTGTTAATTGTCTTGGCTGGGGTTGCATTTTCCCGAATGCGCGTTTTGACTTCCTGGAAATATCTGCCTTACCTTATGATCTTACCCATCATGCTTCCCCTTGAAAGCTATATGGAATACTATGCGATAGTAAAAAACAAAATAGATAGGGGTACTTTTTTTAACGGCGAAGGGATCACGGTCCCCGAATACCTCATAACAAATCAGGTAGATACTGAGAACATTATTTTTTTCGAATACCATATAGGGTATTGGTTGTTGGGGAGAACCCCGCCCACCATGGCCGCCACCCACCCCAGTAATATCTGTCGGGATGAGATTTATCCATTCTATGACAACCCCAGGGATTCTTCACTCGAAGAGTTGTCCTATATCATGCATGATCTGCGGCCACAGGTTGTGGTAACGCGCCTGGACCGCTCCGTGTTTGATCCGGGGGAAGAAGAAGAAAACCTCTATATAACGAAATATCTGGAAGAGCATTACAAGGTGCTGGATACGGTTGACCAGGGATTGATCCACCAGCGTTTAAAGTAATTCCAGGGCTTCGCTGAACTGTTTGGCATACCGCAGGATCACCGGCCTCTCAAAAGATTGTTCTTCCCCTATCCTTCCCAGGCAACGAACCCCTGTCTTTTCCAGGATGATACTTTCGGATGCCGGATTGGCCTCTCCGCTGAATAGTACCGATATATCAAAACCTCGCTCCTGCAATAAACCAAGGGTTAAAAGGGAATGGTTGATGCTCCCGAGATAATGCCTGGAAATGACAACGACCTTATAATGCGATTGAATGATATCCAGTATCGTTTCCCGTTCATTTAAGGGTACGAGCAGGCCTCCGGCCCCCTCAATAACCAGGTGGTTATGGGTTTTCGGTTCGGTGATGCGCGCTGCCATAATTTGTATACCATCGATCGCTGCTGCTGCATGCGGACTTATGGGGGTGCTAAGGGAATAGCTGTTTTTATGGATGACGCTCTTCTGGTTGCTGATCAGCCGGGAAACCTGATGATTGTCTGAGTTATCCAGATCGCCTGCCTGGACCGGTTTCCAATAATCTGCCTGTAGTGCTTCAACCAGGATTGCAGAGGCAATTGTTTTTCCTACCCCGGTGGATATCCCGGTTACAAATATTCGCTTCATCCCACTACCGCTTTGGTAATCATGTTACAGTTGGTACATTTATACTTCCTTTTTTCAAAAAAGGGGAAAAGTTTATTCAACAAGCCCCGGCGGCTGTAATATGCTTCTGATTTCTGTGATTTACAATTGGGGCATACAACAGGGTTGCCCCTGTCATCCAGTGCATAACTCCGGATCTCATTGTAAATCTCCAGTGCCCTCTGCCTGTCCCTTCGGTGTACCTGCAATTTTACACCCCCTATCGCACTACTGATCAATGGATCGGTATTGAGCGTATTTTCATCGCGCAGGAACACCGGGATGCCCTCAGATTCCAGTTTTCCTTTTATGACCTGCACATCTGCAACGTATTCAAAAGACCCGATCGTGTAAAATTTATTTTCCATATAGCCTGCATATCCCTATCCCTGTGGGATGGAAAATTTTATGATCCTGTTTTTCAATAATGTCAGCACCTCCGTTATCTGTTCCCTGGTATTGTATGCATGAAGGCAGAAACGCAATCGTTCTTTCCCCTCAGGTACGGTAGGTGATATGATGGGGCGTACATCAAAATTGCTCCTCCTCAGGTCCCCGGCAACTTGTTTAACTTCCTTATTCCCTTTTATGATACAGCAATGTATGACCGCATTCCCTGAGGTAAACCTTCCCGTAATTTCAAGTTCTTCCAATTGTTGTTTAAAGAAATGGATATTGCCTTCCAATTGCTGCCTCAAAGTATCTCCCATAGAACCTTTACCGGCCTGGTAAGCGGCTATAAGGGTGGCAATGCTGTGGGGTGGTAGCCCGGTGGAATATATAAAACTCCTTGAGAAATTGACCAGGTAGCTTTTCAAAGCTTCGCTTCCCAGGACTGCCGCGCCGTGGCATCCCATGGCTTTGCCGAAAGTGACAATACGGGCAAATGTCTTACGGGACTCCCCCAATTGTTCTATAAGTCCGGCACCATGGGGTCCAAAAACACCTGTTGCGTGTGCTTCATCCACTATGAGGCGATATTGGTTATCGTAGCAGAATGTTGCCAGTGCGTTCAGGTCCGGACTATCCCCATCCATGGAAAAAACGGATTCGGTGACCACGTAGATGGCTCGGCCTGCATACTCCGGGCTGCGGCGGATTGCACCAGCTATCTGCTCCTGCAGGTGGACCAGGTCATTATGCCTGAACTTATAGTTTTTTGCCCTGCTCAATGCCAGGCCGTCCCGGATGCTTGCATGAACCAATTCATCATAAAATACCAGATCTGTACGCTGAGGCACAGCAGACAGCAATCCGATATTGGCATCATAGCCGGAATTGAAGATAAGCGCAGCCTGGGATCCATGCACCTCACACAACAAATCTTCTGCCTCCCCATACAATACATGGTTCCCTGTCAACAACCGGGAACCTGTTGCGCCATTCTGTAAAATATTTCGGTCCTTCAGCAATTGCATGGCTCGGTCCAGTATACCGGGGTCACTTCCCAATCCAAGGTAATCATTGGAGGAAAAATCTGTCATTTGGCGGGGTTCTATGAACCCCCTCAGCGCATTTTTCAAGCTGCGCTCCCGTAACATCTGCGTTAATTTTTCCGGTATTTCCACCACCCCACAAATGTAGTATTTCCTGTTTTTATATAGTATATTAGTTTGTATAATACCTTCCCCAATGAAATACAGATTGGTTGAATTTCTTTTGGTACTGATGCCTGGCTTGGTATCAGCCCAATCCAATACCTATACAATTTCCTTTGTCAATGCGGTACACCATGAAGCAAGCATCAGCGCGACTTTTACGGATATAGCGTCTGACACCCTTTCCATTCGTATGAGCCGTACTTCGCCCGGGCGTTATGCCCTCCATGAATTTGCCAAGAATGTATACGGATTCACTGCAACGGATTCCGGGGGGGATACCCTGGAAGTGATAAGGCCCGATCCCTATCAATGGCAGGTGGCGGGCCATGACGGAACGGTAAAGATCAATTACACCCTGTTTGCCAACCGGGGCGACGGCACCTATTCCCAGGTAGATGAAACACATGCACATCTCAATATTCCGGCTACTTTTATGTACGTCCCGGAATTACAGGATCGGCCTGTTGAAGTGACCTTTGCTGTCAGGGAGGACCTGAATTGGAAAATAGCCACCCAATTACCCCGTGTATCAGGTACTACCTATTCCGCACCGGATTTGGATTACTTTATGGACAGCCCGGTGGAGATCAGCGATTTTGGCCTCCGGGAATTTGAAGTTGAATCGCAAGGTAAAAAATTTACCATTCAATTGGCATTGCACCATCCGGGGTCTGAAGAGGAACTCGATGAATATTTTGAAAAAGTAAAAAAAGTAGTGCTGGCTGAAAGAGCGGTTTTTGGCGAATTCCCTGAATTCGACTTCGGGAGGTACACCTTTCTGGCATGTTATATGCCGAATTCATCAGGGGATGGTATGGAACATCGGAATTCCACTGTTTTAAGCAGTACACTAAACCTTTCAGATGGCGGCATGGATAGAAACATAGGCACCGTCTCCCACGAATTTTTCCACTCCTGGAATGTGGAAAGGATCAGGCCGGAATCCTTGAAGCCTTTCAGCTATACGGAAACCAATATGAGTGGCGAACTTTGGTTCGCAGAAGGCTTTACCAGTTATTACACCGGACTTATACTTTGCAGGGCGGGGTTGCAATCGCCGGAAACCTATGTGAAAGACCTTGCGGGAACCTTCAATTATGTCTGGAATTCCCCGGGAAGGAAATTTTTCAACCCAATAGAAATGAGTTACCAGGCTCCCTTCGTGGATGCGGCTACTTCGGTGGATCCTGTCAACACCGAGAACACCTTTATTTCCTATTACTCTTACGGAAGCGTATTGGGACTTGCTCTCGACCTGTCGCTCCGACTTCTGGATCTGAGCCTGGATGGATTTATGAAACGGATGTGGGAAAAATATGGAAGGAAGGAAGTAGCCTATAACCTGAAGGACCTCCAGGCAACCCTTGCAGAATATGCAGGTGACGATTTTGGGGCAGCTTTTTTCAATAACTATATTTACAGGAGCAATATGCCGGATTATGAAACCCTTTTCAAAAGTGTGGGCCTCGTATTGAAAAAAGATGATCAAATCCCCTATTTTGGTGCTGCCATCAATGGAAACCAGGAGGGGGAACTTATAATTGCGTCAAACCCGCATATCGGGAGCCCGGCTTATAAGGCCGGTTTGGATAAAGGAGATGTAATAAAGGCATTCAATGGGATTCCAGTAAACCAAGGCCAGTATTATTCCCAACTGTTCAGCCCCTTTAAGGTGGGTGACACGTTGGAGGTACGGTTTAAAAGATATGGAAAGGAAGGTACCACCGCATTGCTGTTAGAGGGGAATCCGGATTATGTGATTGAATTCCGCGAGGCCGGCGGCGAAACGCCTGCAGAGGAGGAACTTGCCCGGAGGGAGGCATGGTTAAAACCCGATTAAATGGATTTAAAATACGGTACGGTACACAAGGGGTCTGAACTGCTGCAGATCCTGGAGCTCCAAAAGTCTAATCTGGCACAGAACCTCAGCGGGGAAGAGAAGGGAACAGAAGGTTTTGTGACGGTTGTCCATACCCTGGAACTGCTTACCCGTATGAACGAAGAATTCCCCCATGTCATTGCCAGGGATGGCGAAAAAGTAGTGGGGTATACGCTCTGCATGCATCCAAAATTCTCCCAGGAAATAGAAGTTCTGAAACCGATGTTTTCTGAGATTGAAAAGTCTGATGCCCGAAACAGGGAATATATGGTAATGGGACAGGTTTGTATCGATAAGGAATACCGTAAAAAAGGGATTTTCAGAAATTTGTATAAAACGATGTTACAGGTAATCCAGCCGCATTTTGAATGTATCATCACGGAGGTGGACGCCGCCAATGTGCGGTCCCTGCAGGCGCATTATGCCATCGGGTTCCGGGTACTGAAAAGGTACCATTCTGACGGGCACGACTGGCATCTGATCTTGCTGGAATAGGGCAAAAAAAATGCCTTCCTGTATTTGGAAGGCCCAATTTCCATGCATCAATGCCGGTTAATCTGCCAAAACGATTACCTTATTATTTTTCATTTCTACGGTACCACTGCTAATGTGCAATACCGTTTTGCCTTTTTCATCCCTTGTAAACCTCGATTCGTATTCTTCCCGGATAGAGACAGGCCCGTCAAACTTAACTTTTCCTTCCTGCAACAGGGAGACAATAGCAGCGTGATTGTTCAACATTTGGAATTCGCCATCCACCCCGGGGACGGTTACGGAGTTGACCTCTCCGGAGAATAAGGTAGCTTCAGGTGTAACGATTTCTAGGTACATATGGTCTATTATTGTGTAGTGTAACCTGGTAACAGTGCTATAGTGTTAATTAAGGTTGCACAATAAATTATTAAGCTTCAGCAAGCATTTTCTCCCCGGCCTCAATTGCCTCTTCAATAGTTCCCTTCAGGTTAAATGCAGATTCAGGCAGGCGATCCAATTCACCATCCATTATCATGTTAAAACCCTTGATAGTTTCCTTGATATCTACCAGGACTCCCGGTATCCCGGTAAATTGTTCCGCCACGTGGAAGGGTTGCGACAGGAAACGCTGAACGCGCCTTGCCCTTCCCACAGCCAGCTTATCTTCTTCAGACAGTTCTTCCATCCCAAGGATGGCAATAATATCCTGTAATTCCTTATAGCGCTGCAGCAATTCTTTTACCCTTTGGGCACAGTCATAGTGCTCCTTGCCCAGAATATCCGCGGTTAAGATCCTGGAGGTAGAGTCCAATGGGTCTACCGCCGGGTAAATACCAAGTTCTGCTATTTTTCGGGAAAGTACCGTTGTCGCATCCAGGTGCGCAAAAGTTGTCGCGGGTGCCGGATCCGTCAAGTCATCCGCAGGAACATACACAGCCTGTACGGAGGTAATGGACCCCCTTTTTGTTGAGGTGATCCGTTCCTGCATAGCTCCCATCTCGGTAGCCAGCGTGGGCTGATATCCTACAGCAGAAGGCATCCTTCCAAGAAGGGCGGATACTTCTGAACCAGCCTGTGTAAAACGGAATATATTGTCCACAAAAAACAGTACATCCTTGCCCTGCCCTTCCCCGGAACCATCCCTGAAATATTCGGCAATGGTCAATCCGGAAAGCGCTACCCGTGCCCGTGCCCCGGGAGGTTCATTCATTTGTCCGAAAACAAAGGTTGCCTTGGAGGTCTTGAGAGCCTTTTTATCTACCTTGCTCAGGTCCCAGCCTCCATTTTCCATGGAATGTAAAAAATCATCCCCGTATTTTATAATCCCGGATTCGAGCATTTCCCGCAGTAAATCATTCCCTTCACGGGTACGCTCCCCTACACCGGCAAATACGGAAAGGCCACCATGGCCTTTTGCGATATTGTTAATAAGCTCCTGTATCAATACGGTTTTACCCACCCCGGCACCACCGAAAAGGCCGATCTTACCGCCTTTTGCATAGGGCTCAATTAGGTCGATTACCTTGATACCGGTGAATAGTACTTCCGTTGAGGTAGAAAGGTCCTCAAACTTTGGAGCTTCCCTGTGGATCGGAAGACCGTCCTTTCCGCTTTTGGGCAGATTCCCAATTCCGTCAATGGCATCCCCTATAACGTTGAAAAGGCGTCCATATACAGCTTCTCCTATCGGCATTTGTATGGAACTCCCGGTAGCCCGAACTTCCACTCCCCTGCTCATACCATCTGTGGAATCCATAGAAATTGCCCGTACCGTATTTTCGCCAACATGGGACTGAACTTCCAGAATCAACGGGGTACCATCCTCCCTGGTAACTTCCAGGGAATCGTATATCCTGGGAAGCTTATCCCCTGCCTGGAATTCAACATCTACCACCGGTCCGATGATTTGAGAAATTTTACCTTTACTCTTAGCCATTGCTCAAGTATTTTTTTATGGTTTACATTAGCGGAAAAGATGCCGTAAGTTACTCAGCGCGGGTATTTTTTCCGGCTGCAAAGATAAGTTATAGACTTTAAAATATTTCACTTTTGCCTTTTTATTTATACGAAAAGCACCTCCGTGAGGAAGTGCTTTTTTATTTTTTAAAGGTTTACTGTGCAAAATTCATTTACTGCACGTACAGGCCTGTAAATTCTATCGGGTCAACCTTTGGTAAGTTGGACCCATATTTAGTATTGATCACATCGAGGATCGCATTGGCCGTGACCGCATAACCCCGTGGAGAAGGATGGATCCCATCCAGCGAGAAGGCACCCCCGGTGACGTAATCATCGGTTATTGTTGCTTCCCCGCCAATGTTAATGCCATTGGCAGCAATTTCACTCAATAAAGCATTCGCATCAAAAAGTCCGAGGTCGAATTGTACTGCCATCATTTCTATAGTAGCATTAAAGGCAGTGGTGGCATTTGCTATGGAAGCCTGTTCCTGTGGGGTAAGCACCCAGTTATCGGCAAGGGCCACCCCTACGCCGTTGACGCTGGAAGGGTTATTGGGGTCCGCCAGGGTCCCTATAAAATTACGTGATGTCAGGACCAGCAAATCGTCAGCAGTGGCTTGTCTGAGAGAAGGCAATCCCAGCGCAGACAAGTCGGTCAGGTCTTCATCTTCCAGGACCACGGCATTGTTCGCACCGGCCTCAAAATTGATTGTTCGGGCTGCCCTTTCCTCAGCGGAGATCAGTGTTCCTGCCTCTGCCATCAAAAGCCCGTTGTTATAGTCGGAATAGGCACCATTTACAAATGCAGCGGTAGGGGCATCCATCGGGATCGGATTATAGGGAACCGTTGTAAAAAAAGGCGCCTCGGTTACATTGGAGAGGGTTGCGACAACCCCATCAGCGCCGGTTTGTGATAACGCCTGCAGGATTCCACCGTACACCTGGGCGAATACATTGGCGTTGGTGATATCATTCCCGCCATAGGTAGCCGGGTCTATATTCCCAGTAATATTGTGATCTTCTCCTGAACCTCCGGAAGTAGCATAGGAAAGCACATCATTGGTCCCGATCCAAAACGTAAAAAATGTAGGGCTCTGGGCCAGGGCTTCTTCCAGGATGGAGGCATTGGGATTGGAAGCCATCCGTGCAAAAAAGGGATTGGCCTGCCCGGTTTGTACTCCCGCCACGTTGCCATACCCATTAGCCAGCAGATGAAAGCTTTTGGCCCCGGGTACCCCCATATTATGAAAGGGTCCGGCGACCACCGCAGAAACCTCCGTCGTGGGCATGCCGCTTACATTGTAAGGGACCTGGTTTACGGGGTCAAATACCAACCTGTTCGGGGCAATCACATTGCCCCCGAGCAATAAACCCCCAAGGTTATCACTTGTCAGGGGTTGGGAGAAGGTACCGCCTCCTGCGAGCGCAAACTGGGTGGCCAGGATATTCGGAAATGAATTGGCCTGCCCCGTCATATAAAGAGCCCCGTCTGCGAACCCTGCAGTAAGGGAATTCCCAATTGCCACATAGGTGGAAAAATCGGCGGATCCACTGGTATAAACCGGCGGTGTGACCCCACCTCCCCCAGTATTTTCCGGAACAGCCGGAATGGCCAGGACATTGTTATCATCAGTGGAGCACGCAGTGATAAATCCAAGCAGTGCAATGAGGTATAATTTTATGTATAGAGTTTTCATAACGCTGAGTTTCTTATGTATTATTGGTTAATGGTCCAGGAGACATAGTACTGGGCACCTATGGTACCTGCCCCGGGCGCACTTACATATTCCTCCCCGAAGAGGTTGGATCCCCCGATCTTGAATACGGATTTGATACCGGGGACTTCGAGATTGACCTGGGCATCTATAATATTCCGGGAAGGGATATACCCATCCGCGAATGAGGACTGCCACAAATACCAGTCGTTCCACCTCCAATTGACGTTAAAGCCAAAATTATTGAAAAGGTCTGTATGCCCAAACGAGGCTTTGACCTTGTGTTCCGGGGTATTGAAATTAGGCTGGAACCCCGGGTCGCTCCCCTCTACGAAATCGAGTTTGGCATAGGTATAGTTCATCCCAAGGTCAAAATCGCCCAATACCTTGGTATTGACCCCTATTCCACCACCATAGGAATTGATCTCTGCAGTGGAATTGGTGTAGGTTTGAAAAGGTTGGAAATCGCCATTCTGAAGGGCAAGGAGTGAAAGCGTATTATCTCCTACCTGCCCGTAGAGGGGTACAAGGACAGTTTTATTGGAAATAAAATCCTGATATGAATTATAATAGCCATTAAGGTCTATGGTAATCTGTCCGATAATACCCCTGTACCCTACTTCATAGGCTGTGATCTTCTCCGGTTGAACAAGGCCAACGCTGATGGGTTGCGGAGCACCTGCATTTACAGATTCCAGACTAAAGGCATTGGTATAGGCCTGGCCGCCGGAAAGCTGAACGGTTGAGGCACCGACAATGTTTTGACCATTGGTGCTCAGCAACAGGTCGGAGGAGGTATACCGGTCCAGGTTGTCCGGTGCCGAGCCTACCAGAATGGCCGCCCCGGCATCTAAACCTATAAACAGGTCCTGGGTGGTGGGATTACGGAACCCGGTTTGATAGGATGCCCTGAGGTTATGCCGCTTGTCCTGGTCAATGGCATAAACCAGCGAAACCCGCGGGGATACAAAACCGTCAAAAAATTCGGATTTGTCGAACCGCACGGACCCGGTAAATTTTAACTGTTCAGCCAGCAACCTTTTTTGCAATTGCAGGTATGCCCCGTATTCGTTGTAATCGATGGGACCATCAGCATCTGTATAAATGGTTCCCCCGGAGTTCAGTGAATATTGCCGCCAGGAGCCCCCTACCATAATATCTGCAAAATCCGCGGTAAGATGGGCCAGGTTATAATTGGCATCCACATGGTAGATCTTTGAATTGTCAATGAACTTGGATCCTGTTGAGAAGTCGCCATCAGAAGTTATTTTTTCGAGGGCACTGTTAAATCCAGGGGATCCTGGTTCATACCTGCCCGTATCAGCTGCCTGGCGGGCAATCGCATGCCCCGCTTCATCACTCACTGCAGGATTCAGGAACCGTGATGCCAGGTAGGCACCTGCATACTCGGTGAACCACTGCCGGTCTCCCTTCCAGGCACGGTTGATATTGATCGCTGTAAAACGGGTATCGTAGGAATTGCCAGCCTTTTCAGCAGTTGTGTAGCCACGCACAAAAAAGTTATCGTTCCGGATCTCCAGTTTGTGTTGCTGCATAAAGAAATCCTTGATGGCATACCGGTTGGCTCCCTGGTAAATAGTGTTGCCGCGGCCGAGTTTCGTATTCCATAAGATCTCAAAATCATCAGCCCAGGGTTTGAAATGAACGCCGAAATCCGCCTTCATGCTTTCTGCATCATAATCCATCAGGTCCCGTTCTTCATAGCCTGTGCGGGTTATCCTTGCGGAACCAAAATCGGTTGCAACGGGGATGGGAAGGTTTTCCGCTGCAATCTGATCAAAATCAAGGGTTGTCCCCACCTCATCCCCATAAATATTAAGCCCATTGTAAGCCGGGTCTGTGCGGGTCCTGCCGGGCATATCAAAATCCGTATAGTCCGTTGAGAACCATTCCGTGCCCTTCAGGAAGGACAGGGAGGCCTTCACCGCAAATGTTTCACTAAAGGCATGTGCGGCACGGATACCCGCATCTACAAAATTGTTGTCACCTGCATTTGTACTGGAGGTAATCCCTGTTTTACCATAAAAACTGATTCCTTGAAAATCAAAGGGGTTTTTGCTGGTCATAAACATAATACCGTTGAAAGCATTGGCCCCGTATAATGCGGAAGATGCACCTGGAAGCAATTCCACGGTATTTACATCGAGTTCGGACATCCCCAATAGATTACCCAACGGAAAGTTAAGGGCAGGGGAAGAATTATCCATGCCGTCTACCAGTTGCATAAACCGGTTATTGGCAAAGGTGGCAAAACCCCTTGTGTTGACCGACTTAAACGTTAAGCTGTTGGTATTCATGTCTATGCCTTTCAGGTTTTCCAGGGCATCGTAATAACTTGGGGCAGCTGCTGCCTGCATGATTTTGATATCCATCCTTTCCACTGTTACAGGGGATTCAAAAATCCGTTCCGGGGTCCTGGAGGCTGAAACCACAATTTCATCCAGCAATGTCTGCGCCTCCAGCAAGGTGATCGTCAGGTTTTGGTTATTGTTGCTTACATCTGCGGTCGCCTCTGAATATCCCAAACTGGTTATACGCAATTGAAAAGGCAGTGTTTCTGAAGTTTCAAGGGTAAAATTACCGTCAAAATCAGTAGTTGTCCCTATGGTCTTTCCAATGATCACAATATTTGCACCCGGTATGGCATCTCCGTTTTCATCGGACACATTGCCATTGACCACTGTCTGTGCATACGATCCTATACCACCCAGGAGGAAGGATAAAAAGAGTAAGGTTCTCATTGTTTGTTAGATTAAGTTAGTTCACAAGTCACCAGCAAGATACCGATTTTTTTATATCAAAAATGAAAAATCCATAAAACTTATGCGTGCATAGTATCTCCCGGATATCCCCCGTCCACTATAAGAAGGTTGGCCAAAAAACAGGTATAAAAAAAGGCAATCAGTGGGATGATTGCCTTCATTTTTATACCTGTTTTCAAAACGATTTATTCCACCGTCACAGATTTTGCCAGGTTCCTGGGTTGATCCACATTACACCCTCTCATAACCGCTATATGATAGGACAAAAGTTGCAGCGGAATGGTCGTCAGTAAAGGGGTGAGGCTTTCGATGGTTTCCGGCACTTCTATGACATGGTCTGCCAATTCCCGCACCTGGGTATCCCCTTCAGTGACTATAGCGATAATTTTCCCTTTTCTTGATTTAATTTCCTGGATATTGCTTACTACCTTTTCATAATGCCCCCTCTTGGTCGCAATGACGATAACCGGCATCTGCTCATCAATCAGGGCAATCGGCCCATGTTTCATTTCGGCTGCCGGATATCCTTCGGCATGGATATAACTGATCTCTTTTAATTTTAGCGCGCCTTCCAGGGCAACCGGAAAATTGTAACCCCTTCCTAAATAAAGGCAGTTTTCTGAGTTTTTATAGGCCTCGGCAACCTTTTCAACCATCGGGTTGGATGCAAGTGCCTGCATAACTTTGGCCGGTATGTTTTCCAACTCGGTAAGGATTTCGTGGAATTTGGATGTTGAAAGCAGCCCCTTTTCCTGTGCGAGTTTTAAAGCCAGTAAAGTAAGGACTGTGATCTGTGTAGTAAAGGCCTTGGTGGAAGCCACCCCTATTTCCGGGCCGGCATGGGTATAGGCACCAGCATCCGTCTCCCGGGCAATTGAGGAGCCCACCACGTTGCATACGCCAAACACAAAAGCCCCCTTTTCCTTTGCCAGTTTGATAGCGGCCAGTGTATCGGCTGTTTCGCCAGACTGCGATATGGCGATGACCACGTCCTTGCTCGATATTACTGGATTCCGGTAGCGGAATTCGGATGCATATTCCACTTCCACCGGTATCCGGATTAAATCCTCAAATATATATTCCGCAACCAGCCCGGCATGCCAGGAGGTACCACACGCAACAATTATAAACCTGTTCGCATTCATGAACCTCCCGAGGTTCTGGTCTACACCGGCCATTTTAATGATTCCCTGGTTTACCCGGAGCCTGCCACGATAGGTATCCCGGATAGCCCTTGGTTGCTCGTATATCTCCTTGAGCATGAAATGCTCATACCCCCCTTTTTCAATCTCCTCGAGGTTCATTTTCAATTCCTGGACCATTGGGTTGGATATAGCATCATCTTTTATAGTGCGCAACTTCAATTCCTTTCCTATCCGGATGATGGCCATTTCCTCGTCTTCAAGATACACTGCATTCTGGGTGTATTCAATAAATGGGGTTGCATCGGAAGCGATAAAAAATTCATTCTCTCCGATTCCGATGGCCAATGGGCTGCCTAATTTGGCGACGACGATCTCATTGGGTTTTTTCTTATCAAAGACTGCGATAGCGTAGGCCCCTACTACCTGGTTCAATGCCAGCTGGACCGCTTTTCCCAGTTTTACGTTCTCCTTCTGCTGCACTTCTTCAATCAGGTTTACCAAAACCTCCGTATCGGTATCAGATTGGAAGACGTATCCACGATTGGTCAACGCTTTTTTGATAGACTCATAATTTTCAATGATACCGTTATGGATGATGACCAGGTCGCCTGAATTGGAGTAATGCGGGTGGGAGTTAACATCATTCGGCACCCCGTGGGTAGCCCATCGGGTGTGGCCTATGCCCAGGCTACCGTTTAGGGGTATACTTTTCTCAGCCTTATTTTTTAATTCCTCAACTTTTCCTTTTGTTTTGGCCAGGTTGATCACCTCCCCGTCATATAAAGCGATCCCGGCACTATCGTACCCCCGGTATTCCAACCGTTGTAGCCCATTCATGATAATGGGATAAGCCTCCCTGAAACCTATATATCCTACTATTCCACACATATATTTCGAAAATTATGTATTCCCAATGGGCCTTTTTAGATAGCCCATTCCCTGTTACGTTATGTCAAATCTATAACGAAATATTTATTTAAGTGGTATAAAATCGCCATGTATTAGTTGGTCTCGGTATAGAAAATCTCAAGTTTGAGCTTTTTATCCTCTCCTGGCACGTTGCTCCCATACAGGATTGTACTCAGTGGGGTGATGGTCTGGCTTACGGGGATATCCTTTTCCAGATTCCCTGCCAGCATGGTGTTGGATGCGCCGCTAATTCGGATATCAGGAGTAAGCATGAGCCCCAGCGTTGCATTTGCGGAATCCCTGACTACCATGTTATTCATATAGTCCGTGATACGTACGGTGTATTTGGTCCCCTTGCCATCTGTTTCTTCCAAAAAGCCATTATAGTTCAGATAGAGGCCGAAAGCAGTCTCGGCGACAGAAGTTTCCGTGGCCGGGTTATATAAGGGCCGGTTGGTTTCTGCATTGTACAGATATAGCCGGGGTGGTTCATAATCCGCACCGGCGTTGTCCAATTCGGTTCTGTCTACATAAAAGACCAGGTTGGCTTCATTGATAATCCAGTTATTGGCCTTGATCTGGTTCAGGATATCTTCCCCATTGTTATCGTCAAATAATTTTACTTCAGCATAGGAGCCAGCCCCCCCTTTCAGATAGATGCGTGATGCATTTATCCCGGTATCCATAGCTTCTGTAATGGCAGTAGGGTAGGCTTCATTGATAAAAGTATTGACCGCATTCCCGGCAATTGAAGCACTCCCGCCGCCGGCAATGAGGTTCAGGACGTACTTACCCTCGTCTGTTACCACATTGTCGTCTGTTATTTTATCGAATTCATAGTCAATGGAGATCTCTGTTTTCGTTATATCCAGCAATAACAGGATATTATCGGTGGTTGGGGTAACAGACAAATGTATCCCCCGGAAAAATTCGCTGAAATTGGTAATGCTCAATAATTCGGGTTGCCCCTCTTTATCCAGGATATTTGTCTGAAAAAATGCGGGATCGAGCGTAACCCGGATACCCGGCTCAATGATCTGAGGGTTTTCAAGGGATTCATCCTCTTCAGTTGCCGGGTCATCCTCCTTGAAAATAAGTGTTTGTTCGTCGGTAATGGTAACTTCTCCTTCAAACAATACATCCGAAATATAGGTGGGTGCGAATTCCTGGGTGGAATAAAATTCCTGGGCTTCCTGAAAATTGGTGTTCGGGTCCAGATCCCGCAGAAAAAAGGTGGATCTTGCCACTTTCAGGATAAACGGTTGTTCCCGATTGCCATAAATACTGTCCAGATCACGTCTTACAGGAAACCGGTTGGACGGGGTATCCGTATCCGCAGCGTCCTTCACGCCGTCGCCATCGGTGTCTTCATTCAGGGGGTCTGACCCAGCCAATCGTTCCTCATTATCGGTGAGGCCGTCACCGTCACTGTCACTGTTGATATCTTCAGGGTCAGCATCAAATTCATTCGCCACACCATCCAGGTCACTGTCGGAGTTGTTATTCCGCAGATAGGGAATATACAGTGTGACTTCCTTAACGGTTTCATTTTCTTCAATCGTTGCATCAATGTCATCCGTATCAGCCCCATCCTCCGTCACCTGGGAATACAATCCAAAGGAAGGGTTCCCCGAGCTACCCCCCGAGGAGGTTTGCAGACGGACCTGCGAAGTGATGCTCGCTGTTGTCAGACCATAGACAGGATCATTAAAAACCCCCAATTGGTATATCGGGAGTTTATTGGTTTGAGCAGCCGTTATTTTTTTATTATAGGCGAAGACATCATAAGTCGCTTTGCCTGTAGTAAACGGTTCACCCCCTATTACAGAATCCCCGATCGTGGTCAAATCTTCCTGGCAGGATAAGGCACCCAATAATACTATACAAACTGTCACACCAGCAAACAGTGGTCTAATCAAAAAATTCATCCGGATTAATTTAAAACTTCGGTGTTATAAAAATTTGCATAGGCTTCCTCAAATTCTAGAATGGAAACATATGGCAATACAGGTATTTGAAGGTTGGTAATATAATCCTGTAAAGCTTTTGGAATATCTTCCGCGGCTAAAATAACCGCATCGGAAAAATCTACCGCGACTTTTAACAAATTATTATAGGTAGGCGTGCTGATATGTGCAATGCTGGTTTCATCAATCCCATCAAAAGCAATCTTGTTTTTGAGGTTGATGTCTAAATTTCCTTCGAAACTCTTACCATAGACCGAAGTAACAATTTTGCTATCGGCAAAAAGCGGTTCATCTGCATAATATCGCCTCAGATATAGTGGTAATAAGGAGGCCATCCACCCCTGTACATGGATGATGTCCGGGGACCAGTTAAGTTTCTTAACGGTTTCCACAACACCTTTTGCGAAGAAAATAGCCCTTTCATCATTATCCGGGAATAATTCGCCATTTTCGTCGGTAAACGTTGCTTTTCGTTTAAAATATTCATCATTATCAATGAAATATACCTGAATCCTTTCTCTGGGGATGGAGGCTACTTTAATGATAAGCGGCATATCCATGTCATTGATGACCAGGTTCATCCCGGATAATCGAATTACTTCGTGCAATTGATGACGGCGCTCATTGATATTTCCATATCGTGGCATAAATATGCGAATCTGGCCCCCATTGCTGTTGACCATTCTAGGTGCTTCATAAGACATTAAGGAAACTTCATTCTCGGGTAGGTACGGCACTAATTCAGAAGATACAAACAATATCTTTTTACCATTCATAAAGGATCATTTTTTTTTATCGGGAAAACGTAGCTGCAAAATTACAAAAATTATGCAGAATAGCAGTAATTATAGTAAGTTTGCTCGCCTTTAAGAACTGCAATGCGGGTATTTCATTCAAAAAACAAACTGAGAGTACATTTAGGGAAAATGGAGCCTGGAAAATGCAGTATTGGATTGGTGCCGACCATGGGCGCCTTGCATCAGGGACACCATACCCTGGTTAAGAAGGCAGTTTCGGAAAATTGTCGGGTAGTGGTGAGCATTTTTGTAAACCCCACCCAGTTCAACAACCCGGAAGACCTTATAAATTATCCCAAGACCCTGCAATCAGACCTTATGCTCCTGGAGTCCATATCCGGGGATATCCTGGTCTTTGCCCCTTCTGTGAAGGAAATGTATCCAGGGGAGGTTACTTCCGGAAGGTATCATTTTGATGGAATGGATGTTCCTATGGAAGGGAAGTACAGGAAAGGGCACTTTAACGGTGTTGCGACGGTCGTGGAAAAGCTCCTCCGAAGTGTTATGCCGGACAAGGCTTATTTCGGAGAAAAGGACTTTCAGCAGTTACAGATCATTCGGAACCTGGTACGAAAATTACAATTGCCGGTCAAAATCATCGGCTGTCCGATTGTGAGGGAACCAAGTGGCCTTGCGATGAGTTCCCGGAATGAGCGCCTGGGCGAAGCTGGAAGGAAGGAAGCAGCCACGATTTATCAAACACTCCTACTTGCCAGAGAGAAGTTTGCAAAAGAAAGTGTTGCCAGCGTAATAGCTTGGGTTCCCCGGCATCTCCAAAAATATCCGCTGCTCCGGCTTGAATATTTCGAAATCGTGGATTCCATCACCTTATCACCCGTAAAAAGAAAACGGAAAGAGGGGTCTTACCGGGCTTTTATTGCGGTATATGTCGATGGGGTACGGCTAATAGACAATTTAGCCCTTTAACGCAATTTTTAACACCTTGTGGCCCTAATTAATTAAATTTGCCCGATGCAAATAGAAGTACTGAAATCTAAAATTCACCGGGTTAAGGTTACCGGTGCTGACCTTTATTATATAGGAAGTATTACGATTGACGAAACCCTGATGGAAGCTGCCAACATTATCCAAGGGGAAAAAGTCCAGGTGGTCAATAATACGAATGGCGAACGCCTGGAGACCTATGCTATCCCAGGGCCAAGGGGAAGTGGGGAGATAACTTTAAATGGGGCAGCAGCAAGAAAAGTTGCCGTGGGGGATACCCTGATCCTAATCACCTATGCCAGAATGGATATCGAGGTTGCCAAAAAATTCAACCCTGCCCTGGTATTTCCGGATGAAGCCACTAATCTCTTACATTGATTTTGACGAAAAACGTAAAAAAAACACTGAAAATAGTGCTCCCAATTGTCCTGGGTGTTTTTTTGGTCTGGTATTCCTACAACTTTACAACCCCGGAGGACCGAATACAAATACTTCGTTATATAAGCGGTGCGGACCTGTTTTGGGTGGGTATTTCCGTAATCCTCGGGATCCTTAGCCACATTTCCAGGGCCATCCGATGGAATTACCTTCTGGAACCTATGGGATACAAACCAAGGGTCATCAATAATGTCTTTATCATCCTCATTGCCTACCTCGCGAACCTGGGTATCCCCAGATCAGGCGAGGTATTAAGGGCTACGGCATTGGCAACTTATGAACAAGTGCCATTTGAAAAGGGCTTTGGTACCATCGTAACCGAACGGATTATCGATCTCCTGCTGTTGCTCCTCATTATCATGGTAGCCCTCTTTTTACAAACCGATATAATCCTGGAGATCCTGAAGGCGAATGGCCTAAGCCTGAGCCTGGGATTTCTGCTACTGGGAAGCGGGATACTGGGCCTGTTTGTGTTCCTGGCATTCTTAAAAAGGTCCACCTCCGGGTTTGCGCTTAAATTGAGGCGTTTTCTGAGGGGCATGCTCGATGGGGTGCTCAGTATCCTCAGGATGAAGAACAAGTTGGCGTTTGCCTTCCATTCGATCTTCATATGGTCTTCTTATATTGCGATGTTCTGGGTAATTAAATTTACAGTACCAGAGACGATGGACCTTTCCCTGGGAGAATTGCTGGTGCCTTTCGTGGCAGGGGCGTTTGCCATGTCCACCACTAATGGGGGGGTTGGGCTTTATCCGATAGTCGTCAGCAGTTCCCTTGGTATTTTCGGTATCTCCTCTGTCTCCGGGGATGCTTTTGGTTGGATTATGTGGATCTCGCAGACCCTTATGGTTGTTGTATTCGGTGCAATATCTTTTCTGGTCTTACCGTTATTGAACAGGAACCTCTAGACAAAATCCCAATACATGAAGCATATTACCACCCTGGCCTTTACAGTGCTTATTTGTTCAGGCCTCTTTTCACAGGTTAAACAGGAGATTTTTGAGTCTTTTAAATTACAGGAGAGAAGGGATGTGAAATATTACTTTCCGGAAGCGTATACCGCTGATAAAAAATATCCCCTTGTAGTGGTCCTCGATGGGGAATACCTTTTTGACCAGGTGGTCGCCACTTCCAAATTTTATAGTGCTTTCCAGGGGATGCCGGAAGCGATTATCGTGGGCATATTACAAAACAAGGACGATTTGCGATGGGAGGATTGCGCCTATGAGGAAGATACAGGCTTACCAACCGATAAAGGAAAGCTCTTTTTTGAGTTCCTGGGCATGGAGATCATTCCCTATCTGGCAACTACCTTCAGCACGGCACCTTTTACAATATTTGTGGGATATGATATCACGGCTAATTTTGGCAATTACTACCTTTTCAAGGATAAATCCCTCTTCAATGCCTTTATAAATATTTCCCCTTTACTGGCCCCCGAAATGGTCAGCCGCTTGCCTGCCAGGCTCTCAGCTATGGAACAGGAAATATTTTACCATCTGATCGTGGAAGGTGAAAACAGCAGTACCAAAGAACCGATCCTTGCATTGGACAAGGCCCTGAAGGCAATCGACAATGAATCCCTTCATTATTACTTTGATGAATATGAGGAGGCCAATGAAATTTCTGTGGCAACATTTGGAATAGGCAAAGCATGGGACCGGACGTTTGAAATGTTCAAACCAATCAGCCCAAGGGAGTATAAGGAAAAGATCCTTACATCCGAGGAACCTGTTTACAAGTACCTGGAGGATAAATATACCATGATCGAAAACCTGTTCGGATTCCAGAAAAGGGTGGAACTCAATGACATCATGGCCATTTACGCGGGCTGTAAGAAAAAGGATGATTTTGAATCCCTAAAACCCTTGTCGGAGTTGTGCAAGCGCGAATTCCCGGACACCATGCTTGGATTTTACTTCGAAGGTGAATATTATGAAGAACTGGGGGAACCCAAAAAAGCCCTGCGAACATTTGAAAAAGCATTTGGTATGGAGGAGATTGATTTTCTTACCAAAGAAATGGCGCTGGAGAAAATGGACGCCCTCAAGGCCGATTTTGGTTTCTGATTCCCCGGGATCAAAGACAAGTCCTGATTCCGGCGGTCACCAAAATGGTATAAATTACATGGTCTGATCCATAGCCCATATCTTCCAAACTTATTTTATCTTCGCCATACCCTAAAAACCGGGTTATGGCCAAAATCAAAACAGCTTTCTTTTGTCAGAACTGCGGCACCCAATATGCCAAATGGGTGGGTCAATGCAGTGCATGCAAAGAATGGAACACGGTAGTGGAAGAAGTAATCCAGAAAGAGGAGACCCCCCCCTGGCAAAGTAGCTCGAAAAATACCCGTAAAATCGCAAAACCCCTGAGGGTCCGGGAAATCAGTACGGAACAGGAACTCCGCTTAGACTGTAATGACCTTGAATTCAACAGGGTACTCGGCGGTGGGCTGGTGCCGGGGTCATTGGTCCTCATCGGAGGGGAACCCGGAATAGGGAAGAGTACCCTGATGTTACAAATAGCCCTGAAACTTCCTTATAAAACCTTATATGTCTCCGGGGAAGAAAGTCAGAAACAAATTAAAATGCGGGCTGATCGCATTCACCCCAACAATGATACCTGTTATATCCTCACGGAAACCAAAACACAGCATATCTTCCAACAGATCGAAAGCCTTGAACCAGACCTGCTGGTCATAGATTCCATACAAACCCTGCATTCTGACTATATCGATTCGAGTGCCGGGAGCATATCACAGATCCGTGAATGCACTGCAGAACTCATCAAATTTGCCAAGGAAACGAATACACCAGTGATCCTGATCGGCCATATTACCAAAGAGGGCACCATCGCCGGACCGAAAATATTGGAACATATGGTTGATACGGTACTGCAGTTTGAAGGGGACCGAAATTATGTATACCGTATTCTCAGGTCCCTGAAAAACAGGTTCGGATCCACTGCTGAGCTGGGCATCTATGAAATGCAGGGCAATGGCCTCAGGGAAGTCAATAACCCATCGGAGGTGTTGATCTCCAAAAACGATGATGGATTAAGCGGGACGGCCATTGCAGCAACAGTGGAAGGGATGCGTCCTTTGATGATAGAAATACAGGCGCTGGTAAGTACCGCGGTATATGGCACCCCGCAGCGGTCTGCCACTGGGTATAATGCCAAACGCCTGAACATGCTCCTGGCTGTGCTCGAAAAAAGGGCAGGGTTTAAACTGGCAGCCAAAGATGTTTTCCTCAATATCACCGGGGGCATCACTGTTGATGATCCGGCAATCGACCTGGCCGTTGTGGCATCCATCCTTTCCAGCAATGCTGATATACCCATACCAAAAGGCAGTTGTTTTGCAGCTGAAATTGGCCTGGCAGGGGAAATAAGGCCGGTACAAAGGGTAGAACAGCGTATCCTGGAGGCCGAAAAATTGGGGTTTACCACCATCTATATTTCAAAAAACAATAAAGTAACGCTAGGGAATACCCGGATCAGCATAGAACTGGTCTCCAGAATAGAAGAGGTAGTCACTGCCCTTTTTCTTTGAATCCCAGGATTTTACGTATTTTTAATCCTTCCTAAATAATCCAATATGAAAAAACTTGCACTGCTCTTGATCGCATTATGCCTTGGTAGTTGTAAGCAGGCCGCCATTGACACTTCTGAGAAGGTTTCGGATCTATCTGGCGAATACCTTAGTTTCAAAGACAGGGAAGACCAGTGGACAGGAGGAATAAAAATGGTGCCGATCACCACGCCTAAAGGCAATTTTAAGGTATGGACCAAACAGGTTGGGAATAACCCCACCAAAAAGATATTGCTCCTGCATGGGGGCCCTGGCGCGACACATGAAGTGTTTGAATGTGCAGACGGGTATTTCCCGCAGGAGTCAATTGAATATATCTACTATGACCAGTTGGGTTCTTATTACAGCGACCAGCCGGATGATATCAGCTTATGGACAACAGAGAGGTTCGTAGAGGAAGTTGAGCAGGTACGCCTGGCACTGGATCTGGATACTTCCAATTTCTTTTTGCTGGGGCAGTCATGGGGTGGCATCCTCGCTATGGAATATGCTTTAAAGTATCAAAAAAACCTTAAAGGCCTCATCATTTCGAATATGATGAGCAGTGTGCCAAAATACAATCTTTACGCCCAGGAAGTCCTCGGCCCGCAAATGGACCCGGAGGTCTATAAGGAGGTAAAGGACCTGGAAAAAACAGGGGATTTCCAGAATCCGAGGTATGGGGAACTGCTTTTTGAACATTATTACACCCAACACTTTTTAAGGCGGTCGGTTGACCAATGGCCTGAATCGGTAATGCGCAGTTTAAAGCACCTCAACAACCAGATATATGTCCATATGCAGGGGTATAGCGAATTTGGGATAACCGGTGACGCTACCCTCAAGGAATGGGACATCAGTGGCCGCCTAAAGGAATTGTCTGTCCCTACGCTTGTAATAGGTTCGGGGCATGATACCATGGATCCGGACCATATGGAATGGATGTCCAGGGAGGTTTTGAACGGACGGTATCTTTTCTGTGCGAATGGCAGCCATTTATCCCAGTATGATGACCAGGAAACCTATTTTAAAGGTGTTATACAATTTATAGAAGATGTGGATTCGGGTAAATTCTGAAATGCTAGGGTGAAGGATTCGGAATTTCGTTATGAATAGCCTCTATACCCTGCAGTACTCCTTCTTCCAATTCCACTTCAATACTGTCAATATTTTCTTTTAATTGGATCATATTGGTCGCCCCTATCAGGGTGCTGGTTACAAAAGGCCGGGAATTGATAAAAGCAAGTGACATTCGGGCCAGGGACAGGCTATTTGCCCGGGCCAGTTCATAATATAACTGTGTAGCCCTGGAGGCATTGGCGCTGCTATACATTTTATAACCGGGGAACAAGGTGACCCGGGAACTCGCCGGTTTCATCCCTCCCATATATTTGCCGCTCAGCACCCCGAACCCTAGCGGGGAATAAGCCAGTAGCCCAATTTTGGACCGGGAGGAAACTTCGGATAACCCTACTTCGAATGTCCGGTTGAGTAAATTATAGGGATTTTGTATTGTAATCATCCTTGGCAGGCTCGCGTGTACCTTGGCTTCCTCTAAAAAGCGCATCGTTCCCCAGGGGGTTTCATTGGAAAGTCCAACATGCCGTATCTTCCCTTCCACCATAAGGTCCCGCAGTGTTTCCAGCACCTGGTGTATGTTGTCCTCCCAGTGATCGGAAGGGTCCTGAGAATAACCCCGCTGCCCGAAGTAATTTGTCGAGCGTTCCGGCCAGTGCAGCTGGTAAAGGTCTATATAGTCGGTTTGCAATCTTTCCAGGCTGCCTTCTACCGCCTGAATGATCGAATCGCGGCTGAACCCTGTTGTTCTGATAAACTTTGTTAAATCCCCTTTCCCGGCAATTTTGGAAGCCAGGATCACCTTGTCCCTGTTACCGGTTTTTTTGAACCAGGTTCCAATAATCTTTTCAGTATCCGCATAGCGGTCCGGATGGGCCGGGATGGGGTACAGCTCGGCTGTATCAAAAAAGTTGATCCCCTTCTCAAAAGCATAATCCATTTGCTGATGCCCTTCCGCTTCCGTATTCTGACGGCCCCAGGTCATGGTTCCCAGGCATATTTTGCTTACTTCAAGTTTGGTATGGGGCAACTTAGTATATATCATGGCAAATAATTAGAATTATAAGGAAGGCAAATTTAGTAATATATTTCCTACTGATTTGAATTCAAGTTGCATTATTGAAACTCAAGAAGGATCGGGCAGTGATCACTATGCCTTGCCTCTGACAGGATAACAGACCGTTTCAGATTGTGTTCCAGCGGTTGGCTTACCATTCCATAATCAAGGCGCCAGCCTTTATTGTTGTTGCGGGCATTCGCCCGGTAACTCCACCACGTATAATGATGGGGGTCCTTGTTAAAATGCCGGAAGCTATCTATGAAACCATTGTCGATAAAGCCTTTGATCCACTCCCGTTCAACCGGTAAAAATCCGGAAACGTTTTTATTTCGGACAGGGTCATGAATATCAATGGCTTTATGGCATATATTATAGTCCCCGCAAATGACCAGGTTTGGGTAAGCTTCCTTCAGGGTATTTACATAATTTTGGAAATCCGCCATATACTGGAGTTTGTGCCCTAACCGCCCTATATTTGTGCCGGACGGCAGATATAAGCTCATAATGGATATCCCCTGAAAATCTACCTGTATATTCCTGCCTTCAAAATCCATGTACGGTATCCCGGTGCCTGATGTCACCAGATCCGGTTGTTGTTTTGACAGGATGGCAACCCCACTGTAACCCTTCTTTTGGGCGCTGTACCAATAATTGTATCGATACCCGGCTTTCTCAAAAACGGGAAGGTCCAACTGGGCTTCCATTGCCTTTATCTCCTGCAGGCAGACCACATCGGCATCAACGGTTGACAACCAATTTAAAAAGCCTTTGTTCAGCGCTGACCGTATACCGTTTACATTATAGGAAACTATCTTCAAACCTTCTTGATTTTACGCAAAAATAGGAAATGTTACCACAACACTTAAGTTACTGCCCTGAGGTGGCTAATTTCACAGGCAACCTTTCCCCTGAGACCTAAAATGGTTGGAATATAAATTGTAAAGGGATACGGCATTCTATTGGAATTAGCGATTTATCCTTACTTTTGGCCTCATCAAAATGAGCATAAAACACCTCTATATCACCTTGGTTGTCAGTGGTTATCTCCCTATGGTTTACGGACAGGATACCCCCAAAGATTCCATCATTTACCTTCAGGAGGTCATCATCTCAGACCCGTCCCAAAACAAGGCTGCCACCGGTATTACCCCCTCCAATGTGATCCGTGGTAAATTTTTTCAGAACCAGAGCCCGGTGGACCTGGCATCTTCCATCAATCAGATTTCAGGCGTATATATGCTCTCGGGTGCCCTGAATACCAATAGGGTGACTATCCGGGGCATTGGCGCAAGGACCCCTTTCGGAACAGATAAACTCCGCCTTTACTTTAATGACATCCCGGTTACCAACGGTACCGGGTTTTCCACTTTGGAATCTTTTGACTTGGAAAGCCTCGAAGCCATAGAGATCATCAAAGGGCCCAAGGGTACGGCTTTTGGGGCAAGTCTGGGAGGAGCCATGCTCCTGAATACCAAAATGAAGCCAGCAACCGGAACCCGCCTTGCTAACAGTTTAACTGTGGGTTCATACGGGCTGGTAAAAAATAATTTGCGGTTTACCCATAAAAGCGAAGCCCTTACCCTGGGTGTACAATACGGCACTTTGGAAATAGATGGATATAGGGAAAACAGTTCCTTTGAACGCAATGGGCTTTTATTGAATGCCGACTATACCCTAAAAGGCAATCATATAGTTTCCCTCCTGGTAAACCAGATTGGCTACAATTCCGGGATCGCCAGTTCCATTTCCAGATCCGCCTTTGAAACAAACCCAAGACAGGCGGCTTTCACCTGGAAAGCTTCCAAAGGGTTTGAGGATAACCGATATACATTGATGGGGTTATCGTATTCCCACCAGGTCAGCACCTCCCTTACCGGTACCGGGAGTATTTTCTATACCTATCTGGACCATTATGAACCCCGGCCCTTCAATATTCTGGATGAATTTACAAATGGCTACGGCTTCCGGGGCCGTCTAAACGGGCGTTTTGAATATGGAGGGAGGGTAGCGGAATTCACTTTCGGGGGGGAACTTTATAAAGATGAATACAATTGGGGAACCTTTGAAAACCTGTACGAACAAACCAATGGGCAAGGCAGTTTGGCCGGGGATAGGCTAAGCAGGAACAAGGAATACCGGCGGCAATTCAATGGGTTTGGAACCCTTACTATGCCCTTTGCCGCCCGCCTGAATGCACAGTTTGGCATAAGTATCAACAAAACTTATTATGATTTCCGGGATTTGTTCAATACAGGCGTAAACAGTAAGAATGCCAAACGAAATTTTGACCCAATCCTCCTCCCCAGCCTGGGGATTGAGTATTCACTGGGCGGTGGAAGCAGGCTATATGCGAATGTCAGCCGTGGTTTTTCCAATCCAAGCCTCGAAGAAACGCTGACACCTTCCGGGGTGATCAACCCCGATATTGCTCAGGAAACCGGCACCAGTTACGAAGCAGGTTCAAAATTGTTTTGGCCGGATATCCACCTGTGGATGGATATTACCCTTTACCGGATGGATATTAAAAACCTGTTGGTATCACAGCGTGTAGGTCAGGACCAATTCATTGGGAAGAACGCCGGGCAGACCCGGCATCAGGGGATTGAATTTCAGCTGGATCACTATATCAATCTCACCCCACATCTCAGGCTTTCCCCTTTTATAGGCTACACCTACAGCGATCACTCCTTTACATCGTTTGTGGATGGGGATGCCGACTATTCCGGAAATCCCCTTACCGGGGTTCCCGGACACAGGCTTCAGATGGGGATGCGACTCGACTATGGCAAAACTTTTTACTGGAGCAACACTTACCAATATGTGGGGGCTATTCCCTTGACTGACGCCAATACCTTGCAGAGTGAGGCTTTTGGATTATTGAATTCCAGGCTTGGTTATACATACAAAATATCGGAACGATTTTCAGCCGGAATAGACCTGGGGGCCAACAACATATTTAACATCCTGTATGCACAATCACTATTGATCAATGCGGTTGGGTTTGATGGGGCAGAACCACGGTATTACTACCCAGGTAATGATCGAAATTTTTATGGTGGCCTGCAATTGCAGTATGTGTTTTAGCGTTGCTGTATACGCAATACCTCTTGTATGGTATTACGGGTACATATTGGTAAATCCAATCCATTTTTATTATTTCGTATAAATTTTTCAAAATTATGACCCTTTTTGTAGACATGGACGAAGTCCTGGCCGACACCTATACTGCGCACATAAACCGCTATAACCTGGATTATGAAGAATCGTTGTCCATCACGGAATGCCTTGGCAGTGAGGTATGGCAAAAAGTGCCTGTGGACAGGCAGTTGAGTGTCCGAAAACATGCCTGTACCCATGGTTTTTTCCGCGATCTGGTGCCTATTGAAGATAGTAGGGAGGTATTACAGGAACTGGCAGCAAAGTACAAGGTTTTTATCGCTTCCGCTGCTATGCAATTCCCCAACTCGCTGATTGAAAAGTCGGATTGGCTCGATGAACATTTTCCATTTATTCCCTGGAAAAACAGGATCCTGTGTGGTGATAAACACATCCTCCGGGGAGACATCCTGATTGACGACAGAAGCTATAACCTGGACTGTTTTAAGGGAAGGAGCATATTGTTTACCTCCCCCCATAATATCCATACCCCGGGCTATGAACGCGCAGACAATTGGCAGGAAATCGCTAAAAAGTTGCTGTAAGGATCATATGGCTTTATCAAGCCAGTTCTTCATATCCACCGCCTGGTGGATAATTCCGGGGAGGTCCTCTATTGCCACCCGTTGCTGATCCATGGTATCCCTGTGCCGTAAGGTCACTGTATTATCTTCCAGGGTTTGGTGGTCTACGGTTATGCAAAACGGGGTCCCGGCTGCATCCTGCCTCCTGTATCGTCGGCCAACGGCATCTTTTTCATCATACACCACGTTAAAGTCCCACCTCAATGTTTCAAATATAGCATGGGCGACTTCGGGTAAGCCATCCTTCTTTACCAGCGGAAGCACAGCAGCCTTGGTAGGTGCCAATACGGGTGGAATTCTCAGAACTACCCGGGTCGAACCATTTTCGAGCTCCTCTTCCATATAGGAATTGGATAGCACAGCCAGGAACATCCTGTCAAGTCCAATAGAGGTTTCAACTACATAGGGAACATAACTTTCATTAAGTTCAGGGTCAAAATATTGCAATTTCTTTCCTGAAAATTTCTCATGGTTCCCCAGGTCAAAGTCGGTCCTGGAGTGTATCCCCTCCAACTCCTTAAATCCAAAGGGAAACCTGAATTCAATATCCGCAGCGGCATCTGCGTAATGGGCGAGTTTTTCATGGTCGTGGAAGCGATAATTTTCTTCACCCAGGCCGAGAGACAGGTGCCACTTCATTCGCAGTTCCTTCCATTTTTCATACCACTCCTTCTGAGAGCCGGGCCTGATAAAGTACTGCATCTCCATTTGTTCAAACTCGCGCATCCGAAAAATAAACTGTCTGGCGACGATCTCATTCCGGAACGCCTTTCCTGTTTGGGCGATCCCAAATGGGATTTTCAGGCGACCTGACTTCTGTACGTTCAGGAAGTTGACAAATATACCCTGGGCCGTTTCCGGGCGCAGGAAAAGATCCATTGTGCTGTCTGCCGATGCTCCCAGTTTTGTCCCGAACATAAGGTTGAACTGCTTAACATCAGTCCAGTTCCGTGATCCGGATACCGGGCAGGCAATTTCAAGTTCCTCAATGAGGTTCCGTACATCTGCGAGATCTTCCTTTTCCAGGGATTTGCCCAGTCTTTTTAAAATGGCATCGGCTTTCTCCCTGTATTCTTTGACCCTGGGGTTGGTAGTCAGAAACTGCGGCTTATCAAAAGCTTCTCCAAATCTTTTAGAAGCTTTGTCTACTTCCTTATCGATCTTGTCCTCAATTTTGGCAACATGATCTTCCACCAGTACATCTGCACGGTATCTTTTTTTGGAATCTTTGTTGTCTATAAGGGGGTCATTGAATGCATCAACATGGCCGGAGGCCTTCCAGGTTGTGGGGTGCATGAAGATCGCAGCGTCCAGGCCCACGATATTCTCATTCAGTTGCACCATCGCCATCCACCAATATTCCCGGATATTCCTTTTTAGTTCAACCCCGTTTTGGATATAATCATATACCGCACTCAGCCCGTCGTAAATTTCGCTGGATTGTACCACATAACCATACTCCTTAGCATGGGATATGACCTTCCTGAAAATATCTTCTTGATTTGCCATGCGGCAAAAATAGAATTTTAGTAAGAAGGATTGTAATTTATTTCAATTGAAATTCAGTGGAAACCAGGAGCTTTTCATCCTCGAATACGTTCAGGGTATAGGTACCCTCTGAAAGAGATCCTTCAGGGATAGTTATGAAATCACAAACATAAACTTCTTCCCCCATAAAGACGAGCTCCACCCTCTTGCTATAGATGTTGCCGTTTACGGAAATTATATTGGCATTGTCTTCAATCACACCCATATCAGCGTTCAGAAACTGAAAATAGATCACCCTTTCTTCACTTCCGGCGTTCGGATTTCCCAGGATGGTCACACAGCCACGAAG
>JBGTLT010000232.1:0-1606 GCA_041743975.1 Zeaxanthinibacter sp.
TATTATTACCCTATAGCCTTACATTTTTTGCCTCTTCAGAAGTGTTTTTTACAAATGTTATTGGGCTTCCTTTCAATTCAGGAACCATAATCGCCTTGTTGGTAATCATTGCCGCATTTTACTTCGGAATACAATACACAAGGAAGAAACAGTTTTATCAGCTTAACACCTTGTTTTTATCTATCCTTTTTATTCTGATAGGTTTTTCCAGCTGGACGATGTTACCTATCCGGGCCAATGCAAACACGGTAATTAACGAGAACAATCCAGACAATGCCCGGGCATTATTGGCCTATTACAATCGTGAACAATATGGCGAAACGCATTTGTTCTATGGACCTCAATTTACGGAAATGTACAGCGGACTGGATCCTGACAATCCTTACCTGGACGATCAACCTATCCACGAAAGGGACGAAACCTTGGGGGAATATGTCATTGTAAACGATTACAAGAACGCAAGACAAAATCTGGACGATAAGCACAAGGCACTCCTGCCAAGAATGTGGAGCTCGCAGCATGCTGCTAATTATATGGAATTTACCGGACCTCTTGACTTTAAGGTAAAGCCGGAATACCAGGATCAGGAACAATTACTCACCGCTATTGCAGAGTTCAGAAAAAACTATGCGCTGGGCAGGTCAGATTACAAGGCTTATCACAGTTTTCTCAGCCAATTTGGCCAATATCTCGATATTGAAAAACCTTCTTTCAGTTCCAATATGGGATACCTGTTTGAGTATCAAATGGGGTATATGTATTGGCGTTATTTTATGTGGAATTTCGTTGGAAGGCAAAATGACGTGCAAGGCCAATATACCGACCTCGATGGAAATTGGTTGAGCGGAATAAAATTTATTGATGAATTTAGACTTGGATCCCAGGACAATTTACCCACAGATGTAAAAAACAATAAGGCGCGAAATACCTACTATTTTCTTCCGTTAATTCTCGGTTTGATAGGACTTGTTTTTCACTATAAGCGGGACAAGAAAACCTTTTGGGTTTTAATGGTGTTTTTCCTTTTCATGGGAATTGCACTAAAAATTTACCTAAATGAACGACCATTTGAACCAAGGGAACGTGACTATGCGTTGGTAGGTTCCTTTTATGTGTTCGCGATTTGGATAGGTTTTGGAGTTTATGCTTTATTTGATTTTTTAAAGGGCCATTTAAATCCAAAATTTGCGGCTCCTATAGCAATTGCCGTTTCCCTTTTGGCAGTGCCCACGGTTTTGGCCGCCCAAAATTGGGATGACCATGATAGATCTGATAAGTATACTGCCCTTGCCATGGCAAAAATGTACCTGGATTCTGTAGATGAAAATGCCATTTTGTTTACCATTGGTGATAACGACACCTTCGCGCTTTGGTACGCCCAGCAAATTGAACGCTACAGGACCGATGTGCGCATTGTGAACACCAGCCTTTTCGCCACCGATTGGTATATTGACCAAATGAAGCGAAAAGCCTGGGAGAGCGATCCCATTCCGTCCCAACTGAAACACGATCAATACCGCCCAGGCACCAACGATTTTGTGATGCACCAGGAGGTTACTCAGGATACAATGTCCATTAAAAATTGGATGAACTGGATTGCGAGTGA
>JBGTLT010000233.1:0-2739 GCA_041743975.1 Zeaxanthinibacter sp.
AAGGGAGTGCAATTAAATAACCAACCAATATTCATTGAAGAAACGCAGGAAAAACAAACATCCCCGTACCCGTATCCATCAAACAACCTGGGTGATCTTTATTGTATTTACCATTGCCTTGTTAATCTGGATTCTGGGTATGTTCAGTGCGGCTGTAGATTGGATCTGATTTCAGACAGGAGCAGAGCGCGTGGGGGGTTACAAACTGTGAATTATATGCAAAAATTACGGTGGATCAAGGGTATCCACACCCTTATCTGGGTATTTTTCAATATCGTCATATTCTATTTGTTATATGCGGTATTCCTGGATAAAATCGACTATTGGGTATGGATAGGAGTAGGGCTGGTCTTGCTGGAAGGATTGGTATTATTGGTATTTCGGGGCTACTGTCCTTTAACCCTTGTGGCGCGCAAATATTCTGACTCAACAAAGTATAATTTTGATATTTATTTACCAAATTGGTTGGCGAAGTACAATAAACTTATTTACACCAGCCTGTTTGTCGTTGTGCTACTTATGTTGACTTACCGGATTTTATATCCAACCTGAAACAGGAGATGTCTTTTAAAATTTGATCACGCCAGCAATTGATCGCTTACGCGTATCCGGGAGTTGGTAGTCATAAAGCTGATAATAATTTTAAACCAGGGGGGTCAATTGTTCTCTTCAGCTTGCTTTTTCAGATCCCTTTGCTGTTTCTTAAAATAGCCCCTGAACAAAAAATTGTGTTTTAGGGCCTCCATATTTTCATTGAAGCGTGCTGTTCCTTCTTCAATGTTATCCATGGTTCCTTCAAATTGCCCGACCAGGGTTGTATCCGTGGCTATATATTTTAAAAAACCCTCTGATGAATGTATATCGCTTACCATCGGCCCCAAATCATTGGTTATACTTTCAAGATTGAGACCAGAATTTTCAAGGTTACCTATGATATGCTTCATTTTAGTCGCATAAAGGGTATCTGCCAGCAATACACCGGCGGCACTGTTTCCAAAATCAATATTTTCCATTGTTTTATTCAGTTTATCAATGGTGGCCAGAGCCTTTTTGCTGGTACTATTTAAATTTGCAATAGTCTTACCCAAGTCCTCGGCCATAACAGTATCGTTCAATAATCTCCCCAACGTCCCTTTTCCACGTATCAGGGAATTGGTCACTTCCAGCAAATGGGCGGTCAGCAGGGCAGCATTTTCATTGGTCACATTTAATGTATTAAGGATGTCCTGGGTCGCAATTTTACTGAAAGATCGGATCTCATCTCCTTCCTGTATTAAGGGGGCAGTTCCTCTTCCGGGAACGATATTGATGAGCATACTTCCCACAAGTCCATCAGATCCTATCATTGCCACGGCATCTTTTTTAATGTGGTTCAACATATCCTTCTCAATAATCATTTCCACGCGGATAGTTGTGTCGTTCACCATTACAATTTTATGGACCGTCCCTACATTAATTCCGGAAAACCTTACATTATTTCCGTTTTGCAGTCCGGAGGCATTTTTGAAGACCGCACTGATTGAAAAGTTTTTGGTAAACATATTCTGCCTGTTGCCAATAAGATAAGCGGCCAGGAGCAGGAGCAGGGTGCCCAGGACCACAAATATACCTAATTTCAGGTTTTCCAATTTTGATTTTGCCATGGTTCTATTTTTTAAAGAATGCCGCAACTTTCGAATCTTCGGATAAGGATAATTCGGTGAAAGTCCCTTCGGCATAGTTTTTTCCATCCACCAGCAGGATCATTCGTTCTGAAATGACCCGTGCACAATCCACATCGTGTGTAATGATCAATGAAGATGTACCGTATTTTATTTGAATGGATCGCATCAATTCTATGATTTCTTTAGAGGTAATCGGATCCAAACCACTGGTGGGCTCATCATATAGAATTAATTTAGGTCGTAATATCAACGTCCGGGCCAGGGCTATACGCCTTTTCATACCTCCTGAAAGTTCTTCAGGCATCAGGTCTATTGTATGTGCCAGCCCTACATTTTCCAGTGCCTCTAAAACCAGGGGTGTGGTATCGGTAATAGCGCCTAACTTTTCCCGATGCCTTCGCATAGGGAATTCCAAATTTTCCCGCACCGTCATGGAATCATACAATGCACTTCCCTGGAACAGGAATCCTATGTCTGATCGCAATTCGTCCAAATCCTGTTGGTTCAGGTGACCGATTTCCTTCCCCAGGACTTCTACATATCCACTATCTGGTTTCAATAGCCCTACCAGACATTTGATCATAACTGATTTCCCGGAACCTGACTTCCCCATTACTACCAGGTTTTCCCCTTTGTGCAACACCATATGAAAATCCTGTAAAACATGATTATCACCAAAACTCATACAAAGATCCCGGATTACGATGACCGGTTCCGTTTTGGTGGAACCAGTGCTCGGATGCGGTGCCTTTTGTTTAGCTTCCATATCAGAGTTCATAAAAAATGTCGGACACAAAAACTGCGATGAAATCCACTACAAACAGCAGCAGGGAGGCCAGTACCACCGCTGTATTGGCTGCCAGGCCTACCCCCGCAGTTCCTTTATCGCTGTAATACCCTTTATAACATCCAATAAGGCCAATTACAAATCCGAAAAAAAAAGATTTCACGGTTGCCGGTATAAGGTCAGCATACGACAGGGCGTTGAAAACGGTATTAAAATACAACTGGAAGGATACATCGCCTTTGAGGTTTTCCACCAGGGCGGAACCATACAAGGCAATCAGGTCCCCAT
>JBGTLT010000234.1:0-8192 GCA_041743975.1 Zeaxanthinibacter sp.
TACTTCCCGGCATTGGGCAGGGATTTATGGTCCAGTTCTATTTGGTCCGACATACTTTCCAGGAGTTTACTCATGATGATCGCTGCCGGGAAGCTTACGAATACCACGGCAGTGATCAATGGCCAGTCGAGCTGGCTGATCGATAGCTGCAACTGTCCCCACAGGTTGTTATAAAAGGCAACGCAAAACAGGACAATAAGGTGAAATAGCTGGTCCAGGAAGAAGGGGATGCTCTTATTCTTGAACCATTGGAGGGAATATAGTTTGCCCAGGTCTATAAAATAATGGGACAGGGCAATGAGCAATGCCGGTTTCCAGGCCTCCAAATCCCAAAGGAGCAGCATTACCAGGCAGAAATGCACCAGCACATGCAAATAAAGGTATATGGACCTGATCTTGTTTACCTGCTTATGTATCACCCATTTTAAGGGTTGCAGCAAAAAATCACCAAGAAGGTGGGCCAGCAGTAATTTTGTAAAAAGTATCATAGGCGGGTAATTTTCAGGGTTTGGGCATAATAGTCGAGGAGTTCCGTTACAATGTCCAGTCGTGCCCTTTTCAGGCGTTGGCTTACAGCCGATTGTTTGATATTGAGTTGCCGGGCTATTTCAGATTGTGGGACGTCCGGGAATTGCAGTACCAGGGCAACAACCTCGGCCGAAACCTGACTCCAATCATCCATAATGTGCAGCGCCAGCTTTAGCATCAGGTTGAGGGTTGTATCGTAACCCGTGTTACCCGTGGCGATTGCCATGTTGAGTTTACGTTCTTTTAAGGTTTCGAATACATGTCCCGAACGTTGGTATGCCAGGCCGTTCGAATCGCTCACACCGCTGCCGACGAAGGTTTCCTCCCCCAGCCCGATGCCTATCCGTACATCGAGGTTTTTAAGGGTCCGGACCAGGGCTTTGATGTGAATGGCAATTCCCAGGGCGGCATCCGGACTTGTTCTGATCTGAAATTCATCGCCCCGGTAAATCTCCCAGTCCCGGGGGGTGTTACCCAGGCTGGAAAAATACTTCTTAAGGACGGCCATCCATGCAGCCGTCATATGGTCCGCGGAATTGATGATGTCTCCTGTGATGATTGCAATCATAATATAAGCTAAAACGCTAATATACTATATTATTAACAAATATACTAATATTTAACTATATAAGTTAATATGCTAATATATCAGCATAATAAGCAAAAGTCCTTATCCCTTCAAAACCACCGCCTCACCTGCAAGAGGTATTGCTGATAGGCCTTTCCAAATTTAGCGCTGAGGGCTTCTTCTTCCGGAATAATCTGGAATTTGTTCATATAAGCGACGAAAAAAGCGGCCACCAGCGTATTGAAGGCATTTCCCAGGAAAAGCCCCCATGCAAGGAGCAACAGTAGCATGGCCAGGTACATAGGGTTACGGGAATACCGGTAGATACCATTGGTAACCAAGCCCGAGGCTTTATCAGGGGTCCTGGGATCAACAGAGGTCCCGGCCCTGAAAAACCGGATGACAGACAGTATGCTTATAACCACTGCCGCAACGGAAAGGCCCAAAGCAAGATAGCGCCTCCCCAGAAAATCAAAATACCCAACGGGGAGGAACCTGAACAAAAGGTACATCCCTGCTGCAAACAGGGCTAAAACAACTACAGGTGGGATCATTAGCCTCATACGCTTAAAATAACGGGGAATAAAAGTACTATTTTTGACAGAGTATAGACTATTCAAAAGGTAATACCTTTACTTAAATGGAGTTGGTTTTCGCCACACATAACCTGAATAAGCTAAAGGAGATACAACTCCTGCTGCCGCTCACCGTTTCCCTGTTATCCCTGGCAGATATCGGCTGTACGGAGGAAATTCCGGAGACGGAACCAACACTGGAAGGAAACGCACTGCTCAAAGCAGCCCATGTCCAAACCCATTACAACTATGCTTGTTTTGCTGATGATACCGGCCTGCTGGTAGATGCCCTGGGTGGGGAACCGGGTGTACATTCCGCACGCTATGCAGGGAACGGGGCGGATTCTGATGCCAACATGGACAAGCTGCTGAGAGCCCTCGCTGGCCGGAAAAACCGGAAGGCCCGCTTTGAAACCGTTATAGCCCTCCGGACCAAAAACAATACGGTACTATTCCGGGGCGCTGTCCAGGGCGAGATCACCCTTTCGAAATACGGAAAATCCGGCTTTGGTTACGATCCGGTTTTCCGGCCGGCAGGCTATAAAGAAACTTTTGCCGAGTTACCGCTATCTGTAAAAAACAAGATCAGCCATCGGGGTATCGCTTTTGACAAACTCCTCCGGCATCTGAGTACCAACGGCTTTACAGGGCTGTAAATCCTGATTCCTCCAACCGCAGATAAAGAAATGCAAATACTGCCGGTTTGCTTTTCCCGTTCCGGAAGGGGTTTCCAAACAGTATACACCATGGGCATACGTTGCAACCAGGGAAGAGGGGGTCATCGCAACTTAATCTCCCATAACCATATCCGTATCGATATTTAGCAGTATCTTTGCCGCTCAAATGATGCCGCTGGTATAGCATGTGTTGCGCTGGGTCTGATAGGTTATAAGATAATCCCTCTAAGCAACATCCCTTATTTGCGATTTGGTAAATTATAACGTATTATGACAAAATTTAAAGCTCTGGGGCTCGAACAGCCCCTATTGGATGCTATTGCCGACCTCGGATTTGACACTCCTTCCGAAGTCCAGGAAAAAACAATCCCTATTTTATTGGAAGGTGAAACCGACCTGGTAGCACTGGCCCAGACCGGAACCGGGAAAACAGCCGCTTTCGGGTTTCCCCTGATCCAGAAGATCGATCCCGACAGCAGGACAACCCAGGGACTGATCCTGTCGCCAACCCGGGAACTTTGCCTGCAACTCACCAATGAACTGCAATTGTATGCGAAGTATATCAAGGGTATCAATGTAGTCGCCATTTATGGAGGGGCCAGTCTAACTGAACAGGCCAAACAGATCAAACGCGGGGCCCAGATCGTTGTGGCCACACCAGGGCGGATGAAGGATATGATAGGCCGGCGGATCATCGATATCTCGAAAATTGATTACTGTATCCTCGATGAGGCGGATGAAATGCTCAATATGGGATTTTATGAGGATATCCAGGATATCCTGTCCAATACGCCAAAGGAAAAATCCACCTGGTTGTTTTCGGCTACCATGCCAAAGGAAGTGGCGATTATAGCCAAGAAATTCATGCACCAACCCAAGGAGATCACAGTAGGATCTAAAAATTCCGGGGTGGATACTGTACAGCATGAATATTATATCGTTGGCGGAAGGGACCGTTATCCGGCCCTGAAACGCCTTGCGGATACAAACCCGGGTATTTTCTCCCTGGTTTTTTGCAGGACGAAACGCGACACCCAAAAGGTTGCTGAAAAGCTGATCGAAGATGGTTATAGCGCCGGGGCGCTACACGGGGATCTGAGTCAGAACCAGCGCGACCTGGTGATGAACTCCTTTCGAAAAAAACAGATTCAGTTATTGGTTGCCACGGATGTTGCAGCCCGGGGGATCGATGTGGATGATATTACCCACGTTATCAATTACCAGTTGCCCGATGAAATTGAAACCTATACCCACCGAAGTGGCCGAACAGGACGCGCAGGCAAATCGGGGATTTCCATGGTTATCATTACCCGAAGCGAATTGCGCAAAATAAGTGGCATTGAGAAGAAGATACAACAGAAATTTATAAGCAAGAAAATCCCGACCGGATTGGAGATTTGCGAAATACAGTTATACCATCTTGCCAATAAGATCAAAAATACGGAAGTGGATGAGGAAGTTAATCAATTCCTCCCTGCCATCAATGATGTATTGGTTGGCCTGGACCGTGAAGAACTGATCAAAAAGATCGTTGCGGTTGAATTTTCACGATTCTTTGATTATTATAACCGAAGCAGTGACCTTAATGTCAGTGACCAATCGGAAGGACGCTCCAGGGGAAGGAGGGACACGGAAGAAGTACAGCAGAACGGATCCGTCCGATACTTCATCAATGTGGGGGAAAAGGACGGTTACGACTGGATGTCCCTCAAGGATTTTTTGCGGGATACACTCGAAATAAACAAGGACGATATATACAAGGTGGATGTAAAGGACAGCTTTTCATTTTTTAATACAGAAGCATCCTTAAGCGAACTTATTCTGGGAACTTTTAAGGATTTTAAGGTCGATGGCAGGTTTGTCAACGTGGAGATTTCACAAAACCCCGGCGGCAGCGGCAGCAGCGGTGGTGGCGGTGGCGGTGGCGGCGGCAGGCGCAGCAGGGACAATAACAAAGGCAGCCGACGCAGCGAGCGCCCATACGACAGAAGCGGTGGCAAGAGACGGGAATCAGCAGGATCCGCATTGGGCGGCAGGAGGTCTGGCAAAAAAAAGAGTAAAAAAAGAGACGGCTTCTTTTAGTTAATTCCGTACTAAAACATACGCTTCGGCGTATTTTTTAGTTTAATTGTTACCTAATTGTTGATTGTTGTTCATGAAACACTATTTCATTCTCCTGGCATTATTATCAGGATTTTACAGTATCTCACAGGAAACGGAGCCATTACAGGACCCGCAGTTCGAGGCCATTGTAGTCAATGCACAGACAGACGAAGCCATGGAAAGCGTTCATGTCGTGAACCTCAACCAGGTCGTTGGCACCATTACCGGCAAGGACGGTGGCTTTACCATCAGGGCCACCGTTAATGATACGCTCTATTTATCCTATCTCGGGTTCAAATCCCAGAAGATCCGGGTAACCAACGACATGTTTAAGTTCAAAAACACAAAAATAGCGCTTACGGAACTTGCCTATGCCCTTGAAGAAGTTATCGTAAGGCCCTATCAGCTTACCGGATACCTGGAAATCGATGTAAAAAACCTCCCAATCAATACGGCTTATCAATACAGCATTTCCGGACTGTCCAAAAGTTATGAGGCCGGTAACAAAAATCCAAGCGCTGTTACCAGGGTATTAGGCGCAATCCTGAACCCGGCAGACCTGTTGCGCAACCTCTTCGGAAAAAAGCCCAATCAAATGAGGAAACTCCGGCAAATGAAGGAGGACGATGAAATCCGGAATTTACTGGCGGCGAAGTTCGACCGGGAAACACTTACGGAGCTGCTTCAGATTGAAAAAGTGGATATAGATGATATCCTTTCCAACTGCAATTATTCCAATTCCTTTATTACCACAGCGAATGATCTGCAGATCCTGGATGCCATCAGCAGTTGCTATGAGGAGTATAAGGTACTGAACAGGAAAAAATAAATTTTCTATTTCCCCCGGCATTTTATAGCTTTAGCCAAAATCCGCAACCATGAATAAATGGCTGATTGCACTTGCAATCCCTGCACTATTTTTCGCATGCAAAGAAGAAAAAAAAGTACCGGTTATTGAACCCTCCATAATGACCTCCAACATTCCGAAATCCGAAAAAACAATTCCCTTTGTCTGGGAAGGTGCCAACATCTATTTTTTGTTGACCGATCGGTTCTATAATGGCGATACGGAGAATGACACTAACTTTGACCGGACGAATCCAACCGGTCCATTGCGGGGTTTCATGGGCGGGGACCTGAAAGGTATTACCCAAAAAATTGAAGAGGGTTATTTCTCCAAACTTGGAATAAATGCCATATGGTTTACGCCAGTGGTGGAACAAATACATGGAGACACGGACGAAAAAACCGGTAGCACCTATGGATACCATGGTTACTGGGCCAAAGACTGGACCGTTTTGGATCCTAATTTCGGGACTAAGAAGGATCTTGAAAATTTGGTAAGGACCGCACACCGCAAAGGTATCAGGATTCTGATGGATGTTGTTATGAACCATACCGGGCCGGTGACCCCCTCAGATCCTATTTGGCCGGAAGACTGGGTCCGGACAGGTCCTACCTGTGATTTTACAAACTACGAATCCACAACAGCCTGTACATTGGTTGACAATTTGCCAGACATCCGAACAGAATCTGATGCGCCTGTGGAATTGCCCGATGCCCTGCTGGCCAAATGGAAGAAGGAAGGCCGCCTGAGCGGCGAATTGGATGAACTGCAGCTCTTTTTTGAACGGACCGGGTACCCAAGGGCACCCCGGTTTTACCTCATTAAATGGTTAACGGATTATGTACACGACCTTGGGATCGATGGTTTCCGGGTCGACACGGTGAAGCATGTGAATGAGAACGCATGGTCCGAGTTGTACAAGGAAGCTTCCACTGCATTCGAAACCTGGAAAAAGAAACACCCGGAGGAAATCCTTGATGAACAGCCCTTCTTTATGGTGGGGGAGGTTTATGGATATGGGATTTCCAATGGCCGGGAATATGATTTTGGCGATAAAAAAGTGGATTATTTCTCCCATGGATTCAAAAGCCTGATCAACTTTGAATTGAAGCACGATGCTCAAAATGATTATGAGACCATTTTCGCCAAATACAGCAAACTGCTCCACAGTGAACTCCAGAATCTAAGCGTATTGAATTACCTTTCTTCCCATGATGACAATGCCCCCTTTGACAAAGAGCGGAAGAAGCCTTATAAGGCAGCAAACATACTGTTGCTGACCCCTGGGGCATCCCAGATTTATTACGGGGATGAAACGTCACGAAGTTTGATAGTGGAAGGCACAGTAGGGGATGCGACTCTTCGCTCCTTTATGAACTGGGACCAGCTTGACAGTCTTCCCGCCACCGGGAAAATTCTGGAACATTGGCAAAAGCTCGGGCAATTCCGAAATAACCACCCTGCTGTGGGTGCCGGGAAACATAATCGCCTGGGCAAGGCCCCCTATGTTTTTAGCCGTACCTATACAAGCGGGGAGTATAAGGATAAAGTGGTCATTGGTTTAGACCTGCCCAAAGGGAAAAAATCCCTGTGGGTAAAAGGTTTCTTCGGGGATGGCACTAAACTTTTTGATACCTATTCCCAAACGGAGGTAGAAGTAAAATATGGCAAAGTACAGCTGGAAAATGATTTTGACATTGCGCTTCTGGAAGTTGCCGGAGAACGTTGAGATCACTGCTGGGAATGCAGGGCGATCCGGTTCCCTTCGGTATCCCGTATCAATGCCATAAAACCATGCCCGCCCCCTATCTCTGTCTTATTGCGCAGTATTTTGCCACCTGCTGCCTCGGTCCTGCCCAATTCTCCTGCCACATCCTTACAAGAAAAGTAAACCAGGGCACCGTGCGTATCACTGGGGGAATACATGGCGTGTTTTACAAGGGAGCCGGAAGCTCCCGGTTTGGTATGGTCTCCCGGAAACCATCCCATTACAAATGCCTCCATGTCATGGAGGGAGATGGCTATTTCAAAAACGGTTTCATAAAATTTCTGTGCCCTGTCCATATCCAGGACAGGTATCTCAAACCACCCGACCATATTATTTTCAATCACGGCTGCTTTTCCATTCTGTTTTTAAGATTGGCCAACCCCTCCTCAAAATCCTTCCCAACCATTTTATCCATACTCATAAACAACATCATGATGCTCATGGGGAACCTGTTCTTTCCTGAAAAACCCCAGGTGACCCTGGTCTTCGACCCATCCAGATCCTCCACCGTAAGGTAGCTGTCAGACGTTGATTTCCAGGGTTTCAGAAACCGCAGTTCTGAATCGATCCGCTGCCCGGAAACGATTTTGGTAATTTCCTGCTCCCCTTCCCCTACATCTTTATTTCCATTCCAGTAACTCACACATCCCACTTCGCCATCCTTGCCTGTGAATTTTTTTTCCATACCAGGGTCTTTTTTAGCCCAGGGGGACCATTCATCCTGGTTTTTCAGGTACTTCAAATATTCGAAGACCTGTTTCCGGGGCCTGGCAATGTCAATGCTCCTGAATACATTATAGTTTTTGGGTGCCATTAGTGCCAATACCAGAATGAGTACAACAATTCCTGCCAGAATATAAAGAATTATAGTCATTTGGATAGGATGTGTTAGTTAACTACTTCAAGTTACTAAAAATTCGCTATCCCTGGTAAAATCGCTGCACTATTTTTGAGCTCCCTTTGCTGGATTTTTCAGACCGGTGAGCTGCATTTCAAGTATCCCTGATTCCGCCAATTCCCAGTCGGTTTCCGAAAGCCTGAGTTCCATAATCAATTTTGTTATATACTGGCCGCAGACCCGGAAACATTTAGCCTCTCAATAACTCTTGTCATGGGTAATTGTAAG
>JBGTLT010000235.1:0-2939 GCA_041743975.1 Zeaxanthinibacter sp.
TTTCATGGTAAATAGGAATGATGCTTTCCTCTGAAATTTTATTGGCCAGGTCTATAAATGCCTTGGTCTGTTCAAAGGTGAAAAAGTCGCTTCCGGTGTGACAATTGATATATACAGGGGACCAGGAAGCTAATATTTTTAAATGCGCCCCATAGGCTTTTAAACTTTCTTCAAAGGGTATTGATTTATTGGTGCCGTTAATAAATCCAAGTTTTAAATCATATTTTTCAAGAGCAGCTTTTAAAAGGTTTTGGTCTTCCGGATTCTTTGGAAACCAGATTTCAATACCGGCATACCCTGCACTCTTTGTTTTTTCGCAAAAAGTATCCCAGGAGGAGGTACGTCCCCAATCCGTTTGAAAGAATTGTATGGTTTTGGTTTCCTGACCATGACCTTGAATTCCAAGCAGAAAAAGGTATAGAACAAGCAGGTATCTCATATATACGTTGATTACGCTAGAATTTCCCGGATTACTTCTCCTTCCACATCGGTCAAACGGAAAGGCCTGCCTTGAAAATCAAATGTAAATTGTTCATGGTCAAAACCAAGCAGATGTAAAATAGTGGCTTGTATATCATGAACCGAAACCCTGCCCTCAATACCTGAAAAACCTATGGCATCTGTCTGGCCATGCGAAGCGCCTTTTTTTATGCCGCCACCTGCCATCCACATGGTAAATGCATCCCCATGATGGTCGCGACCTTTAAAGCCCATTGTTTTGCCTTCTCTATTTTCCTGCATGGGTGTCCGTCCAAATTCCCCCCCCCAAACAACCAGGGTGTCATCCAATAGTCCCCGTTGTTTTAAGTCTAACAGTAGTGCGGTCATCGGCCTGTCAATCTCCCTGCACTTGTTTTTCAGACCCAGATCCACAGCTGTACTGGCATCGGTGCCGTGGGCATCCCAACCCCAGTCGAACAATTGAACAAACCGTACGCCATCTTCCACTAATTTCCGGGCTAACAGGCAATTATTCGCAAAAGATTCCTTGCCCGGTTCTACTCCATACATTTCTTTGATATGCTCTGGTTCATTATTGATGTTCATGACCTCTGGAACGGCAATCTGCATTCTATACGCCATTTCATACTGATTGATCCTCGCCAAAATTTCGGGATCGGCATATCTGGCGTATTCCTTTTTGTTGATTTCATTGATAGCGTTGATTGCATTCTTTTTAAGGTCGCGTGAAATACCGTCCGGGTCTTCAATATATAATACCGGGTCTCCTTTGGAGCGGCATTGAACCCCTTGATAGACCGAGGGTAAAAAACCACTTCCCCAAACACTTTTGCCGGCACTTGGCGCCTTACCACCTGAGGTGAGAACTACGAATCCCGGTAAATTTTGATTTTCAGAACCAAGGCCATATGTTACCCAGGATCCAATACTTGGTCTTCCTAACCGTGGACTGCCCGTATGCATGAAAAGCTGTGCGGGACCATGATTGAATTGATCGGTATGAACAGCTTTTACAAAAGCCACTTCGTCTACTACTTTCTTAAAATGTGGAAGGTTATCAGACACCCAATTACCGGATTCTCCTTCTTGTTTAAAGGTTGCCTGTGGCCCCAAAAGCTTAGGTGTACCCCGTATAAAGGCAAATTTCTTTCCCTCTAAAAGGGATTGTGGGCATTCCTGATTATTCAATTTGGCCAACTCTGGCTTGTAATCGAACATCTCCAATTGGGATGGTGCTCCTGCCATATGAAGGAAGATAACATTTTTTACCCTGGGCGAAAATGGAGGGGGTAACGTGGCCAGGGGGTTTAGGTCGCGTTCAGAGAAACCTGACTTAACTGTGTGGTTGGATTTCAGAGGGCTCAATGGATCACATCCCATAAAGATGGAACCCAAAGCCAAACCCCCCATTCCTGTTGCACATTGTTTTATAAAATGTCTTCGGGTCCTGGCTTCCAGTTCCTTTTGAACTTTTTCAGCTATGAGTCGATCTATAAAATTTTTCATGCTATTATTTTTTATCGCCAGCGCGATTATGCTTTTGTTAAAAATTCATCGAGGTTCATAATGGCATTGGCGACAACGGTCAATGCGGCTAATTTGGCACCTGGCTTTTCCTTTAAACCAATGAAATTTTGTTCAATATTCGTTCCATTGGTAAACTCAACCAATGCCTGATCATACAGGCTTTTTAACACCATCAATTTATCAGCATCTATTTCTGATAATGTGGCTTTTTTGAATCCGGTTGAAATTCCCTTTTCCACATTTTCCATATTCATGGTTTTAGCAAATTCGTAAGCAGCTTCCAAATAAACAGGGTCGTTCAGGGTCACCAGGGCTTGCAAAGGAGTATTGGTGACCGTACGGCGTATGGTACTGACTTCCCTGCTGCCGGCATCAAACGTAATAAAAGAGGGGTAGGGACTGGTACGTTTTAAATAGGTGTAAATGGCCCGCCTATATTTATCCTCTCCCTCGCTCTCCGTCCAGGACGCGTTATTGTACACTGACTCCCAAACCCCATCTGGTTGAGGAGGCATAACACCGGGGCCATACATTTTTTTACTCAAAAGCCCGGAAACAGCCAAAGCCTGGTCCCTTATTTCCTCAGCCGTCAGGCGTAATCTGGGACCGCGCGCATAAAGTTCATTATGAGGGTCTTTTTGAAATAATTCCGGAGTAACTACGGAACTTTGCCTATAGGTGCCGGACATTACGATATCTTTTATCAAGGCTTTCATGCCCCAGGTATGTTCGTTCATAAAACGGAGGGAAAGCCAGTCCAGTAACCCGGGATGAGTTGGTGGGTCTGATTGGGTGCCCATGTCCTCCAGGGAAGCGACAATTCCCCTTCCGAAAACCTGATGCCACACACGATTGACGAATGTACGGGCCGTTAACGGATTTTCTTTGCTAACTATCCATTTTGACAATCCCAAGCGGTTGGCTGGCCACTCGTCCTGAAAGGTATTCAG
>JBGTLT010000236.1:0-3221 GCA_041743975.1 Zeaxanthinibacter sp.
CGTGGTCATGGTAGCTGCGATTTCCGCCGCCAGGTTGTCCAGTTCGGAGGTAGTAACCCCGTCATACAGCCCTTCGATTACCCTCATTGCCACCTTTACCGGATCTACCAGGTCATTGAGGCCGTAGCACAATTTCCGGACCCGGGCCGTGATCTTGTCGAACATCATCGGCTCTTTTCTTCCATCTCTTTTAACTACGAACATATCTGTTGAATTACGGGTTATTCATGCTATTTCTCCACTTACAGAATCTGGTATCCTTTCGTCCTTACGGGCCTCCTATACGGTAAACAAGGGTTTTAACTCCCCTGTTCAGCAATTACTGCCACTTTATCGGGCAAGGTTGCCGACGCTCATAAAACCTGAATGACCGGGCATATATTCCCCCTATATATAACTATTTGATTGTGGTTGGGCATACGATCCCAACGGTTCGACTCTCCTGTATGCTAAGCCCCGGCATCAGAATTCAGCATCAAAGCTGATCTTCTGTGAATCCGTGTCTTTATCCTGGTTCAGTACGCCTGCCTTCTGATATTCTGAAACCCTCTTTTCAAAGAAATTGGTTTTTCCCTGCAGGGATATCATTTCCATAAAATCAAATGGATTTGTGGCATTATAGACCCGTTCGCATTCCAATTCCACCAGCAACCGGTCTGTTACAAATTCCAGGTATTGGGTCATCAACTTTGAATTCATCCCGATAAGGCTTGCCGGAAGGGATTCGGTTATGAATTCCCGTTCTATATCCAGTGCATTGGTGAGGATCTGGGTGATCCGTGCCTTGGGCACCTTGTTGATCAGGTGTTTGTTGTGCAGGTGCACGGCATAATCACAGTGCATGCCTTCATCCCGGGAAATCAATTCATTGGAGAAGGTCAGCCCGGGCATTAATCCCCTTTTCTTCAGCCAGAAGATAGAACAGAACGCCCCGGAAAAGAAAATGCCTTCCACTGCGGCAAATGCGATCAATCTTTCGGCAAAACTGGGGGAATCTATCCATTTAAGGGCCCAGTCAGCCTTTTTCTTGATGGCCGGAAAATTTTCAATCGCATTGAAAAGGAGGTTCTTTTCCTTTTCATCCTTTACATATGTATCAATCAGGAGGGAATAGGTCTCAGAGTGGATATTCTCCATCATGATCTGAAAACCATAAAAGAATTTGGCCTCGGTATACTGAACCTCACTTACAAAATTCTCAGCAAGGTTCTCATTTACAATTCCATCTGATGCTGCAAAAAAAGCAAGGATGTGTTTTATAAAATAGCGTTCATCGTCGTTGAGTTTATTGTTCCAGTCGGCCATGTCCTGATGCAGGTCTATTTCTTCGGCAGTCCAGAAACAAGCCTCGCATTTCTTGTACCATTCCCATAAGTCGTGATGCTGAATTGGGAAAATTACAAAGCGATTTTCGTTTTCTGTTAAAATAGGTTCTACCGAGATGGACATATTAAGTGATTTTTTTTTATTATTCTGAATTTTGACATGTGCCGGGACTAACAAAGATTGGAAAATGTGATGAAATTCTAAAGCCCGATTACCCTATAACACTACAAAGTTCTTAACACGGGTTGTTGACATGTCCCCTCGGCTATTGTGTTTGTTGCCCTTTTGAAAAGTTCGGAATTTGTATAAAAAGGAAGAAATTTAATAAACCATAAAGTATATTTAAATAATACGTTTTGGTCTGTTTTCCGGGATACGGGAGTAAGCTATTGACAATCTTGATCTAAGAGATCCCAGGGGATGAAATTACAATTTTCCGGGGTTTACCATGCCTAAAAGCCGTTTTGGGCCGGATTAGCCTAATAAAGGAAATGAAACCGGTTTATACTGCTGTAGATTGCCTTATGGGCTTTCCATGAGGATGCCGGAATGATGTTTAGATCCGGCAGGGATTAGAGCTGCCCCTGCCAATTTACCGGTGTTGTAATAAATGAAACTGCCAAACCGTACGGCCTTCCCGATTCATTAAACTTACATTACTATCAAAGCATCTGCAGATCTAGGTAGTTCCCCCGAAACCTAAAAATCCCGCAAACGCGCAGACCCACAAGTGGTCCGGTATTCCAATAGTAATTAAATCGTTAGGGAGGTATGTCCTAAAACATATCCCCAGCTAAAAGCCGCACTTTTGGTTTGACAGTGTCATAATTGTGATCTTTGTTTACAACTCGACTTATATTATTGTACTAATCTATTTATCGCTTTGAACTTTCCTTTGATCTTTAAGTTTTCACTATTTTCGTTGCGAAACGTCATTTCAAGGCTTCCCTCCATATTATTCAGGTCCCTGCGGGATATTTTAATAGTGCCTTCCATGGCAAAAAAGGGCAATTCCCCCGCGGAATCGATATTGGCAAACCCGAACGCCCCGTCAAAATTGGGAAAATACCCCCCGGTGCCATTCATGGATATTTTATAGGTGCCGGTGGACAATTCCACAGAACTTCCGGGGCGGGATATCAAAAATCCCAAAGAATGGGCTTCAGAAAGTTGGCGATTATCCAACCGAAGTTCCATAAGGGTGTATTTCCTTCCCGAAGCAGTGGTTTCAATGGCTGTGCTATATAAAATATTCCCATTGAGTTCAAGGTTGCTGCTCCCCGTCACCTGCAGGATGTAGTTCCCCGCTTCAGGATCTGCCGCAGCCCATACAGTTTTTGGTGAGATATAGGAGGTGAACAACAGTGGCAGGACAATCCAAAGGCCACACCTTATAATTCTGGTGAAAACACACAATCTGTTCATAACATCTCAATTAGGGCTTATCAGGTGCAAGCTGTTTTTCGGAAAGCTGCGTTATCCCTGTTGTATCGGCGTATACTAATTCATCATAAGGGACCCCTCCCTTTTTTCGTTCTGATAGAACTGCAATGAGCAACGTGATGAGCAATAGTGTAAAATATAGCATACATTTTTTCATGACTCCCGACTTCAATTTAATTGTGGCTAAGGGCCTGCGGGGGGATTTATGGTGCCAAAGTAAAGGGTTGCGGCCCAGCTCCCGGTATGATTTGTGTGAATGGTATAAAATATTGTGTAAATGGTATAGCACAACTTCAACCTACTGGTTTCTGATTTATATTTATCTGATACACATAAGGTTATGTATTCCTACGAAGGTAGTATTATATAAGATTTACCTTACTTATTGGCCAGATTATGATAAATTGAGTAGAATGTGTACCATTTCTGACCATCCATACGCAATATGCACC
>JBGTLT010000237.1:0-3429 GCA_041743975.1 Zeaxanthinibacter sp.
GCTGGACATTGAAAACAGAAAATCGGACCTTGCGAAAATTGTACTGGAATGGATAAATGCAACGAAGTAAAACAACGAACCGCTCCCAATCGCAACATTTGCCTGCGCTAGCACATGTATTTAACGGTTAACCCTAAACCAGATATCAGGGGATGGGGACAGATTTAGTGTTGCTTTTTGGGTTCCACCTCATTCCAAAAAGAACCCGACTAACTATAGTTTTTCGGATAAAGAAATGGTACAAAAACCAAATTGTCAGCATACAGATTATCACCAGCACAAGAAGCTTTACTGCAATACCTGTCTCCCACTGCAGGACATAATACCCGCTGGCCACAATCACCGCCTGGTGCAGTATAAAAAAGGGATATACAGCTGTGTTCAAATAAGACAGGTAGGTATTTGAAAAATTAAGGTATTTCATGGTATAGCCAATCGCTGCTAACATAATGGCCCAAATATGGAACCCGTTCATCAGTCCATAAATATATAAATGTGTTCCCTGTACCTTGGGTTTGCTCGCCTCCCAATCCCAATAGTATTGCCAGATCAGGACCGCTGCCAGGAGGATCGTCAGGGTTAGGAACCATTTTCGGTACATAAGGCAGGTATTCCAGAATGAAGTAACACTGCTGCATAAAAACCCAAAGAAATAGAAGGTCATGGAAGAAATAAAAACATACCAGTCATCTACCAGGCTGCCTTGTTCCGGCCACCGGATATATAAACTAAAAAAATAAAACACAAAGGGCAGGGCCATTGACAACACCGGGGCAGGCCTATTCAGAACAGCATTCAGAAAAGGTTTAAACCGATCGAGCCAACGTACTTTTGTCAAAGCGAAAAGGGGAAGCAACAATATGGTAAATACAAATAAATAGGCTACAAACCACATATGGCTCCAGGTAAACGCCCCGTCGGGGTAGGGCACAATCTCATAAACAGAGGGATAAAAATCGAGATAGCTCATATTGATTCTTCCGTTCTGAAGCCACTCAAAATACACCTGGACAGGCGTAATAAAAAATATGGCAAAAACCAAGGGGATAAACAGGCGTACAACCCGCTCCCCGAAAAAAGCCGCCACGGATCGTTTACGTAACGAAAAGCGTACCCCCACCCCGGAAATAAAGAATAACAGGGGTAATCGCCATTGATGCACCCACCATACTACCCGTGTAATTCCCGGGGATGTTTCCTCGTTGTTGATTTCCCAGTTATAATGTTCCACGAAGGGTACGGCACAGTGAAACAGGATTAAGGTCATAAAGGCCAGTACCCTGAGCCAATCGAGATAGTAGAGGCGCTCTTTCATACAACTAAAAAACTACTTGGTTTCTTCCATAGACGCATCCCCCTTTAAAATGGTTGTCTGCATACTCAAAATTTATTGTATTAAAAGCGGCGAATGTTGAGGGTTCTGTCAGTAATATTTGACTAACGTGAAATCGCTCTAAAACAGGCTTTCAGGTATTTCATAAAATCAGGATTTGGGCAACTCATTTTCTATATATTTTTCCAGATGAGGAGAATCAGGATTGAGCCTGCGTTCATGTTCACGAACGATCTCCACCAGGTACAGGCACATTTTCCGGTAATTGATTCCATCCGGATAATGATCTTCATCATAAAAAATTAAATGATCAAGGCCTAAAGATTTTGCTTCTTCGGCAATATACCCTATTTCCCATGCTCCGGGTTGCTCAGGGCGCGTATACTTGCGCGGCTGTAGTTGCAGAATTTTACCAAAATCATCCTTCAACGGAGCAATGTCCCGTTTATCCCTACGGGAAGAGTTATCATAGCCTATTTCTCCTGTGGCGTCATTGTACTGTACATTTCTTTGGTCACCAATATTGTTCAACCTGGCTTTTATTATACCGTTCACGTGAAGTGGCGCAGAGGGGCTCGGCGTGCCAATTCCTACACTGCCATTTCCGAGGACGGTAAAAATCTCAACCGCACCGGCGCCAGCTCTATCGAGGAAAACATATTTAGCTTGTGGGTTGCCTATATTAAAATAAAATCTTCCGGCGGTAACACCCATCCCATAATAGGATGTTCCAGAGTCATCCTGATATAAAGCCAGTTTTATAGGGCTTAATGAAGGGCCTAAGGATAATGGACCTATGGGGTTAAAAGTCCCGATTCCTACATTTCCATTATTCTGCACCAGCAACCTCCATCCACTATTGTAGAACCCTATCATACTGGTAGCTGCTCCTCCTACAAAACGGTCACTGGCTATCCAAAGCCCCCCATCATTATTATTCGATCGTATTCTTCCATTGACCAACAAATCAACACTTTGTCCTCCATTTCCTTCTATATGTAATTTAGATTGCGGGACATCCGTACCAAGGCCTACATTGCCCTCCAAAAACCTTTGGGCATCATCCAATAATCCATTCCATTGTTCTTTGCCCAATAGTTCACTATCCTTTATCCTTAATTCTTCAAAGTTTATCATGACTATGTTTTATGGTTAATTTTTCTATTTTAATTATTTTATCCAAAGCCTCATATTCCTACATACGCACCACCTCATTACTTTCCTCCGTTTCAGCCTGCAGAATTTGCCATATTTCCTGTTGTTCCTTAGGCCAATGTGACTGTAAATAATCCTTTGCACTGGAATAGCTATAGAAATATTTTTCCTTTAATTGTGCAGGAGATTCCAGATCCTCTTTAGACAATATTTTATATGCTTTTTCCCTTTGCTCAGGCAATTCCTCCAAAACACCGAATAGTTCTGCGGGTCGGGTAACATCAATGGGTTTTCTGCCTCCGCGAAGATTCATCACCCGTTCCCCCTGCCAGTTGGAAGAAGAGGCTGACTTACTGGTCCCGGTTTCTTCTAAAATGAAATCTTCAAAATCACTGGCCGTGAACTGCATATCCTGGGAAATATCATACACCTGTTCAGGGGCGACCTGAATACCAGCTGACATCAGATCAAAATCAGGAGTGGATAATTTTTCGTCATCTGCCAGGTCTTCAAACTGTCCGCGAGAAAAATATTCCAGCAAAGGAGATTGGGTATCAGGATCGATAGCTTCTCCCTGCCCAAAGGCATAATCCGAAATCTGATAACTCGTTTTGGCCTCCACATAACTATTTCCAAGTTTCCCGATGGTTTTGTTTAAGGGAATCAGGTTTTGCCGCAGTTCCAGATAACCGGAAGGATGCATGAATATATGATCCTGTTTTTCCGGTTCTTCCAGGCTGCGCATGGATTCTGCCTTGGTGTACCGGTCTGGTAATTTTCCAGACCAATTATCCGATTGCAGCAATTCCAGTTTTAGTTTTTCCAATAATGCATCGGGTTTGATAAATACAGGAACTGCTTTTTGCTCATCTCCCCAACTGATATTGAATTTAACTTTTAAGGAGAAGAACAATATTTTGATTTTAGCATATCCCTGGGCT
>JBGTLT010000238.1:0-8042 GCA_041743975.1 Zeaxanthinibacter sp.
TTTAGTAGCATCATCTATCACGTTGGCAGCCTTTCGGGCCTCGGTCATTGCATCGGTCTTTGCCTTCGCTTCCCTGATATGGTTTGCAATTTCTTCAATCAGGGCCATTTGAGCTTCTGATAAGGGCTTATGTCCCTTTCCGTAGATTTCCTGGATGCCTTTGACATTCTCCAATAATCCATTCTGGTATTGAATGGCAGCCGGGATAACATGGTTGTACACCAGTTCATTGTAAACCCTGCCTTCAATCTGTGTCTGTAAAATATAGGTTTCCAGTTCCACTTCCTGCCGTGCCCTCACCTCTATTTCACTCATCACATCGAGTCGGGACAACAGGTCCACGCTTTCTGCTGAAGTCATCACCTGCACGGCGGATGGGGTGGTCTTATTATTGCTTAATTTTCTGCTTATAGCTTCCTTTTCCCATGCCTTGCTATAGCCATCCCCGTCAAAACGGATCCTCTTTGAAGATTGGATATACTCCCTGAGCACATTGAAAATGGCTTCATCCTTTTTAAGGCTCTTTTTGTGTATCAGCCCATCCACTTCCTTTTTAAAGGCGATAAGCTGGTTGGCCACAATGGCGTTCAGGAAAGTCATTGGTTTTGCGCAATTGGCTTTGGACCCTACACCCCTCATTTCAAATTTATTCCCTGTAAAAGCAAAGGGAGAGGTACGGTTGCGGTCCGTATTATCGAGCAATATCTCGGGGATCTTCCCTACCACATTTAATTTGAGTTCCGTTTTTTCTTCCGGCGACAGCTTGCCTTTTGAAACACCTTCAAGCTCATCTAGCACCTCGCTGAGTTGCTTGCCGATAAAGATCGAAAATATGGCCGGGGGTGCTTCATTGGCGCCTAACCTATGGTCATTACTGGCGGAAGCAATGGAAGACCGCAACAATTCCTCAAAAGTGTCCACTGCCTTGATAGTATTTACAAAGAAAGTGAGGAACTGCAGATTCTTCATGGGCGTGGAACCAGGGCTCAACAGGTTTACACCGGTGTCTGTGGCCAGGGACCAGTTGTTATGTTTGCCGGATCCATTGATCCCCGCAAAGGGTTTTTCATGGAATAGCACCTTAAACCCATGTTTGTCCGCTATTTTTTCCATCACATCCATCAACAGGAGGTTGTGATCTACTGCCAGGTTGGCCTCTTCATAGACAGGGGCCAGTTCAAACTGGTTGGGCGCTACTTCATTATGGCGTGTCTTGAGGGGGATCCCCAGCTGGGTACATTCCATTTCAAGGCTCTTCATAAAACTGATTGCCCGAATGGGTATGACCCCGAAGTAGTGATCGTCTAGCTGTTGCCCTTTTGCCGCCGAATGCCCCAGGAGAGTCCGGCCTGTGAGTACAATATCGGGTCGGGAATTGGCCAGTGCCTTGTCTATAAGAAAATATTCCTGTTCCCAGCCCAGGGTGGCATTGACCTTGGTGACATTTTTATCAAAATATTTGGCCACAGCGGTAGCGGCTGTGTCCACAGCCTGCAATGCCTTGAGGAGGGGCACCTTATTATCCAGGGCTTCCCCGGTGTATGAAACAAAAACCGTAGGGATACAGAGCGTGGCACCATAGATAAAGGCCGGGGAGGTGGGGTCCCAGGCGGTATATCCCCGGGCTTCAAAAGTGTTTCGAATTCCCCCGCTGGGAAAGCTCGATGCATCAGGTTCCTGTTGTACCAACTGGCCTCCGCCAAATTTTTCAAGGGCCCTGCCATCCGGGAGCAGGTCAAAGAAGGCATCGTGTTTCTCTGCAGTTGCCCCGGTCAAAGGCTGGAACCAATGGGTGTAATGGGTGGCGCCCATGGAAATGGCCCATGCCTTCATGGCCTCGGCGATCTGATCCGCTATTTTCCGGTTGATCTTGGAACCCGAACTGACAGCTCCCTGTACACTTTCCAATGCATCCCGGGTGAGGTATTGCAACATGCGCTGTTCATTAAACACGTGTGATCCGAAAAACTCGGATCGCCGACCCGATTCGGTAACTGGTTTGAATTTTCTCCCAAAGCTCTCGGCAATGGCTTTAAATCTTAATCCGGACATTTATATGGCTGACTTTTAGTGAAAAAGCGTAAAATTAAACAATCCCCAGAATAATCCATGAATTTTATAAATTTTACAAAGAACCCCCTAAATTTTAGGGGTGTTAATAAATATAACTGATTTTTTGACAATTACCCCCGAATTATATAGGTGATAGCAATAAAAATAATATTTTTGACGGTCTTTAAAACGTATTAAACTTGGGAGTTATGAGTAAATCTAAATTAGAGTACATATGGCTGGATGGGTATACACCCACTCAGAATATGAGGAGCAAAACCAAAATTGAAGATAATTTCAGCGGTAAACTGGAGGATTGCCCGGTGTGGTCCTTTGACGGAAGTTCTACCAAACAGGCATTGGGAGGGTCTTCGGATTGCCTTTTAAAACCTGTCGCAATATTTCCGGATCCGGCGAAAAAAAATGGATATCTGGTTATGAATGAGGTGTTGAATGCTGACGGAACTCCTCATGAAAGCAATTTCAGGGCCAAAATTGATGATGATGACAATGATTTTTGGTTTGGTTTTGAACAGGAATACTTTATCATGGACAAAAATACCCAGTTGCCTCTCGGTTTCCCTGTTGGAGGTTACCCGGGGCCACAGGGGATGTATTATTGTTCTGTCGGCGGTAAAAATACACATGGAAGGAATTTCGTGGATGAGCATGCAGACCTCTGCCTTGAGGCCGGAATCAACTTTGAAGGCATCAATCAGGAGGTTGCCAGCGGGCAATGGGAATTCCAGATATTCGCCAAAGGCGCCAAAAATGCAGGTGACCAGGTATGGACAGCGCGGTATTTGCTGGACAGGCTGACGGAACATTACGGTTACTACATCGAATACCATCCCAAACCCATCAAAGGGGATTGGAACGGATCCGGGATGCATGCCAATTTTTCAAATACGGTGTTGCGTACCTGTGGCTCCAAAGAGGTCTACGAACAAATTTGTGAAGCCTTCCGGCCCCTTGCCAAAGAGCACATCGCAGTGTATGGGGAATTTAATGACCAACGGCTTACCGGGTTGCATGAAACAGCTTCCATCAACGACTTTAGTTATGGGGTTTCAGACAGGGGTGCATCCATCCGTATCCCTATTGCCACGGTAGAAAAAGGCTGGAAAGGATGGCTGGAAGACAGGAGGCCCGCTTCCAACGGCGATCCATACAAAATAGCAGGCCGCATTGTAAAGACCGTTAAAATGGCCAATATAAAAGCAGAAGCTCTTTCTAATTAAATGTTGTTGAACGATACCTACCACCGTCCTTGTTTAACAAGGGCGGTTTTTTTTTGGGTTTCAGGCTCAACTAACTGTGACATACACAAACAGGACATATAGCATCAATAGGACAATCCCATCGCGCCACCCCAGCCTCAGGCCTTTAGGGAAGAAGACAAGTGGCAGGATCAGGAATGAAAAACCAAGTAGCCAGAAGATATCACTGGTAAGCAGTCCCTGGTCGATCACGCGGATAGGGGTAATCATGGCCGCGATGCCCAGGACGGCCAGCACGTTGAAAATATTGGAACCTATCAGGTTTCCAATGGAAATGGCCTTTTCTTTTTTAAGGATGGCAATGACGGACGCTGCAAGTTCAGGGATACTGGTCCCCACGGACACAACAGTTACCCCTATTATCCGGTCGCTCACACCAAAGTAATTGGCCATCCCTACGGCACCGCTGACCAACAGTTCGGAACCACCCCAAAGGGCTACCCCGCCCAGGCCAAGAAATAAAACGGCTTTATAAAGGGGTAAGGGTAAAATCGGTATTTCCAGCTCCTCCTCAACAGCTGCTTTTTGAAAGCGCAGCAAATACACCAGGAAAAGAAAGAGTGCCACAATCATGATTAACCCTTCTGTACCTTGCAATTCCCCGTCAAAATAAATGAAGCCGCAAAATAAAAGGGCCGAGGCCATCATAACGGGCCAGTCTGTCGTGTAAAAACTCTTTTTGATTTCCATGGAACCCAGGACAAGCACAATGCCCAGGATCAAGCCCAGGTTGGCGATATTGGATCCGACCACATTGCCGAGGGCCAGGTCCGGGAAGCCATCAAGTGCAGCATTCACGCTCACGATAAGCTCAGGGGCAGAGGTTGCAAAGGAAACAATTGTCATCCCGATAACGATCTTAGGTATTGCGAGGCGGAGCGATAATGCGACAGCCGATTTAAGCAACCAATTCCCCCCTAAAATCAATAATAGTAATCCGGAAGTAATAAAGAGGAGGTGTTGCATGGTTGATAATTTGGGCAAATATATACCAAGATTTCAATTGTGGTTAATTCAAGAGTTTTTAATTGGTATTGCGAGATCAAAAATGTTAATAAACTATAAATGTAGTTGTTTAACTAAAAAATTAGTAATAAGTTTGAATACTTTATTTTATTCAGATGCAGAAATTAACGAACAAGGAGGAGGAGGTGATGAAAATCCTCTGGAAATTGCAGAAAGCATTTGTAAAGGACATCCGGAGCCATATAAAGGGTATAAAACCCCATTACAATACACTTTCTACCATTGTCCGCAACCTGGAGGACAAGAAATATGTATCCCATGAAGCATTCGGCAATACCCACCGGTATTACCCCCTGGTAAGCAGGGAATCTTACCGCAAACAATTTGTAAATAGCAGCATTGCAGATTTTTATGATAATTCATACAAGAATATGGTTTCCTTCTTTGCCAGGGATGAAAAAATCTCTGTGGAAGAGTTGAAGGAGATAATTGCACTTATTGAAAATAGCAAATAAATGGAAGCCTTCCTATTCTACCTGCTGAAAGTCTCGGGGATACTGTTGCTGTTTTTCGGAGTTTATAATGTGTTTCTCAAAAAGGAGACCTTGTTTTCAGGCAACCGTTATTTCTTATTGGGTGGAATGGCAGCTGCCATTGCACTTCCTTTTATATACATCAACCGGTACGTCTACCTTGTCGGGCCCACCCTGGCAGTGGAAAAGCCCGCCCACCAACCGCTCATCCAGGGGGTCGCAGATACGGGTGTTGACTGGGCTGCAATCCTTTTCATCCTTTATGCGACGGGCGTATTCCTGCTATTTTCACGGTTTATTGTACAATTGATGTCTCTGGCAAGTCTGATCAGGCAGAACGTGGTGCGGTCCGGGCAGGGTTATATCTATGTTGAATGCAGCGAACCTATTGCCCCGTTTTCCTTTTTCAACTATATAATCTATAACCCTTCGGAATACAAACCCCATGAATTATCAGCGATCCTGGAGCATGAACGGGCCCATTGTTCGCAATGGCATTCCCTGGATATCCTGTTTGCCCATCTTGTAACCATTCTGTTATGGATCAATCCGCTGGCCTGGCTGTACCGAAAAAATATACAACAGAACCTGGAATTCCTGGCAGACGCGCTGGCAACAAAGAATATGGAATCCCTTAAAAACTACCAGCATATGCTACTCAAGGTTTCAGGTATCCCGCTATATAACCCGATCACCAATAATTTTTACAATTCATTAATCAAAAAACGAATAGTTATGTTACAAAAATCAAAATCACATCAACGTAATTCATGGAAATTCGCTATGGTCTTACCCCTCATATTGGGCTTTATGGTTGTTTTTAATACGCGGGTTATAGCCCAGCAGTCGGAACATAGCATCCATGAAACCCGGGACGATACGAAGATGAGCGTACACAAGGATATGTCCGATTCCGATTTGAATGCCCTAAAAAAAGAGGTTAAGGATAAGGTCGGTGGCACCTTCAGCTATAGTGGCCTGAAAAGGAATTCAGCTCGGGAAATCTCCAGGATCAAAATAGAGTACAGGGACAAAAATGGAAGTGCTGCCAATGCCACGTATGATGAAAGTGAAGGTATCCCTACCATCTATTTCGGGAGTCATGAAAACGGTGGCATCTATATATCAGGCAATGAAAACTGGGAACACGGGCAAACTGACGGGTCGAATGTTTTTATCCTTGAAGAGAAAGGTATGCACGATGGTTCTAAAACGATCCGTATCAAAAAAAAAGGCGATAAGAAGGAGAACCAGATGGTGTGGGTGGATTCTGATGATGGGGAACACTTAAAAGTGGAAATTACAGAGGCTGATGGTAAAAAGACCATCAGGGTCAACGGGAAAGAGGTTTCGGAATCCGAATGGGAAGCCATGGAAAAAGAAGATGAGAGTCATAAAAAGGTTATCCGGATCAGGAACAGGGAATCGGGAGAGAACCGGAACGTCATGATCATCCGGGATCAGGTCGATGAGCATGTGGATCCTATCGAGGTACTGAGCGATAAGGGGCATGGGTATTTCTTTATCGATACGGACGGGGATGAAAACACGTTATATTCGATTGACGGAAAGGAATCGACACGGGAAGAAGTCTCGGCACTCGACCCGGATACGATCGAAAAAATAGAAGTGACCAAAGGGGAAAAGACGGTAAGACGGTTTGGTAAGAAAGCTAAAGACGGTGTTGTGGAGATTACCACTAAAAAACAGTAAGCAGTAAATAGTAATCAGTAGGCGATCCATGTCCTCCGAAGTCGCTGCGAAGGAGGGTAGTGTTAATCCACGGAAGTCGCCTCGAAGCTGGAAGCAGTCTGACCTGTTCAAAGATCAAGCTTCATCGATCCGGTTACTGGTGACAACATTGAACTTTGAACTTTGAACTTATAATTCGCGCTTTAAAAGATGAAAAAGCCCTGAATGGGGCATTTTTGACCAAAATTTCGCCTTCGTAATCCGGAAAGGGCCAAAAACACACCTACAATTATAACAGTTTTATTGAAATATGCTATTGTATACTTACAATTAAAAAGTTATTCTAAGGGACCTATCTTCTAATTGACAATACTTTCCATCTTTTTACTTACAATAATGTATGCAATTTTATTAATTTTTGGCGTTTTGCTTGGTGGGTTGTAAGCCCTATACTATCTTGGTTTCATAATCGATTATAAAGGACCATTCTCTCTACCAGCCCTGTTGCGCGACGGGTGAAGGAGATATAACCTTAAAACCAACTGCTATGATCACCTTGGCTAAAATCCTGCTCACTTTGTTATTATCACTCATCCTGATATTGACCTAAGTATCTTTATAGTGTCCAATTATTTTTTTAGCTTCAGCGGCTGCTTCAGGTGGCCGCTTTTTTTTGGGGGATTCCTGTATATTTGTAAAAAAGGCAGTGATGCGGAAAGCGCTTTTTAAAATGTTGGCCCGCCTGAACAGGGCCCTCCTACCTTCCTATTCCAAAAAGCAATTGGACCTCTCCAGGGCGACCAGGTTGCAACTGGCAATCATCGGCTGGCGGTATTATGTGACCACCCGTGTCCTCGACGCCTGAGGACCCCTTGTTCCCCCTGATGCTATCTCAAATATGTTATTTATACATGGGTTATGTTGTCTTAAGTTTAAAAAAGAAATATATTTGCAACCCTCCGCCGGCGATGAATCACAAGCAAGGCCACGTGGCGCAATTGAATACCCGCCCGCACCGAACGGATAAAGTTATAAAGTAAGATTAAAGGGGGTGCGTTCGGGCGGGGCGCATAGGGCAGGAACCACTATTTCAACAGGGAGGTTCAATAATGAAAAATAATAGTCGCTTCAACAGCGGAGAATATAAATAAAAGTACGGCCACGTGGCGCAATTGAATAGCGCATCTGATTACGGCTCAGAAGGTTACAGGTTTGAATCCTGTCGTGGTCACGAAAAGGGAATATATTTTCCTTCAAAACCAAGCAATTCTCACGAACTGCTTGGTTTTCAAGTTTTTAAGGGTTCATAAGATTTGAACCGATTTGGTTTTAAAAGGTAGCTAAAAAGGTAGCTGCCAATCAAAAAGGTAGCTCAGCTACCTTTTAAGATAAATCCGGATGTCGTTGTTAGTGATTGATTTGACTTTCAAAAAATCAATGTTCAACTAATAATTTCGACTATGCGCAGTTTACAAACATTCACCATTCTTTTTTGGGCTGATCTTAAGAAGGCCAAAAA
>JBGTLT010000239.1:0-29339 GCA_041743975.1 Zeaxanthinibacter sp.
TTCGACAAGATCACGGCCAGAGTTCGCAAATTATGTTATGGCCTCAATGTCCTGGTTGACCCGGTTAAGGTGGCCGTGAGGGTCATAGAGGGCTTGTATGATGGGGTTACCACATCAGAACTGGATAATCTGGCGGCAGAAATTGCGGCAACGATGACCACAACCCACCCGGACTATGCCAAACTTGCGGCCCGTATCTCCGTTTCCAACCTCCATAAGAACACCAAAAAGTCCTTTTCAGAGGCCATGAAGGATTTGTATGAATACATCAATCCCCGGACCGGGAAGAAAGCGCCCCTCCTATCGGATGAAGTTTACGAGGTCATACGGGATAATGCGGATTTCCTGGACTCCACAATTATTTACAACCGGGATTTCGGCTATGATTACTTCGGGTTCAAAACCCTGGAACGCTCCTATCTGCTGAAACTCAACGGGAAGATCGCAGAACGCCCGCAACACATGCTTATGCGGGTGGCTGTAGGAATTCACCTGAATGACATGGATTCCGTTATTGAGACATATGAACTTATGTCCAAGAAATACTTTACACATGCTACCCCCACCTTGTTCAATTCAGGTACACCTAAACCACAAATGTCTTCCTGCTTCCTGCTTGCCATGAAAGATGACAGTATCGACGGCATATATGACACCTTAAAGCAAACCGCCAAAATATCGCAATCGGCCGGGGGAATTGGCCTTTCTATTCACAATATAAGGGCTACGGGATCCTATATTGCCGGTACCAACGGGACATCCAACGGTATTGTCCCTATGCTCCAGGTTTTCAATGACACGGCCCGATATGTTGATCAGGGGGGCGGCAAACGAAAGGGAAGTTTTGCCATTTATGTGGAACCATGGCATGCCGATATATTTGAATTCCTCGACCTGAAGAAAAATCATGGGAAAGAGGAAATGCGGGCACGGGATCTGTTCTATGCCATGTGGATACCGGATCTTTTTATGAAAAGGGTGGAAGCCAATGAGGAATGGACCCTTATGTGCCCCAACGAATGCCCGGGCTTATTTAGCTGCCATAGCGAAGAATTTGAAAAATTATATGCCGAATACGAGGCCAGGGGCAAGGGAAGGAAAACCATAAAGGCCAGGGAATTGTGGGAAAAGATACTTGAATCCCAGATTGAAACGGGAACCCCATATATGTTGTATAAGGATGCCGCCAACCGGAAGAGCAACCAAAAAAACCTGGGTACGATCCGTTCCTCCAATTTATGCACAGAGATTATGGAGTATACGTCTCCTGATGAAGTGGCGGTCTGCAACCTGGCATCCATTGCATTGCCCATGTTCATTAAAAACGGGGAATTTGACCATAAGGAGCTCTTTAAGGTCACCAAGCGGGTAACTAAAAACCTGAACCGGGTTATTGACCGGAATTACTACCCTGTTAAGGAGGCAGAAAATTCGAATATGCGGCACAGGCCTATAGGACTCGGCGTGCAGGGTCTGGCTGATACCTTCATTATGCTCCGAATGCCCTTCACATCGGATGAGGCCAAGAAATTGAACCAGGATATATTTGAAACGCTCTACTTTGCAGCGGTTACCGCCTCCATGGAACAGGCTAAGGAAGAAGGGCCCTATTCCACCTTTAAAGGATCCCCTATATCCAGGGGCGAATTTCAGCATAACCTCTGGGGAATCAAGGATTCAGAGTTATCCGGGACATGGGATTGGGGAAAACTGCGCAAGAGCGTGGTTAAATATGGGGTACGGAACTCATTGCTGGTTGCGCCGATGCCAACGGCTTCCACTTCCCAGATTTTGGGCAACAATGAATGTTTTGAACCCTATACCTCCAATATTTATACACGTCGGGTACTTTCCGGCGAATTTATTGTCGTAAATAAACACCTGCTGGAGGACCTGGTTGGCTTAGGCCTCTGGAATGATAATTTGAAACAGGAATTGATGCGCGCCAATGGTTCTGTTCAGGATATAGATAACATTCCCGGGGATATCAAGGAATTATACAAGACAGTATGGGAACTGAGCATGAAGGATATCATAGATATGGCCAGGCAACGGGGATATTTTATTGACCAGAGTCAGTCCCTGAACCTGTTTATGGAAAATGCCAATTACTCCAAACTTACTTCCATGCATTTTTATGGATGGAAGAGTGGTCTTAAAACCGGGATGTATTACCTGCGTACAAAAGCGGCCGTAGATGCCATTAAGTTCACATTGGATAATACCAAGAAAAAAGAAGTACCGATAAGCATAGCAGCAGCAGCCGAAGTCCCCTCTGTAATCGGGGAGTTGATACAGGATACAACGGCAGATAAGGTAAAAGACCAGGAAGTGACTGTAGAACCCTTATCAACGGAAGAAATGAAGTCCTTGATAGAGAAGGCAAAAGAAGGACAGGTGGACGATGATTGCCTTATGTGCGGATCCTAGCAGATCCTGTGCCCTTTCAAACAGCATGATCATGTTTATTTCGGAACATACCCCGGGATTTTCCTGGTGCCCATGGCAGTCGGCCCCCGGGGTATTCCATTTCAAGTTAAAGGTTCGTAATAATTAGATACATTTAATGTTATATAACCCCACATTTTTGAAGATAAGGCGGTGAAATGGGAAGGTTTAAATGGCCCTTATTTATTAAAATAGTTCCTTGCCACGTTGTATGAGAAAACGAACAAGGCGATATAGATAATCAATAGGCTAACATAGCCGTCCATATCAATGCCCCTTTTGACTGATAATCAATTTATAAACGCCAAAAACTTCAAAATAGTTTACCGGGCCTTGTTTTAACGGCATTCCGTGTGAATATCAACCGGCGGTATCGGACCCTAAGAAACTGAATGCAGTTTTCTTCAGTGCAGCATGCGATAAACTGTCCTCCCCCATAAGAGGAGCAGGCAATAAACCAACAGAAATATGATGTATGCTTCCACATGGTGTTAGACGCAGGAGGACCGGTATACCTTTCCAAACAGTTCATTAAAAAACGATTAAAAGCAGGTGGGAGTTGACCAGGTGGTGCCGGGTTCCTGTTTCGCCATGGCGATAAAATAGGGAGTATCTACATAAAGGAATCTACCTGTTTATAGGCAGAAATAACCCCCTGTTCCCCTTCTTTCCCTGGGGCCGAATTGCCGTGCTCCATCCCCATTATGCCCTTATACCCCCGACTTTGGATGTATTTGAAGACATTTTTATAGTTGATCTCACCAGTGGTGGGTTCTTTACGGCCGGGATTATCGCCGATTTGGAAGTATGCGATCTCATCCCAGCATGCCTCAATATTAGGGATTAAATTGCCTTCTGTTATTTGTTGGTGGTAAATGTCAAAGAGGATCTTACAGGAAGGGGACGCAACAGCCTTGCAGATGGCATAGGCCTGTGCGGATCCGGAAAGGAACAATCCGGGATGGTCCCTAAAATTCAAAGGTTCCAATACCATGATCAATCCGTGTGGTTCCAGTATTGCCGAGGCTTGCTTCAATGATTCTATGACATTGGCGGTCTGGTACCCGGTAGACAGTGCCAGGTCTACATGGCCAGGCACAACGGTCATCCATTTGGCATTGACCCTCTTCGCAACTTCAATGGCATTCCTTATTTCTCTTAGAAATTCATCCCTAATCCCGGTGTTCCCGGAAACGAGACCTGGTTCTGTCCAATGGATCGTATGCGCGACAAACACCCCCATGCGAATGCCCGAAGACTCCATGGCGGAGGCCATTTTACTTTGTAAGGCGGCATCCCTGCCACTCATTCCATTATCCTCAAAGGCCCGAAACCCCTGCTCGGCCATAAACTTGAGTTGGGCTATGGGATCTTCCCCTGCATGATGCTGGAACATGCCGATATGAGGGGCGTAATCAAGATTGAAGGCGGGAGGGGCATCCTCCCGCGGCCGGGCACTGAACCCGGTCGCGGTACCCAAAGAAAGTGCACCACCTGTCAGGGCTGATTTTTGTATAAAGCTGCGTCTTTTCAATATAAGTTAATTATATGGACCAGGCCTTGCCAGCTGTGAGTTCATTGAGGTCGCCACAGGGGGTATATACCCCGGGTACCGGCAAATAGACCAATACTTCCTCCCCGACATATTCAGAGGTCTTATAGCCCCAGATGGTCATTCCCCGCAAATTGTTAGAGAAGGCGAACCGGGCGATGGTTTCGTCCAGGATCGCCTCTTTCCCCTCTGACACGGCCTGCTGGTATTCCGATATGTTTTCGAACATTTTGACCTGATCCTCCTTCGTATTCTTCAGCGATGCGGCCAGTACCGGTTCCAGGTCTTCCGGGTTCAGATCTGCAGCATTATCCTTCCCGGAATCCGCAAGTGCTTTCCTGACAAAGTTATCCAGGCTCATCCGGAAAAATTCCTGTTGTTCCTTTTCCATTGCCTCATTTGTGAACCGGTCTATGAAAATATTGACCTGCACTTCGGTGGCAGAAGGGGTATCCGTTTTTGGGATGATAATATCCACCAGATGGGTCAGCACGTTTCCTTCTTCCTTGGTAAAAAAGTCGGGTGTCCATTCCAGTACCGTTTCATTTTTACAACTTTGAACAATGCTGAGCAGCGAAGGGATGGCCACGGTGTAACCCAGTGCGAGCCCCATATTCTTTAACGCGATTCTTCTATCCATTATATAAGTCCTTTTTTTAATTGATCAACAGCATGGTTTGCCGCCCTGGCAGTAAATGCCATGTATGATAATGATGGATTTACACATGCCGCGGAAGTCATAAAAGCCCCGTCCGTAACATAGACATTGGGTACCTCGTGGATCTGGTTGTTTCCGTTGAGCACAGATGTTTTCCGGTCCCTGCCCATGCGGGCGGTTCCCATTTCGTGGATTCCAAGCCCAAGGGCACCAGGGTTGTCATAGGGGGTAACATCACGTAAACCTGCCTTTTCAAGCATTTCTACGGCGGATTCCTTCATATCCTTGCGCATAGCCCATTCGTTTTCCTTGAATTCAGCGTCAAAGGTAACGGTAGGCAAGCCCCACCCATCCAGTTTATCATAGTCGAGCGTCATCCTGTTTTCCTCGTAGGGGAGAACTTCTCCGAAGCCCGTCATACCAAAGGTCCAGCCCCCGGGTTTAAGGATTGCTTCCTTCAATGCTTTTCCATGGGATAATTCGGCGACCGCATCTTCCCAATCGCCCCGGCCTGCACCACCCTGGTAGCCGAAGCCCCGTTTGTAGTCTGTCCGGTTGCTATCCCCTCCAAGGTTTCGGAACCTCGGAATATAAATGCCATTGGGTTTGCGTCCCTTATAATATTTATCGTCAAAACCGTCGAATTTGCCAGAGGCACCTACCCCTAAATGATGGTCCATAATATTCCGGCCCAATTGATCGGAATCATTTCCCATTCCATTGGGGAACCGATCGGATTTGGATTGCATTAAGATGGAGGTGGAAGCGATAGCAGATGCACAGAGGAAGATCACTTTGGCTTTGAATTCATGTGTTTCTTTGGTCACCCTGTCAATTACTTTCACACCGGTGGCCCTTTTGGTATCCGGGTCATACATAACCTCATGTACAATTGAATCAGGCCGGAGTGTCAAATTGCCTGTCTTTTCCGCAGCCGGGAGGGTAGAGGACAGGCTGCTGAAGTAGGCCCCGAACGGACAACCCCTTATACAGCGGTTGCGGTACTGGCACTTGCTTCTGCCATCATATTTTGTATCACTGTTTATATGGGCTACCCGGCCGGCTGTAACCACCCGACCGTCAAAATTTTCAGCTACTTTTTCCTTAACATGTTCTTCAAGGCAATTCAATTGCATCATCGGCTCGAACTTGCCATCCGGTAATTGGGGAAGGCCCAATGTTTCCCCGGTTACCCCTATATAGCTTTCCACCTTGTCATACCAGGGCGCAATGTCCTTGTACCGAACAGGCCAGTCTACCGCAATTTTATCCTTCTGGTTTGCCGTAAAATCGATATCGCTCCAGCGGTAACTATGTCGCCCCCATTGCAGGGAACGTCCTCCTACATGGTAACCCCGCATCCAATCAAAACGCTTGATCTCATTATACGGGTGTTCAAGGTCATTTACGAACCACATGGCGCTGGCGGCATTGGTGGTATAACCGGTCCTGCTTTGTTTTGGCTGTTTGGCCAACTCCTCCCGTGTAGGTTCCCCTCTATTCCGAAAATCCCAATCGTCCATATTTGCTGTGGGATAATCTTCGATGTGCTTCACCATACGCCCCCTTTCAAGGATCAGTGTCTTCAGACCGTTCTCACATAATTCCTTAGCGGCCCAGCCACCACTTATACCTGTTCCCACAACAATCGCATCATACGACTCCTGCTCCTCATTGTAATAGAATTTACCCATGTATCGAAATTGTTTATTCTCTAAATTTATTAAATATAAAATTAATTTTCTACATTTAAACGCTTTACTTCCCGGGAGCACCGCACTAAAAAGCAATCGTAAATCTAGACAAATACAATTCAATTAACCAAAAATCAACATGAACAAAAGAAATATTGGTCGTAATAGTTCTTTGTGGGCAACCCTTTTGCTATTTGTCCTGGTGGTATCCTGTAAGGAAGCCAAAAAAGACGAGGTCAAAACCGAAACAAATTCTGTCGCCATGGAAAATGCTGAACCATTCTTTGAGCTGTCACTGGCACAATGGTCTATTCATAAAATGATCTCCGATGGGGAAACAGATCCCTATGATTTCGCGAAAATGGCCCATGACTGGGGGTTCACCGGCTTGGAATACGTGAGCCAACTCTATAATCCCGAACTCGAAAATGCCGATTATTCAGAGGAGGCCATGGCCGCTTTCGTAGATAAATCAAATGCTGAAGCAAAAAAGTATGGCCTTAAAAATGTCCTGATCATGATTGACGGGCAGGGCAACCTTGCAGTCAGTGATGCCGCGGAACGCAATGCCTCTGTTGAACGGCATCACAAATGGGTGGATGCAGCCGCATCCTTGGGATGCCATGCCATCCGGGTGAACCTTGCCGGGAGCGAAGACCCGGATGAATGGAAGTCCAATTCCATAGATGCCCTAACCAAACTGGCTTCCTATGCCAGGGAAAAGAATATCAATATTCTCGTAGAGAACCATGGAGGGCTATCATCCAATGGTGCCATGCTTGCCTCGGTAATGAAGTCTGTCAATATGCCCAATTGCGGTACTTTACCCGACTTCGGGAACTTCTGTATCAAAAGTAGTGATTCCGGATGTGACGAGATGTATGATATTTATAAGGGGGTTTCAGAACTGATGCCGTACGCTAAAGCGGTCAGCGCAAAATCCCACGACTTTGATGATACAGGCAACGAACGGGGGATAGATTATGTAAAAATGCTCCAAATAGTAAAGGATGCCGGCTATACTGGTTTTGTAGGAGTGGAATATGAAGGCAGCGAATTAGGGGAAGAAGCCGGAATAATTGCAACCCGGGACCTTTTACTAAAGGCAGCCAAAGAGATAAAATAACAGATAGCCAACCTGATGAAAGTATTTTTTAATCAGTTATTTGATTACAATTACTACTGCAATAAAAAATTGATTGAAGAATGCACTAAACTGGAATCCATTCCGGAAAAGAGCACCTTATTATTCAGCCATGTGCTGAATGCCCATCACATGTGGAATGCCAGGATTCTGGAAAAAAAGCCGGTTTATAATGTTTGGCAGCTCCATGCATTGACGGATTGGGGAGATATCCATTATGAAAATCAACGCAATTCATTTGAAATCCTGACCAATGCCGACAATTTTGATAAACGCATTGCCTATGAAACTACTGAAGGAAAATCCTATACCAATACCATACAGGATATCTTGTTTCACATCATCAACCATTCAACCCACCACCGGTCCCAGATTTCAATGGATTTAAGGAATAATGGCCTCGAACCCATCCCGCTGGATTTTATTTTTTACAGGCGATAACCCAAAAACCACACCCATGAATACGAAAATCAAAGTCCAGCTATCCTTTATGATGTTCCTGGAATTTTTCATTTGGGGAGGGTGGTTTGTTACGCTGGGCACCTTTCTGGGCAATAATCTCGGGGCAACCGGGGGGGAATCGGCTATGGCCTTTTCAACCCAGTCGTGGGGCGCAATTATTGCCCCCTTTATCATCGGGCTGATAGCAGACCGCTACTTCAATGCTGAACGCATCCTGGGCGTATTGCATCTTGCAGGTGCCGTGCTGATGTACCAAATGTACAACGCCGTTGACTTTGCAGGGTTTTATCCCTACGTTCTGGGGTATATGATACTCTATATGCCAACCTTGGCACTTGTTAATTCGGTCTCCTTTAATCAAATGAAGAACCCGACCAAAGAATTTCCACAGATCCGTGTCTTCGGAACGATTGGCTGGATTGTAGCGGGACTCATCATAAGTTATGTTTTTCTATGGGATTCCCCCGAAGCAAGAGCAGAAGGGTTGCTCCGGAATACCTTCCTGATGGTATCCATCGTCTCTGCAATCCTGGGCATATTCAGTTTTACATTGCCCAAAACACCGCCCAAAATAGACAAGGAGGACAAGGTTAGTATATCCGGGATATTGGGACTTGATGCATTGAAATTGCTGAAGGATAAAAACTTTCTGATATTTTTTATATCCTCTGTGCTGATATGCATCCCACTTGCATTTTATTATCAGAATGCGAATCCTTTTTTAGCAGAGATTGGTATGAATAACCCAACGGGTAAAATGACGATTGGCCAGGTCTCTGAAGTAGGATTTATGCTGTTGCTACCCTTCTTTTTCAGGAAGTTTGGCTTTAAGCTTACCATTCTGGCAGGGATGCTGGCCTGGACGGTCCGGTACATGCTTTTCGCCTATGGCAATGCAGGCGATCTTGCCTTCATGCTTATCCTCGGGATTGCACTTCACGGGATCTGTTATGATTTCTTCTTTGTATCAGGGCAGATCTATACAGATTCAAAAGCGGGAGAAAAATTCAAAAGCGCTGCCCAGGGGTTGATTACCCTTGCAACCTATGGCCTTGGGATGCTGATTGGTTTTTGGGTGGCCGGGAAGATCACCGATACCTACCTGCTTGCCGAAAATTCCCATGACTGGACCAATATCTGGACTTTCCCAGCTATTTTTGCGCTAGGGGTATTGCTGCTCTTTGCGCTGCTTTTTAAGAATGAATCCATCGAATACAAAAAATAATAAGAACAGAACGTTATGCCAAAAAAAATCAGATTAGGAATATTAGGAGGCGGGGGCGACTCCCTGATTGGTGTCCTGCACCGGATTGCCGCACATATAAACGATAATTTTGAAATTGTTGGGGCAGTTTTTAATCCCAAATTTGAGGATAACATGGCCTTTGCAAAGGAAATTGATGTGCCAACCAACAGGATCTATATCGATTTTGATGCGTTGGTGGTGGAAGAAATGAAACTGCCTAAAGAAGAAAGGATACAGGTATGTTCCATCCTTACCCCCAATTTTTTGCACTTTCCAATGGCAAAAAAATTACTGGACAACGGGTTCCATGTAATTTGTGAAAAGCCGATGACCACCACCTATGAAGAAGCTAAAATTCTCATGGAGGCCCAAAAGAAGGCGGGAACGGTATTCGCTGTAACCCATACCTATACAGGGTATCCGATGGTGCGTCAAATGCGCGAAATGATCAAATCCGGGGAATTGGGTAAGATCCATAAAGTAGATGCACGCTATTACCAGGGTTGGATCAACCCGATTATCCACGATAAGGCCAAACGTTCCACCGTATGGCGATTAGATCCCAAAAAGGCTGGGATCAGTTCCTGTATGGGAGATATCGGGGTGCATGCCTTTAACCTGATTGAATATACTACGGGCCTGGAAGTGAAGTCCCTGCTATGCGACTTCAATTACCTGTATGATGATAACCAGATGGACGTGGACGGAACGGTACTCATTCGAATGGGCAAGCACATTAAAGGTGTTATACGTGGCAGCCAGGTTGCAACCGGAGAGGAAAATGGACTTGCCATAGCCATCTATGGGGAGAAAGCAGGCCTGAGATGGGAACAGGAAAACCCCAATTTTCTGTATAAGTTAAGTGATACGGAACCCACTCAGGTTTATAAACCCGGACATGCCTATAATTCAAAACTTTCCCTGGACGGCACTAAATTGCCGGCAGGGCACCCGGAGGGTATTTTTGATTCCATGGCGAACATCTATTTGGGTGTGGCAAAGGCCATCAGGGGGGAGAACTATAACAACGGGGAATTTCCAACCATTACCGATGGTGTTCGGGGGCTGAATTTCATTGAAGCCTCCGTAGCATCGCACAAGGGCGGAAATGTCTGGGTAGATCTGGATTGATCCCTGGAGCCACTGCCTGCAGTTGGCTTTACCAGCCGGTTCATAGTTGAATAAACCTTGGGGTTATATGGCAAAACCAGCTGGCAGAGCTTCGGCAGCCTATCGCTGAAATACCTTTTCAAAAACTTCGCAAACGACAATCATGCTTTCACGGGGCACCCGTCCGTAGGGCGCAAGTTCCCGTGTATAAAAATCCCAGTGCTTTTGTTTCCAGGCCTCCAGGGAATGGTTGCCTTCCCCATCCAGTCGGGCATAGGACTCCGTGATCGCAAAGAAGGGTTTAAGCCTAACGGCAACCGTCCGCACGATACATTGGGCGTGGCCGTCCCAATCAGTAAGCACGGTAAAATCCCCTATTTTGGGTAAAGGGGTTTTTCTGTACTGCAGGCCGAGCAAGGAATGGGAGGTGGCGCGTTTTTTTTCAGCCAGCACCAAGGTGATGGCGCGGTTTGCATCTTCTTCATTATCTCCCAAATGGGTTACCCTTGGATCCGCTACAAAAACGTATTTTATGTGGGTATCCAAATAATCCCCCCACATATTCCTGGCTGATGCGTTTTTCATAGAAATGGCTTTGTTTTTAGGAGATGTTCCCTGATTTGAATTGGTCTGCAGCATGTTTGGCGTCCCTTGCAGTAAAGGCCATATAATTCAGGGAGGGGATTACACAACTGGCAGATGTCATAAAAGCACCATCGGTACTATAAACATTCGGAACATCATGCGGCTGCTTGTTCAGGTTGACCCCTGAAGTCCGGGGATTCCATCCCATCCTGGCTTCGCCCATTTCATGGATTCCCTGCATGGGGCCTGTAGTTTTGACAAAATTGGTTACTACCTTAAAACCTGCAGCTTCTGTGCCCACCACTATAGCATCATACTGTTCATTTTGATTCATGCTATTATTTTTCATTTTATTCTATGGTATTTCCTATATTTATAACTTGCTACAGTAGGATTACCTGCCCTGTTTTATCCAATAAATATAGGGTTTAATTCTTAATACAGAATAAACACCAAGTTGAATAACATAGCAAATTAACCAGATGAAAACAATTAAAGGACCTGCGGTATTCCTGGCACAATTCGTTGATAACAAGGCACCTTTTAACTCCCTGGACGGCATGTGCAAATGGGCTGCGGACCTTGGGTACAAAGGGATACAAATACCTACCTGGGAAGGCTTTTTGATAGACCTTGACAAAGCAGCGGATAGCCAGGACTATTGTGATGAACTGAAAGGCAAGGTTAGCTCCTATGGCCTGGAGATTACGGAGCTTTCTACGCATTTGCAGGGGCAATTGGTTGCAGTCCACCCGGCCTATGACCTGATGTTCGACAATTTTGCGCCGGATTCCGTAAAAAATAATCCGAAAGCGAGAACTGAATGGGCTGTTGACGTGGTGAAAAAAGCTGCTACCGCCAGCCGAAGACTCGGGATAAAAGCCCATGCCACTTTTTCCGGTGCCCTGTTGTGGCATACCTGGCATCCCTGGCCACAACGTCCCCCGGGCCTGGTGGATCTGGGTTTTAAGGAACTGGCGAAACGTTGGCTGCCAATCCTGGATCATTTTGACAAGGAAGGTGTGGATGTATGCTACGAGATACACCCCGGGGAAGACCTTCACGATGGGGATACTTTTGAAAGGTTCCTGAAGGCAACCGGCAACCATAAGCGGGTCAATATTCTATATGACCCCAGTCATTTTATTTTGCAGCAATTGGATTACATCACCTATATAGACCACTACCATGAATTTATCAAATCTTTTCATGTGAAGGATTCGGAATTCAACCCAACGGGCAAAAAAGGGGCCTTCGGGGGGTATAATGACTGGGGCGATCGTGCCGGCCGGTACAGGTCCCTGGGAGACGGGCAAATTGACTTCATGACTATTTTCTCCAAGCTCACACAATATGGATGTGATGTTTGGGCAGTGATGGAATGGGAATGTTGTATAAAAAGTCCGGAACAAGGGGCTCGCGAAGGCGCTAAATTCATACAGGACCATATCATAGAAGCTACTGAAAAGACATTTGATGATTTCGCCGGGGGTACCACGGATCAGGCAGTACTCAGAAAAATCTTAGGAATATAACGCAGGAAACTATGAATATGAATAAATTACTTCTAATCGTATTAGTGGTCGCAATTGGGACCGGGTGTAAGGATAAAACAGCTAATTCAGATGACCAAAAAAATATGTCCGAAACCGTGACTCCTGCAGATAATAACGATACCAAGCCAGGGGACTGGAAAGTGCTTTTTGATGGCACTTCCTTTGACGGCTGGAAAGGCTATAACCAGGAAGGCATTCCGGACAGCTGGATCATAGAGGACGGGGCCATGGTTTTGGAACCGCCCGAATCCAGGCCGGAAGGTGCCAATTATAATTTGGTCACAAATGATGAGTATACTGATTTTGTGCTTTCCCTGGAATGGCGTATTTCCGAAGGAGGCAACAGCGGGTTCTTCTGGGGCATTCAGGAGGATGAAAAATATAAGGAACCTTATGAAACAGGGCCGGAGATCCAGATCCTGGATAATGCAAAACACCCCGATGCCAAAGTGGGGACAACTCACCAGGCTGGTTCCCTTTATGATATGGTAGGCCCTGACAAAGATGTTACCAAACCTGTAGGGGAATGGAATACCTGCGTCCTTACGGTGGATCATAAGGCCAAAAAGGGGAGCGTTGTTTTGAACGGGGAAGAAATCGTTACTTTTCCGGTGGGAGACGAAATGTGGAATGTGATGGTATCCAAATCCAAATTTGCCGATTGGGAGGGTTTTGGGAAAGTGACCAGCGGTAAAATCGGGTTGCAGGACCACGGGGATGGCGTGGCCTTCAGGAATATTAAAATAAAGGAACTCTAGGTGACTTTGATACGCAACTGTAAATAGGCAGGATTGTATAACCTTCACCTATTGGTAAACCAACCTTATACAGCAAATACAACTAACAATAAGTAACGAATGAAGACACTATCTATTTTTATATTGGCCCTTGCAATAGGGGCCTGTAAGGGGGAAGCACAGGATAAGCCCAAGGAGGCAACACGGCCCCAAAAAGACCAGGTCATTGTACATGGGGAGTACACAGGGGAGGAGCCAACCAAACCGGAGCAAACCGAATATTACGAACCGGTGCCCCCGGTGGTTGATCCCGTGGGCAAAAATGGAGTGCCAAGTGATGCCATCATACTTTTTGATGGCACGGGTTTGGACAACTGGATATCCTCCAGGGACAGCACTGAAGCGAAATGGCAGCTGAACGAGGATGGCAGTATGACGGTAAGCGATAAAACCGGCGACATACAAACCAAACAGAATTTTGGTGATATCCAATTGCATATTGAATGGAAATCCCCTGCCGAAGTAATGGAAGAAGGGCAGCACAGGGCAAACAGTGGCATATTCCTCTCCGGCTTATATGAGGTACAGGTCCTGGATAACAACAACAATGATACCTATGTCAACGGGCAGGTGGGCTCCATCTACAAACAGGGACCCCCCCTGGCCAAGGCTTCAGTTCCCACAGGGGAATGGAATACCTATGATATAATTTACCACGCACCCGAATTCAATGAAAATGGAGAGAAGATAAAATCCGGGACCATTACGCTTCTGCACAACGGCGTGCTGATTCAGGACCAAACGGAAATCAAAGGCACTACCCCTTACATCGGGTGGCCAAAAAATCCGGCCCATGGCAAGGGCCCATTAAAACTCCAGGACCACGGGGACAATAGCCGGGTGAGCTACCGCAACATATGGGTTAGGGAGTTATAGCCTCATAAGAGAAAGGGGGGATCTGCCTCCCTTCTCTGCACCCAAGGGCAGCAGCGATTAAAATCGGACAGCATCCGTTCATCCCGTATCAGGGCCTATGGCATGTTCCGATAGAGGGAAAACCTTTTAATTCCAAGGGTCTGTGCACCGTAGCAATTGTGCCGTAAATTCCAGCATTATTAAGTTCTCCGGTTGAATATTCTGATGCCTGTCTGCCAAAACTCAAATTTAGCTACCTTTGGCAAAATTTAATAAAAGTTTATGATCCAATCCATGACAGGGTTTGGGAAGCATGTTACGCAACTTCCTTCAAAAAAAATCACCATAGAGTTAAAATCCCTCAATAGCAAGAGCCTGGATATCAATGCCAGGATGCCTGCCGGTTACCGGGAAAAGGAGTTGGAACTGCGAAAATTATTAGCCAACACCCTCATAAGGGGAAAGATAGATTTTGGCCTGTATGTGGAAATAACAGGAGATGAGGCCGCACCCGGGTTCAATGAAGTGGTAGTACGGCAATACATGAAGCAATTGAGGTCTATCGCCGAGGGGGATGACCTTAAGTTATTGGAAATGGCTATCCGGTTACCCGATGCGCTGAGGACAGATAAGGACGATATTGACGAGGAGGAATACAAGGCTATACAAAAAACCCTGAAAATAGCGCTGGATGAAATCCATGCCTTCCGGTCTGAGGAGGGGAAGGTCCTGGAACAGGATTTTATGGAAAGGATTTCAGCTTTAAAACAATTGCTCCAAAAGGTCATTGAAATGGACCCTGACAGGCTGGCAACAATTCGGGAACGACTCGAAAAAGCAGTATCTGATTTAAAAGCAGAGGTGGATGCCAATCGTTTTGAACAGGAACTTATCTATTATTTAGAGAAATATGATATTACAGAGGAAAAGGTACGGCTTTCCAACCATCTCGATTATTTTACCAAAACCCTGAAATCTTCTGATTCAAACGGCCGGAAATTGGGGTTTATCAGTCAGGAGATAGGGAGGGAGATCAATACTATTGGTTCCAAGGCCAATCATGCCCCAATGCAACAGGTGGTTGTGCAAATGAAGGATGAATTGGAAAAAGTTAAGGAACAAATGCTCAATGTCTTATAATGAAAGGTGGAAAATTACTTGTTTTCTCAGCCCCTTCCGGGAGTGGAAAGACCACCATTGTCAGGCACCTTCTGGCTCAAAAGGACCTGAACCTGGCATTCTCCGTTTCTGCGACTTCACGCCCCAGGCGGACGCGGGAGAAGCATGGGGAACATTATTACTTTATGACCATTTCCGAATTTAAGAATCACATTAAGAACAATGACTTCCTGGAGTGGGAGGAAGTGTACCGCGATAATTTTTACGGGACACTCAAAAGCGAGGTGGAAAGGTTCTGGGAGGAGGGGAAAAATGTTATTTTCGATATTGATGTTGTTGGCGGGCTACGGATCAAACGGAAATTTCCGGATAGGACACTCGCGGTGTTTGTAAAACCTCCCAGTGTAGATGAATTGAAAATTCGTTTGAAAAAACGCAGCACCGAGAGCGATGATAAAATAAACATGCGGATCGCCAAGGCATCTATAGAAATGGCTACGGCCCCGCAATTTGACAGGATCATCAAAAACTATGACCTGGATGTTGCACTGATGGAAGCGCATGATTTGGTGGAGGAATTTATCAGCACCCCGGTCCCTGATGAGGAACTGAAGAAATGAAAAAGGTCGGTTTATTTTTTGGGACCTTTAACCCCATCCATATAGGGCATCTGGTTATTGCCAATTACATCGCGGAGTTCTCTGATCTCGCGGAAGTATGGTTGGTGATTACCCCTAAAAGCCCGTTTAAGGCAAAAGAGTCTCTATTAGACAACAACCACCGGTATCAGATGGTATATGAAGCGGTAAAAAACTATCCCAACTTAAAGCCGAGTAAGATTGAGTTTGAATTGCCCAGGCCGAATTATACCATCCGTACCCTGGTTCATCTGGAAGAACGTTATGGCAGCAGCATCGAGTTTGTATTGTTAATGGGGGAAGATAACCTGAAAGGGTTACACAAATGGAAGAACCACGAACAGATATTGCAGGACCACGTTATCTATTGCTATCCCCGGGTAGCTATGGGAGAAATTTCCACTGAATACAGCAACCATCCAAAAATCCACCGTATTGATGCCCCTATCATGGAAATTTCATCCACATTCATCCGGGAGAAACACAGAGCCGGGAAAGATATCCGGGCGATGCTCCCGGAGGCTGTCTGGAAATATATGGACGAAATGAATTTTTACAGGTAACCTGGGATACAATTAGCCTAAGCCTTTCAATCAATGGCCCTGCACCACTTGCCGCCCCCAGATCCTGGCTTCTTCGAGGGTATTGAAAATCCGGAGGGGGCAATTGATAAACTCTTGTTCCAATTTCGCAATCCTAAGGTTCATATCATTATATACGACTACGCCATACCCTTTCAAATTTGAAAATACCTCTCGTGCTTCCAGGTGAAGGGTAGGGTCAAAAGAATAGGAATTTATCCGGTTGGAAATATAGACCAACGGGGTTTCAGAAGTATAATACTGAAGGCCTTTTAGAAAGACAGGCAGGACATTGTCAAAATTTACGATGACGCCCTCATTCATCTGAGAGACCACCATATTGGGATAGAAAAAGAACATCCCAATGTCCAGTTCAAGGGTAACCATCAATTTGTCGGTCGGTAGTGGAATCAACAATTTTGGTTTATAAGGATCAGATACAATTTACTGTTTATATTTTAAAATGTAAAGAAATTTTTTACCCGGACCTGAAACGGACGCCTTGATCCCGGGGTAGGTTACTTTTTCAATATTTTTTTGGCATTTTCGCCATAGAGCTTTTTGAGGGTACTATCATTCAAATCCAGGCCGTTAAGGGGCCAGTGGTATGAAAAACGATTTTTATCATAAAAATGTTCATCAGCAGATTCCAGGATCCGAAAGGTAATTTCATACATCGGGATTTCCATACCCATATCGGTACCGTAAACAAGTTTGTCCTGATGCTGCTCAAAGAAGGCCTTTACATGTCTCGGGATAGGGGAAATCTCGGCATAACGGGCGGAGACATCCGCGTACAAATTTGGATAGGCATCCAGCAATTTCCCTAATATGCCCAGGTCATGGCTGCAATTGGCCAGATGGCAGGCGATGAAGGTGGTATTTGGATTTGCCTTAACGGCATTTTCCAGCGTATTGACCAATTCCTGGTGTTGCAACAAACCTGGTTTTTCCGTATCGATTTTCCATGTATAGGCATTCATCAGTCCGTCATTGTGCTGATCCATGGGAAGGTACATCCAAATGGGATCCGCTACATGTACACTAACCGGCATCCCCAGTTCGCCACAGCGTATAAGCAGCGGCTGCAACCGGGCATCATCGATGTGCATCCCGATTGCCGGGGGTGAAGGTTTGGAATAGAAAAGTCCGGATCCTTTATCCCCAAGTTCCCCGACACCCCTGGCACCTACCTTATAACACCGCTCCAATTCCAGCACTGCCTTTTCACTCCACCCTTTTTCAGTATATCCGGTATAATCAAACCCGCACCATAACTGAAAGCGATCCCCGTAAGGGGCATATAATTTGTAGATACTGTCAAACCGGTCCCCGGTACTGTACGTCAGGACTATGGTAGTTTGTACGCCAACTTTATCCATCGTACGGACCCACTCCTTTATCTCCTCTTCTGAATTGGCATAGGGATGGGAATGGAAGTCCACAATGGGGAATTTAGCGTGTTCTATATGGGATTGTTTTGTTTTATAAGCAGATACCGGATCGAAGTCTTTTAACAATAACTCCTCCGGACCCTGGGAATGCACCGGTAAAAGGCAGATCATTAAACTGAAACAAAATAGTAATTTCATGTTATCGTTTTTTAATTTAGTTGATTATCTATTTTGCTATTCGGCCCAAGTGTCGGTCCTGAAAGGACCAGCAGGCAAGCCTTCCTTATTGTACAAATTGGCACCTTCCGGATTATCGGCCCAGGCATACCGTACCGCAACCGGATCTGCGATTTCCGCAGCTGAAACCTCAATTTTATCCCCTTTTATTACTGCATTGGCCCAGACAAAATGCCCATTTTTGCCCGCCAAACTGAAACCCTTCAGGGGTTCCGAATTTTTGGCAACCAAACCGCCCCCTATATGATCAAATTGCAACACTATCCTGGCTCCCTGTTTCTGCATGTTCCTCAGGACTGGCCCGGAGAATTCAACATCCCTGCCATATACTATATGTTCAGCGGCAAGTGCCAGCCGCATGCCTACATCCTCTTTGTTACGGGGATGTATATCACCCGCTTCCCCAATGTCTATGATAACGGCCTGCCCGGTATTGGGAAGCTCCAGGGCCTTACCCTGCGATTCCCGTAACAAGGCCCAGTTACTGGGTTCCGGTTGCTTCCTGGCTTCCATGTAGTTGGCCAGTTGGACATACAGGAATGGAAAATCCCCACCCTGAAAAAGCTTGCGCCAGCTGGTGATCAACGATTTGAACAATTCCGCGTATTCGCCGGCATCTTTTGGGTTTCCGGCATTGGACTCCCCCTGGTACCAGAGCACTCCCTTTATGGGGAATTTCAGGATAGGATGGATCATTTTGTTATAGAGCAGGGTCGGTTGTTGGTTATCGTCATGTGATATGGGCCCCGGATGGACCATGCCAACTTTATATTTCCACTTGCCAGCCAGCAGGATGGTTTTATTGCCGGCCTCTAAATAGAGTTGTTCAGGATCCCCATAGATGCCCCCGCCCCCTCCGGTATCCGTTACGCGGATGGTGATGGAATTGGCTCCCTCCATGAGGTATTTTGATGGTACCCTGTAAACCCTGTTGGTATTGTATTGATCAGTAGCACCAATGGGGTGCCCGTTAAACCAGGTTTGGTCATTGTCGTCTATGGGGCCTAAGCTGAGGGTTGCATCCTGAATTTGCATTCCTTTCCCCAGGGGAATGGTTTTCCGGAACCAAAAAACACCGTCAGTTCCTTCCCATCCTGCCTGCTCCCAGAGATTTGGAAGTTCCATTTCTTCCCATGAATTTTCATCGGTTTCCTTCCTTGCCCATACAGCATCTTCCCCGCGCATTCCCCTGTCTGCTATGGGTATAGTATCCAGTTTGCTCCTCAAAAATTCCATAAAGGCATCCTGCGCAGCCCCCCGCTTTTCCTTTTGTTCTTCTGCTACCCGTGCAGGGTTGGTATAACCCAGGGCTTCGGCATCCATCCATGGTTCAATGCGGCTTCCCCCCCAGGAACTGTTTAACAGGCCAATAGGAACAGCCTCCTTTTGCTCAATATATTTGGCGAAGTAATACCCAATTGCTGTAAAACCACCAACTGTTTTCGGGGTGGCTTTTTGCCATTCTCCCCCCGGTAATGTTTCTTCAGGAGAAAAGGCGGAAGCATGCGGGACTTTAAAATGGCGGATCCGGGGGTGGTTCCCATTTCTGATTACCGCTTCTGCATTCAGGGTATTGGCCAGAACCCACTCCATATTGGACTGCCCGGAGCAAAGCCACACGTCCCCAACCAGTATATCCACATATTCCCGCGTACCGCTTTCGCCAACGATCTTCATTTGGAAAGGTCCCCCGGCCACCATAGGGGGAAGTAGTATTTCCCAGTAACCGTCCGTACCTGTTCCTGTGCTGTAATTTGATCCATTGAAGAAGACAACTACATTCTCCCCGGGTGTTGCCACACCCCAGACAGGGATCTCCCTGTCGCGCTGCAATACCATATGGTCCGAAAAAATAGCAGCAGGTTGAAACTGGGCGGCTACCCAGTCGGGAGTACTCACCAGTGCCACTAACATGAAGTACAGCAGGCCCGGGATACGTCTCTGAGATCTTGGTTCCATTCCGCTTCCTTTTAAAGTATCTAAAATACTAAAAAATGGACCACTACAACTATGTGTCCGAAATTCCGGAAGAAGTACCCAGAAGGAAATGGATAGCATACCGGCAGGGCATTGCATGATTACCGCTTTAACCAGCAACCCGGCCAGCTGGAAAGATACTAAAACCGGTTATAAGGCGATGGCCTTTTTCAGGATATCCGTGCCCAGGTAAGTATTATCCTTATTGTAATACCAGGCCCTTGTCCGGGGCATCCTGATACCCGACACTTCTGTCTCGCCGCTTAACAGGATGTACTCGCCGTTATTTTTGGATTCATCATGATAAAACTGATACAGCTGCATGGCATAAGTTGTGGGTTCAAAATAAAAGTACCAGGCATCCTTACCTACTGATGCTGCATACATGACTTTTAAAACCAGGTATTCTTTCCCTTTAAATTCCCTTCTTTTTACTGCAGGGTCCACCAGGGTGCCTGGATCCTTCAATTTCATTGGAAGGCCATAGAGATAGGTGTAATAATCCTTCATGCTCTTGCCACGTTCGCAAGCATGTTCTTTGGCAGCGGCTTCAGCATTTGTGCTATTACCTTTCAATTCAGGAATACAGGACCCTTTATCGATGACATAGCTGATGGTATCCCCATCGCGGGCAGCTGATACTTTAAAGTATTTTGCAGGGAGGTCCAGTGTAACCTCACTGACCCGCTCACTTTTCCCAGGGGATTCACTTACAATAGTAAGCTGCCCGTGAAATGTGGGCCAGGCACCTTCGGGATCATGGTAGCGAATTGCATTTTCCAGGAGCTGCTCCCCGCTAAGTTCCTGGGCAATGGTTGATGAAAACACAAGGCAGCAAAATAAAACCAGGGTATTGCGCATTCAGGGTATTAGTTTTATGTATTTTTCAAGTTCCTGACAACCAAATGGTTACATCCTCGGAGGGAGATTCCCATTGCCACTGTATGTGGTGGTGTACTGCTCTAAAAGCTGGAAGGTTGAAACCATCAGGTCCTTTGATTCCAATAAAAGGGAAAAGTAAAGGGTAGTATTTTTTGGGCTGGATTCTTCTGTCCTTGTATGGCTGATCTGCTTCTCAATTTTTTGGGATACCAGTTCAAATAGTTCCGGCTTGGATTCCAGGATCTTTCCAATTTTTTCAAAGGAGTGACTGTCAAAAGCATCCTTGCTTTGCGTAAGGAGTTCGCCTAGTTTTATTTCGATTTCCTTAAGGTCCTTTACCTGGTTGAATTTGAGTTTTTTATGATTGTTATGGACATGTTTATGACATACCTTGCCAATATATTCAAGGGTTTGTGCCATATCCTGAAGATAACTCAGCATGTTGATATAAAAATGGCTGGCCCCTACACTTTTTTCATCCAGGTTTTTTATAAAATAAAAAATACTGTCGCGCAGTTCATCGATCTCCTTTGATAATTTGGCACCCTGCTTTTTGTTCTTATTCAGCACGTTCAGGTTCTGGGTGGCCAATCCATTGATGGAATTGGAATAAATTTTATGGCTTCGTTTGATCACATTCGAAATATTCTTGGAGCTTTCTTCCATCACCCCGGTGATGGAACTGCTTTCTGTCCGTTTCAGACTATCTTCCGCCCTGATTTCCCTTGATTTTCGGGTATAGGATATATAGTTTCTGGCCAGTAGCAATACGGCAACAAACAATAAAATAGCAATGGCGGCCCCCTTGCCAAAACTTATTAGGGTCAAAACTACACCGGCAGCGATAAAAGCAATAATGGCAGTCATGAACCATCCCCCGATCACATTTAAGACTCCGGCAACGCGGTAAACGGCACTCTCGCTACCCCAGGCCCTGTCTGCAAGCGATGATCCCATGGCAACCATAAAGGTGACATAGGTGGTGGATAAGGGGAGCTGATAGGAGGTGGCAATGGAAATCAGGATCCCGGCAACCATCAGGTTCACGGCGGCCCTTATCATGTCAAATGCCGGAAGTTCGTGGGTCTTGCCTTTGGGCAGAACTATAACAGGCTTCTCAAAGCGTTTATCGATATGTTTCTTGACAGAAACGGGCAGGAGGGCGGATGAAAATTGTCCTATGGACATCGCAAACCGTACCACACCCCTCGATAGGAAATTTGGTTCAAAACGTTCCTTTGCTTCTCCTTCACGGGCCAGGTTGATCTCTGTGTCTGTAACATAACGTGCCTTTTTGGAGAGCCATAGTGTTGCCACCATCACCATCCCGGAAAGGAACAGTAAAATGGTTGGCGTAGGGACTTTTGATTCCAATACCCCCATGCTGAATTCCGTGGCGGCCTCCCCTGACAGGGTCCAGGCTTCATAGGATTGGTAAGCTGCAATGGGGACACCGATAAAATTCACAAGGTCGTTTCCTGCGAAGGCCAGAGCGAGGGCGAACGTACCTGTCCCGATAATAACCTTGTATATATTGACCCGTCCAAAATGGATAAGGACTATTGAAAGCAGAAACAACACAACAAAACATATGCTGACGATGGCGAAGGCATTGGTTTCCAGAAATCCGGAAATATTGGCCCCGCCAAATAGGTCATATCTCTGATCAGCAAAGGGTGTATCACTGATTCCTTTGATAAAAATAAAATAAGTGATCGCTGTCAGTGCGATGCCACCAAATACCGCACCGACCCAACTGGCATTTTTCTCAAAATTATGCGATATCAACAACCGGGTTAGCCATTGTACAAAGGCTCCAATACTGAAGGAGATAACAACTGAGAGCAAAATCCCCGCGATGATCTCAGTGGCTTTAGAGGTATTGATATAGTTTACGGCCTCTGTGATACTACCTCCATCAGCCCCTATTTTTATAATGGACATGGCAACCGATGCACCCAGTAGTTCGAATACAATGGATACCGTAGTGGAAGTAGGCATTCCAATGGTATTGAAAAAATCGAGCAGGAGGATATCCGTGATCATCACTGCCATAAAGATGAACATGATCTCATTAAAGTAAAATTCCCCCGGATTGAATATGCCTTTCCTGGCAACTTCCATCATCCCGCTTGAAGAGATAGCCCCCAGAGCAATCCCGAGGCTTGCGACAATCATGATGGTTTTAAAGGAGATCGCCTTGGAGCCAATTGCAGAATTTAAAAAATTCACGGCATCGTTGCTAACCCCAACGACCAGGTCGGCGATCGCCAGGACCCCAAGTGCAATGACCATGATCAAATAAAAGTTGTCCATAGACTCAAGATAAAACAATTTGCAAATATCTATTGTTAGGGGGGCTGGAATGTTACCTAAATGTTATTTCTATCCTTAGAAAAGTATTTCAACCAGAATACGATACATATGTTCTTCCAGGGGCCTGAAAGTCCGGAAAGCTAAGATCTGCTTGCCTGTTGATGGATGGCAGTAGCAAGTAACCATTCTATGTTTTCTGACACTTTTACCTGTTCGAGCAAGATATTGAAATTCCTGTAAGAAAACTAAACAGCATGTGAGGGATAACTCAAAGCGTTGCCGGTAGGTTCGGAACGCCCCCAGAAATCGCGGTTTGCGAGCCCGGCTTCTAACTTGAATTTTAAATTGGGTGAAAAGTGTATGCCAGTGAACCAGCCTGTACCTGCGAATTCACCTATTGGACCAGGAGCATTTTCCATTCATCACCTCCAGGGGGCTGAAGCTGAAGGCCAAAATTCTATTCCCGGGCACTGTTTTTCCTGCTACTGTAAAACAAACCCATGCCAATGGCTGGCCCTCCAGGTACCCCAGGATCAACATTTTATCAATAAACAGGATTACATAAAGTCAGGGATGCATTTGAAAATCATGTTGGTACCGTTTTATGGCGCAGCAGCGCGCGAGCACCAGTGTTAAGATAATGTTGCCTGAAGGTTAAGAGGCATCTAAAATAAATTTGTCCCTGTCCAGAGGTAGTCATCGGTATTTATACTTCTTAGGCCATCCATAAGACATACTGTAAATGAATGCCAAAAACATGGTTAAATGGGGATATAATATTGATCATAAGTTATTTAAGAACGATAGGAGAATAGAAAAGAATCTTTGTTGCAGGACATGAATGCGGCGGCACAACCGGAAAAATGATTCCTGGAGATACTTCTAATGTAAAATTAACGTTAACAAAATATAGAATTAAAGTTAATTGTTATATCTTTAGGGTACCTAAGCACCTAATATCAATGATCATGAATAAAGCACTCGTAATTCTGGCCCTGTTGTTTGCAGTACAAGGGGGATATAGCCAGGAAAAAGTAAAAAAGAATTTTAATGCGGAAACCAATTTGGTTGAAGCTACCTATTTTCACGAAAACGGTATGGTCAGTCAGGAAGGCACGTTTAACCTGAAAGGGGAATTGCATGGACAGTGGATCAGCTTTAATGAGACAGGGGATAAAACTGCCATGGGCCAGTATGAGAATGGCGTTCGGACCGGAACATGGATGTTTTGGACCAGCGACAGCATGAAAGAAGTGGAATTCGCAGACAACCAGATTGCGAGTGTTAGCGAGCCTAAAAATGCCTCCGGTATTGTAACGAAGGATTAAGCGCCCCTAAGGGTAAGTAAGAAATAAAGCATCCGCCACGGCGGATGCTTTTTATTTTTATGTACGCCCGGATCCTTACATGGGAGTTTATAAGGGTTGCAGCGTCTATTGCGGTAAGGTATAGCTGCCTATCGCATCGCCGGGCCTTCGACCTGAACTACCTGGCCTGGCTGTATTCTTTTAGCCTGCAAGCCTTTAAGAATATGGGTCTTCTTATTTTCTTCAATGCGTATGGGCATTTCGTAGGGTTCATACCCCAGATAGCGCACTACCAGCGTATAGGGGCCAGGGGCAACTTCCAAAAATTCAAAATTCCCGTGGAAGTTCGTCTGCGTATTCCATTGGGCCTGCTCCGAATTTTTAAGTGTAATGTCGGCGAACAGAAGGGGTTCGTTATGCGCTTCATTATCGGTGATGGTACCCCTGACGGATCCGTAGTCCTGCGAAAAGAGCAGGCCGGTGGATAACATCACGATAACCAAAAGGCTATTTTTCATTTGTAGTGTTTTACGTGGCAAAGGAACAGCTATAATGTAAAGCTAATGTTAGCGACAGGTTATGCTTTGTTCATCAAAAGGTCAGGGGAGGGTGCCACTTTGTTCCTATAACCAAAAAAACCCCGGGATGCTTATCCAGGGGTTTTCAAGGCGTTACAGGGACTAAAAATCCCAGCTGTATCCGAGGGAGATGGCCTGCCCCGGATCTCTCAGGGAGTAAATCTGGTCTGTGGCCCGGAAAGATTGGTACACACTTTCCCGCTGATCGTTCAGGATGTTGGAGAAACGCAGGGTAATTTTGGAATTCCGGTCTTTTCCAAATTCCTTCCCTACGGAAAAGCTCAGGTTATGGAAGGGGAGGGTATATACATCGGGAACGGCCCTAATACCCACTACTTCAAGGGTTTTTCCCTGTACGTTGTAAAACAGGCCTGATTGCCAGCCATTGTTTTCTCCCTTATAATTGAAACCAACGTTGATCAAATAGGGCGACTGGCCTTGCAATTCCCGGGTATCTTCAATGGTTTCCCCTTGCCTGACGGCCAGGGTCCTGGAATTGAATTCGGTTTCGCTCATGTCTACTTTGGAGTCGATTATGGAGAAGTTCGCGTTTAAGGATATATCTCTTAATCCCGCATCAATAAATTCAAGACCCTGGCGCATTTCGAGTTCGGCACCAAGAACCTGGGCAGATTCCACGTTTTGCGGCTTGAAGTTATCCGGCGCCTGCTCAAAGGCAACCAATTCTATGGGGTCTGTAAAGGCCTTGTAAAAGGCACTCAGGGCAAAGAATTGTGAATTTTCACCATAGCGTTCAAACCTCAGGTCATAGTTGCCGATATAAGTGGGTTGAATATCCAGGTTCCCAATAAAGATACGGTTTGTCAAGGGATCAAAAATCTCCGCGATGGATGCTTCCTTGAAGGAGGGCCTGGCTGTGGTCCTTGCATAGGTAGCCCGCAATTTGGTACTTCCTTCTTCATTCAGATCATAGATCAGGTTGAGGGAGGGAAACAAATCCGCTGCATCTATGATCTTTTTCTCCTCGAGGACCAGGTCTCCCAGGTTGTTCTGTCCGGTATAGAACATTTCAAACTTTTCATACCTCAGGCCTAGTATGCTTTTCAACCGCGCGGACAGCTGAAATTCTTCGGAAATATAGCCCCCTGCCAGGGTGGAGTAGGCTTCGAAGGTGTTTGTGGGTTCAAAGTTTCCGGCAACATAGGTGCCCGTGTCTGACTGTGGAGTCCAGATGTTTTCCGGTAGCAGCAGGTTGTCTGCATTCCCGTCAATGGGGGTTGCCGTATTCCCCCGCACGGTCAGGAAATATTGGTCGATGCTGAAATCCCGCTCTTTAAAGGTATAGGCACCCCCGAACAGGAGCTTGGCATCTCTGCCAAACAGGATATGTTTCCGGGTCAGGTCCAGCTTCCCTGCTAGATTTATTTCCTCAAGGTCCCGCCAGATCCGCGTTGGGGGTCCAAAACTGCTGGCGCGGATAATCAGCTCCCCGGTATCACTGATCTCAAAAGAGGTAAAGCGAACATCTTTATCTTCGATAAGCGATAAGGTAGGCGACAGCCTCCATTCATAGGTCCAGGAGGCATCCTCATTGGTATGGGTTCCCCCAAGGAAGCCGTTGGTGATGGAACTTTGTGTATATTCAATATTGTCGCGTACGCCACGTACCTCATCAAAAAGAACGGAGGACACATCAAAGAAGGCATTCCTCGATTCCCCGTTTTGTATATGGAGCAGGTTGAATTTATATTTGGATTTCTTCGTTTTTAAACCAACCCCGCCCAAGGCGCTGACCAGCACATTGTTCAAGGCAATGTCCCCGCTTTGCAGCCGGTCGGGTTCCAGTTCATAAATACTGTTATCGGAGCGGGTTTTGAACCAGAAATTGTTCTGTGCATCTTCATAAAACTCGGTGGTATTCCGGTAACTCAGGGAGGCGAGGAAGCCCAAACGGCCTTCCTTTCCAACATTGTACTGGTTCCCGGCTGTAAAGCCAAAATTATAATCCATAAAACTTTGTTCCTGTTTTACTGCCATTTCAGGCTCGAGGCGCTGGGTCAGGACAGTAAGGACGCTGCTTCCTGCGGAGGGAGGAGGAATGGTTTGTTGCCGGGCTATCTGCAGGTCGCGCTGCCCGTCATCAAAGCCCAGGATATCCGTTCCACTGCTTTGTGAGGAAAGGAAGTCCGAATTGAAATGCATGGAGGAAGTATACCCCAGGCCCGCGGAGACACTGAATTCCTGCCTGGTTGGAATGTCCTTGGTAATAATATCTACATATCCCCCTGTAAAATCAGCTGATGCTTCAGGTGTAAATGATTTCACCACCTGTATGTTGTCAAGGATGCTGGTTGGGAACAAATCCAGTTGCAGCGTATTCCGGTCCGGGTCCAGACCGGGAACATCCATCCCATTAAGGGTAGTTTTGGTATAACGATCGCCCAGACCACGCACATACACATATTTTCCGCCTTGAACAGATACGCCCGGAACCGCTTTCACCGCTGCGGCGATGTCATTGGCCCCTGTGTTTTTAATACTTTGGAGGGAGAGGCCATCCAGCAATTTTACCGATGCCCTTTGCAATTGAAGGACTGAGGCTTCGGTATTCTTGGTAACCGTGGTGGTAACCACCACTTCATCGAGGGCGTTGGGCAGTACATTCAAGGTTACATCCACAATGGTAAATTCATTGGCTTTTACTTCAATCCCGGAAATTTCCTTGGTTTCATAGCCCAGATAGGAATAGACCACGGTGTAGATTCCAGGCTCCATATCAAACTCATATTTGCCATCGAAGTCGGTAGTAGTCCCTATGGTGGTCCCTTTTACCAGGACATTGGCAAATGGTAATACATCATTCGCTTCCCCGTCATATAAGGTTCCTGAAATACCTCCTTGCGCAAGCGCAAGCTGGCATAAGAAAAGAATGAATCCTAAGGTCAATAAATTTTTGATCATGTTGCTTTACGTATTAATTGCAATAAATGCCCGCCCGATATTTCGGACGGGCATTCTGTTATAGTGTAGCTGAACTGGTCCTAGAATCCAAGTTCTGCTTTGGCATTCGCATAGGTCCATGCAAAGGCGGAGGTGTCTGCTCCAACGGTTTGCGAACCGGCAGTTACTGCGGTGGCCCAACCGGACGCGTCAGTAACAAAATCAGTAGCAACGGTAACACCTTCCAGGATATGCATATCATTTACAGTTGCAACTCCAGTGGGGAGTACTATTTCCCAGTTGGAGAAAGTCAGGGTGCCGCCATTATAGGTACCGACAGACTTGTCTCCATTCAAACGAACAGTTGAAGATGGAAGGAATCCGGTAACATAGACATTGTTAATGCTTGCCTGAAGGCCATCCCTGAAATCGGCAATCCGTCTGGAACCGGCTCCGGTGCCTGTTTCGGTGTTGCCAACAAGGGTAATATTGTTCAGGGTATAGCCGCCAAGGGTACTGCCTTCGGGACCATCCAATTCCATGGCGCTGTCTGAGCGGATGCCCTGCACGACCATAGCGTTGTCGAGGGTTCCACTCCAGGCCTGGTCAAAGTCGAGGGCATCATCGCCTCCAGCCCATACAAAGATATTGCTCACGTTCACGGTACCACCGAAAATCTCGATCCCGTCATCTTCATTACCAACAATTTCAATGTTGTCTACTAAAGTTCCTGTTCCAACCCCACCCAGGGTTAAGCCATTTATTTCGTTTCCTTCACCGATGATGGCGCCACCATGCCGGATGGAGATATAGGCCAGATCTCCGGAATCATCGGCAGCATCGCTCCCTCCAAAAAGACCGAACGTATCACTGGCGGGGATGCCTTCAATCTGTTCTTCGGTAACGTCTCCGGATAGGGAAGCAGGGGCGTTCCCCAGGACCAGGACACCACCCCAAAGGGAGTTATCCATTTCGTCAAGGTTAGTACCGGCCGTCTGGCCTACCTTGATGTTATCCTGTTCTGAGGTAAAAATAATGGGGCGTTCTGGCGTACCAACAGCATTGATGGAAGATCCCCTTTGAACGATGAGCGCGGAAGCCAGGGAACCAATTCCAGCTTTTCCTTTAATAATGGTACCGGGTTCGATGGTAAGCGTAACCCCTACATCAACAACCACTTTTCCACCTAACAGATAAATATTATTTCGTGTCCATGTTGTATCTTCAGTAATCAGGCCGGTTACCGTAACCTCTCCGGCACAGGCACCGCCAAAATCTATCTCGATTTCATCCCCGTTCAGG